>NZ_JBANBF010000019.1:0-78061 GCF_037000545.1 Blautia sp. JLR.GB0024 | reverse complement strand
AGAATTTTCAGAAATACAGGAGAAGACAAGATGAAAAAAGATTTGGGGCTGTATCTTCACATCCCTTTCTGTATACAAAAATGCGGATACTGTGATTTTTTATCCGCATCGGGAACCGGGGAGGAGAAAGAAGCGTATGTACAGGCTTTGGAAAAAGAAATCCGAAGCTACGGGGATTTTGCAAAAGGTTACAGGGTTTCCACGGTTTTTGTGGGAGGAGGCACCCCTTCCTGTCTGGAAGCGCCTCAGACAGAGCGGATTTTTCAGGCAGTAAGGGACACCTTTGATATAGAAAGAATGCCGGAGATCTCCATGGAGATGAATCCGGGCACTGTGACCCCAGAGAAACTGCAGACCTATAAAAACTGTGGTATCAACCGCCTGAGTATGGGGCTGCAGTCTGTCAGGGACAGTAATCTGAAGCTGCTGGGCAGGATTCATACCTACGAGGCGTTTCTGGAGAGCTATCATCTGGCAAGAGAAGCAGGGTTTCAGAACATCAATGTGGATTTGATCTCCTCCCTGCCGGGACAGACAGAAGCGTCCTGGAGAGAGGAGCTGGAAACAACCGCAGAGCTTTCCCCGGAACATATTTCCGTATACCAGCTCATTTTGGAAGAGGGTACACCCTTTTATGAGAAGTATGCCGGACATCCGGAGCTTCTTCCCGATGAGGAGACAAGCAGGGCTATCTACGAAGTGACCGCAGAGGTGCTTGCAGCGTACGGATTCCGCCAGTATGAGATTTCCAATTATGCGAAAGAGGGCAGGGAGTGCCGCCATAATCTGAAATACTGGGAGCGCGGTGATTATCTGGGCCTTGGCCTGGGCGCTGCCTCCATGGTCAGGAACATCCGCATGAGCAATACCGGGGATATGAAAACATATCTGGAAAAATGCGGGGAACCGAAAACCATGCGCACAGACGTACAGTTTTTGGAGGAGCCTCAGCAGATGGAGGAATTCATGTTTTTAGGGCTTCGCAAGACAAGGGGAATCTCAAAAAAAGAATTTCGCCGGGTCTTTGGCCGGGATATTGAACTGGTATATGAAAAAGCGCTGGATAAGCTTCTGTTAAACGGAATGCTGCTGGAAAAAAAGGACAGGCTGTATCTCTCAAAAGAAGGGGTACTTTTAAGCAATGCTGTCCTCTCGGAATTTCTCTTTGACTGATAAGTCAGGCGCGGGAGTTTGTGAACACAGGTTATAGAAATTTAATAAAGTTTTACAGTTTATCTCTGGAAAATTAATATAGAATGTGTCAGAATAAAGAAAGGAAATATATGTTGAAATGGCAGGTAATAACGGCCGTTTTGTATGACAGTGTGGGAGGGTATAATGAATATTTTATTTTTTCTCACTCCGAAGAGTGATGTGGCCTATATCTATGACACCTTCAGTTTAAGGCAGGTCTTGGAAAAGATGGAATATCACCGGTATTCATGTATTCCGATTATCGGGGAGAATGGAAAATATGTGGGGACGATTACAGAAGGAGACTTACTCTGGGGGCTGAAAAGCCGCGGCGACCTGAATTTAAAGGCTGCGGAGGAAATTCCGATCACTGCGTTCAAGCGGCGGGCAAATTATACGCCGGTGCGTGTGGACTCGGATATGGAAGATCTGCTGGACAAGGCTATGCGGCAGAATTTTGTACCGGTTATTGATGACCAGAAGAATTTTATAGGTATTGTGACGAGACGGGATATTATGCAGTATATCTGTTCTGAGCATCAGAATAAAAATAAGAAGGAGTGCAGAACCTATATTCAGCATGCGTCTGTGTGATGTAAATGTAAAAAGGCTTGCCGCGGGTAGCGGGGGCCTTTTTTGTAACGGTTTTTTTATTTGGGGGATGAGGGCGGACGAAAGGAAATAGGAGGGGGCCGGGAGAGGGAAATGCCTGTGAGCGAAGCGTTCCGCTGCCACGGAGCTAACCTGCTCCCATTTACTAAATTCATCGGCAAGGGCCTCTTCATTAAGTAACTGGGGCAGGTGGATCTCCGCGGCGCTCCACTAAGACATCGCTCACAGGCATTTCCCTCTCCCGGCCCCCTCCTATTTCCTTTCTGACGTTCTCTGAGCCATAGGGGTTATTCTGCCGGATGTGACCGTTACAATTCGGCTTTGTATTTTTCTCTTCCGGTAGAGAAAAACAGGGCTGCCAAAGGAGCCCCGCAGACTCCTCCGACATCCCGTCTACTCTGCCATTACAATAAATCTGTCTGAACATATGTTTGCAAATGTATAATGCATATGATATAATGGCAGGTAGCATAAAAACAAACATACATTCCCTGAAATTGGCAGCTTTCGGTCTCACGTGCAGTGGGTATGACGCTGTGTTGGGGGATGAGAATCTGATAGAAACTGTTGCGCTGATCACGAATAAGGAGATAAAAATGGCAGTAAGAAAACATGACAACCAATTTATCAAAATACGCGGAGCAAATGAGAATAATCTGAAGAATCTGGATGTGGATATTCCACGAAATGAGCTGGTGGTGCTTACCGGGCTGAGTGGTTCCGGGAAGAGTTCTCTTGCATTTGATACGATATATGCGGAAGGACAGAGGAGATATATGGAATCCCTGTCTTCCTATGCCAGACAGTTCCTGGGACAGATGGAAAAACCGGATGTGGAGAGTATTGAGGGACTTTCTCCGGCTATTTCTATTGACCAGAAATCCACCAACAGGAACCCCCGTTCCACGGTTGGCACCGTTACGGAGATATATGACTATTTCAGGCTGCTCTATGCCAGAATCGGTATCCCGCACTGTCCGAAATGCGGAAAAGAGATCAAAAAGCAGACGGTTGACCAGATGGTTGACCATATCATGGGTCTGCCGGAGCGGACCAAGCTTCAGCTTCTGGCACCTGTGGTGAGAGGAAGGAAGGGGACTCACGCCAAGCTTCTGGAGCAGGCAAAGCGGAGCGGTTATGTGCGCGTGCAGATTGACGGCAATCTCTATGAACTCAGTGAGGAGATCAAGCTGGATAAGAATATTAAGCACAATATTGAGATCGTTGTGGACCGCCTTGTGGTGAAAGAAGGGATTGAAAAGCGACTCACGGATTCTATTGAGAATGTGCTGAATCTGGCTGACGGCCTTCTCATTGTGGATACTATGGATGGAAACCAGATAAATTTCAGCCAGAGCTTTTCCTGCCCTGACTGCGGTATCAGTATTGATGAGATTGAGCCGAGGATTTTTTCCTTTAATAATCCCTTTGGTGCCTGCCCTGCCTGTTTCGGTCTGGGTTATAAGATGGAATTCGATGTGGATCTGATGATACCGGATCAGAGTCTGAGTATTGCCCAGGGCGCTATTGTGGTGCTGGGCTGGCAGTCCTGCACAGATAAAGGCAGCTTTACAAGAGCGATTCTGGATGCCCTTGCGGAGGAATATCACTTTGACCTGAATACGCCTTTTGAGGAATATCCGGATAAGATAAAGGACGTGATCATAAACGGGACCCACGGAAAAGAGATAAAGGTCCACTATAAGGGGCAGCGGGGAGAAGGTATTTATGATGTGGCCTTTGAGGGACTTGTGAAAAACGTGGAGCGCCGCTACAGGGAGACCGGTTCGGAGTCCAGCAAGCAGGAGTACGAATCCTTTATGCGTATTACCCCCTGCCCGACCTGTAAAGGCCAGCGTCTGAAAAAAGAAGCTCTGGCAGTGACAGTCGGGGATAAAAATATACATGAGGTTACATCCATGTCCATCCGCGCGCTGCAGGTATTTTTGAACGAACTGCAGCTCACCTCCACCCAGCAGATGATCGGTGAGCAGGTTTTAAAAGAGATTCGTGCCAGAGTGGGATTTTTGATGAATGTAGGGCTGGAATATCTGACTCTGTCCCGTGCAACAGGCACTTTGTCGGGTGGTGAAGCACAGAGGATACGTCTGGCAACTCAGATCGGTTCCGGCCTTGTGGGGGTTGCCTATATTCTGGATGAGCCAAGTATCGGTCTGCATCAGAGGGATAACGATAAACTCCTTGCCACTTTGAAGCACCTGAGGGATCTGGGAAACACTCTGATCGTGGTAGAGCATGATGAAGATACCATGCGGGAGGCAGACTGCATTGTGGATATCGGTCCCGGCGCAGGAGAGCACGGAGGCCAGCTTGTGGCAATCGGTACAGCGGAAGATCTGATGAAAAATAAAAACTCCATTACGGGCCAGTATTTAAGCGGGGCTATGAAGATTCCGGTACCTGAGGAGAGAAGAAAACCCAACGGCTTTCTGACCATACGGGGCGCTTCTGAAAACAACCTGAAAAATATAGACGTAAAAATTCCTTTAGGTGTCATGACCTGCGTGACCGGTGTTTCCGGTTCCGGCAAAAGTTCTCTGATCAACGAAATCCTATATAAGAGCCTGGCAAGGAAACTGAACCGGGCCAGAGTCATTCCGGGAAAACATAAATGCATTGAAGGGGTGGAGCAGCTTGACAAAGTTATTGATATTGACCAGTCACCCATCGGAAGAACGCCGCGTTCCAATCCCGCAACCTACACCGGTGTATTTGACCAGATCCGCGACCTTTTTGCAACCACCGCGGACGCAAAAGCCAGAGGCTATAAAAAGGGAAGATTCAGCTTTAATGTAAAAGGCGGCAGGTGTGAGGCCTGCAGTGGTGACGGTATTTTGAAAATTGAGATGCATTTCCTTTCCGATGTGTATGTTCCCTGTGAAGTCTGCCAGGGAAAACGTTACAACAGAGAGACTCTGGAAGTGAAATATAAAGGGAAAAGCATTTACGATGTGCTGAACATGACGGTGGAGGAGGCGCTCACATTCTTTGAACACCTTCCGTCTATCAAGAGGAAGATCCAGACGCTTTACGATGTGGGGCTTTCCTATATCCGCCTGGGCCAGCCTTCCACGGAACTGTCCGGAGGTGAGGCGCAGAGGATCAAGCTGGCAACAGAACTGAGCAAGAGAAGTACAGGAAAGACCATCTATATTCTGGATGAGCCTACCACAGGTCTGCATTTTGCGGATGTGCACAAGCTTATTGAGATCCTCCGGCGTCTGGCAGAGGGCGGGAATACAGTGGTTGTCATCGAGCACAACCTGGATGTGATAAAAACTGCGGATTATATCATAGATATCGGCCCGGAAGGCGGCGATAAAGGGGGAACCGTGATAGCTTCCGGTACACCGGAGGAGGTGGCGGCGAATCCTGTCTCCTACACAGGTCGTTACGTGTCAAAATATTTGAATTGATTGCCCCTTTTCATTTCGGGACAAGTTGGGTATAATGAAGAATATCGGTGGGCCCGGGACAGACATCCCGGGCAGAACACTGATATCCAAATATAGAAAGGGGTATTCTATGGCAGCGACAGATATTGGAATCGACCTGGGAACGGCCAGTATACTGGTTTACGCAAAAGGAAAAGGCATTGTACTGAAAGAACCATCCGTAGTTGCATACGATAAAGATAATAATAAAATAAGAGCAGTAGGAGAAGAGGCAAGGCAGATGATCGGCAGAACACCCGGCAACATTGTGGCGGTGCGCCCCCTGCGCCAGGGTGTTATCTCTGACTATGAGGTGACAGAGAAAATGCTCAAATACTTCATCTCCAAAGCCATGGGCAAGAAAGCTTTCCGAAAACCCCGCATCAGCATCTGCGTACCCAGCGGTGTGACAGAGGTGGAGAAGAAAGCTGTGGAGGAAGCCACGTACCAGGCAGGCGCCAGAGAAGTGAACATCATCGAGGAGCCGATTGCTGCGGCTATCGGGGCAGGTATTGATATCACAAGGCCCTTTGGCAACATGATCGTGGATATCGGCGGCGGTACCACAGATGTGGCGGTGATCTCCCTTGGCGGGACAGTAGTATCCACTTCCATTAAAGTGGCAGGCGATAATTTCGATGAGGCTATCATGCGTTATGTAAGGAAGAAGCACAATCTGATGATCGGCGAGCGCTCCGCAGAGGATGCGAAGATCCAGATAGGAACCGTTTATCCCCATCCGCAGCCGAAGACTATGGATGTGAAGGGACGTGATACGATCACGGGGCTTCCCAAAAGCATAACCCTCACCTCCGAGGAGATCAGAGAGGCTTTAAAGGACGCAACGGTACAAATTATGGAGACCATACATGGAATTCTGGAAAAAACTCCTCCGGAACTGGCAGCAGATGTGGCTGACAGGGGTATTGTCCTCACCGGCGGCGGTGCACTTTTGGGTGGGCTGGAGACGCTGATCGAGGAAGAGACAGGCATCAACACCGTGGTGGCAGAAGAGCCTGCTATGGCTGTAGCCATCGGCACAGGCCAGTACATGGAGCTTATGAGCAAGATAAACGGGAAATAAAACAAATGAGGTAAGTTATGGAAGAAACCATAGAAGGATATGTGGACCATATTATCTTCCGGAATGAGGATAACGGGTACACAGTTATGGTTGTGATTGCTGAGGAGGAAGAGCTGACCTGTGTGGGCAGTTTTCAGTATCTAAGTGAAGGAGAAACCATCAAAGCCTATGGACATTACACAGAACACCCGTCCTACGGCAGGCAGTTCTCCGTCACCTCCTATGAGACCGTTGTGCCCCAGGATTCCATGGCCATGGAACGATACCTGGGTTCCGGTGCCATCAAAGGGATCGGAGCGGCTCTTGCCGCCAGGATTGTCAGGCGTTTCAAGGACGACACTCTGCGTATCGTGGAGGAGGAGCCGGAGCGGCTGGCAGAAATCAAGGGCATCAGTGAGAAGAAGGCCCGGGAGATCGCTGCTCAGGTGTCTGAGAAGGCGGATATGCGGAAAGCCATGATGTTTCTTCAGCAATACGGCATTTCCCTTTCACTGGGAGCTAAGATATTCAATCAGTATGGACACGAAATGTACGGCATACTAAGGGAGAATCCCTATAAGATGGCTGAGGATATTGACGGAGTGGGATTTAAGATGGCAGATGAGATCGCTGCCAGGATCGGCATCCATACAGACTCCGATTACCGTATCCGAAGCGGTCTTCTATACATATTACTGCAGGCAACTGCAGAGGGGCATGTGTTCCTTCCACAGCGCATTCTGCTGGAACGGGCATCTGCCCTTTTGGGCGTTGCAGCCGCTTATATGGAAAAACATATTATGGATCTGGCTATAGACAGAAAGATTGTAGTAAAAGAGGTTGCGCTCAGGGAAGGGGCACAGACGGAACCGGTCATCTATGCCAGCCAGTATTACCAGCTGGAGCTGCATGTGGCACAGATGTTAAAAGAACTGGCCTTAGAGGATACCGTGGATGAGGAGAGGATGGAAGCACAGCTTGTTCGCCTTGAGAAAAGCGGAAATGTAGAGCTGGATGAGAAGCAGCGCCAGGCAGTCGTAGAGGCTGTGAAAAACGGCCTGCTGGTTATCACCGGTGGCCCCGGTACAGGAAAGACAACCACCATCAATGCGATCATCCGTTACTATGAGCTGGAAGGCGTGGACATCTGTCTTGCCGCTCCCACGGGAAGAGCCGCAAAGCGTATGACAGAGACCACAGGCTATGAGGCCAGAACTATCCACCGGCTTTTAGAACTCAGCGGAATGCCGGATGACTCCTCTGCCAGCATCCACTTTGAGCGCAATGCCCAGAATCCGCTGGAGGCGGATGTTGTTATTATTGACGAGATGTCCATGGTGGACATTTTTCTTATGCACGCACTGCTCTCGGCCATTACGCCGGGCACCCGGCTGATTCTGGTCGGGGATGTGAACCAGCTTCCAAGTGTAGGGCCCGGAAGTGTACTCAAAGATATCATCCGTTCTGAAAAATTCCCGGTTGTGGAACTGGTCAAGATTTTCCGGCAGGCTTCCCAGAGTGATATCGTGGTGAATGCCCATAAGATCAACCGGGGTGTCCCCGTTGTTCTGGATAATAAAAGTATGGACTTTTTCTTCCTGAAGCGGTATGACGCCAATGTGATCATCAGTGTTGTCATCACCCTGATCCAGAAGAAACTGCCAAAGTTTGTAGATGCAACGCCTTATGATATCCAGGTTTTGACTCCTATGCGGAAAGGGCTTCTGGGTGTAGAGCGTCTGAACAGCATTCTACAGCAGTATCTGAATCCCCCTTCTCCTGACAAGAAGGAGAGGGAGCACGGCAGCGGCTTGTTCCGCGAGGGTGATAAGGTCATGCAGATCAAGAACAACTACCAGACCGAATGGGAGGTCCGCGGCAAATACGGCATTCCGGTGGAAAAAGGCGTGGGTGTTTTTAACGGGGATACAGGAATCCTGCGGGAGATCAACACCTTTGCGGAGACCCTCACCGTGGAATTTGATGAGGGACGCTTTGTGGAGTATGCGTTCAAGCAGTTGGATGAGCTGGAGCTTGCCTATGCCATTACCATCCACAAATCACAGGGAAGTGAATACCCTGCGGTGGTGATTCCGCTTTTGGGAGGCCCCAGGATGCTGATGAACAGAAATCTTCTCTATACAGCCGTGACAAGGGCGAGAAAGTGTGTGACATTGGTAGGAGATGAAAATACTTTTTGGGAAATGGAAAAAAACCAGATGGAACAAAGCCGTTATACCACTCTGGATCTGCGGATAAAGGAAAGCTGTTAGCATCCTTTGCCCTTGATATGGTCTATCCCAGGCGCTGCCCTGTCTGCCATGACATTGCAGTTCCAAGGGGAAGGACCATATGCCGGGAATGCGTGGATAAACTGGTGCCCATCCATGGGCCGCGCTGTTTTAAGTGCTCCAAGCCCCTGGCGGACAGTGAGTCAGAGTTCTGTTATGACTGCGCATCGAAAAAACATTCTTATGACCGGGGAATCAGTATTTTTTCCTACGGTTCAGTTCTTTCAAAATCCCTGTATCAGTTAAAATACCATCAAAGGCAGGAGTACGGCCGTTTTTACGGCAGATATGCCGCGGCAATTGCAGGGGAACAGATCCGCCTCTGGGGAGTGGAAGTGCTGATCCCTGTCCCGCTTCATCCGAAAAGAATGGAGAAAAGAGGGTACAACCAGGCAGAGATCATAGCCGCGGAGATAGGAAAAGCACTGCAGATTCCCGTAGATATAAAAACTGTGATCAGAAAAATCAATACAAAACCCCAGAAAGAGCTGAACGACAAGGAGCGGAGAAGTAATCTTCGCAGCGCCTTTGCCGTGACGAAAACCAGACTTCCCTGGAAAAAAATATTGATCGTAGATGATATCTACACCACAGGGAGTACTGTGGACGGTGTAAGCCTTGCCCTGAAAGCAGCCGGTGCGGAACAGGTATATTTTTTAACCGCAGCCATAGGGACAGGTTTCTGCTGATAAGGCTTGATTCGCCTACTTTATTTATGCTATAATGCAAGTTGTATACATAGAATGGCATGTCCGGTACATCCCGGTATTGCGCTGTTTCATGTGTCATAAGACGGTACGTCCATACAGTCCGTGGTTTTGTGAAAGAATCAAAACAGACTGTGCGGTGTCCATAGAGTGCCGTATTTGTGGGATGCCATTTAGGAAATGCAGTAAGTGGCACATTTGTTGTGCCATAAATTGCAGACAGCCTTTTGGGGCATAATTATAGTAAACTGTGAGTACATATAAAAGCATTGTTTTCACAGGAAGTAGAGGAAGCTTATGTTAAATGAACAGAAAATCAAGAAAATGAGGAAATTAGCTGCTTACGAATCCGGTAAGGGCAGAGAAGATCTGTCAATCAGCAATTACTACAGAAGCGATTATATAGGCCTTGCAATGATCAAGAACTTTTTTATCACGACCATCGCCTATGTGCTGCTGCTGGCTGTCTACTTTGGGTATAAGAGCGAATATATGATGGATAATCTGCATAAGATAGACCTGTTTTCTCTGGGAATCAAAATTATCATCATCTATATCGCACTGCTTGTGGCCTACACCATTCTGACTTATATCTACTGCTCCGTCAAATACAGAAGCGCTCAGAAAGGCGTGGAGGAGTATTACAGAGAGTTGGGACAGCTGAAAAAAATATATGACAGAGAAGAAAAGAGAGCCGGGAGACTGACCGGAAGGAGGAAAGGCGCATGACAGCGTTACTGATATTGAAACAGAAAATCAAGGAATTTTACGGGGAGCATGACACCTGGATTCTTCCGATCCTGAAGTTTATATTGGCATTCGGTCTTTTCAAGGGGATCAACACCACACTGGGATTCATGGGCAAACTGGATAATATTTTTGTTGTCCTGATTCTGGCCCTTTTATGTTCCGTTATGCCCGTCAATACCATGACGATCCTGGGCTGTGTCCTGATCATCGGCCACTGCTATGCAGTGGGAATCGAGGTCGCAGGTTTTGCTCTGCTTCTTATGATCCTGCTGATGATATTATTCCTGCGGTTTACATCCAAAGATAACGTGGCTCTTGTGCTGACTCCGGTGTCCTTTGCCTTTCATATTCCGGCAGCCGTACCCATCGGCTGCGGTCTTCTACGCGGACCTGCAAGTGCGGTGCCCGCAGGCTGCGGCGTTATTCTGTATTACTTTATGCGTCTTGTAAAAGACAAGGCAGGGGTACTGCAGGGAAAAGAGACAGAGGCTGTCCAGAAGCTTCAGATCTTACTGGACGGACTGGTGAAGAATCAGGAAATGTGGCTGGCGATCATAGCGTTTGCAACAGTCACCCTGCTGGTGTACCTGATCCGCCGTTCCTCCTTTGACTATTCCTGGAGGATCGCAGTGGTTACCGGTGCGGTAGTGTACATTGTTCTGATGTTGTTCGGAAGCATGTTCATGAGCATCAGCATGGAGATGGGCAGCGTTATCATTGCCGGTGTGGTTTCCGCATTGATCGGCCTTGTCATTGAATTTTTTGTACTGGGAGTGGATTACTCAAGAAGTGAAGTGACCCAGTTTGAGGATGACGAATATGTCTATTATGTAAAAGCAGTACCGAAATCTCTTGTGTCACAGACCAAGAAGAGTGTGAAGAAATTTTCATCTAATAAGAAGTCAGATGACAGTGATCTGGACGATTTAGATGAAGAAACACCGGAACAGGATGCAGCGCCTGTAGAGCATGTTTCAGAGGAGGATTTTGACTTTGAGAAACAGCTGGAAGAATCGCTGAAAGATTTATAAAGATGATCCCATAAGGGAATTATACATAATTAAGGGGGTGGAGATATGGGGAATATGGTAGCCAGCATAAAAGAATATCTGACCGGTTTAACTCTTCCGCATATGTCATGGATTGACATTATTGAAATTCTTCTGATAGCAGTATTGGTTTATCAGTTTATGTTGTGGGTGAGAAATACACGGGCTTATTCCCTGTTGAAAGGAATTTTAATTGTCCTGGCATTTATCTTCATCGCTTATCTCTTGAAGATGAATACGATTTTGTGGTTGGTGTATAATGCCGGCGGATATGCGATCACGGCAGTGCTGGTTATTTTTCAGCCGGAGCTTAGAAAAGCTCTGGAAGAACTGGGACATAAGAAAATAGTAAGTACAATTCTTCCCTTTGACAGTGGTAAAAAAGATGAGAGCGGCAGATTCAGTGACCGTACATTAAATGAAATTGTCCGTGCCAGCTATGAAATGGGAGAAGTTAAGACAGGGGCATTGATTGTCATCGAGGAAGAGACGATACTAAACGAATATGCAAGAACAGGTATCTATCTTGACTCATTAGTGACAAGTCAGCTGCTGATTAATATTTTTGAGCATAACACACCCCTTCATGATGGGGCTGTGATCATCCGAGGGGACCGTGTTGTTGCAGCAACCTGCTATCTGCCGCTGTCGGATAATATGGAGCTGAATAAAAATCTTGGAACAAGACACCGGGCAGGAGTGGGAATCAGTGAAGTAAGTGATTCTCTGACAATTATTGTTTCCGAGGAGACCGGCAGGGTTTCTGTAGCCCAGAATGGTGCCCTGAGGGTTGGAGTAACCAGGGATGAACTGAAAGAAATATTGATAAAGGAGCAGAACGCCAACGCAGAAAAACAAAAGCGTAAGATATGGAAGGGATGGGTGAAGAATGAAGAAAAGTCTGATGAATAAATTTACCTTAAAAATCCTTTCCCTGCTGATTGCCATGTTGATATGGCTGCTGGTGGTTAATGTTCAGGATCCTATAACAACAGAAATTTTTACAGATATTCCGGTGACTTTTGTTAATGAGTCATACATTGAGAAAAGCGGTAAACTAGCCCTTATGGTGGAGGGAAAGGATACGGTAAATGTCCGTGTAAGGGGCGAAAACAGTATTATCAGGAATATGAGCAAAGATAACATCACTGCAGTTGCAGATCTGACTCAGATTATTGATATGACGACACAGCCGATCATGGTACCTGTTACCGTAACATGTCCAGGCATAAAAGATAAAAACGTAGAGGTAACACCAAGAAATATTCCTATAACTATAGAAGAGAGAGAGAGCATAGACTGTATCATCAATACAGAGCTTGTAGGAGAATCAAAACCGGATAAGAATTATGAAGTGGGAAAGACTACGGCTGAGCCGGAGAAAATTACTATCACGGGTCCGAAATCCGTTGTTAAGAATATTGACAATGTTACTGCGAAAGTTAATGTAGATGGAATGACCGAGAGCGGTGAAAGGAATGCGGAGCTGGTGATTTATGATAAGAATCACGATGAGCTTACGGATAAGCAGATGGCTTCCCTGAAATTTGATATACCAAGTACAACGGTAAAGGTTAATGTTGAATTGTGGAGAACGCTCCAGGGAGTCACAATTGATGCGTTAAATTCTTATGTAGGAGAGCCGCTGAATGGATATCAGGTTGGAAAAATCACGTCTACTCCGGAGAAAATCAATATTATCGGTTCAGATGAAGCGCTCCAGAAGTTCACGGTAAATGGCAACAAACTGACCATTCCCGCATCGGAGGACAGAGATATTACAGGTAAATCAGCCGACTGTGAATTTTCCGTTGATTTAGCCGAGCTTCTTCCAAAAGATATTAAACTGGCTTCCGGTGTAAATGATACGGCACTCATAAAGGTAAGTATCCTTCCTCTTAACAGCAAGGAATACAACATCTCCACAACAGATATTAAGATTGAAAATAATCCTGGAAATATGAATGTTGTTCTCGACAAAGTGGAGGTTCTGGTCCGTGTTGAAGGACTTACGGAAGAACTGGATAAACTGGAGAAAAGCCAAATACACCTGAGCATCGATCTCAAAGGTTATACAGAAGCAGGCGAATACGAAGTACCGGTTAAGATTGAAGTGCCTGACGGTTATCAGGTGGTCGATGAAGTCAAAGTCAAAGCAACCTTGACAAATACCAATACAGATGCTGTAGCACAAAAGCCGGCATCGTAAAACAGAAATAGGGGAGTGATGAATAATGGTAAGCCAGAAAGTCAAAGTCAATAATTTAATAGGGCTGCACCTGAGACCAGCAGGCCGCCTCTGCAGTGAGGCTATGCAGTTCAAATCACTGATCACCTTCAGTTACAGCAATGTTACAGCAAATGCGAAAAGTGTCCTCAGCGTTCTTGGCGCCTGTGTGAAAGGCGGAGATGAGATTGAATTGGTATGCGAAGGGGAAGACGAAGAAGAGGCATTAAAACATCTGGTATATATTCTGGAGGAAGGTTTGCAGGAATAAGCATTTATCCCGGGGATGGGACAGTTAAGGCTGTCTCATCCCTCGATTTTTGCCTGACCGAATCGTTACATATATTTTACTTTAAGGAGAAAGCAATCATGCATAATAACATCAAAGAAGGTCTGAAAGACGGTATTCCCATAGCACTGGGTTATTTTTCTGTCAGCTTTACATTTGGAATGCTGGCAGTGAACAGCGGTATGGCACCTCTTCACGCGGTGCTGATTTCCCTCTTTAATCTCACATCAGCAGGACAGTTTGCAGGTCTGAATGTCATTTTATCGGGTGCCTCCCTGTTGGAAATGGCATTGACACAGCTTGTTATCAACATGAGATATGCGCTCATGTCGCTTTCCCTGTCCCAGAAGTTCGACAGCTGCGTAAAGACGCGCCACAGGCTTTTGATCGCGTATGGAAATACAGATGAGATATTCGCGGTGGCAAGTTCAAAAAGGGGAAGTGTGGGTCAGTATTACATGTACGGCTTGATTCTCCTGCCGGTTCTCGGCTGGGTAGGGGGAACGCTGACCGGAGCCATAGCGAGCACGGTTATGCCCGCCTTTGTGCGCAGCGCTTTGGGTGTGGCGCTGTATGGAATGTTTATAGCAATTGTAGTCCCACCGGCAAAAAAAGAATCCACAGTGCGGACTGTGGTATTTATTGCGCTGGCCCTGAGCAGTATGTTTTATTATCTCCCGGTACTCAAACAGGTTTCCGGCGGATTTATGATCATTATCTGTACACTGCTGGCAGCGGGGATCGGAGCTGTTCTATTTCCTATTAAGGAGGGTGAGGAAGCATGATTTATGCGTATATTTTTGTTATGGCAGGCGTGACTTATTTGATCCGTATGCTGCCTTTGACACTGATTCAGAAGAAAATTTCAAATGTATACATACGCTCATTTCTATATTACGTGCCATATGCCTGTCTGACAGCCATGACATTTCCGGCTATCTTATACGCGACGGCATCGCCGATATCCGCTTTTGCGGGCCTGGCAGCAGCCATATTTTTTGCCATGAAGGAGAAAAGTCTGGTGATGGTGGCATGTTTTTCCTGTATCGGTGTTTTTATCACAGAACGTATTTTAGAGTTAATATGAGCAGAGTTCATGAGACTGTAAAAGAAATTTAATATTACATTTCTCCGGTTTGGTTGTAATAACCTATAAAAAATGGTAAAATGGTGATATCTCTAGAGGGAGAGTATACCTGTTTGATACATATTGTATCCGGGAGATAAATAAGAGCGTAAAGCTGGAAAGTAGAGGGAATAGTATGAAGAAGCGCAGGATGAAGCTGTTGGCACTGATGCTTACAGCAGCGGTTACATTCACTTCTGTTCTTCCTGTAGGAGCAACTGCTACCAACGGAAGCGAAGCACCGCAGCAGGTTACGGAGCTTACAGATCCGCTGGATGAAGGGGGCGGAGTAACAGACAATGGCCAGGGAAATACAGATGTTTCCGGCGATGTCCAGAATGGCATTGACCAGACCGGAGATGAGCAGCCTGGTGACCTGCCGGCTGAACCGAATCACGATGCAGAAACAGCCCAGGATGACCATTGGACTCTGGAACAAGCTGAGAATAAGATGATATTCCGGTATTATGAGTCAGTAGATGGGTTTGCAGGATATCAGAAGAAACGGGAATTGGATAAGCAGAGCGGTATCTGGACGTATTTTGAAGTTCAGGAAGACGGGACGGAAGCGGCTGCTACGCCTAAACCATATGACGAATTTGATGTAAATGGAACACACGTTGGCCTTTATGAGACCGTAGGATACTTAGACGAGGATCTGGGTGCAGTAACATTGGTTTACGCTTTTGCATCAACAGAGGAGGGTCTAAAAGGCTATGGCGGATATTGGTATCAGAATGAGAACGGTTGTTTCACATATTATACAACAGAAGCAGATGCAGAGGGAGATCCGGATGCTAAAATGGCGGAAGGACTTCAGGTACCTGGAAGTTTCCTGGAAGGCCTGAACACGATCAAAGATGAAGATGGTGAATATACCTTTTGGCTGGATGCAGAAGGCAGACCGCTGACAAATGCATGGAAGATAGTAGTGGGAGAGGACGAAAACAAAACATTCTGTTATTTCGGCGAAGACGGAAAGATGCTGACAGAGGGCATGCCCACAGGACTTCAGACTATTGAAGGTTCTAACTATTGGATCGGAGAAGACGGTAAGCCTGAGACTGCTGTATGGAAAAAGCTGGATGGCAAGTATTATTATTTTGATGTGAATGGTGTGCAGACACAGGATAAAACAGGCCTTCAGAAAATAGACGGCAGTAATTACTGGGTGAATAAGGATGGAAGTTATGCCAAATCCAAATGGATAATCAGCGGCGGTAAATATTACTATTTTGGAGCAAATGGAAAGCAGACATCTAAAACCGGATTACAGACAATCAATGGCAAGAAATACTACGTGAACAAAAACGGCACAGTTAGGAAAAATACTTCTGTAATTGTAAAAGGTGTGCGGTATTTCTTCGGCAAAGACGGTAAATGTACCAAATCCTACAAAGTACATACTGTGGGTTGGAAATCAAATGGAAAAGGCTGGTGGTATCAGAAAGAAGATGGTACCTGGCCAACAAACTGCTGGTATCAAATAGATGGTAAAAAATATTATTTTGACGGCAGCGGATATATGCAGACCGGATGGTTGAAATTAGGAAATAAGTGGTATTATCTATCAGGAAATGGTGCAATGGTAACCGGATGGATTAACCTGGGGGGAACCTGGTATTATCTTACACCAGATTCTGGTGTTATGAAGACAGGTTGGTATAAGGTAGGCAATAACACATATTTCAGTAATGGCAGCGGAGCCATGATGACAGGCTGGCTGAATCAGGGAGGAACCTGGTACTATTTAAATGGCAGCGGGGCTATGCAGACTGGCTGGGCTGTGGTAGGCGGTGCATGGTACTATTTCACACCTGGAAACGGTGCGATGAAGACCGGTTGGTACAAGATTGGAAATACCTGGTATTTCAGTAATGCAAGCGGAGCTATGCAGACTGGTTGGTTGAACTTAGGTGGAACCTGGTATTATCTCACCGGAAGCGGAGCGATGGCTCAGGGCTGGGCTAATGTAGGAGGAACCTGGTATTACCTTACTCCGGGTAGCGGAGCAATGGCAAAGGGCTGGCTGAACCTGGGAGGAACCTGGTATTATCTGAACGGAAGCGGAGCTATGGTAACAGGCTGGCTGAATCAGGGAGGAACCTGGTATTATCTGAATGGAAGCGGAGCTATGATTCAGGGCTGGGCAGTGATAGGCGGTTCCTGGTATTATTTCACACCGGGTCACGGTGATATGCGGACCGGTTGGTATCAGGATAATGGTAAATGGTATTATTCTTACGGCAATGGCATTATGGCTATGAATACCTGGATTGACACATATTATTATGTGGGCGGAAGCGGAGCCATGCTGACGAACACTACGATTGGCGGGTATTATGTAGGTAAAGATGGACGATGGGTGCCGGGTTATGGTACGGTAAATGTCAATACTGCTGGCCAGTGGGAGCAGAAGGGCGGAGCTTATTATTTCCGAAAAAGTAATGGAGCATATGCGAAAGGTGAATACATTGCCTGGGATGGTAACTGGTATTATCTGAACGGCAGTGGTATCATGGTTACAGGATGGCAGTATATAAAGGGATATAAATTATATTTTGGTACAGGCGGACAGCTTCATCAGGATGTCAGTAATATGGTAGGCGGCCCTTACCAGATCAGAGTAAACCGAACGAGCTGCCAGATTACTGTTTTTGCAAAAGATGGAGGCAATGGGTGGATTATTCCGGTCAAATCAATAACCTGTTCTGTGGGTAATCCGATTACTCTTACACCGGCAGGAACATTTTACATCGGAGATCAGGACAGATGGCATATACTTATGGGACCGTCATGGGGACAGTGGACCTCACATGTAGTAAACGGTATCTTTATCCATTCTGTTGCAGGTACTTCCACCAGCCAGTATAATCTCTCTTCATGGGATTATAATTTGCTGGGACAGCCGGCATCTCATGGCTGTATTCGTGTTTGCGTAAGGGATGCAAAATGGATTTATGATAACTGCGGCAGAGGAACTGCGGTAATTATCGGAGATGGATATTACGAACCCTTTGATAAACCGGCAACACAAAAACTTCCTGCAGGAGTAAATTTGAAAGATCCAACAGATATTTGGTAAAAAATTAAAAGTGCCGTCAGGTGATGCACATAAAGTGCATTAACCTGACGGCTGTTTTTATTAAGATAAAATTATAATTCGGGATATTTGGGAATTTCATTTTCATAAAGGATCTCTTCACCATCTTTTGAGGTGATAGAAATGTGTTTGTATATATACCTTGTCATTCGATCTATTTCTTTTCTGGTTCCGTCTGATATATAGTAGCGGACTGCATAAGGATTGACACCATGTGGGATTATCCGTTCGCCTGGTTTGTAAAAAAGCCAGGAGTCTTTTACGCCCTTCATATTCGATAGTTGGGATGCTGCCTCCTGGTTGTCAACCATCAGACCATTTTTTCCGTGAAAATATAGAACAGCACTGTTTTTTTCGAAAAAAGGTGTATGCTTTTTTAAGGTATTCCTCAGTGAAGTATCGTCATATAAATAATCCAACAGCAAATTCTCCACCTTGAGTCCACAGCAGTAATCTACAAGCTCATGCTCATAGCCGAAGAATCTGCCAGCAACTTCACAGACGGATACAGGTTCACCGGGTGACCAAAAGAACTGCATAGATAGTACACCGCTGGTTTGCCCGGTATAATTTGCGACTTTTTGCAAAATATTTCTTGCTTCGTCATATACATTATGAATCAGGCGGGAGGGATAAACATTACGGGTGCTGATTGGTATGTCATTTGTACAAACCGGTGTCTTTTCCCGATCTGCGATGCTGATCACATGCACCTCTCCGTCCAGAACCCAGCTCATCATGTTGAATTCATAACCTTCATTATATTCTTCTACCAAAATTTCCTTGATTTCAGATGTTGCGCAGATGAAATCATAATACTTCCTGATTTCTTCCACAGAATAAAGGACCAGGATACCCCGGGATCCATATTTATCTATGGGCTTTACTACTACAGGAAATTCCATATCATCTAGTAAAGAATCTGAAAAATCACTGGATAGCCGGACATATTTAGCAGTTGGGATTGAAAGCTGGCGGAACATCTGTTTCATGATATCTTTGTTTCGATAATAATCCAGTTTTTCTGGAGAAAAATAGCATTTCAGTCCGGCCTTGTTTGCAATTTTCACCATGCATTCAAATAAATAGTCTGAGAAGGATGTGATAATTCCGTCAACTCGCTCCAGCTGACAGATAGAAACAATCCGGTCCGTATCGCCCACATCGATGTCATAGGCTTTATCAGCATATTTTTTGCCCTCACTGTCTGGATAACCATCGCATACTATTGTATAAATTCCACGGGATTTTGCCAATTGAATGAGTTGGACAAATTCTCTTAATGAACCCAAAATTAACAGTCTCTGCTTCATCATATGTCCTTCTGACCTTTCATCAATCGTTTTAAAACAATTAGGATCCGCTCCATTTCTTCCGTACCATAACGCTGGTCACAGGGAAGAGGAAGTATATTTGCTGCATAGTCGTAGTCCAAACTTTTTTCTGGCATTTCCTGTATGACATTCGACCAGTAAGTCGGAACAAAAATTTTTTCTTCAGCCAGTCTTTTTCGCATACGGATACCGTCCCGACAGTAAAGAGGGTAAACAAAGGGGCCTGTTTGCGGAATAAGAGTCAGTTGGTTTTCAGAATCCAGAACCTCACTGAGAGTCGCATAATTTGCATTACGAATATTACATACCCGCTGGTAGTCAATACCTTTTAATAGATTTTGTGTTAATCGTGACATCCTTTTGACGGGCTCACTGCATAAATTATGTGCAGTATTCAGCATTGATGAATAATACTCAGAGGCTGAGTGTTCATACCGGCCGAGAATATGCTGCATACGTTCGGCAGAGCTGTCTTCAGGAAGTATATCTATAGTAGAATGTTTCTGTTGCCCAAGGGACAAATAGGCACCGTCCGGCAATCCGAAAAATTTTCTGCAGGAATATAAGACAGGAATCGTACCCAGTGGTTCTTGAAAAAAAGCATGGGTATTATCTAATAATATATTGCCATAAATATTCTGAAGTTCCAACAAGCGTTCTTGAGAAAATTGTCCATAATAGTTTACAAGATACAAATATTCACCGGTGTCCATTTTTTTTAGAGGCAGTGCAGGTGAAAAATCCTTTTGAATATGATACCAAGCCAATTCTATTTTAGAATTTTTACATACAGAGGTTACGGAATCGCAGAGAAGAAGAGGCAGCCACAGTTTCCTAATGTGTAACTGCTCCAGAGCGAAAACAAGTGCATTTCGGCCGAGATTAAGTTTGATAAGGTCAGGATAATATTCTTCTCCAGACATTTCTTCTAATTCCAGATAACCGCCAATTTCTTTCATGATCTATTTTCCTCGAATCTAACAATATTACAAATCTTTTTTGCGTATTACATAATTAGGCATTTTCTTAGCTTCATTTAATATGTTCATTAAATATTGACCGATAATACCTATGGCTAATAGTATAATGCCGTTATAGGCCAGTATGAGCAGGACAAGTGTTGTCCAGCCCTCTACAGATACACCATAGATAAAATAGCGGACCAGATAAAACAAACCCAGCAATATACTTATGATAAAACTGAAAATCCCCAAATCTCTCACTAAAATTAAAGGAAATGCAGAATTTGATGTAATATCATATATCAAGTCCCTTGCCAGATGACGGAACGTATAATTACTGCGTCCCACTTTACGCGAATCGTGCTGAACAGGGATATTGATAATGCGGTTGCTGCTTTGTACCAAAAGATTACCAATCTGCGGCAGATGGGTATTCGTATTCAGGATGGCTTCTACAATAAATCTCCGCATAAGCCGGAAACTTGTGATTTCAAGGTTGGGATCTTTATTGAGCATCTTGGATGTTGCATAGATCGAAATTTTAGTACCCAACTTCCGGATGAAATTGTGCTTTCTGTTTTCGTATTTAGCGATTATTACATCCACATCGTCACGTTCGTTTATAGCAGCAGCCATTTTGGGGATTTCTTCCGGGCGATGCTGAAGATCATCATCCATAGTGATGATAAAATCGCCCTTTGCAAAAGAAAACCCGCAGAGAAGAGCAGGATGCTGACCAAAATTTTTTGCCATTTGAATAATTTTAACCCGGGAATCCGCTTTATGAAGTTTTTCCATTACTTCATACGAGTTGTCCCGGGAACTGTCATCTACTAGTATCAATTCAAAGTTTTCTTTCATTGTATGGTCAAACACATCACGGATTCGAGTATATAATTCTTCTAATGTCTTTTCTGAATTATATACAGGAACAACGATTGAATATAAACTCATAATTATTTACCTCCAGGACTGCTTTTCTTCTATTTTATAAAATGACAGCAGCCACCTGGCCTATTATAACATTTTACGACAGGGGTTTCAATAGACTTGTTCCGGAAGAAGAAGGGTGTTATAATAAAAAAAGCTGTGCAATATTAGAGATGTGTACAGAAAGTATGTTAAGAAAGAAGGGGTGTAAATGGCTGTTTCTAAAAACAGCAGGATAAAAGATTATATTTTTCTGCATATCAGTATTATGATATTCTCCTTTACTCCTGTGTTTACAAAAATGGCATCTATAGAGTTTAATAAAAATGGCATCTGGGGAATAAAATTGTATTTTTTCTTTTTCCTTATGCTTTTGGATTGTTTCATTTATGCGTTGGCATGGCAGAAAAATATTCAAAAATTTGAATTAAGTGTTGCATATGCGAACAAAAGTGTCTATCTGATTTGGTCACAAATATGGGCAGTTTTAATTTTTGGTGAAGTACTGTCAATTAAAAATGTGATTGGACTGTTAGTAGTATTAATTGGAGTATTGGTGGTGCAAAAATATGAATAAATATATGTTGATACTTTTTGGCGGTACTTTTTTTACTGCATTTTCACAACTTTTATTAAAACAGAGTGCAAATAGAAAATATAGCCATCCAATCTATGAATACCTGAATTGGAGAGTCATTACTGCATATGGAATCTTTGGGGGTGTCCTTCTTCTGAATACATATGCGTTTACTGGAGTTGATATGAAATATGGCTCTGTGATTGATACATTCAGTTATGTATTTGTTATGCTTCTATCCTATTTTATATTGAAAGAAAAGTTCAGCAAAGGGAAATTGATTGGAAATCTGATCATTATAACAGGTATTTTTATCTATACTTTAGGATAAAAGATGCGGCCGGTTTCATGTAGAGACCGAGCCGCATCTTTTTTCAAGACAGGATTTTAATTTATCGTGATTGATGAAAATATTTGAAAATAGTATCCACAATATATTCTTTATCTTCTAATGTAAGATGGTAGTACATGGGGAGTCTGACCAGTCGCTCACTTTCTTTAGTAGTGTATTTGTCCTCTCCGGCGAAGCGGCCATATTTGATACCTGCCGGAGCAGTGTGAAGAGGAACATAATGGAAAACACTTAGAATCCCGTTTTCTTTCAGATAGGTGATGAATTTAGTCCTTTCTTCCAGATCGGAAAGCTTTATGTAATACATATGGGCATTATGTTCACATTCAGCAGGTACATAAGGCAGTTCCAGATAACCCATATCAGCCAAAGGTCTCAATGCATTGTCGTAAAATTCATAGCTATCCATGCGGTCTTTTTGAATTTCATCTGCTATCTCCAACTGAGCCCACAGATAAGCCGCATTCATATCGCTGGGAAGATAGGATGACCCATAATCCTGCCAGGTATACTTATCTATCTGACCGCGGAAGAATTTGCTGCGGTCAGTACCTTTTTCTCTTAAGATTTCCGCTTTTTCCTGATAGGCAGTATCCTGGAATAAGAGTGCGCCGCCCTCGCCCATGCTTAGATTTTTTGTCTCGTGAAAACTGAGACATCCAAAATCCCCAATGGTACCAAGACTTTTTCCTTTATAATAGGAAGAAAAACCTTGAGCAGCGTCTTCAACAACCTTCAGTTTGTGCCTTTGAGCAATGTCCATAATGGTATCCATCTCGCAGGAGACACCTGCATAATGGACAGGAACGATGACTTTCGTTCTGGAGGTGACAGCGTCCTCTATCAATGTTTCATCAATATTCATGGTATCCGGACGGATATCTACAAATACAAGGGATGCGCCTCTTTGTACAAAGGCATCAGCAGTGGATACGAAGGTGTAGGAAGGAAGAATGACCTCATCTCCCGCGGTGACTTCTGATAATACGGCAGCCATTTCTAGGGCATGTGTGCATGAAGTTGTGAGAAAGACCTGATTTACGCTGAACTTGTCTTTCATCCAGTTGCTGCAACGCTTTGTAAAGTCACCGTCACCGCATATTTTACGGTTCATGACAGCTTCTTTTATATAATCCATTTCTTTTCCAACATAAGGCGGAACATTAAAATCAATCATGAAAAACTCCTTTAACTTATCAATACAAACGCCAATTTCTTAAAAAACATAATCATTGTAGCACAAAGTAAAAAAAAAGGAAACATTAAACTGGTATTCCATTGATTTCTTTAGAGTATTATTGTATAATATTTAATAATTACTTAATAAAATTAATAAGTTTGCAAGAAACACAAACAGAAAAGGGGTAAAGAATGAAAAGAGCAGGGAAAAGGCTCCTGTCATATCTGTTGGTTCTGGCCATGCTGATGAGTTTGTATACACCAGTATATGGCGCGGATGCATCAGTTTCAGCAGGAGCAGGTACACAGGCAGTTGAGGAGGAACAGCAGACAGGCCAGAAGGAGCCAGCCGCAGAGGAAGGAATAGAAGATGAAGGGAAAGAACCGGCTTCAGAGGGAGAAGATCCGCAGAATGTAAATGATGAAGCCGAGAGTCAGGACGAAAAAAATGAAGTCCAGGACGATGAGAATTCTCCAAATGCAGATGATGTGCAGACGGATTCAGAAGTAGATGTAATAACAGAAGGGGAGAAAGCAGAGACAGAAACACCTTCTTTGGTTTGTAATTATATCTTTACGCAGGAAGATGACGCTCATCAGTCTGTTATCGTAGAAGTGGGAGATCAATCCTCTACCATATTGGAAAGTGCTCAGATTACCTATCAGGATGGTAATGGGGAATTACATACAGCAGATGCAGAGGAATTGGCAGAAAATATTGCAGCGTTCTTACTGGAGCTGCCGCAGCAGGGGCAGGAAAGAAAGTTTGTGTCCATGAAGGCTGTTGCCGGGGGACAGGAATATAATATTTCTCTGAGCCAGGAAGAAGAAGAGATGGCTCAGATAGAGATGGGAGCGGAAGAAGTTACCCAGACTATAACGGAGAGTCAAAATGAAGAGGCTGGTCTTGATGCTCAGACAGCAGAGCAGGTAGAGAAGGGTGTTATCTCAGCAGATGAAAGCGGTATTTCTTCAGATGATATCAAAGATGCAATAACTGAGAATAATCAGTTGGGACAGGCAGCTTCCAATGAAATAGCGGCATTTTCTTTGGGCGATGATACAGATATACCGGCTGCGGTTTCTGTAGAACCTAAAAAGAAGGATCACTACATTGTCGTGCTGGATCCCGGTCATGGTACTGTTGACAAAAATGGTTATGATCCGGGAGCTGATCATAAATTCGGTGACGGTACGAAATTTGTCGAAGCAGACTTGACTATGAAAATCGCCAATTACGTGAAAAAAGAGCTGGGAAAGTACTCTAATATCACAGTATATATGACACATGATACGGTAGGAGCATCAAAGGCCATTAATATGACATTAAATGAGAGAGTGGACTTTGCTGCAAATAAACATGCAGATCTCTTAGTAAGTCTTCATCTGAATGCTTTTGATTATGAGACAGCTCATGGCGCAGAGGTTTTGGTACCACGCACTGGACGGTATAATACAGAAGTTGCAGAAAATGCCCATAAAGTGGCAAACAATATTTTGAAACGTCTGGTTTCTCTGGGACTCTACGATAGAGGATTAAAAGAGCAGGATTCTAATGATAGTGTTTATCCTGACGGCAGTAAAGCAGACTACTTTGCCATAATAAGAGGCGGTCAGAAAGCAGGAATACCGGCAATTATAGTTGAACATGCTTTTTTGACAGGACAAGCGGATAAAAAGTATCTTAACAATGAAGCTTCATTGAAAAACCTGGCAAAGGCGGATGCATACGGAATCGCCCAGTATTTCGGTATTGAAACAGGCGGTGAGACATACGAGCCGGTACCAGAGTCAAAAGGTGAATGGCGAAAGGTAGGAGGCAAATATTATTACTATGTAGGCGGTAAGAAACAGACCGGCTGGCAGAAGATAGACAATGTCTGGTATTATTTAAATAGAAGCGGAGTGATGCAGACCGGGTGGCTGAATCTGGGAGGAACCTGGTATTATCTGAACAGCAGCGGACATATGTTGACCGGCTGGCAAAAGATCAATGGCAGTTACTATTATCTGAATGCCTCCGGATCTATGCAGACCGGCTGGCAGAAAATTGATGGAAAACGGTATTATTTACAGAGCAATGGTGCCATGCTGGAAGGCGGCTGGCATAAGATTGGCAGTGCATGGTATTATATGTCAGGAAATGGAGCCGCAGCAGAGGGATGGATTTCTGTAGGTGGTTCCTGGTATTACATGAAACCGGGCAGCGGTAAAATGTGCACCGGCTGGTATAAAGTAGGAAAGAAATGGTACTACAGCAACGGAAGCGGAGCGATGCAGACCGGTTGGCTGAATCTTGGAGGAACCTGGTATTATCTTCTGGGAAATGGAGCCAGAGCAGAAGGATGGAATGCCATAGGCGGTGCCTGGTATTACCTGAATCCTTCGGATGGGAAAATGCGGACCGGCTGGTATAAAGTAGGAAAGAAATGGTATTACAGCAACGGAAGCGGAGCGATGCAGACCGGTTGGCTGAATCTTGGAGGAACCTGGTACTTTTTATCCGGGAACGGGGCTATGGCAGAAGGCTGGATAGTAGTCGGAAGTCATTGGTATTATATGAATCCGTCAAATGGCAGCATGTGTACCGGATGGTTTAAGGTTAATAAGAAGTGGTACTATTGTGATGGAAGCGGGGCTATGCGTACCGGCTGGCTGAATCTGGGAGGAACCTGGTATTACCTTCTGGGCAACGGAGCTATGGCGGAGGGCTGGAATTATATTGGAAATGGCTGGTATTATCTGAATCCGGGTAATGGAGCTATGAGAGTAGGCTGGTTTAAGGCAAACGGAAGATGGTATTACTGCAATGGAAGTGGAGTGATGCAGTCAGGCTGGCTGAATCTGGGAGGAACATGGTATTATCTGACTGGCAGCGGAGCTATGGCAGAAGGTTTTACTACAGTCGGAGGGGCTAAATATTACTTAGCACCAGGGAATGGAGCGATGCTGACCGGCTGGTATAAGGTAAACAATAAATGGTATTACAGCAATGGCAGCGGTGCAGTGCAGACTGGTTGGCTGAACCTGGGAGGAACCTGGTACTACTGTGATAAGAACGGAGTGATGAAAACCGGCTGGATAACAGTGGGTGGTAAAGAATATTATCTGAATGGCTCCGGTGCCTGGATTCCAGACGCAAAAAAAAACGATAATTCATCCAGCAGTAACTCTGGCAATTCAAGTACAAATACAAAAAATTTATATAAAATAGCAGGCGACAGCAGTGTGACTGTGGATCAGATGGTAAAGTATTTCAAGCAGTCTAAATGTACATATCCATCAAAAGATCTTTCCAAAGGAGGCGCCAAAGATATAAAAACTTTTGCCAAAATTGTATTGGAGGAGGCAAATGCAGAAGGCATAAAAGCTGAGGTGGTTTTTTGCCAGGCCATGAAAGAAACCGGCTGGTTACAGTTTGGCGGAGATGTTTCTATCAAACAGTTTAACTTTGCCGGCCTTGGTGCAACGGGCGGAGGTGTGAAAGGAAACTCCTTTAAAGATGTACGCACAGGGATTCGTGCACAGGTTCAGCATTTAAAAGCGTATGCGTCTACTGCAAAATTGAAAAATAAATGTGTAGATGTCCGTTTTGAATATGTAGAACGAAATTCAGCGCCTTATGTGGAATGGTTGGGAATACCAGATAATCCGAATGGAGGCGGTTGGGCAGCGTCCGAAAACTATGGGAAAGATTTAGTAAAAATGATTAAAAATCTTAAAAAGCTTTAAAAAAACAGATGCATGATAGGATGAATTCTATCATGCATCTGTTTTTTGTTTATCTTCTTTGTCCTGTCCATGCACCGCTGGCATTTACAAAATAGCCGTCAGGCGTCCAGGTGTTAGCATACATCATATTGTTTTTGGGATTCAGGTAATACCAAGCACCATTGATGTAATTCCAGCCGGATACGGCAGCTCCGCTGCTGTTGAAATAATACCACTTTCCGTTTAACTGCAGCCATCCGGTGTGCATGGCGCCTGATCCATCCAGATAGTATCTCTGTCCATTTATAGACTGCAGGCCAGTGACCATAACACCGGCATTGTTGAGATAATACCAGGCTCCATTGATATAATTCCAACCGCTGACAGCAGCGCCGTTTATATTGAAATAGTACCATTTGTTGTTTAACTGCAGCCATCCGGTTCGCATAGCTCCTGAACCGTCTAGATAATATTTGCCTCCATTTATATTTTGAAGGCCGGTAACCATGACGCGGTCATTGTTGAGATAATACCAGCTGCCATTAATATAATTCCAACCAACAGCAGCTGCACCATTGCCATGGAAATAATACCATTTGCCATTTAATGAAACCCAGCCGGTAAGCATAGCACCGGAGGCACTGAGATAATACGTTTGGCCATTTATAGTTCTCAGACCAGTGAGCATAAAGCCATTTCTGTCCAGATAATACCAGGTACCACCCAGTTCAATCCAACCGGTGAGCATAGCACCGGAACCATTTAAGTAATACCATGTGTTCCCAAGATGCAGCCAGCCAGTTGCCATAGCACCGGAACCGGTTAGGTAATAATATGTCCCTCCTGAATTGATCCATCCAGTGATCATCTGGCCGGAACCGTTTGAGTAATACCACGTTGTTCCAACCTGATACCATCCGGTAGCGGCAGCACCGTTTCCTTTAAAATAATACCATTTGTTTTTCAGCTTGTACCACCCGGTGAGCATGGCACCGGAAGAATTAAAATAATACTTTTGACCGCCGATAGTCTGAAGTCCTGTGAGCATAGCGCCGGAACTGTTTAAATAGTACCAGGTACCGTTTATTTCCCACCATCCTGTTTTCATTGCACCATCGGTACCGAGATAATACCATTTTCCGCCGTCCTTCAGCCATCCGGTTGCCATATAGCCGGAAGAGTTAAAGTAATACCAGCTTCCATGAATACTCAGCCACGCATTTTGGGGATAACTTCCATCCGCAAAACGATACCAGTATCCGGAAGAATTCTGCATCCAATTGGAATCTGCAAAGTCAGGGCGCCATTTGCCGGAAGCATCATAGTATTGTCCGTTTACATACTGGTCAGCAGCCATAGCACCTGAAGAAGAGAAGTAATAGTAGTCCTGACCAATTCTCTGGCGGCCGGTGATCATCTGGCCGGAAGAATTCATATAATACCATTTTCCCTTGTCTTTTTGCCAGCCGGTAGTCATCACACCGGTAGAATCCATATAGTAATAATGATTACCTACCACTACCCAGCCTATGGCCATTACACCGCTGGGCTTCAGATAATAATATTGCCCTGCAGAATTTTTTATCCATTTTCCGGAAGATGCATTGCGTGAATTTTCAAAGTAATACCAGTCTTTGTCAGCAGACTGAGCCCAGCCGGTATATACAGATGGAAAACCATTGCGGTAATGGATTCTGACATTCGGTGATGGAAAGTCCGTCACTGCAACAACGGATTTGTTTTTAGGTATATTATTGCTGAGCTTTTTATCCAGATTGATTACAAATGCTCTGGTAAAAGAAGAATAACATGCCGTTGGATATAATTCCATGCCTGATTTGGACATTTCAAGCAGAGTATCCAGTGTTCCTATTTCACTTCCGATTGTATTATTAGTGACATAATCAAACTTTCCGGTCATAACAGCAATTTTCGGTGACAAAGTTTTTAGATACGTATAGGTATTGGAACCGTATGAACCGTGGTGTCCGAGTTTTAAAAGGTCCACATGGCCGAGTGTTTTAGCTAAGCGTGTTTCTGTTCCATTAAAATTGTTGATATCAGCAGCCAGGAAAGCAGTTTTTCCAGTAGAAACAGCCGTTACTTTTACACCAAGGCTAAAATAGTTGGCATCCTGTTTGGGACGGGAAACACCGTAATTCATGATTTCCAGTTTCATTCCGTTTTTTCCGCCCAGATAAAATACCGGTGTGGATTCTGCACCAATCTCATCTTCGTAGATTCCGCTTTGAGCAGGTGCAGCTCCTGCGTAGGCTTTGCTGTTCATAGGGTCATCAGGATGATTGGGATCTACTTGGTCTGTGGCAGGAATATCATATGTCGTCATATTATCCGATTCAATATTCTCAGGTTCCTCAAGTGATTCATCGTCCGTACCGCTGTTTTCCTGGATGGCTTCGATTTCAGGATCATCCGCAAGGTCTTCTGCTGTTTTGCTGTCACCTTCTGCAATAGGAGCTGACAGCGCATTTACAGAGTTAGCTTCACCTATAAAATCATATGGGGTAGCTCCTTCTATCGGGGAAAAGCTATAACCATCTGCAGTGATTACAACAGAAAGTTTTAATTCTTTTTTTGTATTATCATATTTCTGCAGGTTTTTGAACTCATATGTCCAAAGATTATCGCTGATTTTTGTTATGGAACCAGCTGATGAGCTGGAATCCGATGATATTGTTACCGGTTTTGGCACATCAGTATCTTTATCTTTGGAAGTATAGCTGACAGTTATAGAGAAAGAATCTGGTCCTTTTACCTGCACAGCCATGTTGGTCTCACTTTTACCTGTTGATGAATCGATGGCATTGTCTGCAGGCATAGATACATCTGGCTGTTCAGCGTCCGGAAGCGTATCCTGTTTTGTATCAGCTGAGGTATCAGAATCAGGTAAATCTTCTCCACTCTGATTGGAGGTATCCTGGTTCAAATCTGCAGTTTCCGGCTGGGCCTGGTCAGAATTTTCCTGAGGAGAAGCTTCCAGTGTTTCATCATTTTCTGCTTCATTAAAAGTATTGTCCTGTGTTTCCGGATCATCTGCCGGCGGTTCATTTTCTGATGGTTCACCAGGTGTTTCCTGGGAGTGATGGGATGTATCTTCATCCTGGACAGAAGGATCGGTGTCCTGATCGGGGGCCTCTTCTGTTGTACTATCTGCATCAGTGTTTTCTTCAGGTTCTGTTTCCGTAATCTGAGGGAAAAGGATTGTGCCGCGCAGAGTGACTGTTTCCGGATAAAGAGGCGCATCTTTTCTAAATGCCTGAATTAAAGTAGCCCCTGTATCTTTTGCAGCCTTAACCATATGGTCATACACATAAAGGTTATCCCATAGACGGGAACTGTCTGTAATGTCACTGTCAGAGTATTTCTCAATATATACTCTTTTAGGATGAAATTCATAGATCACCTCATCGGCAGAGCCGATATGGTCACTGTGAGGGTGTGTGCCTATGTAAAATTCAAAATTGTTTTTTGTGACACCTACGGAATGCATATAAGAAAGAACCTCTCCCTCAAAGCCCTTTCTTTTCACAGTTCCCTCACGAAACGGATACCTGGAATCCCTGCCGTTTGGATAATCACTGTCCTCACCGGAATCTACCATGCCAAACTTACCATTGCACTCAAGCAATATGGCATCAGTGTTATCCTGCAGTGTCAAAAAGTGGATTTTGCACCCGTTTGCTGCTGCCTGAACCGTTTCTGCCCTTTGCGGAAAGGATAGATTTACGCAGAAAATCATTACACAAACAATCAGGTAACATATAAGTTTTTTCTTTTTCCTATGCATGAAACTATTATAACCCCCTGTCGTTTTTTATTTAATACCATTATAACAAATATAATCTGAAATACAAGTTTTCAATATTAAGAAGAAAAATAAGTTGTGAATATAGGATGGACAAATAAATTATAACAGGATATAATAAAAAAATTAGGGAGAAAGGAAGAAATTCAGCATTGTACAGAGAATACGACGAAAAAATATTGACACGAATAAAAAATACTGAAAAGGATATCCTGATTTATTTCCAGGATATATGTGAAAAATATAATCTGAAATATTTTGCAGCGTTTGGAACTTTGCTCGGGACAATACGTCATGGTGGTTTCATACCCTGGGATGATGATATAGATGTTGCGATGCCGAGAAAGGATTATAACCGCTTTCTGGAAATCATGCAGAGGGAGGAGAACAGTAGATTTTCCCTACAGATTCCGGAGACTGACAGTAAATATCACCTGACTTTTGCAAAATTGAGAATGAAAAACACAAAATTTTTGGAAGAGCGCCTGGTAGAAGCAGATGCTCAGGAAGGTTTTTACATAGATATTTTTCCATATGACAATATTCCGGATGATGAAAAGCAGGCGAAAGCCCATATGAAAAAATGTGCCTTGTGGATTCGGCTTTTTAGTGTGAGCAGAATAAAGGAGCCACAGATTGGGAGCCGCGGCGGTATTGATATCTTTGTCAGGATTATCTGGTATGTTTTATATTATCTTTTAAAATTAATACCGTCTGCGGATAAACGAATATGGAAAAAGTGTAATAAATATTTCACTATGTATGAGAACTGTGATACGAACAGGTCAACTCTTCTGGTGAGTGAGCCGGAAAAATGGGTAATATACAAAAAAGAAATGGAGCAACTGGAAAAACGGCAGTTTGAGGATATCCAGGTCGCGGTGCCGAAAGACTATGACGCTGTTTTAAAGAGAAATTATAATAATTATATGGAACTTCCGCCCCAAGAGGAGAGGGTGAACCATGTACCGGTTGAGGTTCAGTTTCCGGGGGAAGAAACCATTATACTTAAAAAGTGAGGAGTAAGGGATGCAGCCTGCTATAACGATAATCGTACCTGTTTATAATACGGAAAAATATCTCAGAGAATGTTTGGAATCCCTGGTACACCAATCCTTTCAAAATATAGAGATTCTGCTGATAAATGATGGGAGTACAGATAAATCACAGAATATAATTGATGAATATAGTGAAAAATATACTTTTGTAACAGGAATAACAAAAGAAAATGGAGGAAGTTCCTCTGCAAGAAATTTGGGACTGCAGCATGCAAAAGGTGAATTTGTTATTTTTATAGACAGTGATGATTATGTGGATGAACGTTACGCTGAAACATTGTATCGTACTGCTGTCCGTCAGTGTTCTGATATGGTAATCTGTGATTTTGTGAGAGTAACGGATGATGGAAAAGTGACAAGGGATTATAAGCTTGATCTGGGTAAGGAAAAAATCCGCATCTTGACGTTTCTTTCGTGTAATCGAATCATACGCAGAAGTTTATTTGAAAATTTTGATATCCGCTACTGTGAGGGGATTACATGTGAAGATATACCGGTTATATTGCAGTTGGAAGCTGTGGCCCGGAATGTAAAGATACTTCCCTACGCAGGATACTACTATCGGATGAATCCGGAATCCGCAACGTCAGGATTTAAAAAAAGAGGTATCAGGAAAGAAAAAATACCATTTGATGCCTTAGATCAATGTATACAATTCTGCCTGGAAAATGGGAAGAATTTTACAAAACCTCAATTGGAATTTTATATCTGCAGAATCGTTACCAGCTTAATATTTGAAGTGGCAAAAGGCGGGGAACGTGATGTGATCATTTATATGTGCAGGCGGCTTAGAAAAATGTTTGAATGTTATTTTCCGGATTATTATAAAAATCAATACATCAAGCTGACGGCCGTGCCCCATATACCTTTCTCTCAAAGAGCAGGAACCTGGCTATGTATCCATCTTATGAGAAGAAAATGTTTGGAGCCATTTGCATGCTTATACGCAGGGATCAGCAAATAGACGAGAGAATGGTGAATCATGGAAAATAAAAAACTATCTGTTCAAAAAAGTATATTGTGGAATTCAGTAGGAAGCCTTATCTATCTGGCAACACAATGGCTGATTACTATATTGGTTGTCAGACTGGCCGGAGTCGATGCGGCCGGAAATTTAGCGCTTGCCATGTCTGTGGGAAATCTCATGTACAGCATTGCGCTGTTTGGTATGAGAAATTTTCAAGTGTCTGATATTGCAGAAGAGTACAGAAATGGCGTTTATATAGCAAGCAGATTGATTACCTGTTTTGTCTCTGTGATAATAGGGACTGTTTATGTACTTTGTATGTCCTATACAGCGGAGCAGAGATGGTGTATTGGTATATATTGCGTCTTTAAGGCATCCGAGGCTCTTTATGATGTCTATGCCGGTATCAGCCAGAAAGTATGGAGAATGGATTATATTGGTAAATCCTGGGTGATAAAGGGAATCTGCACCTTTGTGGCATTCTGTGGGGTGCTTTATCTTACAAAAAATATAGTATTCGCCATATTGGCTATGACAATTGTATCTTTTGTTGTTATTCTGATATATGATATACCGAAAAACAGAGAGATAGCTGAAATCAGTATTTTGTGGAAGGGGAAAGCAATCGCGTCTCTTCTGTATAAATGCATTCCTCTTCTGGTTTATTCTATGCTGACAACAGCAATCGCTACGATACCCAGGCTCATACTTGAAAAAATCTGTGGCAGCTATGCGCTTGGCATATATGGCTCGGTGGCTGCGCCAACTATGATCGTTCAAATGGGGGCATCGTATATCTATTCGCCGTTTATTACACTGTTTGCAGAAAGATATCACCATAAAGATAAAAGAGGCTTCTGGATAGCTTTCAGAAACTGCTTTTTAGCCATTGCGGTTCTCTCTGTCTGTGCTATGATTGGAGGAAAGCTGCTTGGACACTGGGGATTAATGCTGCTTTACGGGAAAGAAGTGGCAGTACATGAAGCGCTGCTTCTTCCTTTGATAGCTGCGACCATTTTAACAGCGATACTATGGCTGTTTTGTGGTATACTGACAGCGGTCAGGGAGTTTAAGGGACTGATCGTAGGAAATGTGGCTGCGGTATTATTCAGTGCTGTCTGCAGTTTTGTTTTGATCCCTAAGATGGAGATGCAGGGGGCTACAATAGCGCTGATCATAGCGCTGGGTATTTCCTGCTGTATTTTATTCGGATGTTTGTGCAGAAGCTGGAGAGAGAAATAAACAGATGGGAGAAGATATGAAAGAAGAACATATTTTTGCTATATGTGCTTATAAAGAGAGTGCATATTTAGAAGCGTGTATTCAATCATTAAAGAGGCAGACCAGAAAAAGCAAAATTATTCTGGCTACATCCACACCGAACACATACATAGAGAATCTGTGCAGTAAATATCAAATTCCTATGTATGTAAATCATGGTGAAAAGGGTATCACACAGGACTGGAATTTTGCATACCAGTGTGCTGACAGCCGTTATGTCACTATAGCGCATCAGGATGATGTGTATCTGCCGGATTATTGGGAAAAGGTTTATAATCATATAAAAAGGGCAAAAAAACCATTGATTGCCTTCGGTGATTACGGAGAACTTAGAAATAAAACCGTTGTCACAGATAACAAACTGTTAAAAGTAAAAAGAACCATGCTGCTTCCGCTGCGTATTCGGAAATTTTGGTCCTCAAAATTTATAAGAAGGCGTATTTTGTCATTTGGATGTGCAATATGCTGCCCTTCTGTTACATTTGACAAAAAGAATCTGCCTCAGCCGGTGTTCCGTCCAGGATTCAGGAGTGCAGAGGACTGGGAGGCCTGGGAACGGCTGTCCAGAAGAAAAGGCAGTTTTGTCTATGTACATGATGTTATTATGTATCATAGAATTCATGAGGCATCGGAAACAAGCATCATTTTGAAAGACAATGCCAGGAAAAAAGAAGACTATACCATGTTCAGAAAATTCTGGCCGGCACCGATTGCCAAAATGCTGGTAAAATTATATAGCAGCAGCGAAAAATCAAACGAATTATAACTGAGGGAATAAACTTATGAAGAAGCTTATTATTATACCGGCATATAACGAAGGGGAAAATCTGAAAAACACCATTAAAAATATACAGACGTATGCGCCCAGCTTTGATTATGTAATTGTAAATGACTGCTCAAAAGATAATACAAGGGAGTTATGTAAGACAGAAAAATTCCATGTGATCAATCTTCCGGTTAATTTGGGGATAGGCGGTGCTGTCCAGACCGGATATCAATATGCAATGGAAAATGATTATGATCTTGCCGTTCAGGTGGATGGTGACGGACAGCACGATGCCAGATTCCTTAATACTATGGCAGATTATTTGCTGGAAAATAAAGTGAACATGGTGATTGGATCCAGATTTATCGAAAAAAAAGGATTTCAGTCATCCGGGATCCGCAGACTGGGCATTCGTTTTTTTACGGGATTGATTCGATGCCTCACCGGAAAAAAAATCACAGACCCTACATCCGGGCTTCGGATGGCGGATAGTGAGATCATTAAAATGTTTGCACAGAACTATCCCAAGGACTACCCTGAACCGGAAACGGTGGTATCTGTAATAAGAAAAGGTAAACGGGTGGAGGAACTGCCGGTTGAAATGCATGAAAGGCAGGGAGGCGTATCCTCTATATCCCCTAAAAAATCTATTTATTATATGATAAAAGTGAGTTTGGCAATTATTATCGAATGTCTGAGATAAGGGGGAGGATCATGAACATTAAGACACAGATTGTGGTAGCAGTGATTGTAATATTAGCGTTCTTTTATCTGGGAGCAATGGTCAGGAAGAATAAGATAGAAATAAAATATGCATTACCCTGGGGTTTTATGGGATGTGTGATTTTAATTCTGGATTTCTTTCCGGGGATTATTGAAGAGATGGCAAAAATCAGCGGAGTTGGAGTTCCTATAAATTTTATATTTTTTCTGGGTTTTTGTTTCCTGCTGGCACTTACGTTTACTCTGAGCGTTTTGGTATCTGATTTGTCTCAAAAAACAAAAACATTAACACAAAAAATAGGTATTTTGGAAGAAAAGCTGGAGAGCAAGGAGAAAACAGAGAAGCATGATTAAGATAACTGCAAAGAATGAAAAAAAATCTTTTATTATATACGGTCTGTTGTTAATGATGATGTGCCTGTCTCTCTTATGTTTTTATTTTTTTATGGTCAGGCCAGCAAGTTTTGAGGAAGTTTCCTATCAGCCGAACTATCCTCAGGAGGCGTCTGCAAAGGAGATGAAGCTTCAAAAGGGTCAGACATGGGTACAGACTATAAAAGGAAGCAGAAACGAAATCACAAGCTTTGATATTATGTTTGGTGCTGGCAAAAGTGCGAATGTGAGTGTTGATTTCCATGAAAAAAAATCAGGGCAGCTTTTGGGCAGTTGGAAATTGGAAGTGCCGGAGGCTGAGGAATCACATTATCAGCATTTTGCTTTTGAAACTCCTGTTGATAATGCTATGGGGAAAGAGTATGAGATAAAGATACAGACAGAGGAGACATCGGAACCGACGGTCAGTCTGCCATATACAGAAAAAGATTTTTATGGAAATGGCAGTTTAACAGCGGGGGGTGAAAAACTGGATGGAGATTTATTCTTTCTTTTAAATGCGACAAGTGGATTTATGCGCAAATTATTTATGGGGTTTGCCGCATGGGTGATTCTTGGAGGTGCTGTGCTTGCATTTTTAGTCATTCGCAGAAAGTGCAGAACAGAGAATTTATTTTTGGTTTTGGGTCTTACATGGGGAATGTTTTTCGTGATATTCTTTCCGCCAAACACAGCTCCGGATGAAAATGCCCATATAGCAACTGCCTATTCAAATGCTGACAGAATCATGGGCAGAGAAGCAGAAGACGAGCAGGGAAAAGTATCTGTCAGAGCGTCTGATTTAAATATACCTGTGATGACGGATGTCTCCAGAAAGACATTTAACATGGTTTATGAAAAATGGCAGGAGCCTGTGAATGATCAGGCTGTGTCCTATATCAGGGGAAGGCTGGGAACCCCTATAGTTGCACATCTTCCACAGACAATCGGCGTTGTTTTGGGATGGCTGACAGGGCAGGGGGCAGTGCAGACTCTGTATCTGGGGAAATTTATGGGACTTTTGTTCTATATTTTCTGTGTTTATTGGGCTATCAGATTTATACCATGGGGAAAAATGAGTTTGATGTTGATCGCGCTGTTTCCAATGTCTCTGGAATTAGCCGGGTCTTTCTCTTACGACTGCCTTGTTAACGCGCTGTGTTTCCTGTTTATTGGTTATACCATGCATCTGATTTATAAAAAAGAAATAGTAACATGGAAAGATATACTCTTTCTTGCGGCAATTGCGGGTATCATGGCACCATGCAAAATAGCTTATATATTTGTATGTGGTATTTGTTTCCTGATACCCAAGAAAAAGTTCAGAAAAAAACAGTATTTTATCGGATGCGGAATGATCATGGCGTCCGGAGTGGTATTTCTCATTATTGAAAGAATGAGTTTTCTATATAACAGCCTCGTTGCAACCGGTGAATCCGCAGGTGCTGTAGAGGGTGCTGTAGGATTTTCTCTCCATGATATCATAAGCCAGCCCATCAACAGTCTCAAGATGGTATTTAATACTTATTTTGAGCAGGGAGAATATTATCTGGGTACTATTGTGGGACAATCCCTTGGGTGGTTTCAGGTTAATATATCCTGGGTTGTGATTGCCGGCCTGCTGCTTCTTTTGTTTATGACCACTTTCTCCAGTGCGCAGGAAAGCGAATGTATGACTGCAAAAGAAAGAATTGTGGTGATAATGCTAAGCCTCATCATGATAGGTGGTACGGTAATGGGGATGTGGCTGAATTTTACACCTGATTTCTGTACTTATATCGCAGGGGTGCAGGGACGTTATTTCCTTCCGTTTTTACCTCTGCTGGTTCTTGCGGTTAAAAATAAAACAATTTATATCAGAAAAAAAAGGGATTATGGTCTGGCGGCTGCAGTGTTTGCCCTGGAATTTATGGCTGCACTTGACGTCTGGAGATATATTATCAAATAGGAGTATAGATGGAAATGTATGATTATGTGATAGCAGGCAGCGGTCTTTTTGCAGGGACGTTTGCCTATCTGGCAGGGCAGAAGGGAAAAAAATGTCTTGTGGTGGAGAAAAGAGACACAATGGGAGGAAATCTGTACTGCCAGGACATAGAAGGGATACATGTCCATAAATATGGCGCGCATATATTCCATACCAGCAATAAGAAAGTATGGGAGTTTGTAAATTCACTGACGGAGTTTAACCGGTATACCAATTCTCCCATTGCAAATTACAAAGGTGAAATATACAATCTGCCCTTTAATATGAATACATTCAATAAACTTTGGGGTGTGCAGACACCAAAAGAAGCAGAGCGTATCATAGAATCACAGAGAGCTGCCATGAAAGGGGAACCTGCAAATCTGGAGGAACAGGCTGTTCGGCTTGTGGGAACAGATATCTATCAAAAATTGATCAAAGGGTATACAGAGAAGCAGTGGGGAAGGGACTGCCGGGAACTTCCCACGTTCATTATCAAGAGGATTCCGGTGAGGTACACCTATGATAACAATTATTTTAATGATGCATATCAGGGAATCCCAAAAGGAGGATATAATCCTCTGATAGACCGCTTATTTGCAGGATGTGATGTTGAACTGGAAACGGATTTTAACCAGTATAGAGACAGGTATGAAAAACTGGGGAAAAAAGTTTTATATACCGGAACACTGGATTCCTATTATGGTTATCAATATGGCAAACTGGAATACAGAAGTCTTCGGTTTGAGAGTGAAACATTGGATATTGAAAACTATCAGGGAGTTGCTGTCATGAATTTTACTGACAGGGAAACTCCTTATACAAGAATCATAGAACATAAACACTTTGAATATGGAACGCAGGAGAAAACGGTCATCACAAAAGAATATCCTCAGTCCTGGGAGGAGGGAAGAGAGCCGTATTATCCGGTTAACGATCACACAAATCAGACATTGTTTGAAAAATACCGGATACTTGCTGCGCAGGAGCACAACGTCTTGTTCGGAGGGCGCCTTGCGGAATATAAGTATTATGATATGGACAAGGTAATAGAGGCTGCGTTTGACCTGGCTGACAGGGAATTGGCATAAAAGATTGAAATTCTGACAGGAAAATGCTATAGTATATAAGATTCAAGCACGGAAAATCAGGAGGCAGACGGCAGTATCCAGTGGGTACTGCTGGTTTGCGTATAAGGAGAAATGTTTAAGATATGGAGAAAAAACGGAAATGGAGATACCTGAAAACATTTGCCGCGGCAATGATGTTGTGTACCTGTCTGATAGCAGAACCGGCTGCAGCAGCAGTTAATAACGGGACGGTATATCCCATAACGAGCAATGAAATGGCCGGCTGGCCCCAAGGACCTGAAGTGGCATGTGAGACGGCGGTCTTAATGGAGGCAGACAGTGGAATCATCCTTTATAATAAGGGAATGGATGAACTTCGTTATCCGGCAAGCATTACAAAGATCATGACAGCGCTTCTTGCCATTGAGAATTGTTCTCTGGATACCCAGGTGACATTTTCAGAGACTGCGGTTGCGGCAGAACAGGTCGCAGGCAGCAGTACAATCAATATGCAGGTGGGAGAAGTGATAACGATCAGAGACTGCCTGTTTGGGCTGATGATCCAGTCAGCCAATGAGGTGGCGATCCAGCTGGCTGAGACCGTGTCGGGCTCTGAAGCCGCTTTTGCAGAATTAATGAATCAGAAAGCAGCAGAGATTGGCTGTAAGAATACACATTTTGTCAATGCCAGCGGGCTTCCGGATGAAAATCATTATACAACAGCGTATGATATGGCGCTTATTTTTCGCGAAGCTTTGAAAAATGATACCTTCAAAGAGATAATTGGTACGCAGACCTATTATATACCTGCAACAAATCTGACAGCCACAGAGCGCAGACTCCATACGCATCATCCGCTTTTGGCAGAGGAGAGTGCAGAGCATTATGAAGGGTGTATCGGTGGAAAATCAGGCAGTACAGAAGCCGCAGGCAAGACTCTGGTAACAGGAGCTGAACAAAATGGAGTGACATATCTGGCTGTTGTCATGAAAGGTGCTGATATGGCACCGAATTGTGCAGATACCACAAATCTTTTTAATTATGGATTTCAAAACTTTGAGAAAAAGGAATTAAACGGTGGTTCTCTTCTGCTTCCAAAGGGGATTACCATGGAGCAGCTGGAAACAACGGAGGAAAAACAGGAAAATGGTAATACCCTGGTCAAATACAGCTATTCGGGGCAGTATTTGGGCAGTGAAATAAAAGAACCTCCAAAAGAGGAAAAAATTAAATCAGAAGAGAAGCAGGAAGATAAGACATCTGATAATACGGCTGCTGCAAAAGACAAAGAAGACACGAACTCAAAAGACGGCACAGAGAATATTTCGCTGACAAGCATTCTTCTTATTATAATGGCCGCTTTAATTATTGTTTTGATCGTACTTCTTGGGGTTCTTGTGCGGCATGACAGAAAGAGAAAGAAGAAAAGGCGCAGGAAGAAAAAATAGTGTACCACAAATGTATAAAATATAATTTAAATGAAAAGAGGACAAAACAATGGGTAAAATTACTGTAGAAACATGTGAGATTGAAGGTTTGAAAATCATCACTCCGGCCGTATTCGGGGATGAGAGAGGCTATTTTATGGAAACATATAATTATAATGATTATAAGGCTGCAGGCATTGATATGGAATTTGTACAGGACAATCAGTCAAGTTCAAGAAAAGGTGTTTTAAGAGGCCTGCATTTTCAAATCAATTTTCCACAGGATAAGCTGGTAAGAGTAGTGAGCGGAGAAGTATTTGATGTGGCCGTAGACCTGCGGCCAGGTTCAAAAACATTTGGAAAATGGCATGGTGTTCTTCTATCAGCTGAAAATAAAAAACAGTTTTTTATACCAAAGAACTTTGCGCATGGATTTGTAGTATTATCAGATTCGGCTGAATTTGCTTATAAATGCACTGATTTTTATCATCCGAATGATGAGGGCGGACTCAAATGGAATGATCCGGAGATAGGTGTTGCATGGCCGCTGCCGGAAGGAATGACAGAGGAGGACCTGATTATCTCTGAGAAAGACCATAAGTGGGGCGGCATTAAAGAGTACACAAAAAACAGGTAAACAGGAGCAGAATATGAAAGAAAAAATATTTGGATTGCCATTGGAACTATATCATAACAGAGGTTTGATTTTGACCCTGGCTAAGAATGATTTCAAAACAAAATACGCAGGTTCTTATCTGGGTATTGTCTGGGCATTTATCCAGCCGATCGTTACGATTATGGTGTACTGGTTTGTGTTTACAGTCGGGCTGAAGGCAGGAGATATGGCTGAATATCCCTTTGTACTTTATCTGATATCCGGTATTGTTCCATGGTTCTTTTTTCAGGATGCCCTGAATGCAGGAACAAACGGTCTGATTGAGTATAACTATTTGGTCAAAAAAGTGGTATTCAAAATCAGCATACTTCCTATGGTAAAAGTGATTTCAGCTTTGTTTGTGCATGTGTTTTTTGTTGCGTTTGCTTTGGTTGTATGTGCGGCAAATGGTTATCCGCCAACCATACATACAATCCAGATCATTTACTATACAGGATGTACTTTTGTATTTTCACTGGCGTTTGTGTATATAACCAGTGCGGTTGTGATCTTTTTCAGGGACCTGACTCAGATTATCAGTATATTTCTGCAGGTGGGTATCTGGCTGACACCAATTATGTGGGATTTAGGCCGTATGGCTGATCATCCGCTGTTTGTAAAAGCGTTTAAGCTGAATCCAATGTATTACATCGTTTCCGGGTACCGCGATTCCATTCTGGGACGGGTATGGCTGACCAATCATCTGAAATGGGGATTATATTTCTGGTGTGTGACAATTGTACTGTTCGTTCTGGGAACTGTAATATTTAAGCGCTTAAAGCCGCATTTTGCAGATGTGTTATAAGAGAGGATAAAATATGTCAGAAATTGCAATTGCAGTAGATCATGTTAGTAAAATGTATAAATTATATGATAAGCCGATGGACCGCCTTAAAGAGTCTCTGGGCTTATCAAGGCAGAAAAAATATAAAGAGCATTTTGCCCTTGATGATGTATCATTTCAGGTACATCAGGGAGAAACTGTGGGTATCATTGGAACAAACGGCTCAGGAAAGTCCACAATTCTGAAAATTATCACCGGTGTACTGAATCCCACGGCAGGCGAAGTGCGTGTAAACGGACGAATCTCAGCACTGCTGGAGTTGGGAGCTGGATTTAACGGTGAGTATTCCGGTATAGAGAATGTTTATCTGAACGGAACCATGATCGGTTTTTCCAGGGAAGAAATAGATGCGAAGATGGATGATATTTTAAGTTTTGCAGACATTGGAGAGTTCGTCCATCAGCCTGTAAAGACTTATTCAAGCGGTATGTTTGTGCGTCTGGCGTTCGCTGTTGCCATTAACATTGAACCGGAGATTCTGATTGTGGATGAGGCACTTTCTGTAGGTGATGTGTTTTTCCAGGCCAAGTGCTACAGGAAATTTGAAGAATTTAAAGAAATGGGGAAGACCATTTTATTTGTCAGCCATGACTTAAGCAGTATCGGAAAATACTGTGACAGAGTAGTGCTGTTGAATCAGGGACATAAGCTGGCTGAAGGCGGCGCAAAAGATATGGTGAATCTATATCGCAAAGTGCTGGTCAATCAACTGGATGATGATGAGGCGGAAAATCCGGGAGAAAATATGGAAAGTGCACCGGAGGAGGATAGCCTTCAAAAGGAAAAACTGAATCTGAATCCTGAAGTCCTGGAGTATGGGAGTAAGCTGGCAGAAATCGTGGATTTTGGTATCTATGACCATACGGGACTGATCACGAATGCCATAGACAAAGGGCAGCAGTTTTCGGTTAAAATGAAAGTTAAGTTTAATGATGATATCAGTGAACCTATTTTTGCATTTACCATTAAAGACCTGAAAGGGACAGAAATAACAGGTACAAATACCATGTATGAAAATTCTCCGGTCACACCAAAAAAAGCCGGAGATATCCAGGAGATAACATTTACCCAGATGATGAGCCTGGAGGCCGGTGAGTATATGCTGTGTCTGGGATGTACGGGATACAGAAACGGTGATTTTACTGTTTTCCACAGGCTTTATGATGTCTGCAACCTGACGGTCATTACAGATAAGAAAGCTGTCGGCTACTTTGATATGTTTTCTAAAGTTACGCTGAAATAAGCAGTTTGCGAAGGAGTTTTGTATGGCAGAGTTGAATTACGATTATGACACGCAGAATGGACAGTATTCAGATGGTGATATAGAGGAGCGTATGCTCGAAATGGCCAGACAGGGGATCACCTATGAGGAACTGCCAAAAGAGCAGGTTGAATTTCCCATGGTTTATCATTTTGCGGGTATCAGGGAAAATATTTTAAACTGGTATCCTTTTACAAAGCAGGATTCTGTTCTGGAGATAGGGGCAGGATGCGGTGCTCTGACGGGAATGCTGTGTGAAAAAGCAGGAAAAGTGACTGCGGTTGAGTTGTCAGGGAGACGTGCAGCCATTAATTATGAGCGTCACAAAGATTATGATAACCTGACGATTATGGTTGGAAATTTAAATGATATGGTGCTGGAAAAGGACTTTGACTATATTGTCCTTAACGGGGTTTTGGAGTACGCAGCCAGTTTTACGGATGGTGAAACGCCATATGAATCTTTTCTCAATAAAATGGCATCATTTTTGAAACATGACGGAAAACTGCTGGTAGCTATCGAGAACCGTCTGGGACTGAAATATTTTGTCGGGGCGCCTGAAGACCATACAGATATGTACTTTCTTGGGCTTAACCGCTATGCAGGAAATAATTCTGTACGTACATTTTCCAAGTCAGAGCTTACCAGGCTGTTTGAGAAGAGCGGCCTTTGTCATATGAAATATTATTATCCTTATCCGGATTACAAATTCCCAACAGAAATATTTACAGATGAGACTTTAAAAGTAATCGGTTACGGGAAACAATATCCTGTATTTACAGAAAACAGATTCAGTTTGTTTAATGAGACGGATGTGGCACATAGCCTCCTTAGGGAAGAAGTGATGGACAATTTTGTTAACTCCTTCTTGGTGGAAGCCTCCAGAGAGGATGTCATTAGAGATACAGAGATACTATATGCAAAAATCAACAGTGAGAGAAAAGAAGAGTTCCGGGTAATGACATTGATCCTGAAAAGGGAACAGGAGATCTTCGTTAAAAAGCAGGCCATGAATGCAAGGGCAAAAGAATTTTTGCATCAGATGGAGCGTTATGGACAGGCAGAACTGCCGGGCAGCTTTAAAAATCTGAAGTCTGTATACAAAGATGGTGCCGTGTCATATGAATTTCTTACAGGTAAAACTTATTACAATGTAATAAAAGATTACTTAAAAGAAGGAGACAGTAAAAGTATTGAAAAGCTCTTTCAGAACCTATATGAAACATATTTTACAGACAGTCTGATGATTGAAGATTATCACACGGAAGAATTCGTCGCTATGTTTGGTGAAACAAAAGGAAGAGTTCCGCTTCGGTGTATTTCTCCTGCAAATATTGATTTGATCTGTCAGAATATTTTCCTTGAAGGGGAAGAGAAAACCATTATTGATTATGAGTGGATTGCTGACTTCCCTGTGCCGGTTGATTTCATTATGTGGCGTCTTCTGAATGAAATATATACAAAAATGCCCTCCTTAGATGCGGTCTGCCCGCGGCACAAGATAATAAAGAAATTGGGGATAACCCTGTCTGACCAGGAGGTGTATCTGCAGTGGGCACTGCATTTTGCTTATACTTATGTAGGATGTGATCAGCTGTCAAAATATGAAAAGCCTCCTGTTCCCATTTCTCTGGAACAGATTGCAGAGCAGGAAAAACTTAAAAAGTATCTGGACAGTAAAATCTATTATGACCTGGGAAGCGGTTTAAATGAAAATCAGGTGGTGGCTGCAAAGGTTCGTTTAGAGCGCAATTGCTTTAAAGCAGTCTATGATCTGCGGGGGATTTCCGGTATAAAAGGTCTGCGCTGGGATCCTGAAAATGGGTATTTTTGTAAGTGCAGGATAGATAAGGTGGATTGTAACTGTCGTGCGGTTTTAGTGCCAAACGGACTGCATCTGCAGGATAAAGACAGTACCGTATTTATAACAGAGGACCCTAATTACATTATCAGTACCCTGGAGCCGGACAAAGTGGAATATCTGGTGATCGAGGGAAAATTCTGGTACATGGACGATCAGTACAAGACAGAACTCCTGAGAGAGATGGCGTGTGAAAAATTACAGCCTTCACAGCCGGCTCCTGTACAGACCGAAACAAATGTGGAGCCGCCGGCAGTCACAATGAAAAGCAGAGCAAAAAAAGTGCTCCGTCCGGTTGTGCGTAAGCTTAGAAGAGAAGGTGATCCGGATAAGCCGCGTATATTGATCTGTCCGGGCAGCGTGGATCAGATTTCATATGAAAATAAGCTGCTCACTGTCATAGGGTGGGTATTTGATCCGGCCCATGAAATGGGAAAGCCGAGGATTGCTTTTTATCATGGTAAGAACAAGGTCAGTGAAACCGGTTATCAGGTGATCTATAGAAAAGATGTTGCGGAAAATATGGGAAATCAGGAGGCGGAAAGCAGCGGATTTTCAGTAACTGCAAGTGTCTATTCCCCGTTTGACCTGGATGTTTACTTTGAATTTGATACCATTGACGGAACTGGGGGCAGGTTACTGGGAACGATTCCGGGAGACAGGACACTGCCTGCAGATGCTGATATTCAAGTGTTTTCGGCAGAAGATGAGACAAGTATCGGTGATATCCGGTATTTTAAGAAGTGTTATGTGGATAAGCCGCTTCAGTTTCCGGAGGATTATCTTACACATGAGATAGATATTGTTGTTCCGGTCTATAACGGTCTTTCGTATTTTGATGCGCTCTTTGCAGGTGTAGAGAAAACCAGGATGAAGTACAGACTGATCATCATAGATGACTGCAGTCCGGATGAAAAAGTAAAGGAATACCTGGAGACATATGCAAAAGACCGACCGGAAGTGATTCTGCTTAGAAATGAACAGAATCTGGGATTCTTAAAAACAGTGAACAGAGGACTTAAACTGATACAAAATCACGCGGTGCTCCTGAATACAGATGTGGAGGTGCCTGAAAACTGGCTGGAACGTCTTATGTATCCCATTATATGCGGAACAAAAGTGGCTACAACCACACCGTTTACCACTTGCGGTACGCTCTGTAGTTTTCCTGAGTTCTGCAAGGACAATGCCATTTTTGAGGGTATGAAGCTATGGCAGATTGATGATGTATTCAGAAGTATGAAACCTCAGTATCCATCTATGCCTACTGGAATCGGTTTTTGTATGGGCTTGAACCGTGAAGCACTTTCTGAAGTTGGGTATCTGGATGAAGAAAACTTTGGCAAGGGGTACGGGGAAGAAAATGACTGGTGTCAGCGGGCTTTGCAGGCTGGTTATCGGAACGTGCATGTGGATAATCTTTATGTATATCATAAGCACGGGGGCAGCTTCCTGTCAGAAGAAAAAATGATGCTTCTGGAGAAGCATTCTAAAAAATTACTGGAAAAGCATCCGGATTATAATAAAGATGTGGCAGAATACTGCAGAATTGATCCGGCAAGAATGGTAAGGCTTTATGCCATCATGCAGCTTCTGAACCAGAAGACAGAGGTAAAAACAATTGTGGCCTTTGATCATAATCTGGGCGGAGGTGCAACGGAATATCTCAATAAAAAAGTGAAAGAGGAGCTGCTGAAAGGCCGTCGTTTTATTGTTATACGGTATGATATATATACGAATAAATACCTGTTCTTATACCAGTACAAAGACTATAGGATTAAGTTCTTCTCAGAGAACCTGCAGCTTTTGCTAGATATGGTAAGGCGTGTTGATGAGATCTGGATCAACGAACTGGTAACATATCCGAAACTCTATGATTTTATGGAAAGAATAGTTGGCTGGAAAGAAGAGCACTGCGCTGTTCTGCGTATGCTGCTTCACGATTTTTTCTGTATCTGTCCTGCGGTCAACCTGATGGATAAAAATGGGGCGTACTGTAAAGCTGCATCAGATGAGATTTGTAACCAATGTATACCGGATAACAGAAGCAATGCCTGCCTGGAATATGAAAGCGGGAGTGTCTGGCGTTGTAAGTGGAAAGAGTTTTTAAGGCACTGTGATGAGATATTTGCATTTTCTGATGATTCCGCAGACCTTTTAAACAGAGCTTACCCGGAAATATATAAAATCAGGGTCATTCCTCACGAACCCCATTATCTTCCGCCGATCAGTAAGAAATATAAGACAACCCCCACATTGAATATTGGCCTGCTCGGTGTTCTGTGTTATAAAAAGGGCTTGGATGTAGTGAAGGAAATGGTACGTGAGATAGAAAGGAAAAATCTCAACATACGTATCCATCTGATTGGAGTCAGTGATGAAGAGATTGACAGTCCGGTATTTTCGTATACAGGAAGATATACAAGGGAAATGCTTCCGAAACTTACCTTGGAAGAAGATATAGATATCTTTTTTATACCGTCAATCTGGCCGGAAACCTTTTCATATACAACCTCAGAAATCATGTCTATGAAGATGCCTATAGCAGTCTTCAACATTGGTGCACCGGTGGAGAGAGTGGCGCGTTATGACAGAGGAATTGTACTTGACAAAACAGATGCACCATCCGTTTTGGCGGAGATTTCAAAATTCGCGGAGGAAGTCTGCCATATTGATGAAATGCCGGTGCGGGAAGAAAAGATACTGTTTTTGGGAGAGGAGATTTCTTTTGCATCCAGATATCGTGTAGAGCATCTGAGGGAACAGCTCTTATGTCAGGGATATGCTTCCAGGTTTATCCAGATGGATGAGGCAAAAGAGTGCAGGCTTAAGGATTACAAAGCAGTGGTATTTTACCGCTGCAGTAATGAGGAGGGAGTCCGGAAGATAGTCCGTAAGGCAGAAGAACTGGGAATTCCGGCTTATTACGATATTGATGATCTGATATTTGATTATGATAGAATCGCTTCTCTGCATTTTCTGGAAGGTGAGGAATACAAAGATTTCAGGAGTACAACTCGTAAGATCCACGCCTGTATGGAGCAGTGCAGTGGCTATATCACTTCCACAGTAACCTTGGCAAGGCAGATTTCAGCTGAGTTTCCGCATAAACCTGTGGTGATCAACAGAAATACTGCAAGCATGGAGATGCAGATCCTTTCTCACGATGCAATAAAGACGAAAGTACCTGAAAAGGAAAAAATCTATATTGGATATTTCAGTGGTTCCAAGACTCATGACAGGGATTTCGCTGTTATCGAGGATGCTCTGATAGAAATGATGGAAAAATATCCACAGGTTATGTTAAAACTGGTGGGAGTTCTCTCAGAGGATAAGATGAAACGTTTCCAGGACCGCATTGAAAAGATGGGATTTATGGAGTGGCAGAAGCTTCCGGAGGCTCTTGCTGGAGTTGATATCAATTTGATGCCTCTTGAAAATACAGTGTTCCACAGCTGTAAATCAGAAAACAAATGGATGGAAGCAGCACTTGTGAAGGTGCCAAGTGTTATGAGCCGAAATGATGAGTTGGAGCCGCTGATCCAAAACGGTGTGGAGGGATATCTCTGCAGCACCAAAGAAGAGTGGGCAGAAGCTTTGGAAGCACTGATCACAGACAGTGAACTGCGACATAAAATAGGAAAAGCAGCGAATAAAAAAGTACTTGATCAGTATGTAACACAGAAGACAGGGCAGGAGGCTGTGAAGTTCCTGATGAAATAACAGAAAGGATTTAGCATGTCCAGAGAAATATATGAAGTGAAAAGAGAGCGGTTTCATCTCACTGACAGAAATTTGTATCTTCTGGAGGGTACCTGGCCAAAAGGTTATGAGGTGGAAGCTGTTCTGGATGGAAAAAAAATATCGGTTGAGGCAAAGCCGCAGGAATATGTCAGCGCAATGGACCGGTTTCAGGACATGCAGCTGACAAGCGGCATGCGTATTCAAATACAGGTCACGCTGCCTTCTCATCTGGAGCAATACAAAAAACTGATTATCTATGCAGTGGACGGCCAAAGCAGGCAGAAATGGTTTTCTGTCTCTGTCGTACAGCTTCAGAGAAAGCAGGGAAAGCCACAGTATTATCTGGAAGAAACTGCAGTGGACAGAAAAGCTGGTACCTGCAGGCTGAGAGGGTGGGCTGTCTATAAAAAGCCACTCAGTATTTATTTAGAGGATGAGAATAAAAAACGACTGGCTGTTCAGGTGCAGAGAACAAAAAGGCCTGATGTTCAGGCTCAGCACAGGGAAGCCAGGCTACAGGAGGATACCGGTTTTTATGTGGAATTTCCTTGCGGAAATAATCCATATATTTATCTTGTATTTGACGGGAAAAATGCGAAAACCATAAGAAAAATACATTTAAAATCCTCAAAGCTTATGGAAGAAAAACTCATACGGTACTATCACAAAGGGACACGATATTTAAAAATGCATGGTGCGGGCGCGCTGCTGCAGAAAGTAGTCAGAAAGGCGACCAATCAGGAACCAGGACCGATTCCATATGAGAAATGGCTTCCCAAGCATGTACCTACGCCGGGACAGCTGGAAAACCAGAGAAGAACGCAGTTTCCGTATTCACCTCTGATCAGTGTTGTGGTACCATTGTACAAGACTCCTGAGAGATACCTGAAGCAGATGATTGGTTCCCTGCAGAGTCAGACTTACGAAAATTGGGAATTGTGTCTGTCAGATGGCAGCGGCGGTGAATCTCCAATAAAGACGCTGCTTGAATCATATCAAAGGGAAGATCACCGCATTAAGGTGTGTTTTCATGATAAGCCTATGCAGATTTCAGAGAATACAAATGCTGCAATTGGATTGGCAGAAGGTGAACTGATAGCTTTTGCGGATCATGACGATGTGCTTACGCCGGATGCGCTTTTTGAATGTGTAAAAGCACTGAATGAACAGCAGGAGATTTCCGTTTTATATTCAGATGAAGATAAGATGACCATGGATGGCAATAAATTCTTCCAGCCTCATTTTAAGCCTGATTTTAATATCGATCTGCTGTGCACCGTGAATTATATCTGCCATCTGTTTGTCGTCAGAAGAGAGATCATAGAACAGGTGGGGATGCTGAGAAAAGAATATGACGGAGCGCAGGATTATGATTTCATATTCCGTTGTGTGGAATACGCAGGCAGAAAGCACATTTATCATATTCCCAGAGTATTGTATCACTGGCGCTGCCATGAAGATTCAACAGCAGAAAACCCGGAGAGTAAGAAATACGCCTTTGAAGCAGGAAAGAAAGCTATACTGGCACATTATGACAGAATCGGTGTGAAGGCCAGCGTGGAGAACGGGGAATACCTGGGGCTTTACAGGACACATTATATCAGGGACTATGATCCGCTGATTTCTATTATCATACCGAACAAAGATCATACGGATGATTTGGAACGCTGCATCAGGGCCATTGAGGAAAAAAGCAGTTACAGAAATTATGAATATGTGATAGTAGAGAACAACAGCACAGAAAAGACCACATTTGCCTATTATCGGAAACTGGAACAGGAAAATCCAAAAGCCCATGTAGTTTACTGGGAAGGAAAGTTTAATTATTCTGCAATCAACAATTTTGGTATTTCCCATGCTAAAGGAGAATATCTGCTCCTTCTCAATAATGATACAGAAATCATCAATGCAGACTGTCTGGAAGAACTGCTGGGGTATTGTATGCGCAGTGATGTTGGTGCAGTTGGCGCCAGATTATACTATGAGGACGAGACAATTCAGCATGCAGGTGTAGTTATCGGATTTGGAGGGATAGCAGGCCATTGTTTCGTACAGCAGAAGAGAGGAGAATCCGGTTATTGCCACAGGATCATCTGCGCACAGGATTACAGTGCTGTTACCGCAGCGTGTATGATGGTGAAAAGAAAAGCGTATGATATGGCAGGCGGACTGAGCGAGGAACTGGAAGTGGCTTTCAATGATATTGATTTTTGTCTGAAGCTTCAGAAGGCAGGATTTCTGGTTGTGTATAATCCTTATGCGGAGTTGTATCATTATGAGTCAAAGTCAAGAGGATTGGATGATACACCTGAAAAGGTGGCCAGGTTTGCCAGGGAAATTGAGACATTTGAAAAAAGATGGCCGGAGATACTGAAAGATGGAGATCCGTATTACAATCCGAACCTGACTTTGGACAGCCAGGATTTTTCACTGAGGCGTAATGGATGAAAATGTTAAGGAGACCCATGATAAGAAAGAAGTTACCTGAGATTCTGTTTTTGGGGACAGTATTTATATTTTTGCTCTGCTGGGCAGTGATACAGCCTCTGAATGCATCCCCAGATGAAGGAATGCGCTATCAGATCGTGGAATATATTATGAAACATGGCAGCCTGCCTCACGGTGGAGACCCTGAGATCAGGAATGAATTTTGGGGCATTTCCTATGCTTTCAATCCTATACTTCCATATATAATGGGGGCAATACTGGGGAAAGCAGCATCTTTGTTATCAGCAGCAGAGATGGCACCTGTAATTGCGGCAAGGCTCGTAAATGTGTTTTTCGGTACTGCTACTGCATTTTTGACACTTAAAATAGGAAAGCGGATGTTTAAAAAAGAAGCTGCAGTATTTTTTACCGTTCTTGTCTGCTTTTTACCGGGGGCTGTGTTTATTCACTCTTATATCAATACAGATTCCATTGCGGTATTTTCTGCGGCATGGATCGTTTGGTGCTGGATAAAGGCCATGGATAAAGGCTGGAATGTGAAAGTCTGTATAGAATTAGGAGCAGCATTGTCAGTCTGTGCATTGTCTTATTATAATGCCTATGGCTTTATTCTGTGCAGCGTGTTCTTTTTCTGCGGCAGCATTCTGTTATGTGAAGGGAAGCGTTGGAACTATAAGAAAATGCTGTCTCTCGGGATACTGATCACAGTGGTCATTATACTTCTGACAGGCTGGTGGTTTATTCGAAACGGCATTCTCTATCACGGAGATATTTTGGGGATGAATACATCTTCGGAATATGCAGAACTGTATGCCAGGGAGGATTTGAAGCCCTCTAACCGCATGACGCCGCAAAAGATGGGAATGGGTATTACAGATATGTTTTTTTGGATTCCCGGAGAATGGAAATGCAATTGGCTGACAACAGTTGCGGTCAGTTTTGTCGGAACATTTGGTTTTATGGATATATTTATGCCCAGAATCTGGTCAGCAGTCTATTGCCTGGTATATGCGGTTGGAATATTGGGAATGTTGCTCTGTATCAGACAGCAGTTTTTTGTAAGCGGTAAGGAAAAAGAAGTAAGACGCAGAAGGGATAAATCAGGAACCACTCTGTTTATAACCATCAGAAAAGAGCGCAGATGGGATACAAAGAATCTATTTCACATTTGTATGCTCATCGCCATGGTGATTCCCTTTATTCTTTTGGTAAAATATGCATATTCCAGTGAATTCCAGGCCCAGGGGCGTTATCTTATGCCAATGTTGATACCTTTTATGTATTTTATCACGCTGGGATATGAAAACATAATGGACAGGTTTGTGAAAAAAGAAATATACAGAAAATGGACTTATATTATACTGAGTGTTTTATATATCATTTCCGCTGTCGCTGTATATTATTTTGTATTTAAACCTAATTACAGTTAAAAAAGAAGCCGTACGCATATCATTCCGCGTACGGCTTCTTCTTAATCCTCATCCTTTTCAGGCTTTTCCTGACGGTACAGCTGACGTACAACAAACTGAGGCGATTTATTCTGACTGATAAAAATCCTTCCGATATATTCTCCCATCAACCCCAGCATGAGCATATTCAGACCGCTGACAATGAGCAGGGCACACATGAGAGAAGTCCAGCCGATGATCGGTTCCGGACAGATAAACTGGCGGATTACCATAATGATAGTGAGCAAAAAACCAAGGAATGCAAAGAACCCTCCGAAAAAGCTTGCGATCCTCAAGGGTTTTACAGAAAAAGAGGTAAAACCATTCAGCCACAGCATGATCAGTTTTCCGAGGGTGAAAGTAGTTGTACCAACTTCACGTTTTTTATGATCAATAAAAACATTGGTAATGTGATCTGTTGTGCGCAGGATAAGTCCCCATATATAAGGGAAGGCACTGTCATAACGCAGCATCTCATCTTTTACAAAGGAATTCATGATAAAATAACTGCATAAGGTAAGGTCCTTTGGCTTTTTCAGAAGCATGGTAGCCATCTTATCATTCAGGCGGCTTCCCCAGTTTTTAAAGGCACTGTGCTGCTTTACATGATATTTTCCAAACACAGCATCATATCCTTCTTCTATTTTCGCGATCAGTTTATGAGCCTCTATCGGAGGATTCTGGCAGTCATCATCCAGGGAAATGATATAGTCTCCTGTGGCATAAGTGTATCCGGCCATCAGAGCAGCATCCTGACCGAAATTCTTGGCCAGATTCACGGCAATGACCTGCGGGAATTTATCTGCCAGACCTTTGATCACGGAGAAGGTATTGTCCTTGGAGCCGTCATTTACCAATATGATCTCAAATTGATAATCCTCTTTTGGAAATGCTTTGAAAATATCATCTACAACAAGAGAAATTGTTTTTTCCGAATAATAGCAGGGAATAACAAAAGAGAGTTTTTTATCCAGTTTCAAAATATGACCTCCTTGTATTTCTAGTTACTGTTCACTCCGTGAACAGTAACCGTTTAAACTCAATCTTCTTTAGTATAGCACATTCGAGGTTCCCTTTAAACAGAAAATGTGGTAGAATGTACGGGTATATAAGTAAAAGGACGGGTAAATCTGCCCAAAAGAATGGAATTTGCAGAGGTAAAAGTTATGTCTAAAGGAAAACTGGAGTGGGGAAGAATTTTGAAAAAGCTTTCTCCGTATACCATACAGAAGGGGTACCGCTATTTAAAACATTATGGACCGAAGGAATTTTGGATTCGTCTGCACGAAAGATTTGAACCGGAAGAGGTTCCGTATGGTCCCTGGTATGAAGCTTACCGTCCCACAGAAGCAGATTTAGATAAACAGCGGAAACGGGTATGGAAATATTCTCCTAAGATTAGCATTGTGGTACCGGCATACAAAACACCTGAAAAATTTCTGCGGGAAATGATGGATTCTCTGAGAGAGCAGACCTACAGCAACTGGGAACTGTGTATAGCCAATGCCAGTCCGGAAGATGCCTCCATGGAATTTACACTGAAAGAATATTCCTCTTTTGACAGCAGAATTGTGTGGAAGAAACTGGACAAGAATCTTGGAATCGCAGAGAATACTAATACGGCCTTCGCCATGGCCACAGGTGATTACATTGGACTTCTGGACCATGATGATCTGCTTGCCCCTAATGCTCTGTATGAAATCGCGTCAGCTTTGGAAAAAGATCGGGACATTGATGTGATCTACACGGATGAAGATAAGGTGAGGGCAGATCTGTCGGAACATTTTCAGCCTCATCTGAAGCCGGATTTTAATCCGGATCTGCTTCGGGCGAATAATTATATCTGTCACCTGTTTGTGGTAAGACGCGGAATCATGGAACGGACAGGCGGTTTCCGCAGTGAATTTGATGGTGCCCAGGACTATGATTTTATATTCCGATGTGTTGAGAGCGCTGAAAAAATACATCATATACCGGAAATTTTGTATCATTGGCGGACTCATCAGGCTTCCACAGCGGATAATCCGGCCAGCAAAATGTATGCCTATGAAGCGGGAAAGCGGGCAATTGAAGGCAATTTAAAGCGCAGTGGTCTTAACGGAAAGGTCAGCCATACAAAAGACTATGGTTTTTATCGAGTGGAGTATCAGGTGAAGGAGTCTCCTCTGGTTTCCATTATCATCCCTAATAAAGACGAGAAGGAAGCTTTGAAAAAGTGTATAGACTCCATTTTTGAGAAATCAACATATGAAAATTTTGAAATCCTTATTGTGGAAAATAATAGTGAGACAGAGGAGATTTTTTCATATTATCGTGAACTGAGCAGACAGGACAGAATACGTCTTCTAAAATGGAAGAAGCCATTTAATTACTCTGCGATCAATAATTATGCGGCATCAAAAGCAAAAGGAGAATATCTTCTGTTTTTAAATAATGATATGGAAGTGATTTCTCCTAATTGGATGGAAGAGATGCTCGGACACTGCCAAAGGCCGGATACAGGGATTGTGGGAGCAAAATTGTATTATCCGGATGGAACCATCCAGCATGCAGGTACAATCATCGGTATCGGTGGAATCGCCGGACATATGTTCGTCAACATGCCGGGAGAGCGTACCGGTTATCTGCATAAGGCTTCCCTGCAGCAGGATTTAAGTGCGGTCACGGCTGCCTGTATGATGGTAAAACGCGAAGTGTTTTTTGAAGTCAATGGATTTGAGGAAAAATTGACAGTCGCATTTAATGACGTGGATTTTTGCCTTCGTGTACGCCGGAAAGGATATTTGGTTGTTTATGATCCTTTTGCAGAGCTGTATCATTATGAATCAAAGAGCCGTGGGACAGAGGACAGCAAAGAGAAGGTGCGCAGATTTCAGAGTGAGATTGAGTTCATGCGCTGCCGGTGGGAAACACTTTTAAAAGAAGGGGATCCTTACTATAATAAAAATCTTTCTCTTACAAAATGGAACTATTCCCTGCGGCCAAAAGAATAAAAATCTCAGGACACAGTCTTATTCTAAGACTGTGTCGGAAAGGTTTCCGAAAAACATGTATGAAGTATCTGTAATTATTCCTAATTTTAATGGAAAAAAATATTTAAAAGACTGTTTGGACGCATTGCTCATGCAGGATTTTCCTTCATTTGAAATCGTAGTGGTGGATAATGGGTCAGAAGACGGCAGTATTCCATATCTCAGCCGAAATTATCCGCAGGTCAGACAGATCGCTCTAAAAGAGAATACAGGTTTCTGTGGGGCGGTCAATGTGGGAATACACAGTTCTCAGGCAAAATATATACTGCTTTTGAATAATGATACTATCGTCCAGGAGGGATTTATTCAGGCTTTAGTTCAGGACATTAAAAAAAGTCCTGATATTTTTTCGTGTCAGGCAAAAATGCTGCAGATGCATGATTACAACAGGATAGATGATGCCGGAAATTATTATTGTGCCCTTGGATGGGCTTTTGCCGACGGTAAAGGTAAGCCGGAGGAAAATTATAATAAGCGAAAGAAGATATTTGCCTCCTGTGCGGGAGCTGCTATCTATAGAAAAAGTATTTTAAACGAAATCGGATACTTTGATGAGGAGCATTTTGCCTATCTGGAAGACCTGGACATTGGGTACAGGGCCAGGCTTTATGGATATGAAAACTGGTTTTGTCCCACAGCACGCGTATACCATGTGGGAAGCGGTACCAGCGGCTCCAGGTATAATCTTTTTAAAGTCAGATATTCTTCCAGGAACAATGTGTACATGATATATAAAAACATGCCGCTTTGGCAGATCGTGCTGAATTTGCCGCTGTTTGCAGTGGGATTTGGAGTGAAGGCAGTTTTTTTTGCTGTTAAGGGGTTTGGAAGAGAGTATATTGCGGGGATAAAAAATGGGTTTGAGATTTCCGGGAAGAACAGAGACAAAAAGGTATCCTGTATACACGGAAAAGGGAAACGTTATTTAAAAATACAGATGGAATTGTATAGGAATATTTTGAAAAAATTGTAGACAGCGCATGGTAATCCATGTGTATGATAGAAATATATAAAGTTGAGTGGGGATTCTGAAATGCTGCAAAAGGTAGAAAATATATTGAAAGCGCAATTGTATAAAAGACAGGAGCTTGATTTTCATATTTGGGTATTTTCATCTGTTGACAATTGTAATTTTAATTATAATTCTAAATATTTGTTTTTATATGTAAGGGATACACTTCCGGACATCAAGCCGGTATTTGTTATCAATGACAAAAAAAAGCGGCAGCAGTTGTCAGAACAATATGGTGAGGGATTTTTTATTGACGGTCTTTGCAGTGAAGGAATGAGATTGATACTGAGTGCAGGTGTCTGGTTTACTTCTGCCGGCCTTCCTGTATATGAGTGGAAAGGAAACCCGGACCGCATAGTTGTAAACTTGTGGCATGGGATTCCTTTGAAAAAAATAGTATTGATGGAGGAGAAGCAAAGCTTTTTCCGCCGGTTCTATTTTAAGCATGTGTTTTCCAGTAAATATACTTATATTTTAACAACAAGTACACATCTTGTACCTGTCATGTCAAAAAGTTTTGCAGTGCCGGAGGAATGTATAAAAATATGGGGCCAGCCAAGAAATGACGTTTTGTGGGAGACACCCGCAAAAAGTGAAGTTTTGCAGACTATGAAGATAGAAGAAGGGGCTTCTCTTATTTTGTATGCCCCAACCTACAGAGAGTATGGAGATACGGAGTTGTTTCCTTTCCCGGATTATGATAAAAAGGAAATGGAGAGCTTTCTTCAGAAAATAAACTGTCATATTTGTATAAGGATGCATTTAAAGGAACAGGGTGGAACAGAAAAGTACGCCGGTACCCATATTCATTTCATGAATGAAGACGTGATTGAGGATATTGCGCTATGGCTGAATTGTTTTGATGTATTGATAACGGACTATTCAAGCATCTATCTGGATTATCTACTACTGAATAAGCCGATCATATTTCTTCCTTATGATCAAAAAGAATATCTCAGGAAACGAGGAATGAATTTTCCATATGGAAAAGTAACTCCCGGGCCAAAACCGGAAAGTCAAAAGGAATTTTTGAATTGTGTGGGGAAGGCTTTAGCCGGTCAGGATGGATATGATTCCGAGAGAGAGAAATGTAATTCTTACTTTAATCAGTTGAAAGAGCCCTGCAGTAATAAGATATGTGATTATATATTGCATGATATAAAAAACAAATAATAGTTTTTATCCGAGAGGAAAATCAAATGCAGACATTTATTAAAGTGTTAAAAAAGCTGAAAAGCGGCACATGGTATCCTTTTTATAATAGTTTTTATGAACATGTACCGCTGGACTCCAATATGATATTTTTGGAATCAAGAGGCGGTAAAGCACTGGAAGGAAATATTTTTGTTCTTTGCAGAGAATTGGAAAAAGACAAATATAACAAATTTAAGCGGATATTAGCTGTAAATAAAACTTCAAAAAAAACGATCATACAGAAACTTAAAAACTATGATCTGCATGTGAATAAGATAGTAGAGACAGGCAGTCTTCAGTATTATTTTTATTTGTCGAAGGCGAAATATCTGGTTAACGATACAAGTTTTCCGGGAAGGTTTATTAAAAAAGAGAAGCAGATTTATCTCAATGTCTGGCATGGAACCCCTCTGAAAAGGATGGGAAGAGATAATGTAGATGAAGTGTACAGTATGGGAAATGTAATGCGAAATTTACTGGCAGCAGACTATCTCTTATTTCCCAATGTATATATGGAAGAAAAAATGTCAGAGGCGTATATGCTGGACAATCTTTATGAGGGAAGGATACTTCATGAGGGATATCCCAGAAACAGCATATTTTTTTCGCGTGAAAGCGGAGAGGATATGAAAGAAAAGCTGGGGTATAAAGGGCAGCAGTTGATTATGTATATGCCCACATTTCGCGGCAAAGCGGACAAGATTGAAGTGAAAGGGTTTGGAACAAGGATACATCAGCACTTGTATGAGCTGGACCGCAGACTTTCTGACGAACAGATTTTACTGATAAAGGTACATCCATTTATTCAGGACCAGATTGAGATCAGTCAATATTCACATATTAAACCCATACCTGTGGAATTTGACTCTTATGAAGTTTTAAATGCGTGTGATGTCCTGATTACAGACTACTCCAGTGTGATGTATGATTTTGCTATTACCAAAAGGAAAATCATACTTTTTGCTTATGATTATAAAGAGTATATCATGGAAAGAGGGATGTATGAAAATATAAAGGACTATCCTTTTTCCATAGCGGAGACTGTGGATGATGTCATACGAGAATTGAGAAATGATTCCGGCAGTGCGGACAGTGAGTTTCTTATGAAATATGGAACTTATGAGAGCAGAGATGCAGCAGATAAAATCTGCAGACAGGTATTTTTAGAAGAGAATTGCTGTATGGTTGGCAAAATGAAAAAAAACGGCAGAAAAAATATTCTAATATATGCAGGTGATTTAAATCAGAATGGAATCACTACCGCATTCTGCAGTATGATGAAGTATGTGGATAAAAGCAGGTATAATTATTATATTTCTTTTCGGATGCAGTCAGTAAAAGCAGAACCTGAGCGCACGAAAAAAATACCCGGAGAATTGGGAGTGTTTCCAATCGCCAGTGAGATGAATATGGATGTATTGACAGGTGCTGCGCAGCTTTTGTATATAAAATTGGGCTGTAAAAGCCATTGGGTAAAAAATAGACTGCATTGTGCATATCAGCGGGAGTGGAAGAAACATTTTGGAAATGTAAGATTTGCTCATGCAGTTCATTACAATGGTTATGAAGCATATATAACATCTCTGATTGAAGAGGCACCATGTACAAAAACAATCTGGGTTCATAATGACATGGAGAAGGAAATAGCCATAAGAAAAAATCAGTCCCGGTATTTGCTGGAAGATGTATACAGATCTTATAATAATGTTGTGATTGTCAGTGAGGACATTCGGCAGTCGACTATACGAATCAGTAAAAAAGAAGATAATATACGTGTGATTGGTAATTGCCATGATTATGAAAATGTAATAAAGCGCAGTCAATTACCGATAACTTTTGATAAGAATACTCTGTCTACAAAGACGAAGGAAGAGTTAGAACAGGTTTTTAATAACAAATCCGTAAAGTTCATAAATATGGGAAGATTTTCTCCAGAGAAGGGACATGACCGTTTGATAAAGGCATTTGAACAATACTGGCTGAAACAGAAAGAGTCTTATTTGATTATTATAGGAGGAACCGGTGATTTCTACGGTAAAACTGTGGAATTGGCGCGAGCTACTGCGGCATCTGATCATATAATATTAATCAAATCATTGCGCAATCCTATGCCAATTTTGAAAAAATGTGATTTATTTTTGTTATCTTCTTATTATGAAGGGCTGGGACTTGTTCTACTGGAGGCGGATACACTGGGAATACCTGTAATGGCCTGTGATGTACCGGGTCCCAGTGGCTTTTTGAGGCAGCATGGAGGGATTTTGTTAGAGGACAGCGAAGAGGGAATTTTGCAGGGGATGAAAATGTTCACGCAGAAAAAGATTTCTCCTATGAATGTGGATTATGAACAGCTAAACCAGGAGAGCACTAGGAAATTTGAGGAGTTATTGACAGAATAAAGTAAATTGCATTAGCTATAGAATTGTGGTATACTGCTGAAGATAGAAAATTGACATTACAGAAAGAGAAGAGGTCGTACTTTGAAAGCGTCAGACTTTTACAAAAGAATTCTTGTTTTTATACTGACGGCTTTGGTCGTCGTTGCACAGACATCTTTATTTGGAATTATCTGGTATAAGTATTATCGCAATTTAATATTTGAACCTTTCTGGAATAAGGGAAATTGGGCTTTAATAGCTCTTTATGCACTGATCTTGATTCTATTTTCAAGATTATATGGAGGGCTGAGAGTAGGATACCTAAAGAAGCTTGATATTATGTACTCTCTTACCCTGGCAACTTTGTGTACTAATGTAGTAGCATATTTACAGATTACACTGATCAATCGTTGGTTTTTATCTCCGGGACCTCTTTTTATAATAACGTTATTGGATATCGTGATCATAGTATTCTGGACACTGGGATCCGGCTATATTTATTCAAAAATATATAAGGCGCGAAGAATGCTGGTCATCTATGGTGACAGAGCACCGGATGAATTGATCAAGAAAATGAATTCCAGAAAAGATAAATATGATATCAGCGGTAAAGTGCATATCAGTGCAGGCGATAAAGAAATATATAAAATGATGCATGACTATGAAGCTGTTATTATATGGGATCTGCCTTCTCAGCTTCGCAACAAATATTTGAAGCATTGTTTTGCACACTCTGTCCGTTGTTACGTGACACCTAAAATATCTGATGTTATTTTACTGGGAACAGAGAGAATCCATTTATTTGATACGCCTCTCCTGGTATCCAAAAATATGGGGCTGACTGCCGGTCAGGCAATCATAAAAAGAAGTATTGACATTATAGTTGCAGTTACCGGAATTATTATCTCTTCCCCCATTATGCTCATATGTGCTGCGGCAGTTAAATGTTATGACAGGGGTCCGGTGTTTTATCGTCAGGAGCGTCTGACACTGCATGGCAGGGTTTTTCGTATCTTTAAATTCAGAAGTATGTGTGTGGATTCAGAAAAGAATGGGGCCAGATTAGCTTCAAAGAATGATTCCAGAATCACTCCAGTTGGAAAAGTATTGAGAAATCTTCATTTTGATGAACTGCCACAGTTGTTTAACGTCTTGAAAGGTGATATGTCTATTGTTGGCCCAAGGCCAGAGAGAAAGGCTATTCTAAGAGAATATCAAAGGGAGATTCCGGAATTCTATTATAGGCTGAAAGTAAAAGCCGGACTGACCGGTTATGCACAGGTTTATGGAAAATATAATACAACTCCTTATGACAAATTAAAACTAGATTTATTTTATATTGAAAACTATTCAGTTCTTCTGGATTTAAAGTTGATGCTGATGACTTTTAAGATTTTATTTCAGAAAGAAACTTCAGAGGGGGTTGAGGATACGCAGAAAAATGCACTGCTGGACTCCTGCGAGGAAGAAAAGGAAAAGAAAGAAGTATGACAGGCGAACCAATCGTGTCGGTAATCATGCCGGCATATCAGGCTGAAAAATATATCAAACAGGCAATAGAATCTGTTTGGATACAGGATGTCCCGTTGGAACTGATTGTGATTGATGACTGTTCATTTGACAGTACCCGGGACATTTTAAAATTATATATGGAACGTTCTGATTTTCAGTTAATCAGAAATAAAGGTAATTTGGGAGCTGCTGCATCGCGTAATAAAGGAGTAGAAGCTGCTAAAGGTAAATTCATTGCTTTTTTGGATGCAGATGATTGGTGGGAACCAGGAAAACTGAAGGAACAGCTGAGGATTATGAAGCAGACGGGAAGTGTAATGTGTTCCACTGGCAGAGAGTTGATGAAACCAGATGGAAGCAGTACCGGTAAAAAAATTGGAGTAGCCTCTGAAGTTACTTATAAAAAACTGCTGAAGCATAATAGTATCAATTGTTCTTCCGTATTGATAAGAAAAGATGTGGCAATGGAATTTCCTATGTGCTATGACAATAGCCATGAAGACTATATAACATGGTTAAAGGTATTGAGAAAATATGGCTGTTGTGCAGGAATCAATTATCCTTATTTAAAATATCGTCTCAGTCAGGGAGGAAAGTCCCGGAATAAAATCAAATCTGCCCGTATGACGTTTGAAGTATATCGTTATATGGGCTATGGTCCCTTAAAAAGCTGTATTTTTTTTATGTCATACGCGGTTCACGGTGTTCTTAAATATATGGGGATTTGATTGAATTATGGGTACAGAGTTGAAAAGACGTATTTTATGTGGTATAATCGATAAGATTGTTTTAGTGTTCAGTTGTGGCTGATAAAAAACTATGTTTAAGGAGATAAAAAATGAAGCGAGTAATTACTTATGGTACATTTGATTTACTGCATTATGGACATATTAACTTATTACGCCGGGCAAAACAGCAGGGCGACTATTTGATTGTTGCATTATCTACCGATGAATTTAACTGGAATGAAAAGCAAAAAAAATGTTATTTTTCCTATGAAGAAAGGAAGCAGCTGCTTGAGGCAATCCGATACGTGGATTTGGTTATTCCGGAAGAAAATTGGGAGCAGAAAAAGACGGATGTAAAAGAATACCATGTAGATACTTTTGTTATGGGAGATGATTGGGTTGGTAAATTTGATTTTCTAAAGGAAGAAGGCTGCGAGGTGGTTTATCTGCCGAGAACACCGGAAATATCAACGACACAGATTAAAAATGATTTAAATAAGCACTGACGGGCTGGATTATAAATTATGAAAAGATTTAGAGATGATTTAAAAAAGTATTATAAATACGCAAAATATTCAGCAAAGTCAGATTTGAAGGCAGAGGTGGCAAGTTCATATCTGAATTGGCTGTGGTGGATTTTGGACCCGCTGCTGTTTATGCTGGTATACACGTTTATTGCAATTATAGTATTCCGGAGTGGAGTTCAGTATTTTCCTGTATTTGTATTCATTGGTTTGACTTTGTGGAATTTTTTTAATAAGACAGTTATCGGCAGTGTGAAAATTGTCCGTAATAACAGTGCTATTGTCACAAAGGTCTATATACCTAAATTCGTTTTGATACTTCAGAAAATGATGGTTAACGGATTCAAAATGTTGGTGTCGTTTGCGCTTGTCATCGTTATGATGGTGATATATCAGATTCCAGTAACATGGAATATTTTATACATGATTCCAATATTATTGGTTTTAGGACTGTTGACTTTTGGCATATGTTGTTTCATGCTGCATTTTGGTGTATTTGTGGATGACCTTTACAATGTTATGAATGTTGTTCTGCGCCTTGTATTTTATATGTCTGGTATCTTTTATTCAATCGGGGATCGTGTTCCGGAGCCATTTAGAAGTATTCTTCTGAAATGCAATCCGGTTTCTATGCTTATGGAATCATCCAGGAGATGTATGATTTATTCCGGCGCACCCTATCGTAAACTTATCCTGGTCTGGGGAATAATAGGAATACTGTTATGTATACTGGGGATTAGACTGATTTATAAATATGAAAACAGTTATGTAAAGGTGATGTAATATGGAGCGGGAAATTGCGTTAGAAGTTAATGATTTAAGAATTACTTATAAATGCCTGAAATCTTTTTCTATTAAACAAAGTTTATTGAAGTTTAAAAAGGCAAAAACAGAAGTGTATGAAGCGGTTCGTGGAGTATCCTTTTCATTGCCGAAAGGAGAGATTCTGGGTATTGTAGGTAAAAATGGCAGTGGAAAATCTACTATGCTTAAGGCCATTGCAGGTATTTTTTCACCTGATTCAGGGATAATAGATTTACACGGAAACAGCGTTTCTCTGCTGTCTATTGGAGTCGGTTTTCAGAAGAAGCTCACAGGACGGGAGAATATATTATTGTCAGGCATGCTTTTGGGATTTTCTGAGGAGCAGGTTCGGGAAAAGATGGATGAAATTATTGAATTTGCGAATCTTGGAAAATTTATAGATATGCCAGTTAAGACTTATTCCAGTGGTATGCATTCAAAACTTGCATTTTCAATTACCGCAATATTAGAGGCAGACATTATATTGATTGATGAGGTACTCAGTGTTGGAGATGCAAGATTCAAAAAGAAAAGCTATAATAAAATGAAAGAACTTATTTCTAATAAAGACAGAACAGTGCTGATCGTATCTCATAGTACTCAGACGTTGAAGGAGTTGTGTACAAGTATATTGTGGCTCCATGATGGAGAGATGAAGATGATTGGAGAGACGGATGAAGTACTGACAGCGTATGATGAGTTTATGAGTAATTGAGAAAAGGCAGAGAGTAAATGTGTGCCCACATTTATCCTCTGCCTTTTATTAGGCTTCCGGTTTGATACAGGTGTTGACCACTCGTTCTGCAGCGTTTCCATCATCCAGATAATTATAGGTGTCACAGAAAATCTGATATGATGCGGAATACTGTTTAGTGATTGTATCTATATTATATACAGCATCTAAAAGTGCCTCTTCTGTTTTAATAATAGGCCCTGGAAGTTCTTTTAAATCTATATAAAAATCACGTACGTTGTTTTGATAATCATCTAGATCATACATATAGAACAGTATGGGTCTGTGTAAATTTGCATAATCAAAGAATACGCTGGAATAATCAGTGATCAGGATATCACTGATTACATAGAGAAGGTTTACATCGTCTAACTGTGAGTAATTAAAAACTTTCCCTTCGTATCCTGATAGATTGATCTTTGATGCTACTAAATAATGGAGCCTCATGATAATGACATAATCATCACTTATAGTCTGCATAAATTTAGAAAAATGGTTTTCTACATCCAGAGTGTTGCCCACACCTAAAGCAAACTGATTATCTCTCCACGTTGGTGCATATAAAATAACCTTTTTATCTGTTGGAATCTTTAGTTCCTTTTTTATGGTATAAATATCGTCCGGTTTATAATTTAAGAGAAAGTCATTCCTGGGATAACCTGTTTCAATAAGAATGTGTTCTTTATGAAGTTGATCCAAACCAAAAGCTGTAGTGAACACCTTTGTACAAAATTCTGAGGGAGAGACAAAGTAATCATATCCTTTAGCATCATTCAGATACATCCTATGACTTTTTTTCTGGGAAGCAGTCGCATTTCCTTCTATTTTAAGATCTATACCTATCTTTTTTAAAGGAGTACCATGCCAAGTTTCAATTACTATTTGATCCTTCTTCTTGGTCATAAAAGGCTGAGTTCTCCAGTTTGTCACCCAATATTTGGCTTTGGAGAAATATTCATAATATTTTTTTGATTTATACTCGACTAAAATAGTTCGCGGATCTGTAAATTCTTTTTTTATTTGTTTTAACTTACCAGATCTGAACGCCCATACAAAAGTGAAGTTTGAAAAACGAGGATCATTAATGACATAATTATAGATCGCCTTAGGGCTGCAGGCGTATTGCTTACCTATAAAAGATTCAAAAATGATTATATTACTATTGGTTGGATTTTGACTGCGTATTTTTTTGTATTTAAAATACATATAAGTTTCAGCTGCTGTTTCATATAATTTTTTAAAAAAATAGTTTTTGTTTTTAAAGTGCCCTAAAATTTTTTTGATTATCTTTTTCATAATACCATCCTTTTATAATAAATTACAGTATTTATAATATCATATTCTTGGTATTGGTGCAATTAGATTGAAATAAAAATAAAAATATGATAGAATAAATACGATTTTATGCGGAGGAAAAAATGATGAAAAAGATATTAAAGAAGATCAAAAAATATTTAAGAAAAATAAAAAATATACTACGTTCATCGTGGTATATTCATTATTACTATCAGCCTGGATTAAATGAAAAAGTGATTTTATTTGATTCAAAAAATGGTAAAGATATTGGGGGGAATATACTTAGACTGGCACAGGAATTATCAGATTCTCCTGACTATAAAGAATATAAGTTGTATTTTTCAAGTAATAATAATAAAAAAGAGCAGTTACAAGAAATATTAAATTGTTATAATATAAAAAACGTAAAAATCGTAAAAGAAGCAGGATTTAAACATTATAAATTACTTGCAAAAGCAAAATATTTAATTACAGATACAACTTTCCCTTTTGAATTTATAAAAAAAGAAGGACAGATAATAACAAACACATGGCATGGAACACCGTTAAAAAAAATGGGGAAAGATATTGATAATCAGGCGTACACAATGGGAAATGTTCAAAAAAGTTTTTTGGTATCAGATTACTTACTATATCCAAGCGATTATATGAAAGACATAATGATTCATGCTTATTGTCTGGATAATTTGTATAAAGGTAAGATAATATGTTCAGGATATCCGAGAAACTCAATTTTCTTTTACCCTGAAAAAGGAAAGGAACTACGGAAGAAGCTTGGATTAGAAACTAAGAAAGTATATGCTTATATGCCAACATGGCGTGGGGTAGGTGAAAAAGTCAAAGCAGAGAATCAGCTTGTTATTCTAGAAAATTATCTGAATCAGCTTGATAATATTTTGAATGAAGATGAACTTTTTTTGGTTCGGCTTCACCCGTTTGTGGCAAAGTCCATTGATTATAGTAAGTTTCAACATATAACTACATTCCCAGAAGGATACGAACCATATGACATCCTGAATATGGTAGATTGTCTGGTTACAGATTACTCAAGTGTATTTTTTGACTTTGCTAATTCAGATAAAAAAATAATACTTTTTGCATATGATAAAGAAGAATATTTTGACGATAGGGGAATTTATGTAGAGCTGGATGATTTACCCTTTCCTCAGGTATATGATGTGCCGGATTTGATAAAAGAACTTAGAACACCAAAGAATTATAATGATACTGAGTTTAAAAAAATATATTGTCAGTATGATAGAAAGGATGCAGCAGCCAGTATATGCAAACACATAATTAAAGGGGAAAAAGTGTTTGAGGAAGTAACAATAGAAGGGAATGGAAAGGATAATATTTTAATATGCTGTGGGGGATTGGCACGAAATGGTTTAACAACTGCATTTTTAAATTTGTTGGAGCATATAGATAGAGATAAGAGAAACTATTTTGTGACCTTTATAAAGGGTGATTTAAAGCGGGATCCTTTAAGAGTTAAGCAGTTGCCAGATTGGGTTGGCATTGTGCCAATATCAGGTTTCTTTGGCAGAACATTTTTAGAGGTATTGGCAACGGCATTGTATTTTAGGAAATGTAAAAAGAATGATTGGATAATTAAGTATGTAGATCGATATTATTCAAGAGAATATTATAAATACTATGGTTGTTGTGATTATAAATATGTAGTACATTATTCTGGTTACGGAGAAAAATTAATCACCTTATTTCAAAATGCGGATGCAAAAAATATATTATTTGTTCATAGTGATATGATTAAGGAATTAGAGGTCAGATCAAACCAGCATGAACTTACAATCAAACGTGCATATGCCCAATATCATAAGGTTGTACCAATTAGTAAAGGTATATATGAGCCAACATTTAAATTGGGAGGGAATGCAGATAATATTCAGGTTGTAAATAATTATCACGATTATCAAGCAGTAATTAGAAAAAGTGAAAAAGAAATAGAGTTTGATGATAGTACGGTTAGTACTGTGTCAATAGACGAGTTGAACAGTATTTTGGAAAATGCTGAGGAGAAATTTATAACTATAGGTCGTTTTTCTGTAGAAAAAGGACATAAAATGTTGATAGAAGCTTTTGATAGATACTATGAAAAAAATAAAACCGGATATTTAATTATTATAGGTAGCTACGGTGCTTTATATAATGAGACGCTGCAATACTCACAGAGTTTAAAAAGTAGTGGAAGAATTATTATAATTCGCTATATGAGTAATCCTATGTCGGTATTAAAGAAGTGTGATGCGTTTATTTTATCCTCTTTATATGAAGGAATGCCTTTTGTCGTCTTAGAAGCAGATACATTGGGGATACCTGTAATCTCTACTGATATTCCAGGGCCAAGAGGATTTATGGAGGAACATGGAGGATATCTGGTTGAAACTAGCGCTGATGGAATTTATGAAGGTATGCTTGCGTTTTCGCGTGGTGAAATTAAAGCGATGAATGTAGATTATGAGGTATATAATCAGTTGGCTGTAAATCAATTTGAAGACTTGTTTACAGAAAATGCTTAAAAGGAAAAGCCAGGGAAATTATTTTCCCTGGCTTTTCCTTTATATCTATACCGGGGCTTCATACACCACATACCCTTCACATACGCCAACATTTATAAAACCGTTTTTTTGCAGAAAATCATTTACAGGTGAAGAATCATCTAAAATGATGTAGTCAGTCTCAGTGTTTTTTATTGCATCCAAAAAGCTGTCTGTTTGAGTAGTATCATTATAGTAGATAACCTCCATTATAGCGTCCTGTGTTTTATAACTGGCTTTTTCTTCATTTATATTAAAATTAGGATTGCCCAACCGATAAAGCAGGGTATCCCTGTCAAGGGTAAGCTGTAAAGAAGGATCATATTGTCGGATTAACATATGAACGGTAACATCCGGTGCCACAATTTTAGGATTCTCTTCTTTAGAATCCCTGTGAATAATATCGCATATCTCTAACAGACTGTCAGGCACTTTATAGAGATTTTCAGGTATGGAAAGATCTTTGAAAATATTTTTTATAGGACTTCCCGTTAAAGTTACCAGTATAACTAATATAATAGAAATAACGCAGTAACCTAATTTACTTTTCGTATGATCAAGTATATTTATACAGCAATATCCAAGTAAGAGACTGACTGGAAGCAGCCAGAAAAACCTATAATAAATTTTATCAGAACCAAGTTTGCTGAAAATATATTTAACAAAAATAGGATTATAAATAGTCAAAAACAGAAACGCGGTATAAATCAAGAATAGATTTGTACTGTGTTTTTTTCGACAGAAAAACCATAAAATACAGGCAGCAAAAAAACCGAAAAAACAGATATTGCCCCAGTAATTATTTAAACAGACCTTGACAAAACTAAGGCCGAGCTCATCTATATTTACATCACCCATGTTCTAAACTCCTTAATTTGTGTAATGATTAAAATGCTAAATCGAAAATGAAAGTATACCTTTCGTATAAAGCAGATAAATAAATCCTGTCATCAAATTTGGAAGAGTATATAAGATATACCACCCAAGACTTCGGTATTGCTTTTTTATAAATATGACAGTTAGAAAACCTGCGCTGACTGCCAGTGGTACGATCAGCATGGAAGAAGAGCTGAAAGTTACACTGCTCAGTGTGATAAAGAAAAGCAGGAATTTATAAAACAAAGGACTTTTTCCTCTGTATATCTGCAGACAGCACAGGATAATTCCTGTAATGATAGTATTGGCAAGAACAGCCTTTCCTTCATAGGTTCTTAAGAGCAAAAAATTTGCAGAAGTATAAATTGTGTTGCTGTATAGGTTAATAAGGAAAATCCAGAACACAAAAAGTGCTGATTTTTTGCGATTATTTTCGGTCAGTATCATACCTACCTGGTAGTATAGAATATTAGTGACAAGGATAATTATCTGAGGCATTATGACTTTAGCCTGTTTTAGTGCGTGCAGATTAAAAAACTTGGATATGACTGCATTATAATCAGGAAAACAGGAAAACAGGTAACGGACATTAAAGCGTGACAGTTCCGCTCCGGTATAGGGATTGAATAGACCGAGGCTGTTTTTATAAACGTCAGTTGCTGCTTTTCCAACATAATAACTGGCATCAGCACTGTTGTCCATATGAGTGAAAACGATCAGCATCTGAATCAGTATACTTGCAAATAATATAAGTAGTGTCCATGTGCTTTCTTGGAAAAATTTGGGAGAGCACACGACTGCGCTTTTCCAATCTCTGCGGCAGAAGTATATGGCCAGTAAAACAATAATGCAAGAGAAAGTCATCCAGATAACTGTTAAAAAAGTCAGTGGAAGACGTAATAGTGTACAGGGAAGAGCAAAAAGTTCAAACAGGGCAAAGTTAATAAAGAATCCACAGGATAAAGTAAAGAAAATGGAGTTTTGTACCTGTTTAAAAAAATGCAAAAAAAGAGAACCAAAACAAAAAAAGACTAATATTTGAAATAAAAAAATCAAACCAATTATTATAATGTTCAAGATACTGTACCTCATTAAAGTTTTGTTCTATTTTATCATAATAATTGAAATTTGAAAACTGATATTATTAAAATACTTTTCGATTGCTTGTACCTGCCCAACCCCAGTGGTATAATTAATATAAATATTTAATAATTATGTAAGAGGATTCTAAACGAAGGGAGGATTATAAGAATTATGCAGTAATTGTATTTTGAGGGGAGAGAAAGGAGAAAAGAAAGATGAAGAAAAGATTTCAAAGAGTTATGGCCTGGATGTTGACTGTCCTGATGATATTGACTTACATACCAACAGATGTATGGGCCGATGGTCAGAATGTACAGGAGAATACAGTACAGCAGGAGGAGACAGATTCAGCAGGGTTAAACGATGTGAATAAGGAAGAATCCGGTGAATCGGAAGATAATGATCAGGAGAAGAAAAACGATGTATTGTCAGAAGATGCAGAAGGGAATGCAGAAACGGACAGTATAGATGATAACAGTGTGACAATGCTGGCAAATGAGCAGGTAACAGTGGAGTCTCTGGAAATCATATCCATGCCATACAGAACCAGTTATTACTGTGGATTCGAGGAGATTGAACCATATGTCTCTATATATGGTATTGAACTTCTGGCATCTTATAGTAATGGACATACAGAAACTATAACTGCTGATTATACAGAGAGTCCTCAGGACAGTTATGGAAACATGCTGTATTTGGAGAAAGACAGCAGATGGCTGGAGACGCCGGGAGAATATGAGATAATACTGCATCTGGGCGATGCCGAGGCAAAAGTTCCGATCAAGACGCAGGACGTGTTTGAAACGGCACCTGTATTATATGAACAGGATACAGAACTGAAGTTTGAAAAAGATACTTCCGGAAACTGGTGTACATGGGCAGTAATAAAGCCTTCAGAAACAGGCACATATGCATTGGAGCGGAATTTTGATAATACGCGTCTGGAAATGTATAAGTCTGATGGTACATTTGTGGGAGGATATTGGGGGGCAGTATCCAGGTGGAAATTAGAGGCCGGTGAATCCTATGTCTGTTTCTGCAGAGATTATGATTATTCTGAGGACAATTTATACAAGGCTTCTTTACAAAAGACAACTGCGGTTGAAAAGGTTGAGATTATCCGTCAGCCATATAGTACCTCTTATGTTCAGGAGCTGGACCGCCAGTTTGGCTTCTCGTCAGAAGGAATTGGATTGAGAGTCACATATGATAATGGTGATACCACGTTCCTGGGCTATGATGAGGATGGAAATTATATAGATGAGGACAAGTATGGAAATTATTATTGGCAGAGAGAGTCAGATTGGGATGAAATCATCTCTAAGCCGGGAATTTATGATGTGCATGTAGGCGTTGATGAAGTGGAGGCGGATGAGCCTGTTAAAATCCAGGTACTGCCTCTTGAGAATATTCCTCAGATAACAGAAGCAAATTATTTTTCCATAGGTATGTCAAAGGAGAAAAGAGAGTGGAAAAAAGTAGTTCCAAGCAAGAGTGGGCAATATAATATAAGCGTTTCAGAGTGGACCTATATCTATATATTGGATGAAAATTTTGAACAGATAGATGCTGACTATGCTATGGATATGTCGGCACCTATGGATGCCGGTAAAACATATTATATTTGTTTTCAAAGCGATAATTTAAGAGAATATGCCGGAATCGTACAATCAGTACCACAGGTAACAGCACTTACCATGCTCCAGGAGCCAGTCAAGAAGAAATACATTAAAAATTTAGATTATAATTATTATCTGAATGACCTGGAATTGGAACTGACCTATGAAGATGGAAGTACCTATACCATGTCATGGGATGAAATTGGAGAGAATGGAGACTGGAAAGACTCATACGGTAATTATCTCAGAGTAAAGATTCTTAAGGATGGCAGTGAGGGTGAGTGGACAAGCGAAGCAGGTACCTATGAAATGGTATTGTCCGTTCAGGAACAAAGTGTAAGCCTGGAAATAGCGGTAGAAGAGATCAGCAGTGAAAATGTCCCTGTTTTGACAGATACTGATCAGGAGTTTTTCTATGAAGAGGCAGGAAATACTTATGTGCAATTTGTACCGGAAGAGGACGGCGTTTACGGACTGAGATTTCAGAACCCTGTGAACTGCCGTAAATATAATCAGGAAACAGGCGGTTACGAGTATTGTGATGGCCAACAGATTAATCTGGCATTAAGCGGCGGAACAGCCTGCTATCTGGAAATAAGCAAAATGTATGAGGAGGATGTAAGCTTTGTCGCCAGAGTGGAAAGAATCCCTGAACTGGAAAGCGTTACTATTGTTTCTGAACCGGTAGAAACCTCATATATATTGGGATTGACGGATGGAGAAATAATTTTAGATGGAATGAAGCTGCAGCTTAACTACAGGGACGGAGAAACTACATATATAAATTACAAAAAGGATGAGTATAATCAGGATAAATATGGCACACAGGTAATATATCAGGGATTAAAAGATGTCAATGGTGAGGTGACAAAGCCGGGTATTTATAAAGCAGAAATACAGATAGGTACTATTGTAAAAGAGGTACAGATCACCATAAAATCTCTTTCTGAAATAGAACCCATAAACCTGGAAGCGGGAAACACCGTAGAAGGAAAAACGGGGATTGGATTTCAGTATTTCAGTTTTACTGCACCAGAAACGAAAGACTATTATATAAAAATGGATGAAGAAAGACATGTGCTCTGGAAGGAGAAAGATGCCGGAGCATTGAATTCCATGTGGACAGATAATGGTTTGCTGAAGTTTAAAGGCGGCAGAACTTATATATTGGCAGTTGAATTTCGGGAAGAGAGCAATTATAAGATAACGGCTGGTCAAATTCCGGAAATCAAAGCTTTACAGATCAAACAACCTCCGCGTACTGAGTATTATTACGGTTTGCAGAAAAGCCTGGAAGATTATGAACTCAGATATGAAGTGATTTATGAAAATGGTGAGAAAGAGGTCCTTTCCAGATATGAAACATCGAAATATGGTATGAATTTATCAGAGGAGAGTCCGTTTGATCAGTGGAATCTAAAAGATGAAAAGGGTAATCTCCCGGTAGGAGATTACCAGATGATATACAGACTGGGGACGGCCAGTATGAATGTAACAATTTCGGTACTTTCCCTGGATGGTCTTGACAGCTTGAAAGAAGGGGGATATCAGTTTCTGACAGGGGATCAGGTGTTACGGTTTGTACCGAAAGAGACGGGAAACTACCGTCTGATGTTCCGGGTGACCGGTAACATAACAGTATATGATTCTGAATATGAATACTATTGCGGCGATTCTTACTGCAGCGATATACTTATAGAATCAATGGAGAAGGATAAGACGTATTATTTTATGTTGCAAGATACCCACAGTTCAAACATGGACCAAGCGGTAATGATTGAAAAAGAAAAGACAGTGGTCAGCCTGCAGGCAGATACCTCAAACATACAGACGGTATATCGCCAGTATCTGGACAATGTTAATTTTGATGAGCTTTATTTAAAAGCTATATATGATGATGGCACCAGGGAAACAATTTATAATTATAGTTCAGGAGTTTCCATAGATTTTCAGACTGTAGGATTTCCTTTGGAAAAAGTGGGTACTTACCCTGTAACAATTTCTTACAAAGGAGCAGAAACTACATTTAATATTGAATGTGTTCCAGCGGATACAGGGGAGTTAGCTCTGCTGGAGGAAGATGAAACCAATATAATACCATTCTTAATGGATGAAGCCAGAAAGACTGTACGATTTATTCCATCTCAGACCTCTAAGTATGTGTTCTCTGCAAGAGATGGATATCATGATGAGAGTATACAGATTTGGGATGATACCGGAAACTGTATTGTAGAGAAAACAGATTGGCTCGATCATGGTGTGGCAGTTGATTTGGTAGGGGGAAAAGAATATCTCATTAGTTTGACATCGGGCTACAAGTGCAGTGTGGAATTAAAGGTTTCCAGGATATCTGATAAGATTGTAAACATGCAATTTGATAAATCCTCCATAAAAGATTATTATTTGTATGATGACTGGGGACCAGGGAGTGATGAATATGCAATTGCGGTTGATGTTGAATATGAAAGCGGAGAAAAAGAAATACTGAAAAGCGGTCAAAAAGGAAAATACGGAGCTGCCATGACGATATCAGTCAGACAAAATGGCAGGGAAGATAATAAAGTTACAGCTTCGTATCTTGACCACAGTATAGACGGAACACTGAATCTGTGTACAATAGAAAACGCACCACTTGATATAGTTAAGTTGGGAAAAAATACCTTAGATGTAAACCGCCAAGTGATCTATTACAAATTTACGCCGGAGGAAGATGGAATTTATAAATATAGCGTGAATTATGATATGATTACGCAGACCTCCCGTTTTACGAGTGCGGATGGCAGCAGCCAGACAGAATTAAAAAAGGGAACCACATATTATCTGAAGCATTATATTGCTCCTGAAACCAAGCGTGTAGAAATCACTGTTGAGAAGGTAAAAGAAGTCAGCAAGATAGAAATTAAGAGGAAACCTGACAAGACAGTTTATGCAGCAGATTGGGATTATAATGTGGAGAATGAGGGTCTGGTAATACATGCTGTTTATTCGGACGGTACAAGCAGAGATATAGCACTTGAGGACCTTGCTTTTGAAGGATTTTCAGTTGATTACCCGGGTATAGAAAGCTCTCTTTATAATACAGAACCTGGAGACTATAAAGGAGTGGTGAGCTGGAGAGATGTATCGGCATCTTTTGATATAAAAGTTTTGTCTTTAAAAGACATTTCACAGGAAGTTAAGGAAAATGAGATACAAACTTCTGAAAGCAAAGGACGTAAACTGTATAAATTCATGCCCCAAAAGGATGGCATCTATTGGTATGTTTCTGATGTATATACTGCGGTAAGAGATGAATCCGGATACGAAGCTGACATACTTTATACACAGCAGATGGGATTTCAGAAGCTTATGCGGCTGAAAAAAGGAAAATGGTACTTTTTTAGTGTGGATTTCACAACCAGTAACCAGAAGTTCTGCATCTGTCCACAAAAATCAGTCGCGGATATCCAGGTGAAAAACAATACGGTTACAGTGATGGAAAATTCCAGTTTATACAGTCTGGAAGAAGATGCAGTAATCATTTATGAAGATGGTTCAAAGGATACTATAAATTTTGGCGAGGTATTGGATACAGGCGGTTCTCTTGAGCTGATTTCCCTCAAGGGAACGAGAGTTATAGGAAAACAGCCAATCGTGCTGAAGTTTTTAGATAAAATGATAAACTGTACACTTAATGTGATTCCTGAAGAAGAATATGAAATGAAAGAATTTAAAATAGGGGAATCACAGAGCTTGGAACAGAGCTGGGTTTACTTCAAATTCAGGACATCTGATAAGCCTTATTACAGGTTTTTTACAGACTCAGAAGAAAGTGTGAGACTACAGTTTTATTCCAAAGGCTATATCAACACTAGTCATTTGATGCCGGTTTATGCGAGCAAGGATGTACCTGCAATTGTTAAGCTGGAACCAAACACAACCTATCGATTGAGTATTAATGGAAAGGCTGGTGATTCATTAAGCGCGGTCGGAGTATCAGGGCTTGAAAAAATTGAAGTACTCAATAAGGGACAGGAAGAATTATTCCAGGGCGAATATATCAACCAGGATACAATTGAGGCCTATTACTATGGTTCAAAGCTTAAAATAACAGATACAGATGGAAATTCCTGGACAGAAGTTTATAATCCTTATATGAATAGGAGTATAATTCAGGTAGGATTAGAACAGCAGGCCGGAATAGAAAAGTCAGGAAAATGTAAGACGTGGATTGATTACTGCGGTAAAAAAATCACACAAACACTTCCAATTACAGCTATTTCCAAGTCGAAAAATCTGATAGATTTGGGAGATGGGGCTAAAAGTCAATTTAAACGAAATGCATCAAGGTGGAAACAGGTATATAAAATAACTCCAAGTATGGATGGAGCCTACAAAATCAATATGAACACATTGGAGCCTGTCTGGAATGTGGAGATTAAGTTAGTAGATGAAGAAGGGCAGAAACTGATTGACACCCAGAATAATATAGGAAAAGCGTTTGCTATGGAAGAATCACTGACAAAGGGAAAAAGTTATTATTTAATTATTACGTCATACCCATTGCTTACCGGTGAACAGACAGCATCCGTGGAATTCCTTCCGAAAACAATTCTGGTACCGGTTAAAGAGGTTAAGTTAAATGCTGCTCAGCTGAATTTTGCAAAACTAAATGAAACAAAACAGCTGACAGCATCTGTGACACCGGAAAATGCAACGAATAAAACCGTCATCTGGACAACAAGCAATGAAAAAGTTGCGCAGGTGTCCAACGGAAAAGTGACATCTAAGGGGCCCGGAACCTGCACAATTACAGCGAGTGCAGGAGGTATATCAGCAATCTGCAAAGTGAGTGTGAAATCTCCTGCAGAAAAAATAACTTTAAACAAAACTTCTGCGACAGTTTATACTGGGAAAACGTATACTCTGGTACCTGATTTGACGCCGTCCAACAGTACAGATTCTGTAACATGGACTTCATCAAATACAAAAGTGGCAAAAGTATCATCTAAAGGCGTTGTGACCGGAGTAGCAAAGGGAACTGCCACAATCACTGCAAAGACAACCAGTGGAAAAACGGCTGCCTGTAAAGTGACAGTGAAAATAGCAGCAACAAAGGTGACACTGTCCAAGACGTCAGTGACTGTGAACAAAGGAAAAACATATACACTGAAAGCCACTATGTCACCGTCAGGTGCAAATGACAGTCTGCAGTGGAGCAGTTCAAACAGTAAAGTGGCAAAAGTTTCCACTTCCGGTGTTGTGACCGGAGTTGCCAGAGGTTCAGCAACGATAACTGTAAAGACAGGAAGTGGAAAAACAGCTTCCTGTAAAGTGACAGTAAAAGTACCTTCCACAAAAGTGTCTTTAAGTAAAACTTCGGTTTCTTTAAATAAGGGAAAAACATATACCCTGAAAGGCACTATGTCACCAAGTGACAGTACAGACAGTCTGAAATGGAGCAGTTCAAATACAAAAGTGGCGAAAGTATCCTCTTCGGGTGTGGTGACCGGAGTGAAAAAGGGAAGCGCTGTGATTACAGTGAAGACTACCAGCGGAAAAACAGCTACCTGCAAAGTGACAGTAAAAATTCCATCTACCAAAGTAACTATGAGTAAGACTTCCATTTCCGTTAATGTTGGAAAAACCTATACTTTAAAAGGAACCATGTCACCAAGCAATACAACGGATACTTTGAAGTGGAGCAGTTCTGATACTAAGATTGCAAAAGTATCTTCAACAGGTGTAGTCACAGCCGTGGCAAAAGGAAGTGCTACGATCACGGTAAAGACCACCAGCGGAAAGACAGCTACCTGTAAAGTTACGGTAAAAGTACCGTCCACCAAAGTGACCATGAGCAAAACTTCCGTGTCGATCAATGTGGGAAAAACCTATATCCTGAAAGGGACTATGTCACCCAGTAATACAACGGATACTTTGAAGTGGAGCAGTTCCAATACCAAGATAGCCAAGGTATCCTCAACAGGTGTAGTCACAGCCGTGGCAAAAGGAAGTGCTACGATCACGGTAAAGACCACCAGCGGAAAGACAGCTACTTGTAAAGTTACGGTAAAAGTACCGTCCACTAAAGTGACCATGAGCAAG
>NZ_JBANBF010000018.1:0-83631 GCF_037000545.1 Blautia sp. JLR.GB0024 | reverse complement strand
ACCAGACCCGGCGTCCGCCAAATGCCGTTATACCTCCACATCCAATGTTGCCGCCATCAGCTCCTTTGTATAATCAGCCTTCGGACTGGCAAATACCTCCTCCACATTCCCTTCTTCCACAATCTTGCCATCTCTCATCACCATAACCCTGTCACACATCTGATAGATCACATTCAGATCATGAGAGATGAAAAGAACGGAAAACTTCATCTCTTCCTGTAGTTTTATGATCAGTTCCATGATCTGCCGCTGAATGGTAACATCCAGGGCTGACACCGGCTCATCCGCAATGATGAACTGTGATCCCTGGAGAAGAGAAACCGCGATACTCACTCTCTGCCGCTGGCCGCCGGATAATTCCCGGGGACGGCGTTTCAGGTGTTCTTTGGAAAGCCCTGTCTTTTCTGCCATGGCAAGGACTTTCCTGCGCCGCTCCTCTTTTGGTATTTTCTGCATGCGCAGCGGCTCCTCCAGGATCCATGCCACACGTTTTGAAGGGTTGAGGGAGGAATAGGGGTCCTGGAAGATCATCTGGGGATTCCCGGTGTGATGCATGATCTCACCATCCTGCACTTTTACAAATCCCAGGATTGCTTTGGAGAGTGTGGTTTTTCCGCATCCGCTCTCTCCGACCAGACCCAGGATCTCGTTTTTATGGACCGTAAAATCAATGTCCTTCAGCACCTGCTGTTCTTTTTTGCCTTCACGGTAAGATGCACTTACGTGTTTTACTTCCAGTACAGGTTCCATTATGCCCCGCCCCTTTCCTGTTTTGCTGCTGACCGCCTTCTGAGAGAAGTTCTTCTGGTTGGTATGGCTGCCAGGAGTTTTTTTGTATATTCCATGGAAGGATGCTCAAATATCTCCTGCACACTTCCCTGTTCCACAGCTTTTCCCCGGTTCATGACAATAACACGGCTGCATAGATGACGGATAACACCCAGGTCATGGGAGATAAAGAGAATTGCGGTTCCCTGTTCCCTGTTGATTTTCTGAAGGAGCTTTAAGATCTGGGCCTGTATGGTCACATCCAGTGCTGTGGTGGGCTCATCCGCAATCAGAAGCTTGGGCCCCATCACAAGAGCTGCCGCGATCATGACACGCTGACGCATGCCGCCTGAGAGCTGATGGGGATATTTGTCATACAGAAGCTCCGGATTGGGAAGCTCCACGTTTTTCATCATCTGCAGTGCCTTTTCTTTTCGTTCCCGGGCACTGAAATGGCTGTGAATCCGCATGGCTTCCTCCACCTGCTCTCCGATTGTCATGACCGGATTCAGGGATGTCATGGGTTCCTGGAAAATAATGCCGATCTCTCTGCCCCGTATTTTCCACAACTCTTCTTTTTGCATCTTCAGAATATCTCTGCCCTGAAACAAAATCTCTCCTCTGGGCATTTTGGCATGTTCGCCCAAAAGACCCATGACAGAAAGGGCCGTCTGCGTTTTGCCTGAACCGGATTCCCCTACGATTCCCAGTATTTCCCCTTCCTCCATGGAAAAAGAAATGTTCTCCACAATTTTTGTGGGCGGTACGGTATCATGAAATTCAATTGCCAGATTTTTTATTTCCAGTAATGCCATATTACTTCCCGCCTTTCTTCTGCAGCCCGTCACTTAACAGGGAAAATCCCAGTGCCAGGAGGATAACCGCCACTCCGGGAAAAAGAGCGCACCAGGGCGCTGTTGCCAGATATGCCTGGGACTCAGACAGCATTCTTCCAAGACTGGCATCCGGAGGCTGCACACCGATTCCCAGATAACTCATACCCGCCTCAGCCAGCACCGCGTTGTTAAATCCAATGGCAGCCGTAGCCAGAACAGTTGGCAGGGTATTGGGAAGGATGTGTATAAACATGATCCGCAGATGAGAAGCTCCCATAAGCCTTGCACTTTTCACATAATCCATTTCCCTCTGGGATATAAATTCACTTCTCGTCATCCTGGCAAAGCTGGGAATGAACACAACACCAAGGGCCAGGATCACATTGTATTTTCCAGGTCCTAAGATACTGATAAATACCAGGGCCAGCAAAATACTTGGAAAAGAGACAACCGCATCATTAAAACGCATAAGGATCTCATCCAGCCATCCGCCAAAATATCCGGTAAACGCCCCCACCAAAAGGCCGATTCCGCCCCCGATCATAACGGTCGCCGCGCCCACAAAAAAGGTGGTGCCTGTTCCTTTCATGACACGGCTTAAAATATCACGCCCAAACTGATCGCATCCAAATAAGTGCGCCAGGGAAGGTGCCGCGAATTTAGCGCCGCCGCTCATGGCGTCAGGATCATAAGGCGTGTACAAAAGGCCAATCAGCAGAAATAACAGCATGAATCCTGCCAGAGAGGCACCGATGATCAGATTGCCCGACTTGTTTTTTCTGTCTTTTCTCATCTTCTCTCCTCCTGTCTAAGCATCCATGCGTATCCGCGGGTCTATTTTTCCGTATAAAATGTCAACCGTAAAATTGATGAGCACCACCATTGCTGCAATCAGCACAATGATTCCCTGGACGACAGGATAATCCCTGTTGGAAATGGAGGTGATCAGCAGGCTGCCCATGCCGGGAATGGTAAACACCTGCTCCAGAATAATGCTGTTTGCCATAATATCCGCAATGGTCATAGCCCAGAACGTGAGCACCGGAATCAGTGCATTTTTCAGCACATGCCTGCCGAGGACACGCCCTGTCCTGTTTCCGCGGCTGTAAGCAGTGCGCACATAATCCAAGTGAAGCTGGGTGATCACGGAACTGCGCAGCATTTTCACCGCCATTGCACTTTTTGGAAGAGCGATGGCTATGCTGGGCGCTATGAGGTAGGCTAAAAATCCGCCAAAATTTTCGGATGGGGAGACATAGGCTCCAGGTGTGAACCATTTAAGCACCAGTCCGAATACATATGTGATCAAAATACCCAGAAAAAAACCGGGAACCGACATGACCACCTGATTACATGTCATGAGAAAACGGTCAAGCATCCCGCCCTCATGGCTGGCAGTAAAAATGCCGAGAGGTATGGAAAACAGCAGGATGATAAAAAATCCCATGAGCACCATGGTAAGATTGACAGGTATTTTATCCGCGATCATCTCCTGCACCGGCATGGAATAACTGTAGGACTCACCCATGTCTCCTGTTACAAAATCTTTCAGCCACAGGCCGTAGCGGACCAGAACCGGTTTATCCAGGCCCATCTCATGCTGCAGTGCCTCTACCTGTTCCTTTGTGGCCTCTGTTCCCAGTTTTGATTTTGCCGCATCACCGGGGATCACGGAAAAAGCCATAAAGGACAGAAAAGAGACAATTAACAATGTTATAATGAGAGTTCCTGTTTTTTTCACAATATATTTCATTCTGTCTTTCTCCTTTTCCGTGTATGTTTCCCCGGTACATCCGGCCGGGCTTTATTTTACTTTGTAGATTTTTGCCAGATCCAGAACGTACAGCGGATAGAATTCAAAACCACTGTATGACTTTCTGAGAGCAACCTCTGAAGCCATATCCTGAATGTAGACATTTGCCGCGTCATCTGCAAGAATGGTTTCCATCTTCTTGTAGAGTTCTGTCTGTTCTTTATCGTCTGTGCTTTTCTTTACCTGCTGATAGAGTTTATCATACTCTTCATTATGAAAGTTAATGAAATTTTTAGAAGAATCAGAGGTAAAACGCTCCAGCAGAGCACGGCCGCTTAAATAAGCTGCGTCCACACCGACTACTGTAGACTGGAATTTCCTGTCGCCGTAAACATCGCTGAGCCAGCTGTCCCATTCCACAAGCTGGATCTTGGCATTGACACCAATCTGTTTTAACTGCTCCACCAGTATCTGGGCAGTGTCCACATGCTGCTGATAGTTGGATGGTACTGTAATCGTCATGTCAAATCCGTCCGGGTATCCGGCTTCCGCAAGCAGGGCTTTGGCTTTACCTGCATCCTGCGGATATTTGTCTGCCAGCTCCGGCATGTAGTATTTGTCAAATGCAGGGAACATGCTGCTGCCGATTATGGTTCCCTTTCCGTCCGCGATCATATCAAGCACATCCTGGCGGTTCACTGCATAGCAGAGTGCCTGACGTACTTTTACGTTGTCAAAGGGTGCCTCTCCATTGTTCAGGTATAATGCCTGCACCAGATTCATGCCGCCTTCATAGATGGTAAAATCCTCACCTTTAAGCTGGGCAGACTGGTTGGAATCAATGCGTGCTACCATATCCAGAGAGCCGCCCTTTAATCCGGTCACAATAGCATTGCTGTCACTTACCACCTTGAAGGTGACCTCATCCAGATATGCCTGGTTTTCCGTATCCCAGTAGTCTGCGAATTTTTTGATCTTAATATTCTCCTGGGGAGACCGGGATGCATACATAAAGGGACCTGTGCCCACAGGGTTGGTTGCCAGATCCTGGGCATCTTTGGGAATGACAGCCACAATGAGGTAGGCCAGAAATTCTGTGTCAGCTTCTTTTAAATGGATGACAATGGTTTTGTCATCGGGAGTTTCGACGTTTTCCACATTAGAAAACGCCGCTATCAACGGTTCTGTTCCTTCCGTGATACCGGCGCATCGCTCGATCGAATATTTCACATCGTCTACGGTAACGTCCGCTCCATTGTGGAATTTTACGCCCTCACGAAGTGTAAAGGTGTAAGTCTTGCCGTCCTCTGAAATGGTATGCGACTGGGCTACTGCATCGATGTAATTGCCTTTTTCATCAGGCTTTACTAAGCCTTCATAAATGTTGAATAGGACTTCTTTTGTTCCTGCCGCTACCGATTTGTGTGGGTCAAGACTATCCTCAATATCCTGAGGAATTCCTACTACAATGGAACCTCCCATGGTTGGTTCCGCTTTTGTTTCTGTGGAACTTTCGTTGTTTTTGGACTCTTTACCGCTTTCCTTTTTGTCTTGGCAGCCGCCGAGTACAATAGTCAGGGTAAGTGCAAAGAGAAGTGTTGGTATTAATCTTGCTCTTTTCATGGTTTCTCCTTTAAACATTTGAAGTTCCCTCATTATTTAATTGTCATGGTTATTGTAGCGGAATGGTGGGGGGATTGCAAGTATTATTTTGGAGACATGGCCAAGGCTGGATCTGCCCGCCGCTCCACGAAACCTATCAATTCAGGATTTTTTTCAATTCGTCCATGAAGGTGTTTACGTCTTTGAACTCACGATAGACAGAGGCGAAGCGGACGTAGGTTACGGCGTCAAGGTCTTTTAGTTTGTCCATGACGATTTCGCCGATTTCGGTGCTGGGGATTTCGCGGTCTTCTTTGTTGAAGATCTCGGTTTCGATCTCATCTATGATTTTTTCAATCTGCTCTACGGAGATGGGGCGTTTGTAGCAGGCACGCATGATGCCGTCCTGGATCTTGGTGCGGTCGTATTGTTCGCGGCTCTGGTCTTTTTTGATAACAACCAGTGGGATCGTCTCTATTTTCTCGTAAGTGGTAAAGCGCTTGCCGCACTCGTCACACTGTCTTCTCCTTCGGATGGAATTATTATCTGGAACCGGTCTGGAATCTATGACGCGGGTGTTGTCTTGATTGCAAAATGGACATTTCATGTAAAGGTCCTCCTTGAACTTATGTTATGTAAAGTTACCTATGGGTAAGTATAGTACATATGGACGTCTTACGTCAATGATTTTCACTTGTATTTTTGTATGTTTTCTGCTAGAATGGCAACAGTTCAGATAAGCTGAACTGCCAAAGACAGTTCGTAACCATCCTGTCTATAAATAAAACTAAGGAGGAAAAAATGAGTATTCAAGAACCAAGTAACCGTTACAGTGTGATACGGGAAAAAAATCCCAGGGAGATTTTACTCCTTCGGGGAAACGGGTGCAAATGGCGCCGCTGCTCCTTCTGTGACTATCATCTGGATTTTTCCAGGGATGAGGAGGCCAATTTCCTTTTAAACGAAAGGGAGCTTGCAAAAGTCACAGGATGTTTTAAGAAACTGGAAGTGATCAATTCGGGAAGTTTTTGTGACCTGGATAAAAAGACTCTGGAACGGATACGCAGTGTCTGCGAGGAAAAAGAAATCCATGAACTGCATTTTGAGTGTCACTGGATGCACAAGGATGAGATTCCAAAGGCACGGGACTTTTTTTCTGAGAAGGGTATCCGCCTGAAGATTAAAATGGGAGTGGAAACCTTTGATTTTGATTTTCGCGAAAAAGTGCTCAAAAAGGGCATTACTGCCGAATCACCACAGGAGATTGCAAAGTATGCGGATGAGGTGTGTCTTTTGTTCGGGCTGACAGGTCAGACGCTCGATTCCATGAAAAAAGATATTGAGACCGGCCTGGCTTTGTTTGAGAGGGTCTGTATCAATATTATGGTGGAAAATTCCACGAAAATGAAACCGGACCGGGATGTGATCCGGCTTTTTGCCGAAAATCTCTATCCTGTTTATATAGGAAATGACCGGGTGGATATCTTAATGGAAAATACGGAATTCGGGGTAGGTGACAAGTATGAGCAATGAGATTTTATTGATTTTATCCCTGGTACTGATTTATAGTTTTGTACTGCTGGCGTATTACTTTTTTGATATTTCCGGTCTGTATGGATGGACTGTTTTTTGTACCATCACAGCCAATATTGAGGTCTTGCTCATGGTGCGTGCTTTCGGCATGGAGCAGACGCTTGGAAACGTGCTCTTTGCCTCGTCTTTTCTTGTAACGGACATCATCAGTGAGATTGGCGGCAAGAAGCAGGCCCAGAAGGCGGTCAATCTGGGAATCTGTACTTCCTGCTGTTTTATATTGATCTCCCAGATGTGGCTTTTATACACCCCCTCTGCCAGTGACTGGGCAAGTCCTGCGTTCCATACCATATTTTCCAATACGCCGCGCCTGCTGTTTGCAAGTCTGCTGGTCTATGCGGTCTCCCAGAAATTTGATGTCTGGGCTTACCATAAATGGTGGGCATTTACAACAAAACGTTTTGGAAACGCAGAGGGATTTTTATGGCTCCGCAACAATGGTTCCACATTGGTGTCACAGCTTTTAAATACTGTTCTGTATACTTTTGGCGCGTTTTGGGGCATGTATCAGTTTCCGGTGCTTCTGCGCATCTGTGTATCCAGTTATGTGATTTTTGTATTTACCAGTCTGCTTGATACACCGTTTGTATATATGGCCCGGCGGATAAAACATAAAAAGGATGGAAATGTGACAAAAAAAGAAAAGGGATATCATTATGGACAAATATCTGGATTATATTCTGGAGCAAATGAAAAATCTGCTGGCAATTGACAGTCCCTCCGGATACACCCAAAAGGCTGCCAATTACCTGATGGCAGAGTATGAACGGCTGGGATACCATCCGCAGAAAACCGTCAAGGGCGGTGTGCTGGTGGATCTGGAAAGCGGCGACGTAAAACACGGTGTTCTCCTGGAGGCACATGTGGACACGCTTGGGGCCATGGTCTCTGAGATCAAGGAAAACGGACGGCTGAAGATTACACCCATCGGCGGGATGAATGCTAATAACGCGGAAGCGGAAAACTGCCGGATCGTCACACGCTTTGACGGCATTTATGAGGGCACCTGTCAGCTTGTCAATGCTTCCATTCATGTAAACGGGGAATATGACAAGACCGGAAGATCATTCGATACTGTGGAAATTGTGCTGGACGAACCGGTCACCGATAAAGAGTCCGTGGCTGCGCTTGGTATTTCTACAGGGGATTATGTATGTTTTGAACCCAGGACTGTGATAACAAGATCAGGATATATCAAGAGCCGTTTTCTGGATGACAAACTCAGCGCTGCCATTTTGCTGGGTTACGCAAAATATGTAAAATATGAAAATGTCTCCCTGAAAAACAGGGTCTATCAGCACATGACCGTCTTTGAGGAAGTTGGCCACGGCGGGGCCGCTTCTGTCCCGGATGGGGTAAAGGATGTGATCTCCGTAGATATGGGATGTGTCGGCAACAGCCTTAGCTGTACGGAACGGCAGGTATCCATCTGTGCCAAGGACAGCAGGGGGCCTTATCACTATGACCTGGTTACATCTTTAGTGAAGACCGCCCGGGATATGGGACTTGCTTATGCGGTGGATGTGTATCCCCATTACGGGTCAGATGCGGATGTGGCGCTGACCGCGGGATATGACGTGCGGCATGGACTGATCGGCGCAGGCGTGTACGCTTCCCATGGATATGAGAGAAGCCACGTGGAGGGAATGAAAAATACCTTTTTACTGCTGAAAGGATATCTTGGATAACCCCGAATCTGCGCTTTTCAGTCCGATTACTACATAAAGAGCTTAGATACGCTCTGATACCTGCAGAATATGTTCATCAATACGACGGACAAGACCGTGGGTATACGCTGAAAAATATTTCTGCCAGAAGGCATATGCGGTCGGGTTAAGACTCTCATAGTCTACACCCAGATACGCATAGCCTTCTTTTTTTAATAAATCAACCGCATAATTAAGAAGGTTCTGAAATACGCCTTTGCCCCGGTGTTCCGAAAGGCAGTATGCTGCTGTTATGTGCAGATACTCCGGAATTTCGGTAATACAGGTTTCACCGGACTGGGAAATTTTCAGGTATGCGCATGGCTGACCTTTATATCTGGATATAAAACATCGTTCTTCTTCTGCTGTAAATGTGCTGCAGAAGTCTTCCTGTGCCGCTGCGGCACGGTTCATGAAAAACGGGCTGCTGTAATAGTGACGCATCAGCATAAGTTCCAGCGGATACGCCAGAGAAATTGTTTCCGGGGTAAGCTCCTCGATTTCATAGTTTTCATTTCGGATACAGGTTATCGGCTCCATGGTTCGGACAGCATCGATACACCGCATGCCAAAACCATAGCGAAAAAACTGCTGTTGCGCCGTTTCATCGTGAGCATATAAGCAGATGCCGTGGCTGACCGCACCGGCTCTGACCCATTTCCGTGCGGCAAACCGGTACATGGCAGCGTATATGTCTGCTCTGTTCTGCCTCACTGCTGCATGAGTGCCCATAGGAGAGAATATCCCTTTGGCATCTGTTGATCCAAACGCATGGTCAAACGGTTCTGTACAGCACAGAAAGCCTGTCATCGTATTGCCTTCGTATGCTGCTGCTCCCAGGCCGTTGTCAGCAAAATATGTTAAGTCGGTTAGTTCCTTGGCACCCGGAAGATCCGGTACCCTGTTCTGCTCCTCTTGGTAGCATGACAGGGCAAGTTTCTTTGCGTTTGCAATATGTTCACGTGTAAAATTGACAATATTCATGTATTCTCCTTATGTTTGATACGGTGCGGCATGACTGCGGTTCACCTTGCTGCCCCAAGGCAGGACTGTGAACCGTCATAGGTATTACTTTTTATGATAATATAAACGGCATACATCATCACCTTTGGCTATGGACCTCAGAAGTTTCAGACGGCCGCCGTAAGCCTCTCCAATGCCGTGGTCGCCGCACATGGCTATGTCGCAGAGTTTCGATATTTCTTCGTCTGTACAGCCGGCTTTCTGCCAGGCTTTTACTAATGGACAGTAATGAAAATCAATGGCCAGCTCTTTGTCTGTGCTTTTTCTGATCTTCATTTCAAATACCCACTGGGCAGGTTTTGTAAATAACTGTTTTCTGAGACCTTTCAGACTATTGGTCCCTCCTTGTTTTACTAACTCCGCCCCCTGCCCCAGGCCACAGCGGCGGATTGCCGCGCTTCCGAAATCTTCCCAGTCAAGCCCTCTTTTTCCGGCTTCATCACAAAGAAGATACAGCCACGCCGCACGCTGTTCAAGCTGTCCTCTGACAGCCTGGATGAGTTTATTCTTGATCTTTGGTTCGTTTTTTATTTTAGATATACAATTTTTTTCCATATTTTTTCCCCCCTGCCTGTTTATTACAAACATAGTTGTCAGTTACCTTAGTCTTACTGTATAATGTCTTACGAATAGATTATAGCATAGGGGGATGTTCGGAAACAATCTGTAACTCCTTTAAAATCCATTCCGGGCAATCGGGCATTCCCTTTGCCGGAACCGGCTCTTTGATGCTTACTGCCATCGGGATCCCTCCTTCCTGATTTTTAGCATAAGAAAAGCGCCTGCACCTCTGCAAGCGCCTTTCAACATTTTGATTATTACTATCGCAACAAGTCCAATAAAGTATATTCACCCTTTTGAACTTTCGACAATTCATGATACTTTTTTATAGCTGCCACAAGAACTGTCGGATTGCTGAAGTAATCCTTCACAAAATCATAGGACTTTACCTCTGCCATCTTCAAATCTTCTTTACAAAAACCACTTGGTTTCTTCCCGGATTTCTTAAATTCCTTGTACTTATCCTCATTAAAAATGATTAGCATTTCAATTTCCGGAGCCGTAATCACATTTATGACATCCACCTTATTGGCATATGCCTTACTAAGCTTAAAGTTTTCACGCCTTGAGTCAAGAATCCTTATAACAGAAATCTTATTCATAAATCCTTTTCTCAAGTACTTTTCCTCAAACTTCTTGCCTTCTCTGCAACGGATCACTTCCTCTTCAATCATCTCTTCTCTGGAAAAGATTAAAAGTTCATGATCCAAGAGTATATCCATGATTGCATTTTCAGCTGAACCCTCACAGATACACGCCTTATATTCTGCTAATTCCATAGGCACCTCCTATATAAGGGCTGCTGCTATACTTTTCTTTAGCTGCATATAAGCCTCATATGTTGGAGTTGTACCTTCAAGGAAACCGCTCTGGTATGCATCACTCTTCTTGATATCATTTCGTTTCAGTATATTAGATAAATTCTCTACCGTAATACCATTGCGATTTCTGGTAATAAATATGCTGTCATTGCGATCATATTCATCCAGTAGTTCCGGATAATGTGTAGAAAAAACAAGTGTACCACCATTCTTATTCAGCTTGCTATCCATAAAGAAGCGCATCAGCGTTGTAACAATTTCTTTGTTAAAATGATTCTCAATTTCATCTACAACAATATATCCACCGTTTTGCAGTACTTCCTGAGCCAAGGTAAAAGTTATCATTCCTTTTACAGTACCAGAGGAAAGGTAGTTGTTCAATTCTACAGGGTTATGAAACAGGATTTCTTCTTTTCCCTTAAATTTCAGATGGATTAAGGGCTTTTGGTCCTTTTCATCAAAATGCAGGCTCTCAATTGTTGGATCTAGGAACGTGATAACCTCTGCAGGTATATCTTCCGAGAACGGAAGCACATTCACATTCGTATATTTCAAGAGATTGACAATACGCACATGTTCCTTTGTCTTTTTATTTTTGGCAATCATTATACTTACATCATCAGATAAAAATGCCTCCTGACCACTTCTGATTATTGCCGGCTCTCTTCCATCAAAATCTAACATTGCTTTACGGGTAGTTACCTCATCTACATTCTTTGTCCATAAAGACTCTGAAACAATACTGTAACTTGCCCCTTCCGACTTGCTCTTACGAGACGTAATAATCGTTTCCAATCGACAAATCTCTTTAGTCTTTCTCGAAAAGAAATACGAATTCAATTTAACTTCTCGTGCATCCCCCAAAATATCTCTGGTCTCAATGTGGTTGATTGGTTCATTATTGATCATTTCCAATACAAGCAAAATCACCTTCAGTACAGAAGTCTTTCCTGAGGCATTAATACCAATGAATCCATTTGCAGAATTCAAATAAATATTTGAAAATAATGGACACAAAATGTTCTTATGTTCTTCTACAACTCTCTGCTGTGCATAAAAGCTCAAATCCAATTTTTCCTTAAAAAGCGGTAATCCTTCCGCTGTAATACGAAGAAGCTTCATAATTACCTCCAAATTTATACACGATTTTGGTGTTTATATTTTTTCAGATAATTGTAGTATATCACCTCATTTTAAATTTATCAACAGGTTTTCCGTTTTTAATCATAAATCATAGTTCTATATTCCCTTTTGCGATTTTGCATATTTGACCCACCCGCCGTTCTAAGACACTTTACACAAATCTTATAATATATTCTTGTATTTTTACCCCTAGCAATACTGTTTACTGCAAACTTCCTGTATTGATCCATGCATTCATTGACAGGACATGAATGCTTATTATTTATGCTTGTCTGTGGTCTGTTTTGTATACCTATATTTATATTTGCAATCTATATCTTGATATAAACAAATTATTTAATCGTTTTATTCATGAATTAAATTTTCAAAACCTATTGAATTTCACCTACTAATATGATATATTGTAAATAGAAAAGGAACAACCATCCAAAGTGGTTTGACCTATGCAAAAGTAGAAAATCCACCCCCGCTCGTCAAAGTTTAAGGGTGGTTTTTCTATGTAAACTAATGACTCATCAAGTAAATGAAAGTCAGTAGTGCGATTAGAAAAATTCCGAACTGCATCAGATCATTAAAACTGAATTTGTTCTTCATGTGCACCACCTCCATTCTCTATAGAATGAAGGTCAAGCCACCCTTTCACACGGTTGTTCCTCAATTTTTATGATATCATATTCATTTTGCATTTGCAATCTATATATTGTCATTTACAACTTTTTATTTCCTTTCTCTTTCCTGAACGTATCCGGCGACATTTCCGTATATTTTTTGAACACTTTTGAAAAATATGTACAGTTCTCAAATCCCAATACATCAGAAACCTCATATACGAGATAACCCTTCTCCAACATTTCCTTTGCCAGCTCCACCTTCCTCATATTCACATATTCAATAAAATTCTGCCCCATCTCCTTTTTAAATACTGTACTCAGATAGGCACTGGAAACACCGATCTCTCTGGCTGCTTCTGACTGATGTATCTGTGTCCTCAGATGTGTATCAATATAATGAAAAACACTGCAGAGAATCTCAGAGCGGCTGCATTTATAATCAATCAAAAACCGTTCATAAAAAGCATCTGTAAATTCCAAAAACCATTTTTCTATTTCTGACAAACTGCTGCTCATCATCAGTGACTGATAATGGCAATTATCACCGCGCACTTCAATTTCTTCAATAGCCCCGTTTAATCCCTGGGCAGTCATGGAGAATACCCCAAGCATATCCATAAAAATTCGCCGCAGCACATTGATATTTATATACCGTTCTTCATATACAGCCGTGAAGATATGTGTTATAGTCTTTTTTATCTCCTCCCTGTCCAATTCACTTACCGCCTTCTTCAGCGCTGCCTGCATATGCGGCATTCTATTTGGACTGTGCTCTTTCGCCGGTATTTTTTCTGTAAAATAATGTATTCTCTGCTCTTCATCATAATAGCTCATCATCTGAATCTGCTCTGCAAGGGCAATGGCCCGGTTAATGTCCGTCTCTTCCTTCATGACCCCCTCATAGATTCCCAAATATAACTTTATCAGACAGCGCTGCATCAATATCTGGTAAAGCTCCTCATAAAATTCTCCCGGAAACCGGCTGTCAAACACAAAATAACAGCACTGCGCTCCTTTGTGAATCTGCAGATATTCCTGCCCGCGCTTCTGAAACCACGCTCTGCACTGCTCGGTAACAGAAAATATCCCATCCTGTTTTTCTTTATGGGGCAGGATACACAGAAGCGTCCGGTAAGTCCCCACATCCTGAAAGATGTCTTTTCCTGTGTGGCTGATAATCTCCTCATACCGTATTTCCCGGACACGGAAAAACGGCTGCTTTTCTGCCCTGCATTTCAAAAGAATTTCTTTCAGCTCCTGGGAAGAGAGATTCAGTTTCCGCAGATAATCATATGCCCCCAGCTTCATGGCCTCTTTTACCATCTCAAATTCTTCATTACAGCTTATAACAATAACTTTACAGTCCAGATTATTTTTATTTAAATATTCCAGAATCTGCAGTCCGTTCACTTTCGGTATATTCAGGTCAAGAAGCAGAATGTCCGGATGCTTATTTTCTATGGATTGGATTGCTTCCTGTCCATCCTTTGCATCCTCCAGCAGAATAAATCCAAGAGCCTCCCAATCAAGGAGCTGATGCAGGCCGACTCTGGCCAATATCTCATCTTCTATGATCAATACCTTATTCTTCATACCCTTTCCTTTCTGCCCGTGAATGTGCCTGAAATTCCGTTTTCTTTGGAATCCGAATCCATATTTCAAATCCCGCTTTTACCTGTTCATTGAATATCAGCCCATAATTGTCCCCGTACAGCATTTTTAAACGGGAGTTCACATTGTAAAGCCCCATACCGGTAAATGTCCTTTGATTCCTGTGCGGACTTTTCAGCATCTCCTCCACCATATCCTTATCTGCAGAATTTCCGTTGTTAAATATGGAAATCAGAAAATCATGCTCATACTCCACTGCTGAGACAATGATCTGCCCCGCCGTCACATCTTTTACGCCGTGCAGAATAGCATTTTCCACAATAGGCTGCATGGTAAATGCAGGGATCTCATAGAAATATAAATCCGTGGGGATCACATTATAATACTGAAAAGAATTTCCGAATCTGAATTTCATAATATCCACATAGGCCTCTAAAAGCGCTGTCTCCTGTCCCACTGTTGTCATGCCGTTTCTGTTGTCATAGACACCGTGCAGGATTTCCCCCAGGGATTCCAATGCACGGGAGGTCCTCACATCCTGCTCCTCCCTGGCCATGATTCGGATAGAATTCACGGTGTTGAATATAAAATGCGGAGAGATTTGCGACATCAACATCTCATAATGAGCCTTCTCTTTCAGATGGCTTTCTGTCTTCACCTTTTCAATCAGTTCTTCTATCCTCAGTCCCGCCCTGTTGTAGCTTGCAATAAATTTATGTATTTCCAGAAATGACTGTTCCGGCTCCTGAATCTTCAGGATTCCGTTCTCAGAGTTTTCCAGATTCTCCACCAGATTCGTAAGTGGCCTTGACAGTTTCCTGGAAAAATAAATCATGGTGATTATGGTGGCGGCAATTAAAAGCAGAACCATTCCGAGAATATTTCTGGAAATCCTAAGATTTCCCTCCAGATAGACCCTGCCCGGAACGGCGTACACCAAAGTATTCCCGCCGTGCTCCATAGAAACTGCCATGTACTTATAACCATTTTTCAAAACTCCCTGGATTATGGTATCGGCTTCTTTCCTCCACACAGGTTCCTCTTTTATGAGTAACTGCACCAGCCTATCTTTTTCCCCATTATATTCCATCTGCATTTCCCTGCTGCCGTCAAAAATATAAAAAGTCCCCTCGTCCAGGGGCACCATGGCCTGCGTGAATTTCCCCCATATTTTTGTACCGGAGAGCTGAATGAGAAGAACCCCCAGCTTCTCGCCGGAATAATCCAGCACACTTCTGCCGATGTAGAGATAGCGGTATTCCCGTATAGGATATGTGGTCATCTCTGCAAAAAAATCCTGCAGTTCTGTGCAGAAAGTGGTTTTTCGTCCATTGGATACAATCTGCTGATACCAGTCCTGTCCTTCATAATCTACGGAAGTACGGCTCAGATTGTGTGCACCGATCAGATATCCGGAGTTTGTCAAAATGGCAATTTTGCCCCCCACTGCATTCAGAACTGAGCTTTCCATCTCAGACAGCCTTGCTGACAGCTCTGTCTTAGCCCGATACAGATCATAACTGTCCCCGGAACGAGCCATCGTGTGCAGATTCTCCAATACACTTTTGCTGGTCATCATCATACTGGTAGAGTAGTTGGTCACTTCAATCATCTGATCTCCGTTTGCCTTGATCTGAGACAGAAGTGTTGAATCATAACTGGTCATGTTTTCTGTTGTAACCCTCTGTAAATAAATGTTCAGAAACATAAGTGCCAGACATAACGGCAGGACCACAAAACACCCCATGTACACAATGAGCTGTGTCCTGATACTTTTGTTTTTCAAACTGAAATGTCTGCTTCTTTCCCTCTCCATACGGTATCCGCCCTCTTTTATCCTTCATTCTAATATCTTAAATCTTTTTGTCAACTTTTCGCCTTGTATTCCCATTACTTTCCAGTTCGGCCCATCGCGAAGCTTGTCTAAGCTATATGGCTTTCTCCGCAATTCCTGCTCAGCAAAACAGGGCTGCCGCACATTTTGTGCGCCAACCCTTAAATCTACCCCTTCACAGCTCCGGCAGACAGTCCTTCCACAAGGTTCTTCTGCACTAATGCGAAGAACAGCAATATGGGAACAAGGCTGATAACCACTGCTGACATCAATAATCCCCAGTCCACAGAGTATTGTCCGATAAAATCCTGCATTCCCACCTGAATGGTCTTTTTTAGTGTTGTGTTGATGAAAATAGATGCATACATATATTCATCCCAGGATGACATGAAACAGAAAAGCGCTGTCACAAACAGTCCCGGTTTTGCCACGTAAAAGATAACGGAGAAAAAGGAACGTAATCTGCTGCATCCGTCGATCATGGCTGATTCCTCCAGTTCCCACGGAATCGTGGAAAAAAATGCACAGGTATTCCAGATGGCAAAAGGAAGGGTAAAGGAACAGTACATCAGTATCAGCCCCCCATAACTGTCAATGAGCTGAAAATGTTTCATGATAATATAATACGGTATACACAGCAGGATTCCCGGAAACATTCTCGTCATCAGCACTGCCATCTTGATTTTCCCGGCGCCCAAAATGCGGTATCTTGTCAGCCCATATGCAGCCATGACAGACAATACCATACAGATAACCGTTGTCACTGCCGTAATAAATATACTGTTCATAAAATATCTAACAAAATTTGATTCAAAAATCACATGGCGGAAATTTTCAAATGTCACATATGTAGGAATGATCTGCTTTGGATCATATATCTGTTCCTGTGTTTTCAGCGCTGTCAGCACAACGTATACAAACGGTGCCACAGCAATAAATACCATCAGAACTGTAAAGATATAAGCACCTGCCATTCTGATATTCTTTTTCTGTTTTTTATTCAGCATTTGCCCCTCCTCTACTCTTTCTCACTTACCATGCGCAGATATATCCCGGAAAATACTGCCATGAAAATAAATAAAATCACAGACGCCGCCGCTGCCGTACCGAAGTTATGGTTAATAAAGGCCTCACGGTAGGCAAAGGTGTAAAGTATCTCCGTACTGTACAGGGGGCCGCCGCCGGTCATCAGCCAGATGGTGTTAAAGCAGGACACAATACCTATAAGATTCAAAATCGTGGCTATTGCCAGCGGCTCCTTGATGATAGGCAGCGTGATTCTCCAAAAGCATTGGAAACGGCTGGCCCCGTCAATTTCAGCGCTCTCATATACATCACCGGGAATGCCCTGCAGCGCAGCCAGAATAAATATCATCTGGAACGGAATCCCCTTCCAGATTGCCACAAGAACCACGCACCAGAAGGCAGAGCCGATATTCCCAAGCCAGGAGATGGATTCCGTGATAGCTCCTAACTTTACGGCAAGTATGTTGATGATTCCCACATTTGCATTATATAAAAAGGTAAATGTCATTGCCGCGATCGCGTGCGGAACAGCCCAGGGCACCAGAATCAAAGTGCGGTATACAGACCTTCCTTTCAGTTTCATATTCAGTGCCAGCGCCAGCAGCATGGCTGCCACAAGCTGTATAACAAGATTCACCAGTGTCCATTTTACTGTATTTCCGATAGACTGCAGAAAAATCTTGTTGGCAAATATATTCTTATAATTTTCCAGTCCTGCAAAGGTATTGAAGATACTGTCCTTTGGACGAACAAGATTGTAATTGACAAAACTAAGATAAATACCGCGGAACAGCGGATAGATCGAGAGGGCCAGGACTGCCGTGACCGCCGGTGCCAGAAGCAGATATCCAGGCCAGTTTTTCTTCAGTTCCAGTCCCGCCCTTTTTTGTTTTCTTCCCATAATCCCACCTCAGGACGGGCAGCTCTCCCCGGCTGCGCCGGAGAGACGATAACCCGCTTTCTTGTCTACTTATAGTTGGATGCAATATTCTCATTCAGTTTCTGCGTCAGGGACTTAAGCGCTTCCTCTGCCGTTGCCTTTCCGTAATCCACCTCCAGGATCGCATTGGTGATCAGTTCGTCGATGGCCTTTTCATTGATAACAGCCGGACGGGCACAGGTATATGGGAACTCATCTGTAAATACCTTCAGGCGTTCTTTTCCCTCCAGCGCTTTTGCATAATCAAAATCCTTACGTGCGGAAATCTTTCCCTGGACAGCCAGAATCGGATCCCCTTTTTCAGAATTGATGTACTGGATCAAATCATATGCCAGTTCCGGATTCTTGCTGTTAGCGTTGATATTCCAGGTCTAGCCTCCCAGTACGGTTGCCTGTGTCTTTCCTTCCACCATGGTGGTGATCCCATAATTCAGATCAGGATTGATACCGTCAACACCGTTTGCACACCAGTCCCCGCCCAGAAGGAAGGTGGCCTCTCCATTGGCAAAGCTTTCATAAACCTTATCCCATGTTGTAGCCTCTTTAAATGATTCTACCAGTCCTCCGTTTTCAATCATGCCGCAGATATAGTCCCAGGCTTCTTTCCCCTGTTCATTATCAATCACCACAGATGGTGTCTCACCGCTGGTATCAATGACCGGACATTCATTCTGATAGAAGAAGGAATAAAACGCATATGCACTCTGATAGGTGATGATTCCGCCGTATCCGGCCTCCTTCACTTTTTCAAGGGCACCGGAAAGCTCTTCCCAGTTTGTGGGAACTGAAAGTCCCAGTTCATCCAGACGTTCCTTGTTATAGTACAAACCGCAGCAGTCCATGTACCAGGGAACAGAGTAATATTCTCCCTGGAACTTACCGGAATTCAGCGGCCCTTCCTGATACTGGGAAACCAGATCCTCCGGCGTGGCCAGTTCACTCAAAGGATATAGAAGACCCATTGCCGCCAAATCAATGGCATGTCCTGAATTATCCATAATCACAATATCTGCACCGCCGCCTGCCAGGGCCGCTGTCTGAAAAGATTCCTTAATATCCTGCTGGGAAGCTCCCTGCAGCGTGATTTTTGTACCGGGATGTTCCTCCTCATAATGCCTGATAGTCTTTGTAAACTCCCCGCCAAGGTCCGTGGATTCATCAACCCAGTCATTTGTCATAAGAAGTGTAATCTCTGCAGAATCTCCCTTATCACTGTTCTCCCGGCTGTCTTCCTTTTTTTCATTCTCGGTGCTTTCTTCTTTCTTGTTCTCCTGACCGCTGTCGGAACTACCGCACGCTGTGGTCCCTAATATCATTGCTGCCGCCATCAGTACGGCTGTCACTTTTTTTCTTTTCATACCTTCATACCTTCTTTTCCTTACAATTTTTTAACGGTTTACTGTACCCTTCTTTGCATTTTCAAAACGCCGGCTGTTTCGGAATTGCTATAAACACATTAAAACATATCCCTGTTATTTTTAGAATAAATATATTATTTGACTTTTTACCGTTCCTTCTTAAAAAATTTTCAAATTCCTTATCTTTTTTCCACCTGTTGTATTTTTAAGTTTTTTACGGCTTAAAAATAAAATATGTACTGATCCGCAAAAAAACCTGTCTGTTTTTTCGATTATTTCGCTCTGATTCAAAAGTTATCTTCATTCCCTGATACGTGTATCTGGACTAAAATCTTATGTACAGAAGAAAAGGAGGACTTTGAATATGAAAAAATTAAATGTAGCCCTGGTTGGGCTGAGCTTTGGACTGGAATTCGTTGCCATCTACTGCAGGCATCCCGATGTGGATAAGGTCTATGTTGTAGACAAAAATCAAAAACTTCTGGACCTTGCCAGAGAACGGTACAGCATCCCCCAAAGCCAGTGCTTCACTGACTTGCAGGATGTACTGGATATACCCGAGATCGATGCCGTCCATCTGGTGACGCCGCCTTCCACACACGCACCGTTTTCTGTACGGGTGCTGAATGCAGGAAAACACTGCGGCTGCACAATCCCCATGGGCATGAGCCTGGAGGAATTAAAACAGGTTATTGCCGCAAGAAAGGCCGCAGGCAAGAATTATATGTTCATGGAAACCACCATCTTCCAGAGGGAATTTCTCTATCTGAAAGAACTGTATGAGAAAGGGGAACTTGGTCGTCTGCAGTACATGACATGCGCCCACTATCAGGATATGGAAGGCTGGCCTGATTACTGGAAAGGTTTTCCTCCCCTTATGCATCCCACCCATGCGGTTGCACCGTGTCTGATGCTTGCGGGACATCTGCCGGAAAAAGTATACGCCAGAGGTTCAGGTAAAGTCCGCCGCGAACTGGAAGAACCGTATGGATGCCCTTACGCTTTTGAAGCAGCCTTTATCACCCTTCAGGACAGTGATATCACAATTGAGATGGAGCGCTTTTTATACGGAGTTGCCAGAAGTTATTCTGAGTGTTTCCGTGTATATGGGGAGAATAAAAGCTTTGAGTGGCAGCAGCTTGCAGAGGAAGATCCTGTCATCTACACCAGAACAGGAGCACTGCAGAAAGTGGATATCCTGAATGAAGAAAAAGAAGAATCCAGCAGAGGCGGAGAAATTCTGGAGGAACGGGTCAGGATACCTGATTATGCTTACCTTCTGCCTGATGAGATTGCATCCTTCACCACCAATACGGTTTACAACAATGAAAATACACACCTCTCTTTTAAGCAAGGCGGCGGACACGGTGGTTCTCACCCCCACCTGGTACATGAATTCGTCCGCTCCATCCTGGAAGACCGAAAACCCGCCATCGATGATATCATGGGCGCCTACTGGACCGGCACCGGAATCTGTGCACATGAATCCGCCATGAAAGGCGGGGAAGTGATTACCATTCCCCGGTTTGAACAGCTTTAACCATAACCCAAACCCCTTGTTTTCCAAACAATTTTGTTGAAAACAAGGGGTTTTTATATCTGTTTTTCTGAATTGTCAAGGGCTAAAACTTTATTAAATTTTCCAGGTTGTCGTATATTGTCCGCACCAGGTGAGAATCATTTTACTAGACATTAAAATTTCCAGGAGGATTCTTGCAATGGCACTTAATAAAGTTGAAATATGCGGTGTGAACACTTCCAAACTCCCTGTACTTACCAATGAAGAGAAAGACATTCTGTTCGAGCGGATCAAAAAGGGAGATACGGAAGCCAGAGAATTATATATCAAGGGAAATTTGAGGCTGGTGCTCAGTATCATCAAACGCTTCTCCGCCAGCAACGAAAATGTAGATGATCTCTTCCAGATTGGCTGCATTGGGCTGATGAAGGCCATTGACAATTTCGACACGACACTGAACGTGAAATTTTCTACTTATGCGGTTCCCATGATCATCGGTGAGATCCGCAGGTATCTGCGCGACAACAACTCTATCCGGGTCAGCCGTTCTCTCCGGGATACAGCGTACAAAGCCATCTATGCCAAAGAAAATTACGTCAAGAAAAATCTCAAAGAGCCCACCATCAATGAGATTGCCGAGGAGATCGGCATTGAAAAAGAAGACATTGTCTATGCCCTGGATGCCATCCAAAGCCCGGTCAGCCTCTACGAACCTGTATACACAGAGGGCGGGGATACCCTGTATGTTATGGATCAGATCAGTGATAAAAAGAACAGAGAGGAAAACTGGATCGAGGATCTGTCCCTGAAGGAGGCCATGAAACGCCTGGATGACAGGGAAAAACACATTATCGAAATGCGTTTCTACGAAGGAAAAACCCAGATGGAGGTTGCCCGGGAAATCGGCATCTCCCAGGCTCAGGTCAGCCGTCTGGAAAAGCACGCGCTGAAAAACATGAAAAACTATCTCCGTCCCTGAAAATCCTCACGCTCCTGACTTGACATTCACGCCCATAGATGATATGCTAAACACCAATTCAGAATGTATCCGCCGCCTTTCAACAGGTCTGCCGCTGCATTCTGCCATATGATCCAACGCGTAGACAGGAAGAGTAAAATGTCTATCCATGCAGAGAGGAATGCATACGGTGTGAGCATTCTATGGGGAAACATTTGAAGACCACCCTGGAGCGGCTTTAATAAAGTCCGGCCGACACCGTTATCGTCTGAATGAGTGGTATTTGCAAAAAGGGTGGAACCGCGGTATCTTGTTTATCGTCCCTGAACAGTCTTAGGATTGTTCAGGGTTTTTTTATTTAATCAATTACTCATGGAGGAAAAAAGAATGAAGATCACATTAAAAGACGGCTCCGTAAAAGAATATACGGAATCCAAATCAGTCATTGACATTGCCTTTGACATAAGCGAAGGACTGGCACGGGCTGCCTGCGCAGGCCAGGTGGACGGTCAGATCGTGGATTTAAGAACTGTCATCCACAAGGACTGCAGCCTGAACATTCTCACAGCCAGAGATCCGGAAGGACTTCGTGTTGTCCGCCATACCTGCTCCCATGTACTGGCTGAAGCTGTCAGACATCTGTTTCCCAATGCCAAACTGGCAATCGGGCCGGCAATCGACACCGGCTTCTACTATGACTTTGAGGCAGAACCATTTTCCAGAGAGGACCTTGACCAACTGGAAAAAGAGATGAAACGGATCATCAAGAAAGGAAACAAACTCGAACGCTTCACGCTCCCAAGAGAGGAGGCCATTCGCCTCATGACAGAAAAAGAAGAACCCTACAAAGTGGAACTGATCACAGACCTTCCCGCAGATGCTGAGATTTCCTTCTACTCCCAGGGAGATTTCGTTGATCTGTGCGCAGGACCTCATCTTATGAACACAAAAGGCATCAAAGCGTTTAAACTGACCTCCTCCTCAGGTGCTTACTGGAGAGGGGATTCCAGCAAACCCATGCTGCAGAGAATATACGGCAGCGCCTTTTCCACAAAGGATGAGCTGAACGAATATCTCCAGCACTTGGAAGAGATCAAAAAACGTGACCACAACAAGCTTGGACGTGAAATGGAATTATTCACCACCGTTGATGTGATCGGACAGGGCCTTCCCCTGCTGATGCCAAAAGGCGCTAAGATCATCCAGACACTCCAGAGATGGATCGAGGATGAGGAGGACAACAATTGGGGCTATATCCGTACCAAAACACCCCTCATGGCCAAAAGTGACTTATACAAGATATCCGGTCACTGGGACCACTACAAGGACGGCATGTTTGTTCTGGGAGATGAGGAGACAGACAAAGAAGTGTTTGCTCTGCGCCCCATGACCTGCCCCTTCCAGTATTATGTATATAAATCCAGACAGCGCTCCTACCGCGACCTGCCTCTTCGCTACAGCGAGACCTCCACACTGTTCAGAAACGAGGATTCCGGCGAAATGCACGGCCTGACACGTGTCCGCCAGTTCACCATCTCGGAGGGCCACCTGATCGTCCGCCCGGATCAGATGGTGGAAGAATTCAAAGGCTGTCTGGCGCTTGCCAAGAAATGCCTGACCACACTGGGCCTTCAGGATGATGTGACTTATCATTTATCCAAATGGGACCCGGAAAATACAGAAAAGTATATCGGCGATGCCGAGGTATGGGAACAGACGGAACAGCATATCCGCAGCATTTTAGTGGAACTGGATGTTCCATTTGTGGAGGATGTGGGAGAAGCCGCCTTCTACGGCCCCAAGGTAGATATCAATGCCAAAAATGTATACGGCAAAGAGGATACCATGATCACCATACAGTGGGATGCACTGCTGGCTGAACAGTTTGACATGTACTATATTGACCAGAACGGAGAAAAAGTCCGCCCGTACATTATCCACAGAACTTCCATTGGCTGCTATGAGAGAACTCTGGCATGGCTCATTGAAAAATATGCCGGCATGTTCCCCACCTGGCTCTGCCCGGAACAGGTCCGTATCCTTCCCATCTCTGAAAAATACCAGGATTACGCAGTCAGAGTAGAAAGCGAGTTAAAGAAAAACGGTATCCTCTGCACCATAGACGAGCGTTCCGAAAAGATTGGCTACAAGATCCGTGAGGCAAGGCTCGCAAAAGTTCCTTACATGATCGTTGTGGGAGAAAAGGAAGAAGCAGAAGGAAAAGTGGCAGTCAGAAGCCGTTTCCTTGGTGATGAAGGCCAGAAATCCCTGGATGATTTCATTGATGCTCTCTGCAAGGAAATCCGCACAAAGGAAATCCGCCGCATCGAAACACCAAACAACCAGTAATCTCACGACTCACGACGGGCATCACAGAAAGGAAAAGTATTCATGGATTTTATTGAAATCTTAAAGGCGGTCATTCTAGGTATCATTCAGGGTATCACAGAATGGCTGCCCATCAGCAGCACAGGGCATTTGATCTTGTTTGACAATATCTGGCCCATGACCTCCACACCGGAATTTTTTGAAGTCTTCAAAGTGGTGATCCAGTTCGGCTCCATACTGGCTGTTCTGGTCCTGTTTTTCCACAAGCTGAACCCCCTTTCTCCAAAGAAAAGTACCGCTGAAAAACAGGAGACCTACACACTGTGGAAAAAGGTGGCTGTGGGATGTATTCCCATCGTGATCGCGGGACTGCCCCTTGATATGGTTCTGGAGGACTATCTGTCCAGTGTATACATAATCGCTGCAACCCTGATCCTGTACGGTATTGCCTTTCTTGTCATTGAGAGCAGAAAAAAGCAGCCGAAAATGGAATCTCTGGAGGCACTTACCTATCAGACCGCCTTTTTCATCGGCTGTTTCCAGGTGCTGGCGGCAATTCCCGGAACCTCCAGAAGCGGTGCAACCATCCTGGGCGCTGTCATTCTTGGCTGCTCCCGTTATGTAGCCAGTGAATTTTCCTTCTTTCTTGCCATACCGGTCATGGCCGGCGCCAGCGGTCTGAAGCTGCTGAAATATTTCCTGAAAACAGGCATGTTTTCCGGTGAAGAATGGATTCTCCTGATAATCGGAACCTTTGTCTCCTTTATCGTATCCATTTTTGCCATCCGCATGCTTCTGGGCTACATCAGAAAACATGACTTTAAAATATTCGGTGTCTACCGTATCATACTCGGCATGATCGTCATCCTCTATTTTGCCTTCCTGGGATGACGCAGACAGGGCGCTTTCCCCATGGAAAACGCCCTGTTTTTCTCTTATTTTACTGCCAGATGCAGCACGCTGCACGCAGGTATGGTAAACGCAATTCCTTTGTCCGTGATCTTCACATCTCTAAACTCTTTCACCTTAACAGTTTCCGGCTCCTCAAAAGTATTCATGGCATGCATCTCTTCCGCCAGGATCTCTCCTCTAACCTCTGTCACAGGTTTTTCCAGGATCAGTGCATCCACATCGTAATCCTCATCCAGGGAAAGGTTTGTGATTGTTATATGCATCACTCCCTCCGCATCCACTGATACGGACTCTGTCAGGTTCGGCACCTGATACTCCGCCTCCGCTCCTATGGTCTTTGTGTCGATACGGCTTTCCAGAAGATCCGCATCCTGATGGTATTTATACATGTGAAATACATGGTAGGTCGGTGTCAGCAGCATCTTCTCCCCTTCTGTCAGGATCACAGACTGGAGAACATTCACAAGCTGGGCCAGATTTGCCATATGGACACGGTCACTGTGTTTGTTGAAAATATTCAGATTGATGCCTGCCACCAGTGCATCCCTCATGGTGTTTTGCTGGTAAAGAAATCCCGGATTTGTGCCGGGCTCCACGGTAAACCAGGTCCCCCACTCATCCACGATCATTCCGATCTTCTTCTCCGGGTCATACTTGTCCATAATGGCACCGTGACGGTTGATCAGCTCTTCCATATAAAGTGTTTTGCTCAGAGTTTTGTACCAGACCTTATCATCAAAATCCGTGGCACTTCCCTTAATGTCCCATCCCTCCGGGTGCGTGTAATAATGCAGGGAAAGGCCATCCATAAATCCGTGCTGGAAAGGCTGGCTGTGGCGGAAACAGGTATGCATCACACCCTCTGTCCACTCATAATCATCCACATTTGCTCCGCAGGCAATTTTGTATATCTTTTTATCCGCCTTATAATCTCTCACATAGGTCTGATAACGGCGGTATTCATTGCCGTAATACTCCGGCGTCATATTTCCGCCGCAGCCCCAGTTTTCATTTCCCACACCGAAGAACGCCACGTCCCAGGACTCCTCATGTCCGTTTTCTTTTCTCAGGTCTGCCATGGGAGAAACACCGTCAAAGGTCATATACTCCACCCACTCTGACATTTCCTGCACAGTTCCGCTCCCCACATTTCCGTTTACATAGGCCTCACAGCCAAGCTGGCGGCACAGTTCAAAAAACTCATGGGTTCCAAAGCTGTTGTCCTCCACAACACCACCCCAGTGGGTATTGATAATTTTCTTCCTGCTCTCTTTCGGCCCGATTCCGTCCTTCCAGTGATACTCATCCGCAAAACATCCCCCCGGCCAGCGCAGCACCGGAATCTTCATTTCCTTCAGGGCTTCCACTACATCCGTCCGCATACCGTTCACATTTGGAATCGGGGAATCCTCTCCCACATACAGCCCCTCATAGATACATCTTCCCAGATGTTCAGAGAAATGTCCGTAAATCTCCTTATGTATTTTACTCTTCTTTACCTTTGGGTTAATCACCAGTTTTGTCATCCTGAATGCTCCTTTTCCTCATAAAGTTCTTACCTATAGAGTATCACTTGTATGCACTTCAATACAATTTGTTTTTTATTCATTTCCGAAAAAAATAACCGCAGTGCGTTTGTTCTTCACACTGCGGTCATCCGCATTATTCTGTCACTACATTATTTACACTGTACCATTTTTCCGTGGGCTGTGAGAATTTTACAATGATCATGTCATCCACTTCCCGGATACTGCCCTCCTGCGGCCATGAGGTCATGGATTCCGCCTCCGCTGCGGCTCTTCCGATCATCTCTGCAGATGCCGCTGTCACTGCGTACCCCTGTGTTCGGAGAAAGTCCTTCATTCTGGATACATTTCCCTCATCCCAGGCGAAAATGGAGCCGCCCAGTGTATCCGACTTCTGAACAGGCAGCTCGTCCGGCTGTACCATCCCCACAAAAGCTATGGGCTTTGCATGGTAGTCCATGCCTGCTCTCTGGATGTCATACATGAGCTGGGACGCTGTGGTCACATCCCTCTGATAGGCAATACTTCCATAATAATAGATCATATTCATATTCCTCGCGTTCAGAAACAGCAGATAAGACACAAGCACGATCATGGCCTTCTTTACCACATTTCTTCTGATCGCACTGAATATAAGATAAATCTGCACAGCACCCGCCAGGGGAATTGCCAGAAGCATCCTGCCATGGGTCTTGTAGGTTGCCAAAAGCAGATACATAACAAAGGGTGCAATACAAAGAGCAACCGTATAGAAAAATACCCCAAGCTTATCCTTTGCCCCTCTGCGCCTAAAAAACAGCCAGACAGCATAGATTACAAAGAGCACTGTCACACAGCGGATCACCTCTCCGCCGTAAATATATTCTCCCTCATAGGGAATGGAAAAAGAGACCCTGCCCACATTGAGAACGGAAGCCGCGAACATTGCCTTCCAGTTCTCACTGAACCAGCCGATATAATTCTCCTCCAGATACCCGGCAGTCCCTGAAAAATGCCAGATGATCATATCAATCCCATAATATACCGCAGCAGCCGCAGCGCAGAGCACCGCACAGGTCACAATAAACCGCAGCAGCCCCTTCTCTTCCCTCTTCACAAATTTCAGAAGACAATAAGCCACCACCCCTGTCACATACACACAGATCAATGCCTGATAAATAGCAAAACTGTACAGCAGCAGCAAAAATGCAAGACCTGCATCCTTTTTCCCCCTGCCCTCCACAAACCGGATACTGTACACAAACCCAAAAGCCACAGCCACCATTGCTGTACACACCTGCAGATTGAACATGGAAAAAGAAAGAATCTCTCCCACCACAAACGGCAGTGACGCATAATAGGCCGTAAAGAAAAACATCTGCCACTCTTTGACCTTTTCCTTACCCAGCAGCGCATAGACAAATACAACCCCTGAAAAATGCCAGCACACCACCGAAAGGAAATCCCAGAGAAACGGAGCAAAATTCCCTTCCCTTGTAAAAACCAGATCAAACAGCCAGACTGAAAATCTCCCCTGCAAAAGCCACAAAAGCGACGGCTGATTTGCCAGAATCCAAGTTTCCTCATCGATCGTTATGGTAAAATGCGTCAGCATAAACCCAAAACAGACAAGAGAAAACACCAGTGAGAACAGAAACGCTCTCTTATACTTCACCAAAAATCCCTTCATTGGTTCCCCTCCTTATTACTGCCCTCTATCATACTTCAACAGAAAAAGCGTGTCAAGGAACCACCTCCGCGTAAATTCTTATTCTTTCTTTAGAAACTTATCCTCCTTGATCTCCACCAGAATGATATCCTCCCCAATCTGCTTAATACACTGCCAGGGAATCACATACTCACTGGCCGGCCCAAACAGTCCGCAAAGCTTCCCCGGCACCGGCACAATGATCGCCGTCAGACACCCCGTCTTAGGATCAAACTCCACATCCAAAGGACACCCCAGACTCTTACAAGTACAGATATTAATAACTTCCTTCTGCCTCAAATCACAAACCCGCATAATCCCACCAAAATTCACCCTTATTACCTATCCTATGCCCCCCACCCCGTCCAATTTCCACCTTTTTCTCCCGAATAACGCTCTCTCTTTTCCTTCCGAACGGTTCTCCGACTTTTCCTTCCAAACGACGCTCTCTCTTTTCCTTCCAAGCGACGTTCTCTCTTTTCCTCCCGAACGACGCTCTCAGGCCAAAGGGGAAGACCGGCAGGGGCAGCAGGCCCGCAGGGGGTTCTCCGGCTGGTGTTCCGTAGGAGGCGTAGACTTGCTTAGGAAAAAATGAAGCCCCGGACAAGGAGAAATTTCGGTTACCATCCGAAATTTCAGGGCAGTTGAGCAGTTCAGCCATAAAGGCTGGACTGCGGTTCTGCCCGGTGCCTTGTCCGGGGCTTCATTTTTTTCTTAGCAAGACTAGCCGACGAAGGCATCAGCCGGAGAACCCCCTGCGGGCCTGCTGCCCCTGCCGGTCTTCCCCTTTGGGCGTCCCCCTTCGACCATCTTTCGTTTTGTGTCTCCTTTTATACGTCCCTACATCATCGTTCCATTTCCACCTGCGCCCCCATCCCCATATGATTCCGAATAATCCGATCAATCTCCTTCAAATCACAAGAAGGCAGATCCCCCGGAATCGTATTCTTCACAGAACTGGTCGCATTCCCATACTGAAGCGCCTTCTGACAGTCAAACTCATGTGCCAGCAGCCCATAAAGCGCTCCGGAAATATAAGCATCCCCACTCCCAATCCTGTCCACAACCTCAATATCCCGATACGGCTCCTCCTCATAGCATCTGTCTTCCTTCGCATTATAGATCACAGACCCAAACGTATGCACCTTAGGACTATGCACAATCCTCTGCGTAGAAGCCACAATAGAAATCGGATATTCCTCCGTAAAACTCTTCATCATAGACTTCACATCCCCATCTTTCAAAAATGTCAGCCTTGCCGTATCCTCAGAACAGAAGAAAACATCCACATAGGGCAGAATCTTCTCAATACATTCTTTCGCCTCCGCCCCGGTCCAGAGATTTCCCCTAAAATTCACATCAAAAGAAATAATCGCCCCATTCTCCTTAAACTTCCTGATCATCTCCACCGCTGTATTCCTGGTATTCTCCGCCAATGCCAGTGTGATCCCGCTGGTATGGAAACACCTGGTGCTTGCAAACATCTCCTGCGGCAGCTCTTCCACCCCAATCTTACAGAAAGACGCATGCCGCCTGTCATAAACCACACTTGGTTTCCTGGGATATGCTCCGTTTTCATAATAATAGATACCCAGCCTTGCATCCGGCTCCTCGTCATACACCAGATAGTCATCACTGACTCCGCAGAAACGAACCCTGTTCTTGGCATAAACACCCAGAGCATTATCCGGCAGCTTGGATATGATTCCTGTCCTGAGGCCCAGAAGAGACGCACCTGACACCACGTTTAACTCAGCGCCGCCCACCTGCTTCTGAAATGTCTCACCGCGCACGATCCTCTCATTATCCGGCGGTGACAGCCTCAGTAAAATCTCTCCTAATGAAAGCAAATCAAAATCTTTTTTCATCCTAAAACCCTCCCTGATTCTCTTATCTATCAATAACCATAAAACTGCTGTCCAGCCCAATCTGCTTCAGCAGAGAATACTTTCCAAATGGTCTGCTGTTATAAACAATGGGATGCTGTTTTCACAACATCCCATTTTTATTTAAATGTTCACCCATGGCAAAAGGGCTATCATTTATAACTATTTATTCTGTCCTTATCTCTGCACACGTCCTGAACCGTCTCCGCCTGCAAGTTTGGAAACCTCATCCATAGAAACCATGTTGAAGTCACCTTCGATCGAGTGCTTCAGGCAGGAAGCTGCCACTGCGAACTCGATGGTGGCCTGTGCGTCATAGCCGTTTAAGCATGCGCAGATCAATCCGCCGCCAAAGCTGTCGCCGCCGCCTACACGGTCAACGATGTGCATTTTGTATTTTTTGCTGAAGAAGTAATCATTTCCGTCATATAACATAGCGGACCAGTTATTGTCATTTGCAGACAGGGACTCTCTCAGTGTAATGGCAACCTTTGAGAAGCCAAAACGGTCAGCAAGCTGTTTTGCAACATCTTTGTATCCCTCGTGGTTTACAGTACCTGCAGTAACATCTGTGTTGGCTGCTTTGATGCCGAATACATCGGCAGCATCCTCTTCGTTTGCGATGCAGACATCCACATATTTGCAGATCTCACCCATAACCTGTCCTGCTTTTTCCTTGGACCACAGTTTATTTCTGTAGTTTAAGTCACAGGAGATGGTCAGGCCTGCATCTTTGGCTGCTTTGCAGGCTTCCAGACAGATAGCTGCTACTTCATCATTTAAGGCCGGTGTGATTCCCGTAAAATGGAACCAGTCAGCGCCGTCGAAAATGTGCTTCCAATCGAAGTCAGAGGATTTTGCTGTAGCGATAGAGGAGCCAGCACGGTCATAAATAACCTTAGAGGGTCTCTGGGATGCACCTTTTTCAAGGAAATAAATTCCCACACGGTCGCCGCCGCGTGCGATTTCCGTTGTATCTACACCATATTTTCTTAAAGAATTGATAGCAGCCTGTCCGATTTCATGTTTTGGCAGCTTTGTAACAAATGCTGCGTCGAATCCGTAGTTAGCAAGGGAAACAGCTACGTTAGCCTCTCCTCCGCCGTATGTTGCGCCGAAAGTATCTGCCTGTACAAAACGATAGTATCCTTCCGGAGCCAGTCTTAACATGATTTCACCAAATGTGATCACTCTTTTTGCCATTTTTTTAATTCTCCTTTGAAATAATATATTTCCGTAACTGTCAGGGTAATGGACAGTTACATATCTCCTGTATTTATCTTACTTCCTTTACCAGGGCAACGGCTTCCTCGGTCAGGGATTTGATCTTGTCAAACTCTCCTGCTGCGATCAGATCACCTTTTACCATCCAGCTTCCGCCGCATGCGAAGATTTTGTCGCAGGTCAGGTAATCTTTTACATTCTTAGGATTGATGCCGCCAGTAGGCATGAATTTGATTCCCACATAGGCTGCTGCCATAGCTTTGATCGTGGATACTCCGCCGTACTGCTCAGCCGGGAAGAATTTCAGAACTTTCAGGCCGCGTTTCACGCCTTGTGCCACTTCAGAAGGAGTTACGCATCCGGGCAGAACCAGAATGTCTTTATTCAGGCAGTAGTCCACAATCTCCGGATCAAATCCCGGGCTTACAATGAATTTGGCGCCTGCTGCAACTGCACGGTCCACCTGCTCTGTGGTCAGGACTGTACCGGCACCTACCAGCATCTCCGGAAATTTCTCTGTCATGGTACGGATAGATTCCTCGGCTGCCGCGGTACGGAATGTTACCTCCGCACAGGGAAGTCCTCCCTCACATAATGCTTTTGCCAGCGGCTCTGCATCTTTGACCTCGTTTAATACGACTACCGGTACAACACCGAATTTTGAAAGCTGTTCTAAGATTGCGTTCATAACTTCCTCCTTGAAATGAATGATTGATTTTTCGTTTTATGGGCCTTGCTGTGTTTGCCTATTCGTGTTTATTCATTCCACATTATGAAACTCCGTTTCGTATTGTGGTATCTTTATCTTGAATTATACTCTTCTCGCTCAGATTGTCAAGAGTAAAATGAAAAAAAATTCCGGTTGTTTCCTGAATGGGAAAGTGTTACAATAACGCCAAAGCCTATTCGTGAAAAATAACCAAAGGCAGGAATATATTATGGAAGAAAAGAATCCCATCCAGGTGGCTGACAGGCTGTTTCTCGTCCTGGAAACCCTGGCATCTGACGGCCCCATTGCGCTGGCAGACTTAAGCCGGCAGCTTGCGCTCAACAAAAGCACAGTGCACCGTCTGCTCTGCTCCCTTATCTATATGGGATATGTAAAACAGGATACGGACACACAAAAATATGACTTGTCCCTGAAATTATTAAGCCTCTCCAACCGTCTGTTAAGCCGTATGGACATTTTGGAGGTTGTGCGCCCTCATCTGAAAAAGCTCTCCGAAAAGACAGGGGAAACCGTGCATTTTGTCCAGCTTGACGGCGCGGAAGCTGTATATATCTATAAAGAAGAATCCTACCAGAATTCTGTCCGCATGGTATCCAAGGTAGGCAACCGAATTCCCCTTTACTGCTCCGGTGTTGGAAAAGCCATGGCTGCTGATATGGACGAGGAACAGATACGCCGTTTCTGGGATGCAAGCAGTATTGAGCGCCTGACCCCCCATACGATTACGGAATTTTCCCGTTTTCAGGAAAAAATAGAAGAAGTGAGAAAAAAAGGCTATGCCCTGGACGATGAGGAAAATGAGCTTGGTGTGCGCTGTATCGCGGTAAGTCTCCCTGATTATAAGGGACGTGCCCGCTACGCCTTCTCCATCTCCGCCCCAGCTGCCAGAATGTCCGATGAACGGATTGCCCAGCTCGCAGAGATCATTTTGAAAGAAAAACAGGAGATACAGCAGAATATGTAATTCAGCAGAATCATTAAATATATGATTTTGATGAACAGCAGTATATATGATTGCAGAAAAACGCATTAAAAATGAACGCAAATAAAACAGCCGTCCCATAACCGGAAGCTGCAAATCCCATTGGATATGTCTCCCCGTGTTACCAGACGGCTGTTTTATATTTTAAAATTTATCCCCTAAATATTTTCCCTCACGGCCTGCCCGCTGCCCGTGACAGTTATAGATTCCCACGTAAGCGCACACTGCTTTTTGTCATGTGCAATGCCTACACACAGGACTTCTCCTGTCAGACCGCTGTAATACTGCTTTTTTAGTATTTGTTTCAATGCAGATTTTTTCAGTGTCTCCACATCACTTCCCTGCTTAAATTCCAAAATGATATGCGGACGTCCCGGTTCCAGAGCCTTCAGCGTAATATCACTGCGTCCATGCCCCTGTTCCAGATTACTGCTCACCTCGTAGATTCCTCTTACACTGATACACATTCCCAGAAACAGCATATGATAGGCATTCTCCCTGGCATCAAAATAGCTGGTACAGGATATGACAATATCCCGATAAATTTTCAGGAATCCCTCCATATCTTTTTCCAGCAGGCAGCGGAACATTCCCTGCAGGTCCATATCGGAAATATTCGCCTGCTCCGCCAGGATTTTACGAAACTCAGCGCACACCTCCTCATTCGGAATGCGGACTTTCATAAAACTTTCGTCCTCCACATCCTCCACGGTCACATATCCTGCGTTTACCAGCAGGCCCCACAAACTGTAATTATCCTGCAGTTCTATAAATGAAGTCTCCAAATTAATTCCAACCCGTACGGTTTTCTTTTCGATCAGCTCATCAAATTCCCTGCGAAACCGTTCATCTGCCTTTTTCACAGCCTCTTTTACCAGATAATTGGTGGAGGTATTCACCCAGAAATTCTCAGCCCTGCCCTTCCTGATATAGCATAACAGGGACCACGGATTATAAATGTCATATCTCCCAAACCGATATCCATCATACTTTTCTTTCACCACTGCAGACAGTTCCATGCCAAAATCACAGAGCAGTTTTTCTGCCTCTCTTTTTGTGATGCCGAATTTGTCAGAATAACATTCATCTATCACTGTATAGATACTGATATTATTCAGTTTGGAAAATATACTCTCTTTTGCCACTCTCTGGATTCCTGTAAGCAGCGCCTGGTCCATGTACTCATTTCCCTTCAGGGCAGACCCGTAAAAGCTGGAAAAGAAATCTCCCAGTTCCTTTCTGTATCCATTTTCATAGCTGGATAAAACCGGCTGGTCATATTCATCGATCAGCAGAATCGGAGCAGCCCCATAATGATCATGTACCACCCTGATAAGTTCTTCCACATAGGCAGACAACTCTGCAAATGACATAGAACATGAAATTAGTTTTTCAAGATTGTTGTAGAATATCCTTACATATACATCTCTTTTATCCTGGCTGCCGCTTTCAAAAATGACTGCATATCTCTGATATTCTTTTAGGATTTCCTTCGAGAGACGCACCTTCAGCTCATCCTGTGTCTTACCACTGCAGTCTTTAAAGGAAAAATAAATGACAGGAGATTTCTGCTGTCTCTTGTGATATCAAAAAATTCCCGGAGCATGGTCATATTTAGTGTTTTCCCGAATCTTCTCGGTCTTGTGATCAGGGAAGCCGTATCCCTCAGCTCTAAAAATTCTTTTATAAGAAGTGTTTTGTCAATATAATAATAATCTTTTTCTCTTACTATACGAAACTGGTCATTTCCGATTGGCAGAGCCTTCTGCATCCTCATCACCTCATTATCAACTCTTCGTGTTGTCACTAGTAAGTATAGCCTTAATGAGGTTCCCCAGTCAACCCGGTAATGTGTTATTCGTATCTTACGATCTCTTTTTTCAGTCTCTTCATGATCCGCTTTTCCAGCCTGGATATGTAGGACTGGGAGATTCCAAGAAGGTCAGCGACTTCCTTCTGTGTCTTTTCCCTGCCATCCGGCATATTGATGCCGAACCGCAGCCGCACAATGGTCTGTTCCCTTTTGGTCAGCTTGCCGATCGCCTTCCCCAGAAGGGACCGCTCCACTTCACTTTCGATTCCCCTATAGATCACATCCTCATCCGTCCCCAGAATATCGGATAAAAGCAGTTCATTTCCATCCCAGTCCACGTTCAGCGGCTCATCAATGGAAACCTCCATCTTAGTCTTGCTGTTGCGCCTGAGATACATAAGGATCTCATTTTCAATACATCTGGATGCGTAGGTTGCCAGCTTGATCTTCTTTGTGGGGTTGAATGTATTGATGGCTTTGATCAGGCCAATGGTTCCAATGGAGATCAAATCCTCCACCCCTACCCCGGTGTTGTCAAATTTCTTGGCAATGTAAACGACCAGACGCAGGTTATGTTCGATCAGACGTGATTTTGCGTCTGCATTGTCCTCTGTCTGTAATTTTCCTATCATTTCCGCCTCTGCTTCTGCGTCCAAAGGCGCCGGAAGGACCTCTGCTCCTCCGATATAATGAATTTCTTCCCCTCTTCTGAATATAATATTGGAAAACCCCGAAAAAACAGGCATCTGTACTTTTCTCTCTGCTGCTGCTTCCATATTCATTTATGCTCCTCCCTAAAACTGTCAAAGCAAATCCTGACTTTTGCTCTGCTGTGTGCCCGGAAATGCAGAATACCATTCTATTCTGCGTTCACAATGCACGGATTGACGATTATCTGAAAGTTTCCGGCAGTGGAAAGCTGGTTCCCTGCAAGCCCTAAAACTGCATGTTTTACCACACTGCCTTCTTCTCCTGCTGATACATATAGTTCATCTACAGTGACGGCAAGCATTAGTCCATTATCCTGCCCCACGCTGCGATAGGAAATGTAATGAGGATGAAACTTAAGCACCGATTGGGCACAGATGTCCTCCGTGCTCCCGGTTCCGCTGAGAAGCCTCTCAAAAGAAGCCTTTTGGTCCTCGCCAAGAAGCTCCTCAAACCTCCCGTATTCCACAACGCTCACCGGTTTTCTGGTGAGTGTGTCACGCAGCCTGTTGCCAGTATCATACAGTCCTTTGACTTTCACTGATTTGCCGCCCGCGCGAATGATAACTTCGCAAATGGCGGAGCTTTTTCCTTTTAAGTATTCCAAGAGTCGCATTCCTAAGATGAGAATCCAGTAAGTGGCTGTGGTGATGAAACAAAACGTAAGTAAGCCTTCCTTTGTGCCGCCCGGCAGGGCCGTAAGTATCCCTCCTGTGAGAAAGGAAAAACCGTACAGAAGTAAAATCCCTGTAAACAGTTTTCTCCATGACCTGCAGCAGCAGCCCACCCACACCATGAGGATGCCCAGGACGCCGTGTGAAAGCAATACCCTTATGTAGGGGGACGATAAAGGCAGCAGTGTGATCACACAGATACCGGCAGCTCCCAGCACTGCACCTGCCAGAGAACGAAGAGGAGTGGCAGTCCCCTTCAGCACCCGGTTCACCAGACGCAGCAGCAAAAAATCCATTACCAGATTGACTACGAAAAAAACGTCAATGTAAAATTCGTAGTACACAAAACACCCCCTAAACCTTGTATGACTCATTCATGTCAGCAGAAAATCCGCTAAGTGCGTTTTCTGCTGCATACTTATCTGGAATAAGTAATGTTCATTATAGGTGATAGGGGGTGTTTATTTTGTCAAAACCGCTTGGACGAATCAAAAATCTTTTCGACAGTTTTGGTCCCGTTTTTTCTTGTTATGTTATCCTCTTTATGTAAAGCTTTCATGGAGAAGCTGCAGGGTTCTGCGCATCCTTTCCGCCGGGATCTGGCCCGGTGCAGAGGCCTTGATGCCCGCCGAAAATGTGACGGCTGAGCCTGACGCCTCTCCGCAAAGACGGCTCAAAACTCCTGTTTTTCCCATGGACATAGTGATGACCGGTTTCTCTGTTCTGCGCTTCATCATGACGGTTGCTGTCAAAAGAGACATGAGGTCCTCGTCACTTTTTGGCATAACAGCCAGTTTCAGAATATCTGCCCCGAAACGGTCCATGGTCTCCATCCGTTTTACCATCTCTTCTATAGAAGGTGTCCTGTCAAAATGATGGTTGGAAGCAGCCACATAAACGCCGCATTCTTTCAATCTTTTCATCAGAGATTCTGTCCTGTCCGTGTCAAAAAAAGCTTCCACGTCAATCAGGTCCACAAAGCCGGTTTTGGCGGCATTTTCCAGAAGATTTACATAATCCTCACAGGTAATGGACTGACTGCCTCCTTCTTTGTCGGTTCTGAAGGTAAAAAGAAGGGGAATCTTGTCTAAAACGCAGTGAATGGTTTTCAACATTTCCAAACTATTTTCGCTGTTCTTTCCCTCCTCATAACAATCTGCGCGCCATTCGACGAAATCCGGTTCCATGTTTTTCACTGTTTCTGCTTCTTTTATGATTTCTTCTCTTGTTTTTCCTGTGAGGGGAATACATATTTTCGGAATTCCCTCCCCGATCTTTATGCCTTTTATCTCTACGGTTTTCATGTTCCTTTTTCCTCCTGGTAAATGTTACTGTTCACTGCGTGCCCAGCAACACGCTTCGTGATACACGGATATGAAGCATTCTGCTCCATATCGCGCTGGCTGCCTCGGGATTTTCATGCTTTTGGTCTGAAAACACCCGGCGGGACAGTGGTGTGTGAACAGTAACTGATAAATTACTGCCGCTATTATAACACACTTTTTCTCTTGACACCACGAAAGTTTCCTTTTACACTTTAAATTAATGCAGGTGCAGGTTATGGTTCGGTTTTATTGAATCATTACGGGTGGCGGCCTGCGAAAAAAGGCGGCGGACTGCATGGATTCATGTGACAGGCAGAAGACTGTTCAGATTCATGTAACAGAAAGATGGCCGCCAGGTTTCAGAAAGGATGAAAAATCATGATACCAATTACGGGACAAACACAGCTTACCGGACTGCTTGGAAGCCCGGTGAAACACAGTATTTCACCTATGATGCATAATACAGGCTTTCAGGCTCTGGGGCTTGATTTCGTTTATCTTTGTTTCGATGTAAATGAAGGAACTTTAAAAGACGCCGTAAAAGGACTGCGCGCACTGGGTGTAAAGGGATTTAATCTGACTATGCCCAATAAAAATAAGATATTGGACTATCTGGATGACTTGTCCCCCGCTGCAGGTCTGATCGGAGCTGTGAATACTGTGGAGAACAGGGATGGGAAACTGGTCGGGCATAATACGGACGGAATCGGATTTATGCGGGCTGTGAGGGAGCAGGAAATCGATGTAAGAGGAAAGAATATAACACTTATGGGTATCGGAGGAGCCGCCACGGCTATCTGTACACAGGCGGCGCTTGACGGGGCAGGAAAAATTGATGTGTATGCCAGAATGACGAGCAGGTTTCTGCCTCGGATGAAAGACTTGATCGGGCGGCTGGAAAAGGAAACCGGATGTGTGATCTGTCTCTGTGATAATGAGGATAAGGATGGGCTGAAAAGGAGTCTTGAGGATAGTGTGCTGGTTGTGAATGCCACTTCTGTGGGGATGGCACCGGATGAAGATGGTTGTATTCTGCCGGGAAAGGATTTTCTGCATGAGGGGCTGGCTGTGGGGGATATTGTTTATAATCCATGGGAGACAAAGCTGCTGCGGATGGCGAAGGAGATGGGATGTAAGGGGTTTAATGGGTATGCCATGTTGTTGTATCAGGGGGCGGAGGCCTTTCGGATATGGACGGGGCGGGAGATGCCGATGGAAGTAGTCAGAGAACGGCTGGGGAAATAGGTGGCTTAGCGGACGGGGAAAGAAAGGGCCGGAGGCCGGGATGCCTCTTTCGTCCTGCTCGAGGCTCCGTGCGTCTCAGCTAACCTGCTCCCAGTCACTAGGTTCGTCAGCAATGGCTTCCTCACCAAGTGTCTGGGGCAGGTGGATCTTCGACTCACTCCGCTTAACCTCGCCTGACGAAAGAGGCATCCCGGCCTCCGGCCCTTTCTTTCCCCTGACAGTGGCAGCGGTTATTTTTCTTATTGTTCTGTTGAAATTTACTCCCACAGAGCATTGTTAATGATATTGCAGGCGGAAGGTTATATAATTTAAGATGAGCTGTCTCCCGGAAATAGGGGACAGCTCATTTTTAATAAAACTGTTGGTTCGTTTGAATTGTTGTTGGTTATTCGTTTACATCGTAAACGTTGTCGTTGATGAGGATCTGGGTGATGTCTTCCGGGTTTACGATGCGGTTGTAGGTCAGGCGGAATTCGGTGTCTACGCCGCAGATGTAGCCTGTGTTGTCGAGTTCGTCCTGATCGTAGATGACGTAGCTGGTGCCGTCTTTGTATTTGAGTTCAATGTATTTGATGCAGTACGGGTCCTGGGCCTCTTCTTCGGGGGCCTGAGCGGACATGTTGATGTTCATGGAGATGGGGGAATAGGAACATATCCAGGTATCATCCCGGGACAGGGACTGCATGGAGACGGTTTCGCACTGGGGAAGGTCCACGTAATCTTCTGTCACTTCTATCTGATTTCTCTTTTCCGGGTCTGTCTCGTTCATCTCCTGAAGCTCGCCGAAGGTAACGGGATAGGTGTAAATGTGCAGTCTGGGCTGGTTTGAGGTGTTTTCTGCACTGCCCCATATCATGTAATCATAAATATAGTATTTATCAGGTGTGCTCTTTTCTGTGTCTACATACATGAATTCACCGGCAGGGTTTCCTTCCTGATCTTCAAAACAGAAGGAGAAGTTGGATTCCTGGGAGAAATAGGCACCTTTTGTGCGGTTTGTCTCGTCATCCGCGTACAGTGCAGTGACTCCTCCCTGTCTTTCCAGGGTCATAGACATGAGCATGCCGTTGCCGTCTGTGACAATGTTCTCTATGGTAAGGGTGTGATCACCAATCTCTTTGGTGATGTTCACCTCGGTTATATTGCCGCCTATGAGGGCGTCAGCTTTTTCCTCATCTACCGGAACGTATTCTTTGCCTGGGAGGTCAGCCATCATGCCGTCCTCTTTATCCGGGTCCGCAAGAATCTGGGTGTGTTCCTGGGAAGATTTTGTGGTGTTTCCGAACATGCCCTGGAAGAAATCCGTGTGCTCGGAAAGGTAAGCTGCCGCTGCTGTGCCGCCGGTTACGGTGAGGGTGAGGACTACGGCTGCCGCTGCTGCCGTGATCTTGCGCCAGGACTTTTTGGCATAGTTGGTTCTTGTCTTGTTCTGGCTGCGGATCCGGCTGTAAGTGTCCTGCAGGCGTTCATCCACTTTTTTCGGTATCTCTACTTCCTGTTCCAGGATCTGTTTCATTTCATTTTCTGTATAATTCATAGTGTGCCTCCTTTATTGATGCTGTAAGATATCACTTAACTTCATCCGTCCTCTTCTCAGACGGCTTTTTACTGTATTTTCACTGATGTCGAGAAGTTCTGCTATCTCTCTGGTACAGAAACCCTCCCCATAGTACAGGACAAAAATCATCCGGAAATCCTTCGGAAGCTCCTGTATCAGATCTGTGAATCCACTGTTGCTCTGCATCTCTTCCACCGCTCCTTCTTCAGGCACCTGTTCCACTACGGTGCATCTGCCCTGCTGCCGCAGGATGTCTTTGCAGCAGTTGATCAGGATTCTGGTAAGCCAGGTTTTGAAATACGCGGCGGACTTAAGCTCTGCCAAATGCTCATAGGCAGAAAGCACTGCCTCTGACATGGCGTCGGCAATATCTGCCTCACAGCTCAGATAGCTTCTGGCTACTTTGTACATTGCCTGTTTGTTCTGCTCGATCAGCTCCACAAAAGCATCGGCGTCCCCTCTCTGGGCCTTTTTTACAAGCCACATGCTGTTCTCCTCTCTGTCAGCGTCCTGCCTAAGCATTTCCCTTTTGGGGAGTGGTACACTGGCTGTATATTTTGAACCGGTTCATTGTCTTTTACATACATTAGACGAATCCGAAGGGTATTTGGGTGCACATATGAAATAATTTTAAATTTAAAAAGGGACGTTCTACGGCTGATCCTGGTCTCCGTATCACATCCCTGTCTGTTTTCAAGCTTATTATACCGTTTTGTTCTGACCGTCCTGCAGATGCCTGTCCTCTATGGTCACGTTCTGGCACAATTGTGTGCGGTTCCCTGCAGGATATCCAGGCCGTGTTCCAGTTCCGGCAGAATATACTCCAGGCATTCTCTCACCGCCTTCGGGCTCCCCGGAAGATTGATGATCAGTGCCTGTTTTCTGATGCCTGCTGCCTGACGGCTCAGCATGGCCCGTTTCGTGATCTGCATGCTGTATGCCCGCATAGCCTCAGGAATACCCGGTACCTGTCTTTCACAGATGTCCATGGTAGCCTCCGGCATGCAGTCTCTGGGCGAGAAGCCCGTTCCGCCTGTGGTGAGGATCAGATCTGCGATGTTCTCATCTGCCAGCCTTGCCATCTCACGGCTCAGCATGCCCCTCTCATCAGGGAGCAGTATCTTGTATGTAATCTGATAGCCGGCTTTCTCCAGAATCTCACAGATGACAGGCGCACTCATATCCTCTCTCTCTCCTGCATATCCGCTGTCACTCGATGTTATCACTGCTGCTCTTCTCATAAAAATTCCCCCAATCCTTTTGATTGCAATAAAAAGCATGTTTATATGGAATATTTGTCATTTGAAATAAAAATCCCCGCTTTTGCCGCCCTTTTTCTCCACCAGATGAATCCCCGACAGGACCATGCCTTTGTCAATGGCCTTGCACATATCATAGATGGTGAGAAGCGCCACACTGGCTCCTGTGAGAGCTTCCATCTCCACACCGGTCCTTCCTTCCACTTTTGCTGTGCAGATGGCTGTAATGGTCAGGTTTTCCTGGTCTGTCTCAAAGTCCACACTGCATTTGCTGATCAGCAGTGTGTGGCACATGGGAATCAGGGATGACGTCTGTTTCACTGCCATGATGCCGGCCACACGGGCCACACCCAGCACGTCACCTTTTTTTGCTGTGTGGTTCACCACCGCGTCCATGACTTCACGGTTTACATGAATGCTGCCCTTTGCTGTGGCTGTACGGCTTGTCACATCCTTGCCGGACACATCCACCATGATCGCATTTCCTTCCCCGTCAAAATGGGTCAGTCCATTATTATCCATAACTGTTCTCCTCTACTGTATCGTTATACGGTCCACGCCATGCCCGAAAGCACCATCTACGGTGAACAGTACCCTGTATCTGCTCTCCCGATGCAGAAATACAGCTCTTTTGATACACGAAAGGCAGTCCGCAATAATTCCCGGACTGCCCTTTTATCCTGTGTAATTTTAACGCTTATCTTCTGTTTTTCAGGAAATCCGGAATCTGGATATCCTTTTTCGGCACATTGCTTGTGAATGTACCCTGCTGTGTACTTCCGAAGCCCTGCTGCGGCTGGAAGGACGGCATCTTGAATGCCGGCTGCTGCTGAGGCTGGCTGTATGCCGGTGCCTGCTGCTGCGGCTGTACCGGTGTCTGCTGCTGTACCGGTTCTTCCTGTCTCGCTGCTTTCTTATCTCTGCTCACGCTTGGTTTCCTTGCTGTCTCATCATCAAGTCCTGTAGCGATCACAGTGATTCTGACATAATCAGCTTCTTTATCATCATACAGGGCACCGAAGATAATATTGGTATCTTCTCCGGTAAGATCCTGTACATAGCTGGCTGCATCGTTGGCATCCATAAGAGAGATATCTCCGGATACATTGATGATAACATGGGAAGCGCCCTCGATAGTGGTCTCCAGAAGCGGACTGGATACGGCTTGCTGTACAGCTTCCATAGCCTTGTCGTCGCCTTTTCCTTCACCGATACCGATATGTGCAATGCCCTTGTCGATCATGACGGTCTGAACATCCGCAAAGTCGAGGTTGATCAGTGCCGGCAGATTGATCAGGTCAGTGATGCCCTGTACGGCCTGCTGCAGAACCTCATCTGCTTTTCTGAGCGCTTCCGGCATGGTTGTCCGGCGGTCTACGATCTCCAGCAGACGATCATTTGGGATAACGATCAGTGTGTCCACATTCTCTTTTAATTTTTCAATACCTGTCAGTGCGTTTGTCATACGGGTCTTAGCTTCAAAACGGAAAGGTTTTGTGACAACGCCGACGGTCAGGATACCCATTTCTTTTGCCAGGCCTGCCACGATCGGTGCGGCACCTGTTCCGGTTCCGCCGCCCATACCGCAGGTAACGAATACCATATCTGCGCCCTGCAGTACCTGTTTGATCTCTTCGATGCTCTCCTCAGCCGCTTTCTCGCCGATCTCCGGCTTAGCGCCTGCACCAAGACCTTTTGTCAGCTTCTCACCGATCTGCACTACAGTCGGTGCCTTGCATAAGGTCAGAGCCTGTTTATCTGTATTGACTCCGACGAATTCCACTCCGCCGATAGCCTCTTCCACCATTCTGTTGACTGCGTTATTACCAGCTCCACCTACACCAATCACTATAATTTTTGCAGATGATTCAGCTTCGTTTGTCATTATCTCTAACAAAGTACTTCCTCCTTTAGCTTCCCTCGTATGTTGTAAAGCGGGTTGTTGTATCCACTTCGCTGCTTCTTCATGAACACAGATATCTGCATCTTATCCGCATTCGGATACACTGACGTGTATGATTTTCTGTAATCAGGTTTATCTGTCTTTGTTTCTTTTCATGTTCTCATGGGTATTTATGATAAATACCCGAAAACCCAGGTACTTTAATTCTAAGTACCTTTATGATGCATATAGATATATAATATAGTCTTTTGGAAAATTAATCAACTGGTAAATTTATTTTTTCACAAAAAATTTAAAAAAATTATCAAAATTTCCCGATTTGTGTCCCATAAAAAACAAAATTCCTCTGTCATTCTTCCCCGGAACCATCATCTGAACCATAGTCTTCATACCCGGAACCGTCCCCGTAGCCGGAATCTTCCTCGTTATAATCCATATCCCCGTCTCCTGAGTCCTCATATCCGGTGTCATACTCCTCATAACTGCCCTCATCCGAATCCTCATAGCCGGACTCATCATCGGAACCGTCAGAATCCTCATCACCGGTATCCGATTCATCTGTGCCATGGCCGCTTTTGTTCTCCTTGTCCTCCAGCGCCTTTTGCTCCGCCTCACTCAGAACCTTGTCAAAGACCACGTTTTTTGAAGTCTCGTCCACATTTTCCAGATGAAGGACACCTTCCATTCCCTCAAGCTGAGGTATGATTCCCATAAGTCTGCTCATTTTTTCGTCCATATTTTTGTCAGAGCCCATGCGGGCTTCCACCTTGCCGTAATAGAGCACAAGCTGTCCTTTTTCATCCAGTACCAGCCTGTCCGGCTTCCTGTCCCCCTTCTCCATCATCTTGGTGACGCTTAAGATCAGGCTCAGACTGCCTTTTTCAAGCCCGGGAATTTTCTCGCCTACCCCTACCTTGTCAAGCGTAAGGCCCTCCACATTCGGTATATTCTCCAGTTCCTCTGTGGTACTCACCTGCACGATACCGTTTCTGTCAAAGTATAAGTTGCCGTCCAGAAATTTCACATAGCCGATCAGTTCTTTTTCCCTGACATGGATCACAAGACTGTGACGGCCTGTCCTCTCCAGCCAGACTTTATTGATAAATTCCTCATCTTTTGTTCTTTCATCAGGATTGAGAAACCGCACCAGCACTGAATTGCCCGAAAGCGGGCCTGACAGCACCATTTTTTTGATTTCATCTTCCGTATAATTCTGATTTCCTTCTACTTTAACACTGGTAATCTGAAAGCAGGTAAAGAATACCGCAATGGCTATTAACACGGCCGCTGCCAGGCAGCCCCAGAATATCCTGTGTTTTTTCCTGTCCATACATGTTCCCCTTTAATCTCTCTCAATTACGGCGCCGAGCTGTGACAGATCACGGCAGATATCCTCATATCCCCGCTCAATGTACTGCCTGTTTCTCACACGGGTCTCCCCCTGCGCCGCCAGCCCTGCAATGACAAGGGCTGCTCCGCCTCTCAGTTCCTGTGCCTCCACAGCCGCGCCCCGAAGCGTCCCGCCGCGGATAACAGCTTTTCTGCCGTCCACCCGGACATAGGCTCCCATGCGCAGAAGCTGTGATGCTGTCTTAAATCTGTCCTCAAAAATCGTTTCCACCAGGCAGCTTTCTCCCGGTATGGTACACAGCACCGCCATGAGCGGCGACTGCAGATCCGTGGGAAATCCCGGATATACCTCCGTACACTGCCTTCTTAACGGAACCTGCACCCATTTGCTGCACAAAGACAGTTTACCACCGATTGCTTCATATTGTCCACCCATTTTCTCGTACACTCTCATGAGGGCTTCCATTTCCTCCAACGGCGCGCCGTCCAGGATAATCTCTCCTCTGGTAGCCGCGCAGGCGCACACATAAGTACCTGCCACAATCCTGTCCGCAGGCACAGTGAACTCTGTCCCATGCAGTTCCTCCACTCCTGTGATGGTCAGGGTATCACTGCCTGTTCCCTCGATTCTGGCACCGCAGGCATTTAAAAAACGGCACAGCCATACCACTTCCGGCTCCCTGGCACATCCCTCCAGGTGTGTGGTTCCTCTTGCAAGCACAGAGGCCAGCACTGCGTTCTGGGTAGCTCCCACACTTACCTTTGGAAAATGAATGGTGCTGCCCACAAGCCCATCTGTCCTGGCAGTGAGAACACCCTCTTTCTCCTCGAATACGGCACCCAGCCGCTCCAGAGCGTACAGATGCAGGTCAATGGGGCGTTCCCCTATGACACAGCCTCCCGGATGAGGCACGGACGCGTTTTTGAATCTGCCCAGCAGACTTCCCAACAGAATGACAGAGGAGCGCATTTTCTGGCCCTCACAGCAGTCAATCTCTGTTTTCTCCACATGGGCAGGGTCCAGCGTCAGGGTATCTCCCTCATGCCGGATCTGCATGCCCAGTTCCCGCAGGATTTCTTCCATAACAAAGACATCTGCGATCTTCGGGCAGTGATGCAGTACACTTTTCCCTTTATGCAAAAGAGCGGCAGCCATCATTGGCAGCGCCGCATTTTTAGAACCTTGTATCCTTACTTCGCCTGTGAGCGGATTTCCGCCTTCTATCCTAATTTCATTCAAGTCTTACCTTTCCTCCCGCCTCCTGGCTATACACTATTGTATGCAGAGAGGCGAAAAAGGTTCAGGGCGAACGCGTCCGGCTCACAGACAGCGCCAGACCCATCTCTCCCATCAGAAACAGTACAGAGGTTCCGCCGTAGCTGACAAAGGGAAGGGTAATTCCCGTGTTAGGTATGGTGTTAGTTACAACCGCTATGTTGAGGATCACCTGGATTGCCATATGCCCCATGATCCCCGCAGCGATCAGAGCACCGCACAGATCTCTGGCATGTGTAGCAATCACCATAAGCCTCCAGATCAGCAGGGCGAAGACCAGGATCAGCAGGCAGGCACCGATAAGACCTGTCTCTTCACAGATAATGGAAAATATCATGTCATTCTGCGCCTCAGGGACAAATCCCAGCTTCTGCAGGCTGCTCCCCAGACCCTTTCCGAAAATGCCGCCGCTTCCAATGGCGTACAGACCCTGGATGGTCTGAAAACCCTTTTCATATTTTTCGGGGTTTCTCCAGATGGCGATACGCTCCAGGCGGTAGCTGGCCATACTCAGGAAAATACCGATAAAAAGCACCCCCACCCCTCCGATTCCCACAAACGGAAGGTATTTGGGATTGGATACAAAAATCAGAATTACGCCAATGCCCAGAATGATTATGGCAGTGCTTAAGTTGTTGGTCCCCACAAGCCCCACAATAGGGAGGAGCAGGGCCATGGTTCCCGCCATATGCAGAAGACTGTCCTGCCGCTTTTCGGAATTTGTTATCACATAGGTGAGCAGCAGGATGACTGCCACCTTGGCAAACTCCGAGGGCTGGAACGACAAAGGTCCAATAGACAGCCAGCGTTTGGAGCCGTTATATTCATCTCCGAACAGAAGCACTGCCAGGGACAGCCCCATGGATACCACATAGAGAAATGGCGCCATCCTGGTAAGGATATGATAGTCCATACAGGATACCAGATACATGCCCATCATTCCCAGGGAGGTTGCAAAAAGCTGCTTTTTAAAATAATAGGCAGGGTCATGAAACTTCACCCTGCCATTATATGCACTCGTGCTATATAGAAAAATCAGACCGCAGACCACCAGCAGCAGTACGAGAATCAAAAGCGTTCCATCCATGCGTCTTTTCTGCCCGTTTACCTTATCATCCGCAGCACTTGCTGCCGCACCCGCCACGGGATGCTTTTTCAGGTATCTCTTCTCCACACGCATTTCCCTTTCCTTTTTGCTCATACTGCATTATATTGTCTGACGGTTTATATTATTCCTTACGATTTCTCACGTATTCTTTGAACTTATCGCCCCTCTGCTCATAGTTGTCAAACTGGCCCCAGCTTGCGCAGGCCGGTGAGAGAAGGACCGCGTCTCCGGGATTTGCCTTCTCCGCACAGATTTTAACGGCTTCCTCCAGATCCTCCGCCAGAATGGTACTCATAAAGCCGCAGCTGTGGGCAGCTTTTTCAATCTTCTCTTTTGTCTGCCCAATGAGGACCAGGTACCGCACCTTGCCGTCAAATGCCCGGATCCACTCCTCATAGGAGGACTCCTTGTCGTAACCGCCGCCGATCAGCAGGGTAGGCCGGTTCATGGCCTGAATACCCTTGATGGCCGCATCCGGGTTGGTTCCCTTGGAATCATTATAATAGGCCACACCGTCAATCTCATCCACAAACTCAATCCTGTGGGGCACTGCTGTAAAGCTTTGTATCACCTGCCGGATGGTTTCCATGGGAACACCTGCACAGTAGGCCATAGCAACAGCCGCCATGACATTTTCATGGTTATGGCGTCCCAGCAGCTTAAGCCCACTGGTCTCTGCCACCAAAATCTCCTCCGTCCCGGTGCGCAGGATGATCTGCCCGCCGTCCAGGAAGATTCCATGATCCAGCTTATGTAAGCTTGAGAAGAAGAGAGTCTTAGCCGGACATACCTCTGCAAACCGGCGAAGCTCCTCATCCTCATAGTTGAGAACACAGAAATCCTCTTTTGTCTGGTTTCCCGCGATCATCTCCTTCACCCGGATATACTCCTGCATGGTGTGATGGCGGTTTAAATGGTCCTCTGTAATGTTCAGGACAGCAGATACCTTGGGGCGAAATGATATGGTGGTCTCAAGCTGAAAGCTGCTGATCTCCGCTACGGTATAACTCTCTTCTGTCATGGAGAGAGCTGCGCCTGTATAGGCATTTCCGATGTTGCCTACCACAAAGACGGATTTGGCATACGCCCGCATGATTTCTCCCAAAAGTGCCGTGGTCGTGGTCTTTCCGTTGGTGCCTGTTATGGCAAGAACCGTGCCCGCTCCCATGCGGTAAGCCAGCTCCACCTCGCCCCATACCGGAATGCCCGCGCGCTTAAGGGCCTCCACAGGTGGAATGTCAAGAGGCACCCCCGGACTCATCACTGCCAGGTCAAGGGTTGACGGCAGGTCTTGGGGCATATCTCCCAGAACAATATCACACAATGAATGTTCCGGCAGGCGTTTTTTAATCTCCTCTTTGTCCAGCTTTTCATTTCCGTCATATAATATCACATCAGCCTGTACTGCCTCCAGCAGGCGCACCGCGCCGATGCCGCTGATTCCCGAACCAAATACAAGCACACGTTTTCCTTTTAACTCTGTTCTGTCCATTTCTCTTTTTCCTTTCTTATAATGCCAGCAGTGCGATCAGGCACAGGATGGCTGTAATAATGGAGAATACGGCAACGACCCTTGTCTCGGACCAGCCGCACAATTCAAAGTGATGGTGGATAGGCGCCATCTTGAAAATTCTTTTGCCGTGGGATATCTTGAAGTACGTCACCTGCATCATGACAGAGAGCACTTCCACCACATAGATCAGTCCCACGATCAGCAGGAATAAGGGCATCTGCAGCATATACGCCGTGCCTGCCACAAATCCGCCCAGGGCCAGGGAACCGGTATCTCCCATAAAAATCTTGGCGGGATAGACATTGAACAGCAGAAATCCCATGAGCGCACCCACTACCGCACAGGTGATGGGTTCAATGCCGCTCTTTGTACCAATGGCAACCACGGAAAAGAAGGTGGCAACCATGATTGTGACCGAGGAGGCCAGTCCATCCAGACCGTCCGTAAAATTCACACCGTTCACTGTGCCGATGACCACAAAAAATAAAAGCGGAACCGTAAGAAATCCCGGATTTATCTCATATCCTGCCGCAAAAGGCACCTTGATCGTCATGGATACATCCGTGAATTTCATCAGATAAAAGGCAAAGATTCCCGTCACCACAAGCTGGCACAGCATCTTCTGCCAGGCCAGAAGCCCGTCCGACCGTCTAAGGACTACTTTCAAATAGTCATCCCAAAAGCCGATCAGTCCGAATCCCAGCGTCAAAAACAGTACAGGGATGATTTTAGGGTAATCCTTCACATAAAACAGGGATGTGACCACTGTGGAGAGCAGAAAAATAATCCCTCCCATGGTAGGCGTCCCCGCTTTTTTCAGATGAGACTGCACACCGTTTTCCCGCTCAGTCTGTCCCATTTTCAGCTTTCGTAAATAGGGAATGATAATAGGTCCCAGAACCACACTGACTATGAATGCTGCCAGTACAGGCAGCACCATCTTATACTCTGTCATAACACACCTCATTTTTATGTATTTTTGTATCATGCCCGGCAGCCCGGCAAAAGACAGGGCTGCCGCCATATGCCTGTGTCGGCAATACTGGTTATAGTATAAAGCTTTTATAATCAATTATCAACCTTCAATCCCCATGTAAGGGAGGATATTCTCATAGATATCCCGGATGACAGGAGCTGCTATGGTGCCTCCGTAATAGACCCCCTGAGGATCATGGATCAGGCAGATTCCCAGTATCTGTGGCGTCTCAGCCGGTGTAAATCCCAGGAAGGAGGAGATATACCGGTTGGCACTTCTCGGCAGTGTCTGGGACGTGGCTGTCTTGCCTCCTATGGTCCTGCCCTCGATTGCCGCGTTCTTGCCGGACCCCTCAGAGACTACCTTTTCCAGGATGTAGCGCACTTCCCCGGACACCTCTTCTGTCACCACCCCTTTCTCCACAGGGTACTGAAGGGTCTCCACCAGATTTCCGTCCTCATCTGTCACCTTCACTCCAAAGTGGGGCGTGATCCGGCTGCCGCCGTTGATGATGGAGCTTACCGTTGTGGCAAGCTGGATGGGGGTGATCTGGAAGGACTGACCGAAGGAAATAGTTGCAAGCTCCACCTGCCCGATGTTTGATTTTTTATGCATGATGGTTGCAGCCTCCCCGGGTAAGTCAATCCCGGTTTTTTTGAGGAGTCCGAATTGCTTGAAATATTTATAGTAATTATCCACGCCAAGCCGCAGCCCCACCTCGATAAACACCGGGTTGCAGGAATTCATCGCTCCCTGTACAAAGTTTTCCGCGCCATGTCCTGTCCTTTTATGACAATGGATCCTACGGTCCTCCACGATTTTAAATCCCGGACAGGAAAAGGTGTCATTCATGCTGACCACTCCCTCGGAAAGCCCTGCCGCCATGGTGATGATCTTAAATGTGGAACCGGGCTCATAAGTATCGTTGATGGTCAGATTTCTCCACATCCGGTTGCAGGCATCCTGTTTCTCCTTATCTGTCATACCGGAAGTATCTGCGTCTGTGTTCAGGGTAAAGGGTTCATTCAGATTGAATTCCGGTACGTTCACGTCCGCGTAAATCTCCCCGTTTTGGGGATTTATGAACAGGATGGAGACGGCATCCGCCTGCTTTTCCTCCATCACCTTCTCCGCGGCCTGCTGAGCGTACATCTGAATGTTTTTATCCAGACTGATGTGCAGGTCATATCCCGCCACCGGCTCCACACGGCTTTCCCCAAGCTCGTCGATCTCTACACCCCTGGCATCCGTGGTGGTGAGGATCTTGCCGTCTATGCCTTTTAAGATATCATCATACCACACCTCCAGCCCGATGATACCCTGGTTGTCTCCACCGGTAAACCCAAGTACCTTGGAGGCCAGCTCATTGCATGGATAATAGCGCTTGAAATCCTCATCCACCTTGACCCCTGCAAGACCGTATTCTCGAATCCTGTCTCCCACCTCCTTCTCCACATTGGTCTTTACCTTTTCAATGGAAGAAACTTTCTCCACTCTTTTTCTGGCAGTCTCCTCGGAAAGCCCCAGCTCTTTTTGGAGCATGGCAATGATCTTATCCGGTTCCTTTACCTGGCTGTGGATCACAGATATGGTACAGACTGCCTTGTTGTCGGCCAGTATCTCCCCTTTTGCGTCGATGATCCTGCCCCTGGCTGCCTTAATGTCACGTTCTCTCTCGTGGAGCTGTTCCGCCTTCTTTGCATAGTAGTCAGACTTTATCACCATGAGATAGACCATACGGCCCATAAGCCCTGCAAGCATCAGCACACAGGCGGCAAATACGATCACGGTTTTCTTCTTGTGGTATGTTCTGTTTTTCTTCATTCCCGGTTCCCCTGCAGCTTATCCTTATAAATATATGCAAAGCCCTGTGGAAAAAAGAAGGGAATGCTGCACAGATTTCTCATCTGTACAGCATTCCCGCTTATTCTTCCATATCATCCTCGTCGAACCCGGCATCCTCATTGGTAATGCCGTCGCTCTCCGCATTGTTGCTGTCAATCCCTTCTTCTTCCGAATCATCCTGGGGCGGTTCCGGCATATCCGGATTCTCTGTGCCGTCAATGACTACACCGGAGGGGCCGTTGCCATCCTCCCCGTTGACGCTCTCATCCATCCTTGTGGTTCCCGTGAATTCATCCCAGAGCTGAAGCTTCTGGTCTGTCTCCTGGTCCGGATATATGTTCAGATACGGAAAGATTTCTGAGAGGATCGCCTGTGCAATATACTGGGCATATGTGCTGCTTGCCTGTTCCTCCACATTCGGCTCATCCACCACAACATAAATCACAACCTCAGGATTATCAAGAGGGGCAAATCCCACAAAGGATACCAGGTATTTATGATTCCCCCTGGGCACCTTCTCAGCAGTTCCGGTCTTGCCTCCCATGGAGTAACCCGGTATCTTTGCTGTCTGGCTGGTACCGCTCTCCACACTCATTCCCATATATTTTCTGATATCCGCGGAGACCTCCTGGGAAATCACTTCCTTTAAGACATTTCCGCTGATACTCTTTATGGTATTGTTGTCCTGGTCCTTGATCTCTTTCACCAGATGGGGCTGATAATAAGTGCCGCCGTTGATGCAGGCACTGATTGCCGCAACCTCCTGGATCATGGTACAGGTAAATCCCTGTCCAAAGGTGGTGGTTGCAAGTTCTGTGTCAAACATGTTGTCCAGGCTGAACAGGATTCCTGTCCCCTCGCCCGGAAGGTCAATCCCTGTCCTTGTCCCGAAATTAAACTTATCCTGGTAGGAAAGCAAGGTCTCCTTCCCCATTTTCCGGCCGATGGCCATGAGGGCATCATTGCAGGAATTCTGGATGGCCTCCCCCACGGTCTCCGTTCCATGGGAATCCGGATAGACCGCGCAGTTGATATACCGGTCTGCCACCTGTTCCCCGCCGTCACATACAAAGGTGTCCTCCTCTGTGATGCTGCCGGACTCCAGAGCGGATGCCACGGTGATGGGCTTTACCACAGATCCCGGCTCGTAGGCATCTGTTATGCAGTAATTCCTCCACATTTTGTAGAGGGCTTCTTTTGTCTGTTCATCATTCATGGCTTTGAGCTCACTGTCGGAATACCGGGAGGTGAGATCTCTGGGTTCATTCAGGTCATAGGGATCGTTGCTGCCCATAGCCAGGATTTCCCCGTTCTGGGGATTTGCCACGATCACACCTATATTCTTGGCACCGCGGTAATCGGTATTGGGGCCGTCCTTCAGGTTCTCCATAAAAGCCTCAATATATTTGTCCACCACACTCTGGATATTCACATCCAGGGTAGTGACCAGGCTGTTTCCGTTGACCGGGTCAATGATGTTCTGTTCCAGGGAAGCGTCATCGTTGAAATAACCGATCTTTCTGCCGTCTGTACCATTCAGGGTGCTGTTGTAGTAGCCCTCCAGTCCCCAGTCCGCGGTGTTCCCGGAATAAGTAAAACCTATCACATCACAGGCCAGCTCATTGAGGGGATAGGTTCTCTTGTAATCCTCCTCAAACCACACGCCCTGTGTGTTATTCCTGTGGACTGTTTCCTCCTCGGAGAGTGCCTCTGCCTCCTTCTTATCCGCCGGAATTTCTGTCATCTTTTCAAAATTCTTCTTTTCATCCATGGAGATCTGCTTCTTTAAGATCTGGTAAGGGCTCTCTTTTGTCTCCGCGCTGGTGAGCAGATCTTCCACCGTATCCTCATCAATCCCCAGATACTCGGACAGTGCTTTTTTTGTGGGCTCTTTGTAATTCTCATTGGAGTTCACCACCTGGCAGTCCAGGATCACATTGTAGACCTTTATGCTGGTAGCCAGGATATTTCCGCTTCTGTCCAGAATATCTCCCCGTTTGTAGGGGATGGTGGTGCTGTCGTACTGCTGCTGGGACTGGGCCAGCACCTGTTTGGTGTATTTGTCACCACTCTTGGCATTGATAATGGTAATCCCGATAACCAGAAATACGAAAGCCAGCAGAATCAACACAAACAATCCCGCCAGCTTTTTCTTCATGGTGCCTGTCATTTTTCTTTTCTTTGATTCCTGTTTATTCAATCTATCACCTGCTTTGTCCTATGTACCGTCACTTTTCGGGCACATCCTGATACTGTCTCACATAGCTGCTGCCGCCCGGTGTATAATACTTGATCTGATCCTCAGTGGGAAATTTCATTCCCAGCTCTTCAATGGCTTTTTTTCTGATGGCATCCAGGTCCACACTGGAAATGGTCTCACTGTAGTACGCGTCGTTTTCAGCCTTTAACTGGCTGTATTTGAGTTCTTCTGCGGTAAGCTGGCTCTTCTGCTCTGTCAGTTCGGATTTCAGTTTCAGAAAATGTACGCATGCAAACAAGACAGCCACACACATCACTGCCAAAAACATAACATACCCTTTGCTCATCTGCATGTTTCTGGCTCTGTTCTTCTGTGCGGCTGTACTTACCTGCTTTTTTTTACGCTGGGGTACTTCCTCAACACGGCGGACCGTGTTCCCATCCACATAATACCCGGTGCCTCTATTTACTTTTCTGCTGTCATATCCCTCACTCCCGGATACTTTTTTCATGAAATCAACCCCGATTCAGATTTCTCCGCCTATTCATTTCTGGTCCGTTCAAAGACACGCAGCTTTGCGCTCTTGGAACGCTTATTTACAGCAATCTCCTCCTCATCCGGAAGTATTGGTTTCCTGGTTATGACTCTCCCCATCGACGTCTTTCCACAAACACAGACCGGAAAATCCGGCGGACATGTGCATGGGTTCTCATTCCTTCTGAATATAGTCTTCACAATGCGGTCTTCTAAAGAATGGAACGTGATAATGCAGATACGTCCGCCGTCATTTAATAGTTCAATCATATCATCCAGGGAATTTCTCAAGACTTCCAACTCCTGATTCAGCTCGATACGAATTGCCTGAAATGTTTTTTTCGCAGGATGTCCACCCACTGCTCTCATTTTCATGGGAATGGACTGTTTTATAAGTTCAATCAGTTCTCCGGTGGTCTCTATAGGCTTCTCACTCCTGGCCGTACAGATATTTCTGGCGATCTTCTTAGCGAATTTTTCTTCCCCATAGTCCCGGAGTACACGATACAGTTCGTTTTCAGTATAAGTATTTACAATATCTCTTGCGGTACGGCTTCCTCTTCGGTCCATACGCATATCTAAGGGCACGTCCTCCCTGTAGGTAAACCCACGCTCAGCGTTGTCGAGCTGGTAGGACGAAACACCCAGATCCAGCACGATCCCGTCCACGGACGAAATCCCTATTTTCTGCAGTTCTTTTTTCATGTTGCAATAGTTGCTGCGGATAATCGTAACTCTGTCTCCAAATTCCTGTAACCGTTCACCCGCAGCCTCGATTGCAGCTTCGTCTTGATCTATACCTATCAAGCTCCCCTTGGCAGATAATTGCCGGCACACCTCATAGGCGTGGCCGCCGCCTCCTAACGTTCCGTCAACATAAATCCCATCCGGTTTTACCTTCAGATTCCGGATCGTCTCTTCTAACAATACGGATTTGTGTTTAAATTCCATAGTTTCCTCGACCTTCCTGCAATTATATTAAGATACCCATTGCCTGCATCCCTTCTGCGATGGCATCCATATCTTCACAATTGCTGTTCTCCATCCATTTTTCTTTGCTCCAGATTTCAATCCTGGTGAGGTTTCCTGTGAGCACTACGTCCTTCGACAGACCAGCAAACTCCCGCAGCGTTACCGGTACGAGAATTCTCCCCTGCTTGTCCAGTTCACACTGTGTTGCACTGGAAACAAAAAAACGTACGAAGGCCCTTGCATTTTTATCATTAAGCGGTAAAGCTTTCAGCTTTTCTTCGAAATCCTTCCATTCATTGTTTGGGTAGATAGACAGACAACCGTCCAGACCTTTTGTCAGCACAAAATCCTCGCCTAATTCATCGCGGAACTTAGCCGGAATGATCAGCCTTCCTTTTGCGTCGATCGTATGACTATACTCTCCCATGAACATATGAATGTCACCTTCTTTCGTGAAGATGCGAGTCTCCCCTTCGCACCCTCCATGGGACAACGGGCGCTTCTGCCACTAGCTCCCCATTTGCCACCACTTTTCACCACTTTCTACCACTTACATGCCCATTCTATAACACAACCGGGAAAAAAGCAAGAGGAACATATATTCTTTAGAAATATTAAAAGAATCGAAAAATGGCGTAAAATCAAGGATTTTACGCCATTTTGCCGATTCTTTTCAAGAGTTTCCAATATATGGCAGAGGTGGTGGGATCAACCCACAAGTTCTGCGTTTTTCTGGTCTATACAAATATGTTCTTCTATCAAACGGTCCAATACCAGGCTGAGTCCCATAATGGTCTGCATGCCTCGTTTTTCTGTGATTGCTCTGTCCAGTCTCTGCCGTGCGTCTTCTATTCGTATTTCTAACTCTTTATCTCTCATCGCTACACTCCTTGTTCTTTTTGCCTCTTCCTCCTGTTGTGTACGATAAGCATAAGGGAACATACCACGAGAACGGCGGATAACACCTGTGATACCGGAATTCCTATCCCCGGAATCAAAAGCTGATCCGTACGAAGTCCTTCTATCCAAAGCCTTCCGGCTCCGTAACCTGCCAGGTAGCATAAAAACAGTTCTCCCTGGAATTTTTTCTTTTTCCGGAACCAGAACAGGAACAGCAGGACTCCCAGGTTCCACACTCCCTCATAGAGGAATGTGGGATGGACCTGGATGTATTCCACACCGCCTATCGTTACCAGATGGTCCCACATAGCAGATGTGATCTCACCCTTCCGCACCGCGGAGACCGGCAGCTGCATGGCAAGAAAGCTGTCCGTGTAACCTCCGAAAGCCTCCCTGTTGAAAAAGTTGCCCCACCGTCCGATGATCTGGCCGGCAACAAGCCCCATACATACCGTGTCCGCCACCTGAGGAAAGTTCATCTTCTTTAATCTGCCAAAGACGTAGACCGTAACAGCACCGACTATGATCCCCCCGTAAATTGCCAGTCCGCCGTTTCTGGTATTGAAAATCTGTAACAGGTCGTCTTTATAGTCTTCCCAGCTAAAGATGACATAATAAGCTCTCGCCCCTATTACAGAAGTTACCATGGTAATCATTAGCATATCCAGATAAGTGTCCGGATTTTGTCCTGTGCGCTTCGCCTCTTTCATGGCAATGGAGATCCCAACGATCATAGCCAGTGCGATAACCATTCCGTAATAGGCAATATCAAAGCCAAAGACCGTTATTGTTTTTCCCACATGGGGAAGCGTGATCCCCAGGTGCGGAAAGCGAATGGACATATCCATATAAGTAAGCCTCCTTTAAACGTTAAAGCGGAATAAAATCACATCGCCGTCCTGCACAACGTAGTCTTTTCCTTCCATGCGGACCAGTCCTTTTTCCCTGGCTCCCGCATAGGAACCACAGTCAAGCAGATCCCTGTAATTCACAACCTCAGCTTTGATAAAGCCTCGTTCGAAATCCGTGTGTATTTTTCCTGCCGCCTGCGGCGCTTTTGTTCCTACTTTTATGGTCCATGCTCTCGTCTCATCTTCACCGGATGTGAGGAAGCTAAGAAGTCCAAGCAGCCTGTAGCTGGCTACTATCAGTTTCTCCAACCCTGACTTCTCTATTCCCAGATCCTCCAGGAATTCCTTCTTCTCATCATCATCCAGTTCCGCGATTTCCTGCTCTATCTGAGCGCACAGGGCGAATACTTCACTTCCTGTTTCTTCTGCATATTCCCTTACCTTTTGTACATGAGGATTGGAGACCGCATCGTCTGCCAGGTCATCTTCGGATACATTGGCCGCATAGATAACCGGTTTTCCGGTGAGGAGGTTATACTCTTTCATAAACCCTTCCTCATCCTCGTTATCGGGTTCAAATGTGGAGGCCGGTTTTCCGTCCTCCAGGTGAGCTTTCAGTCTCTTTAAGAGTTCCAGCTCTTTTGCTGCCTCTTTATCCATACGGGCAGACTTTGTTGTTTTAGCAGTCCTTCTCTCCAAGATCTCCAGATCCGAGAATATCAGTTCCAGATTAATGGTTTCAATGTCGCGCAGCGGGTCAATACTTCCGTCAACATGTACTACATTTTCATCTTCAAAGCATCTTACAACGTGTACAATGGCATCCACCTCCCGGATATTGGCAAGGAACTGGTTTCCAAGGCCCTCACCTTTGGAAGCCCCCTTCACAAGTCCTGCGATATCCACAAATTCAATCACCGCCGGCGTCACTTTTTTGGAATGATAAAAATCCCCTAAGAGTTTCAATCGCTCGTCCGGCACAGCCACAATGCCCACATTGGGATCTATAGTACAGAACGGATAGTTTGCTGATTCCGCCCCAGCTTTTGTCAGAGAGTTAAAAAGGGTACTCTTCCCTACATTCGGTAAACCGACAATTCCTAACTTCATTTTTATGTCCTCTTTTCTTCTGTATTCCTTCACATGACCTCATTCTAACACACCTAAAAAGGCGAATCAAGCCTTTGACCCGCCTTGTTATTCGACATCTATTAAAAAAATATCGACTTTTTTCGTTCTTTCTACCTGTCTTTTGACATGACCATCAGCAGAAATCCCTGTCGAAATTCCACTAATGCTGTATCTTCGGCCAGCTCGTTGCTCACACCGATTCCGTCGAAATTTGTCATATCATACTCTTTCAGGGGGTATTTAAACCCGGAAAGAGTGATTCCGCGCACTTCATCTCCCATGGAAAAAAAAGAGATATATTTGCCGAAAGCACACTCTTTTTTGATCATTCTGCTGCCGAAAAGCACGGTGATGGCATTCTGCTCATCCAGGATCCAGGCTTCTTTTTCTTCCTTTGCCGGAACAATCAGAGACTGCAGATTCCCCATATAATGGTCCAGGCGGCCGCCGGTAGCTCCAAACAGGAAAATCCGATCACTGCCAAGCTCCATTGCCAGTTCCATTCCCATACGGGTATCTGTGGCATCCTTCTCCGGTTTGTATTCCCGGATGGGGATTTCCTTCCGGCTTCTGTACCAGTTGATCACCTCCGGACTGATACTGTCAAAATCGCCCAGGATATACTGGGGAACGATCCGGTTCCTGTAACAGAATTCCAGCCCTCTGTCAATGCCGATGATGCAGTCCGGGCCGATGTTCTCTATGCAGCCGAGTACAAACGTGTCATCCATATGCCCGCCGCACAAAAGTATTGTGTCCATATTTCCTGTCCCTCTCTCAGAACGTGTTTATTACTGCCTGTTCCTGAATTCTTCTATATGATTGGTCAGAACCTTGATATTTGCCTCAATATCCCCGCCGAACACGGCTGAGCCGGCTACCAGAATATTGGCGCCTGCCTCCAGGACCCGGTCAATGGTGTTGGCGGAAATGCCTCCGTCCACTTCAATATCCGTATCCAGACCTCTCTCATCCAGCATTCTCCTCAGTCTTCTGATCTTGTCACCGGAGTAGGGAATGTATTTCTGTCCGCCAAACCCAGGATTCACAGTCATAAGAAGGACCATGTCCACCAGCTCCAGCACCTGCTCCACCATCACAAGGGGTGTTGCAGGATTCAGGGCAACACCTGCCTTCATACCAGCCTCCCGGATACAGTTAAGCGTCCTGTCCAGATGAGTACATGCCTCGGCATGTACAGTGAGCATATCTGCACCTGCCTTTTTGAAGTCCTCAATATAACGCTCCGGGTCCTGCACCATCAGATGGACATCAAAGAACATACTGCTCTTTTTTCTGATGGATGTGATGACAGGCATTCCCAGGGAAATACTGGGCACAAAGCTGCCGTCCATCACATCAATGTGCAGCCATTTTACCCCGGCCTGCTCCACCCTGCTTATCTGTTCCCCCAGACACGCAAAATCCGCTGCCAGAATGGACGGTGATAGTTCATATCTCATCTCAATACCTCCTCTTGTCTGCAAGCTCCCGGTAAAGCTCCAGATAACTTTCATATCGTTCTTTCGGGATTTCTCCCGCCTCAAGTGCTGCTTTTACGCTGCATCCGGGTTCATGGGTATGGGTGCAGCCCTGGAACCGGCAGGTTCCCTCGTATTTTATAAATTCCCGGAAATAATGGCGCAGCTCTTCCTTATCCATATCTTCCACATAAAAAGAAGTAAATCCCGGCGTATCCAGAAGGTACGTGTCAGGCTCCACCTCAATGATCTGGGAATGTCTTGTAGTATGGCGTCCTCTTCCCAGCTTTTTACTGATCTCTCCTGTCTCCATCACCACTTCCTGCTGCAGAAGATTGGTGAGAGAGGATTTCCCCACTCCGGAAGGACCCGCCACGGTCGTGGTCTTTCCTCTCAGGATATTTCTGAGCGCCTCCGTGCCTTCCCCCTGGGCGGCACTTGTGAGCAGAACCTGATAACCACAGGAAGTATAGATTTCCTGCATCCTGCCTGCTTCCTCAGCGTCAGCCAGGTCCTGCTTGTTAAAACAGATGACCACGGGAATCTCCTGACGTTCCATAATAACCAAAAAGCGGTCCAGCAAAGAGAAATTGGGTTTCGGCTCCCTGGCGGCAAATATCACCAGCGCCTGATCCACATTGGCAACTGCCGGGCGGATCAACTCATTCTTTCTGGGAAGGATATCCACCACATTTCCCAGCTTTTCCTCTTCATTCAGGACCTCAATCTCCACATTGTCACCCACAAGGGGTTTTATTTTTTCTTTTCGGAATATTCCTTTTGCCTTACATTCATAAATTCCGGATTCTGCTACTTTTACGTAGTAGAATCCGGAAATTCCTTTGATAATCTTTCCCTGCATTAATCTACCTTCTGGAATGTTACATCGTACTGGTCGATGATCTGATAGCTGTCACCAATCCACTCATAGAGGCCTACCGTGCCGGTTGCGATTCCCGGACGTCCCGTCAGGTCGCTGATAGACAGCGGGAACTCCGGATTTTCCACTTCCATGGACTGGTCAGAGTAGGTATTCCCCTGGTCATCTGTCTGGACCAGCTCTATTTTGACTTTACCGCCTTGGTAGCTTGCCGGCTGTCCAAGCGCCTGGCCTTCTGCTTTCCAGGTCCCACCTTCATCTGCAGGTGTTTCACCGGCGGCATCTTGGCTTCTCACATATATGGTGACTGTTGTACCTGAGTCCACTCTTGTTCCCGCAGCAATACTCTGGTCATATACTTCACCTACGTCCACAGTCTGGTCAGAACCGGTCTGTACTACAGGTACGAGACCTGCCTCTGAGATTGCACTTTTAGCATCTTCCTCTGCCCATCCGCGCACATCCGGTACCCTTGCAGCCGTATCCCCTTCACCGGTACTGATGGTCAGGGTGACTGTGGTGCCTGTCTTTACAGATGTTCCTGCAGCAGGATCTGTGGATATGACATTTCCAATGCTCACAGAACTGCTGTTTGCCTTGCTGATCTGTGTCAGCAGTCCCAGTTCCTTTAACGTTGCCTCTGCGGAGGTCTGGGTCTCATTTTCCAGGTCAGGGATTTCCACCTCCTGGGTTCCTGTGCTGATATAGCATACGATTTCTGTATGAGGATCCACTTTTGATCCGGCCTCTGTCTCCTGGCGGACGATCTTACCTGCTTCCACAGTATCGGACGGCTCCTCGCCGCCTTTTTTGTAACCAAGCTTCAGGTTATTGAGGGCTGTCCGCGCCTCATCCGGGGTGCTGCCGGTCAGGTCAGGAACCTCCACTTTTTCGGTGCTTTCTTTATCTGTGCCGCCTGTATTTTCAACTTTTTTATCATTGTCTTTATCTTTATTGTTAAACTTCAGCCCGCCCGATGCGAACACAATGAAGTAAACCAGAATACAGATGATAATAGCTCCCACGATCAGTCCGCCGATGGTCATTGCCTTCTCCAGCTTTGTGCTGATTCCTTTGCCGTTATCATCATCCTCATCCTCGTCATCATCGTCGTCATCATAACCGTAGTCGTCATCATCCTCATCCTCGTCATTGTAGCGGCTGGAATTGGAACCGGACGGCGCATAGGCCGCATTCTTGATCTCTTTCATCTCATCCGGTGAAATGACCACAGTCTGTGCGTGATTGCTCAGAGGCGCCAGATTGACAAAGCTTCCGTTGGGATCGATCAGGGAATGCTTCAGGTCGTTGATCAGCTCCGCAAGGGTGCTGTAACGTCTGTCCGGGCTTTTCTGTGTACATTTCAGAATGATCTCCTCCAGGCTGTGGGGAAGCTCCGGCACAAACTCAGACGGAGGAAGCATCTCATCCTGCAGATGTTTGATGGCAATTGCCACTGTGGTATCCCCGTCAAAGGGAACCTTGCCTGTCACCATCTCATACATGGTGATGCCCAGGGAATAGATGTCACTCTTGTAATCACTGTAGCCGCCGCGCACCTGCTCCGGTGAACTGTAATGTACAGAACCCATGGCGTTGGTGCTGATGGTATTGGAGGACGCTGCCCTGGCAATACCAAAGTCTGTGACCTTTACCTTGCCGTCCGTAGAAATAATGATGTTCTGGGGCTTGATATCCCGGTGCACGATATTTCTGTTGTGAGCAGCTTCCAGTCCCATTGCCACCTGAATGGCGATGCTGGTTGCCTCTTTTACAGTCAGTTTTCCTTTTTTGGAGATGTATTCTTTTAATGTAATGCCTTCCACCAGTTCCATAACAATGTAGTTAATTCCCTGGTCCTCTCCTACGTCAAATACATTTACAATATTGGGATGGGCGAGACCTGCAGCAGCCTGCGCCTCCCTCTGAAACTTTTTAATGAAGTTCGTGTCAGCGCTGAACTCCGGCTTCAGAACTTTCATGGCCACAAAACGGTTTAATTTATGATCCTTTGCCTTGTAGACATCGGCCATACCGCCGGAGCCTACTCTGCCGGCAATCTCATACCGCTCTCCTACGATAACTCCCACATTTAACATACTTCCACCTCTTTTGTTTCTGGTTCTACCAGAACTACTGCTATATTATCTCTGCCTCCGTTGTCGTTTGCCATGGAAACAAGCCTGCGGCCAGTCTCCTCCAGCGTTTCGCTGGTCCGTATCACCTGCCTGATATCCTCGTCCGGCACCATATTGGAAAGGCCGTCTGAGCACAGCAGCAAAATATCACCCGGAGTAAGACGAATGTCAAAGAAATCCACATCCACATCTCTTCCTGCTCCAAGTGCCCTGGTAATAATATTTTTATCCGGGTGATTTCTTGCATCATCCCTGGATATCTCTCCCATGCGGACCATCTCCTCCACAAGGGAATGGTCTTTGGTAATCTGCGATATCTTATTTTCATCAACCAGATACAGCCTGCTGTCTCCCACGTTGGCCACATATGCATAATGTCCTACAATGGTCACCAGCACCATGGTGGTACCCATACCGCTCATAGTCTCATTGTCCGATGCTTCTCTAAGAAGCTGGGTGTTGGCATTCTCAATAGCAGCCCGTATGATCTTCACCGGATTGCTGTTCTCATCTTCCCGGATGGTAGAGAGCAGAACCTCTACCGCATAACTGGAAGCGAAATCTCCTGCCTTGTGTCCGCCCATGCCGTCCGCAACTACGAAGAGGTTTGGCAGATTGCCCACAGGGGTCTCAGACGTGAATACGAAATCCTGATTCACTGTCCGCTTCTGTCCCACATCCGTGATAGAATATGACTTCATCCTACGAATCCTCTTTCTTATCGATATAACTTTTTCTTAATTGTCCACAGGCCCCATCGATATCCCGGCCCATTTCTCTTCTAATAGTAACATTAATTTGGTATTTTTCAAGTTTATTTTGAAAATTCCCGATAACTTTTTTATCAGAACGGACGTAACTGCGCTCTTTTATGGGGTTCACAGGTATGAGATTCACATGACAGTTCAGGCCTTTGAGCAGCTGTGCCAGGCGCCTTGCATCCTCCTGGGAATCGTTCTCGCCGCCCACCAAAGCGTATTCAAATGTGATGCGCCGCCCGGTCTTTTCATAGTAATTCCTGCAGGCGTTCAGCACCTGTGTGATGGTATATTTTTTAGCGATGGGCATAAGAGCTTCCCGCTTCTCCTGGCTGGACGCGTGGAGCGATAAAGCCAGTGTGATCTGCAGCTTTTCATCTGCCAGCGCCTCCATCTTGGGTACGAGCCCGCAGGTGGAGACTGTAATGTTTCTCTGACTGATATGAAGACCGTTTTCATCGCTTATCATATGTATAAAGCGAAGCAGGGTATCATAATTGTCAAGAGGTTCACCGGTACCCATGACCACCACATTGGATACCCGCTCGCCGCTGGTTTCCTGAATCCGGTATACCTGCTCCAGCATCTCTGCAGGCGTCAGGTTCCTGGTCCATCCGCCTATGGTGGAGGCACAGAATCTGCAGCCCATCTTACACCCCACCTGTGAGGAGATACATACACTGTTCCCATGCTTATACCGCATGAGCACACTTTCCACCACATTGCCGTCATGGAGGGCAAAAAGGTATTTCTGTGTGCCGTCTATCTTAGATGTCTGCACATCCAGAGCCGTAAGCGTGGTGAGAATACAGGACTCCTTTAATTTCCCGCGGAACGTCATGGAAAGGTTTGTCATCTCCTCAAAGCTCTTGGCCAGTTTTACATGCATCCACTCATAGAGCTGTTTTGCCCGGAATGGTTTTTCTCCCAGAGCTTCCACAGTCTTTTTCAGTTCTTCCAGGGACTGAGACTTTATATCTGTTGGTTCCATTCTACTCTATCCTTCTAAGCCTTGCCAAAAAGAATCCGTCACACTTATGGACTCCCGGCAGAAGCTGTAAATATCCTTGTTTTGTAGTTTCGCTTCTCAATTCCTCGCAGAGAAAATCATCGATACTCTCCAGTTTATACGGGTACTCCCTGGTAAACCAGAGCACATTTTCCAGATTCTCCTCCCTGCATACTGTGCAGGTGCTGTACAGAAGTATACCGCCGGGTTTTACATAGCAGGCTGCCTGTTCCAGAATCTTCCGCTGAAGCTCCACAAGCTCCTCCTGCTTTCCCGGCGTGATCTTGTACTTGATATCCGTCTTTTTTCCCATAACACCCAGACCTGAACACGGAACATCTGCCAGGACAAGGTCAGCTTTTTCCACAGACTCATGGTCAAACACGGTAGCGTCGTGTACGGAGACACTGATGTTAGCCATGCCCATACGCTCCACGTTTTCACGGATCAGGTCCGCTTTCTTCTCACTTACATCCCTGGAATCCACCATACCGGTTCCCCGCATTTTATCTGCCACGCAGAGGGACTTTCCTCCAGGAGCTGCACAAAGGTCAATGACAAAGCTGCCTTTCTGCGGATTGGCTGCCTCACCGGCCAGCATGGAGCTTACATCCTGCACCTGGATATTTCCCATGCGGAAGGCAGTCAGCGCAGGCAGATAATCATAACCGCTCAAATAATAGGCATTGTCTGCATAGGGCGCTTTCTCCACCTTCACGCCCTCTTTTTTAAGGCTCTGTATCACCTGCTCCCGGTCCGTGAGATATTCTTTTATACGGACGGTCACCGGGCGTTCTTCCATAGAGGCCTGAAGCATTTTCTCCGTATTCTCAAACCCGAACTGGTCCATAAAACGAACGACCAGCCACACAGGCATGGAGTAGGTCACGGAAAGGTACTCCACCTTATTCTCCCTGCCCGGAAAGGGGATTTTTTTGTAATCTCTGGCAATTCCCCTGAGAACTCCGTTCACAAATCCTGTCAGATTGTAAAATCCCTTTTTTCTTGCCAGCTTAACCGCCTCGTTGCATACCGCGCTGTCCGGAACGTTGTCCATATAAATAAGCTGGTATACACTGCTTCGCAGAAGCTCCCGGATCAGAGGTTTCATCTTCTCCACCTTCACTTTTGAGAAGTAATTGATGATATAATCAATCCGTATCTGGTTCTCCTGGGTTCCCTCACATACTCTGGTGATGAATGCCCGTTCTGTCTTCTCCAGATACTGGTATTTATCCAGCGTGCCGCGTATGGCAATGTGACTGTACTGCCCCTCTTTGTTTATTTCTAATAGTATTCCTAAGATTAACTCCCTTATATTCACTCTGCCTGTCATTTGTTTTCCTCTTTACTCCCCAAGGATACATCCTTTATCTACTGTATATCCCCGCAGAAAAGCTGCGGTATCCATTCTTTTCTTTCCTTCCAGCTGCAGCTCCTGAATGAGCAGAAGCCCATCTCCTGTTTTTACCAGCAGCCCCTCTTTCCCGGCCTCCAGAATTTCTCCCGGAACGCCATTGCCTGCCTCGTGGACTACAGAAGCGGTCCACAGCTTCATGTTTTTACCGTTCACGGATGTGTATGCGCTGGGCCATGGATTCAATCCGCGGATGAGCTGCTCAATCTCTTTTGCCGGGCGCTCCCAGTTGATCTTTCCCATCTTCTTGTCAATCATGGAAGCATAAGCCGTGGTACTTTGTTCCGGCTGCTTTTCAAAGACGGCAGTGCCATTTTCCAGTTTAACCAGCACCTCTGCACAGAGTGCGGCACCTGCTTTGCTTAACTTGTCAAACAGACTGCCGCCGGTCTCCTTTTCCTCCAGAGGGACTACCACTTTATCTATCATATCACCGGTGTCCAGGCCTTCACTCATACGCATGATCGTGACGCCTGATTCTTTGTCCCCATTGATGACAGCCCACTGAATAGGCGCTGCCCCCCGGTAAGCGGGTAAAAGAGAGGCATGCACATTGATGCAGCCATATCTGGGCATATCCAGAATTTCCTTTGAGATGATCTGCCCGAAAGCAGCCACCACGATCACATCCGGTGCGATCGTCCTGAGGGTTTCCACAAACTCCGGGTCCCGTACCTTTTTCGGCTGAAATACAGGGATCTGATGGGCAAGGGCTACCTCCTTCACCGGAGTGGGCATCAGGCTTTTTCCTCTGCCCTTGGGCTTATCCGGCTGTGTTACCACGGCTGCCACCTCATGACCGGCTGCAATCAGGGTTTCCAGCGTACCCACGGCAAAATCCGGGGTACCCATAAAGACTACTCTCATTCTTCATCCTCCTCATAGCTGTTCCTGCGAAGCTCGCCCTCCACCAGTTCTGTATACATTTTTCCCTGGAGATGGTCTGTCTCATGGCAGATGGCCCTTGCCAGCAGCTCTGTTCCCTCCAGTTCATATTCTTCCATATCCTCATTGAGCGCTCTCACCTTCACGTAATTGGGGCGTGTCACAGTACCTGACATTCCCGGAAGGCTCAGACAGCCCTCGTCCCCGGTCTGGGTGCCGGATGTCTCAATGATCTCGGGATTGATCAGCACGTGAGGGTCCTCCCCTGTGGTGTCGATCACCACGATCTGTTTCAGCACGCCCACCTGGGGAGCTGCCAGGCCCACTCCATAGGCGTCATACATAGTCTCAAACATATCTTCAATGAGTTCTTTCAGCTTTGGTGTCATAGCCTCCACTTTTCTGCATTTCTTTGTCAGTATACTGTCTCCCTGTGTTCTGATATTTCTCAGTGCCATATCTCTTTTTTCTCCTTTTCATTCTGACTGATCATATATTAAAATCAAACTGGATAAACATTTTGTCAAATCCCTTATTTACCGCAATATACCGTTCCAGACAGTCCTTGATCTGTACCAGAGTCCTGCGGTTTCGGTGTCTCATATAGAGCACCATCTTATACATATCCTGGACCTTTGACACGCTCTCAGGCGCCGGTCCGATGAGGATCAGATCCTCTCCGGGATATATCTTCTCTATATATTTTTTACAATAAGAAAGCCCCTGATACAAAAGATTTTCATCTGCGCAGGCGCCCCGCACAGCCGCCATGGCTCTTGCGGGGGGATAGCCCATGAGCATCCGGTAGGAGATCTCCTCTCTGTAAAATCCGGGATAGTCCTGTCCGGCTGACGCCCGGATACTGTAGTGCTCCGGCTGGTATGTCTGTATCACTGCTTCTCCGGGCTTTCTTCCTCTTCCCGCACGGCCCACAGCCTGGGTCAGGATCTGGAAAGTTCTCTCTCCTGCCCGGAAGTCCTCCCCATTTAGGGAAAGATCCGCTGCAAGAACCCCCACAAGAGTCACATCCGGAAAATCGTGGCCCTTTATGATCATCTGGGTACCCACCAGCACATCTGCCTCTTTTCTGGCAAAAGCGGCCAGTATCTTCTCATGGTCGTCCTTCTTTCTCGTGGTATCCGCGTCCATTCTGAGCACCCGGGCCTGTGGGAACAGACGGTGTACCATCTCCTCGATCTGCTGAGTCCCCGCCTTGAAGCCTCCGATAAAAGGAGAACCGCAGGAGGGACATTTCTGCACATCCGGGATGGTGTAGCCGCAGTAATGGCAGATCAATTTTCCGTTTCTGTGGGAAGTCAGTGAGACATCACAGTGAGGGCATTTCATCACGTGCCCGCAGGAACGGCAGCTTACAAAACCGGTATATCCCCTGCGGTTCAAAAACAGGATCACCTGTTCCTTTTTCTCCAGCCTCTCCCTGATCTTTTCCTGGAGAAGTGTGCTGAAGATGGAACGGTTCCCTGCCTTCAGCTCCTCCTTCAGATCCACAGTGTACACTTTTGGCAGCGCCCGGTTTTCATACCTGCTGTCCAGGGTCAGAAGCTGGTAGGAACCGTTCATACCTTTCTCATAGCTCTCCAGAGAAGGGGTGGCGGAACCCATGACAATCCTGGCATTTTCCACCTGTCCTCTTTGGACTGCCACTTCCCTGGCATGGTAGCAGGGTGTCTTCTCACTTTTATAGGAAGACTCATGCTCTTCGTCAATGACAATCAGCCCCAGGTTCGGAAATGGGGTAAACAGGGCCGAGCGCGGCCCCACCACAACAGAAATCTCTCCCTTTCTGGCCAGCTCAAACTGGTCAAAACGCTCTCCGGCTGACAGGCGGGAATGCATAAAAGAGACACCCGAGCCGAATCTCCGGCTGAAACGTTCCACCGTCTGATAGGTAAGGGCAATCTCCGGGATAAGGACAATGACCTGCTGTCCTTTTGCAAGGACCTCCTCGATCAGTTCCATATAGACTTCCGTCTTGCCGCTGCCTGTGACACCGTAGAGCAGTGTGGGACGCGGTGTCTCTGATTTCCACTCATCCAGAATCTGATCCACCGCTTCTCTCTGGCAGGCGTTCAACTCTTTTTTGATGATATCCTGCTGTTCTGTATGCACCGGATTTCTCCAGATCCGCTCACTCTCCACGGAAATCATTCCCTTTTCTTCCAGGCCGCGGATCACAGAAGGGGAGGCCTTCCACACACTCACCGCCTGTTCATAGGGCATAGGAGACTGTTCGAGAAGACCTGTCATGAGACGTGCTTTTGCTATAAAATGCTTTTTTTCACACGCCTCCAAAAACAGTCGTGCCTCCCCGGGGGAAGCCTTCAGTACCAGAAATTTCTTCTCCTGTTTTTTCTTTTTCTCCTTAACCGGAAGCACCGTTTTAAGGGCCTGGTTCATGGTGGAGCCATAATTTTTGGCGATCCATGATGCCAGGGATATGAGCCGGGATTCAATGGGAATCCCCTGGCTCTCAGGCCCCAGGATCTGTTTCATCCTGGAAGCCTCCACCTTGGGCTGTCCGGTTATGTCTATGACATAGCCGGTAATCTCCCTGCCGCCGTTTCCGAAAGGGACTCTTACCTTGGTTCCTATCTGAATGTCGTCCTGCAGATGTTCCGGAATCTCATACTGAAACGTCCGATCCAGCTTTTCCTGGGAGATATCCACTATGATATCTGCATATAATCTGCTCATATATCCACTCCGTATTCCGGCCGGCCCCTTCAGGCCTGCTCTGCCAGAATATCCCTGATCAAATCCCTCTCATCCATGGGATATTTCTTTCCTTTGATTTCCTGGTAATCCTCATGGCCTTTGCCTGCAAGCACAATGATATCACCCGGCTGTCCGTGACGGATCGCATAGGCAATGGCTTCTTTTCTGTCTGCAATCTCCACATAATGGCCCGCTGTTTTGCTGATCCCGATCTTAATGTCATCTATAATGGCCTGCGGCTCCTCATCCCTTGGGTTATCTGAGGTTATGATGGTCAGGTCAGCCAGACGGCCGGATACTTCCCCCATTTCATAACGACGGAGCTTGGAACGGTTTCCGCCGCATCCGAACAGACATACGAGGCGCGCAGGCTCATACTCCCGCAGGGTGGTCAGCAGGCTCTCCAGACTCATAGCATTATGGGCATAATCAATCATAAGGGTAAAGTCATCGGAGACTTTGACCATCTCAATCCTTCCCTTTACCTTAGCCGCTTTCAGGGCTTTCTGGATATTTTCCACACTGACTCCGAAATGACGGCAGATGGCAATGGCCGTCAGGGAATTGTACACGCTGAATTTGCCGGGAAGGTCAATCTCCACCGGAAAATTCATGAGCCCTTCTGCCTGATAGGCAATGCCCAGCGTGCCCTTTCCTGTGACCAGGTGCAGGTCTTTTGCCCGCAGGTCAGCCTTCTCACTGAATCCAAAGGTTTCCAGACTGCAGGTATGGCCCTCCAGTACCTTTTCCAGATGTTCATCATCCGCATTCACAATGCCGACTCTGCACTGTTTGAACAGCATGCCCTTGCAGTGCATATAATCTTCAAAGTCTTTGTGCTCATTCGGGCCGATGTGGTCCGGTTCAATATTGGTGAAGATTCCCAGGTCAAACAGAAAGCCCGCGGTTCTGTGGAGCATCAGGCCCTGGGAGGAAACTTCCATGACCACGCTGTCGCATCCGGCCTCCACCATCTCTGCAAAATATTGCTGTACCACATAGGATTCCGGAGTCGTATTGGCTGCCGGGATGACTTTGTCACCGATAATGGCTTCAATCGTGCCGATCAGACCCACTTTGTGGCCTGCATTTTCCAGAATGGATTTTACAAGGTAGGTGGTTGTGGTCTTTCCCTTTGTTCCTGTGATGCCGATGACTTTAAGCTTCTCGGCCGGATGCCCGAACCATGCCGCAGAGATGCAGGCCATGGCATACCGGCTGTCCGGCACTTTGATCACAGTCACGTGCTCCGGTACAGCCACATGGTCCTGTACGACCAGAACAGAGGCGCCCTTTGCAGCAACGTCCTCCGCGTATTTGTGTCCGTCGGACACGGCGCCTTTGATACAAATAAAAAGAGAGTCTTTATCCGCTTTTCTGGAATCAAAGACTACACTCCTCACTTCTGTGTCCAGGCTTCCCTGTACACATATATATTCAAGGTTTTGTAAAAGTTCAGTCAGTCTCATTCTCAATCTGTCCCCTTTCATAATTGTTCAATCAGATCTGCGTAATTTACTGCGCTGATTGTATATAAGAGCAGCCGCAGCAGGTATTTGCCCCATCGCAAAGCGATTTTAGACGGGCTGATATCCGTAATGATTCAGACAGATGAATCGTCTGCCCTTTTCATGGATACCGGAAGCAGGTATGCTGCTGCCGGGAATGGTGAGGTGTACGGGGTGCCCTTTGGAATATAGAATAACATAGGGGTTGTTGTGGAGGCAAGGGTTTTGTGGAAAATGGGTGGGTGGGGGAAGTAAAGTCTTGTGGCTGGGGGACGGGATGAGGGGAGGGGAGGCGTGTATGTTTGTGGCCGCTCGACGTTGCAGAACCTGTGAGCTAACCGCCAACTGCGACTAAGACGCTCGCCAATGGGCTCTCGCCTAAGTCTCCGTAGGCGGTGGATCTCACAGAACCTTCCACTTAACCTCGCTGCCACAAACATACACGCCTCCCCTCATCCCTGGTTTTCTCAGGCGGAACATAGGAACAACTTTCTTCGCAGCGGTGGTAAAAAGATGAAAAGAAATAAAAAAGAAGAAAAGAACTAAAGCTGGAGATTCTGAACGGTAACCGGTAAATTGGGGGCGGCGGTTCAGGGATTGGGCTTTAGTTCTTTTGTATTATAGTATGGGTCTTATGAGGACTCGGTCATAACTTTGGTATTTGTCTTACTACATAGAAATTTTAATGGGTGAATATCGGTAACGATTTGGTTCACCACATCGTTACTTATTTTCTATGATGGTGCCGGTTTTGCCCAGGTAGGCGGGCTTGGCTTTTTCTATGGAGGTGATGACTGCACGGCGGCCTTTTTTCTTTTCGACGAAGTTTACGGAAGCTTCTATTTTGGGGAGCATGGTGGAGGGCTCGAACTGGTCCTCTGACATGTATTGTCTGGCCTGGGCGGTGGTGATGTGGTCCAGGTACTGCTCGGTGTCGGATTTGTAGTTTAAGGACACTTTCTCTACGCTTGTGAGGATGAGGAGCTCATCTGCGTCCAGCATCTCTGCAAGCTTGCCGCTGATCAGGTCTTTTTCGATGACCGCACTGGCTCCGTGAAGCTCTTCACCCTGTTCCAGGACGGGGATTCCGCCGCCGCCGCAGGCAATGACGATCTGGCCCGCATCCGCCAGGGCCCGGATGGCATCAATTTCCACAATGTCCTGAGGCTTCGGTGCTGCTACGATTCTGCGGTAGCCGCTGCTGGTCTTTGTCACGTAGTTTCCTTTTTTCTCCTCCGCTTCCGCTTCCTCCTCGGTCAGGGTCCTTCCGATCACTTTTACCGGTTCGTGGAAGGCGTCATCGTAGGGGTCTACTGTGACCTGGGTGAGGACTGTGCTCACCGGTTTGTAGATGCCGCGTCTTAAAAGCTCTGCACGGATGGCGTTCTGTACGTCATAGCCGATGTAGCCCTGGCTCATTGCCGCGCAGACAGACATGGGCACTGCGGTGTAGTCAGGATGTACCTTTCCGAATTCGTTCATTGCTGTATGGATCATCCCCACCTGGGGAGCGTTGCTGTGGGTGATGATCACCTCTGCTCCAGCTTCCACCAGATTGGCGATTATTTTTGCTGTTCTTTTCGTTGCATTTTTCTGTTCTGGCAATGTGGTACCTAATGCTCTGTGTCCCAATGCCACTACTACTCTTTTTTTTGTCATATTAAAGTACCCCTTTTCAAACTGGTGTGATGATATTATTATAACAGGGCGCCGAAAAAAAGCAACCGTGGAAAAGAAAAAACCCGATACTCGCGTATCGGGCCTTTTCAACTTGAGGGGGGAGATAGTGAGTGGTTTATCAACTATCCAAGACCTATTATAGGGAAAAAATGTGATGAAACTATGACGATTTTCTAAAATAAAACGAAAAACTCTAAAGAAATTTTAAATGAAACTGGAAATAATCAGTTTTTCCTCCTGTTTTTTCCCTTGAATATCCGGTTGACCCGGTTGATGGTTTTCTGAGGTATCTCAAATACAAACACGATTCCAAGCACCATGGCCAAAGCGATTCCGAGGGTCTGTCTCCCGTAGTACAGGCTCTGGGCACTCTCCTGCATCAATGTATAGTAGACCGTTCTGTAGATGCCGATTCCCGGTACAAGTGGAAATATGCCGGCAATGAGAAACAGTGTGACCGGGCATTTTCTCACAGTGCTTCCGATGCGTGAAGCTGTCACAATAAAGACTGTGGCGATAAAGCTTCCCGTCACGGCACTCATATGGAAGGGATTGGTGCAGATCCAGCAGATCAGCCATCCCAATCCGCCTATGGTCCCGCACAGGGGATAATGTTCCTTCGGGACGGAAAACAGCACGGAAAAAGCCACAGTACCCAAAAACGCAGCCACGAACTGCGCAGCACCTTGTATCATGATCATAAAAGTACCCCTCCTGTCACTTTGTAATAGAGCATGTACATAAGGCCCACCCCAAGGGCAATGCCCAGAGCCACCAGCAGGGTATCCAGCATCCGGACACCGCCTCCGATATAATCACCGTCCGCAAAATCCCGGATGGAGTTCACAAAAGAGACACCCGGTACCAGGGGCATGATGGAACCCACAAGGATGCTCCCGTAATTTTCTCCGATTCCCAGACGGTAAAAGACCACAGCCAGAAAGGAAGCCCAGAATCCTCCCAGTAAGTTCAGTACGATTTTTGATGTCTTCTTCTCTCTTTTTTCCAGCGCAACCAGAAGCACGTACAGTAAAAAACCTGACAAAAAGGCTGCCGCTGCATCCCAGATGCCGCCGCCCAGCACATAGCAGAAGCTGGCAGAGCCTACGCCTGATGCCAGAATCCTTGTAATATTCTTTTTACCCGGCATCTGCTTAATGGCTTCCAGACGCTCCCAGGCCTCCTCCACGGTATATCTGCCCTCCACGATCTCCCTGGAGAGCTGGTTCACGGCTGCCACCCGGTTAAGTCTGGCAGAATTGATGGGAATATGCCTGACCTGGGCATAAATGTCCTCCCCTTTGCTCTCCGCAGTCAGAAATATCCCGGTGCTCATCACAAAGGCACTGCATTTTTCTATTCCATAGGCTTTGGCGATTCTCTGTATGGTCTCCTCCGCCCGGAAGATTTCCGCCCCGGCATCCAGCAGGGTCTTGCCGGCCTCCATAGCCAAATCCAGGATCTGTTTATCTCTGCTCTCCATAAATGCACTCCATCTCTATTTCCTCTTCTTCTCATTTTTCCCCGCTTTTGGAACCGTATTCCTCCATGATCCGGAAGGATAACAGCAGATACAGCCTCTCCTCCGGATCCTCCAGGTTCAGATGTATCAGTTCCCGTATCCGCTCCATCCTGTTTATAAAGGAGCTTCTGTGTATGTACAGCGCCTTGGCGGATGCCACTGCATTATACTGCAGACGCGCATAAGTTAAAAGTGTTTTATAATAGGAAGTTTCATTTTCCCTGTCATACCGGTACAAGGACAGCAGCTCCCTGCTGCAGAGCTGTTCCGGCAGAAAATTTCCCACACCGTATTTTAACAGAAAATCCAGGGCATAATCATCAAATTTGTGATAACAATAGGTAAAATTTTTTCTAAGACCCATCTCCATGGCAAACTCTGCCTGCCGGTAAGCGCTGCGCATGCAGGAAATATCCGTGAACTCCCGGCTGCAGCCGGCTGCCAGCACACTCTCCCTGAGAAAATACACCATTTCCTTGTGAAATTCCAGGTCCGTGGATTTTGAAAACATATTCCGGTTAAACAGCATGGCAATGTCCCCGTTATGCGTCACACAGTATGCCCCGGGCCACATCCGTTCCATCTGTGAACAGAGATACCTCATATTATATGCCTTTCCTCTTTGAAGGATATTCTCACGGATGGTGAGCATATAGTAAACGTCTCCCGGCAGATTTTTGTTAGCCCACAAAAGGCGCAGAAGCTCGCCCTCGTCCGCCCCGTCTGTCTCCAGACATTTTTTCATCATGTGATGCAGGTCAGCCAGTCGCGGAGACCCAAGCTCAAACCCTCCGCACTGGTCATAGAGCTGTTCCACATAACCGGCAAGGTGGTTAAAAACCGCCTTCTCATATTCTGTCTTTTCCTCACTCTGGCCCTCCTCGATCAGAAGGGACAGGCGGCCCACATAAGCACCCTCATGATATATATTTTTATAGATCACCACTTCGCCTGCCGTATAGACAAAAGCCTCTTTTCTCTCCTCCAGTTCCTTGAACCCCGGCATGCTGGTCAGATCATTGACATCATCCAGGGGAAGCTGGTTCATATCATCCACGAATTTGCGGCGCATACCCTCATCGCTTGTGTATGCGATATATTTAAAATCCCCGTCCATAAGTGCAGCCGGTTCCGGAAGCACACTCCGGCAGCTGTCCAGGATCTCCTGATATCCCACATTTCCGCCTACTATCCTGCTGAGCTTTTCGTCCCAGGTATCAAAGGTATCAAATATCTCTGTCAGCGCATTGAACAAAGTCCGCTCCGATATCCCTGCATCCAGAAAGACTGCGTCGTTCCCCCCACAGTCAAAGCTCCCGTTAGGATAACCTGCCAAGAGAAGGACGCAGCCTGTCAAATGCCTGACACAATGTAGAGCATTCTCCGCGTCCACAATGACAGCCCTCCCCTCCGTATAGACAGAAGGCTCATAAAAGACAGGGCGTCCCACAGAATATTGTTGTGAATATTGTGCATGATTTATTTTAAACCGTTTGGACAACTGGTAATATATCATAATACTGTTCAGTCTCATATATACTTCTCCTTTTTTCAACCCATCATACACATTGTACACCATCCGACAAAAAAAGCAATCAGATTCATGGATTTACACTTTACGGATTCCGGGATACTATTAAGACAGAGCATCCTAACTCTCTCCTGCCAGCCTCCCAGGCTTCGCGCTGGCGGGAGCCATGTGAAAGGAGTATATCCTTAATGAAAAAATCAGATTTTAAATACCCTCATCTGTTTGCCCCCATTCAGCTCGGCAACGTTCTTTTCCGTAACCGAATCTTCGCCTCCCCGACCGGTTACCAGAATCTGAATGGCGATGGCTATTTAAACGACGGCGCTGCAGCCTACTATGGCAGAAAAGCTATGGGAGGCGCTGCCAGCGTTGCCACCTTCGAGGGAATTGTAGACGGGGAGCTTGGACGAGGCGGGGCAACACACATTGCTCTCGACACTCCCAATATAGACCGGGGCATCTCCAGGATTGCCTACGGCATCAGCCAGTACGGCGCCGTAGCCACTTTGGAACTGCAGCATACCGGCATGTTCGCCAACCGTGACCTGTCCTTTTTCGGTGCGGAGGCCAAAGGCATAGCCTACGGCCCGGTGGAGTGTGAATGTGCGGGCAGAAAGATCCGCCCTATGACAGAGGAAATCATTGAACGCACCATCCAAAAATACATAGACGCTGCTCTTCTCGCAAAGAAATGCGGCTTCGGCATGGTTCTGGTACATGCCGGACACGGATGGATGCTGCACCAGTTCCTGTCCCCCATCACCAACACCAGAACGGACAAATGGGGCGGACCGGACATTGAAAACAGAAGCAGACTGCTGCTCTCCATCGTAGACGGTATTCACAAAGCCTGCGGGGCCGGTTTCCCCGTGGAAGTCCGCATAAGCGGCTCTGAATGCTATGATGGAGGCTATGACATAGAAAACGGCATTGCCATTGCCAGACAGCTTGACGGACATGCGAATCTGATCCATGTCTCCGCCGGCAATCATGAGGTGGAGGAAGTCTTCGCTGTCACCCATCCCAGTATGTTTCTGGAGGATGGATGCAATGTGCATCTGGCCGCAGAGATCAAAAAACACGTAAACACTCCGGTAGCCACCATCGGCGCGCTCTCAGACCCTGAGCTTATGGAAGACATCCTTGCTTCGGGAAAAGCCGATATTGTGGAACTGGGCAGAGAATTGCTGGCGGACCCGGATTTTCCCAATAAAATCCGTACCGGGCATGAGGACAAGGCAAGAAAATGCATGCGCTGTCTCTCCTGCTTTTCCAGCGAACTGACCAACGGGGAACCCTACTGTGCCATCAACCCGGAATCCGGCCGTGAACTGGAACTGCGCCATGCGCCTGTCTGTGCGCAGGTAAAGAAAAAAGTTCTGGTAGTGGGCGGAGGCGTGGGCGGCATGCAGGCAGCCCTTACCTGTTCCAAAATGGGACATAAAGTCATTCTCTGTGAAAAAAATGAGCGGCTGGGCGGTGTACTTCGCTGTGAAGAAAACGTCGCCTTTAAGAAAAACCTGGATTACTATTTAAACCAGCAGGCGAAATGTGTTGAGGAAGATAAAAATATAGAACTTCGCCTGCAGACGAAAGTGACGCCAGAATATGCGGAGGACTTAAACGCAGACGTCATCATCGCAGCCCTGGGTGCAAAAGCAGCCCGGCCGCAGGTACCAGGTATAGACAGTAACAACGTGTTGTCTGCCCAGGAGGCTTATCCTCTGGCAGACAAGCTGGGTCCCAAAGTGGTCATTTTGGGAGCCGGCCTGGTAGGAATTGAACTTGGACTGCATCTCATACGCTATGGAAAACAGGTCACGATCCTGGAGATGACAGACCACATGAGCGACGGAGGCAATTTTCTCCACATGCTCGGGCTGCATACAGAAATCAAAAAGCGCGGCCTTAAGATTTTCTTTCACACCCAGGCTGTACAGATCACAGACGAAGGGGTTGCCTGCCGGACACCGGAGGGCGACAGCTTTTACGAGGCAGACCAGGTTGTCTATGCCGCCGGTCAGAAGCCGCTGAGGGAGGAGACCACAGCTCTTGCCTGCTGCGCACCTGAATTTTACATGCTGGGGGACTGTGTTACCCCGCAGAATATCACGGCAGCTACATCTACTGCCTATATGACAGCCAGAAATATAGGCAGGGATTACTGACATATTGTTTCCCATTTCTCTATTGTCTGTAAAATAGCTTACCCCTATTTTACAGACAACAAAAGGGCATTGCAGCTGCAATGCCCTTTTAACACGTCTTCAGACTGCCCCTTAACCGGCAATCGTAAAATAGAGGAGCACAATAACGCCCAGTACGATCCGGTACCAGCCGAACACCTTGAAATCGTGCTTCTTGATATATCCCATAAGAAATTTAATAGCCAGAATGGAAACCACAAAGGAAACCACCATTCCCACAACCAGTATCATGAGCTCCGCCCCGGTAAAATGCAGGCCGAATTTGACCAGCTTCAAGAGACTTGCGCCAAACATGGTGGGTATTGCCAGGAAAAATGTATACTCCGCCGCCACGGTTCTGGAAGCCCCCAGTAGGATTCCGCCAATAATGGTAGCTCCCGAACGGGAAGTCCCCGGGATCACGGCCAGAAGCTGGAATACACCGATGAGAAGGGCCATCTTCCAGGATATCTCAGCAATGGAGTTTACCGCCGGCTCTCTTTTCTTGTTGTAGTCCTCAATGAGAATAAACAGCACACCATACACGATCAGCATGACAGCCACCACAAAATAATTATTGAACTTCTCCTCAATAAAATCATTAAAAGGAAGCGCCACGATGATAGCGGGCAGACAGGACACAACAATCTTAAACCACATGATCATTTTATCAATCTGGACAAAACGGCAGATAAAACCGGCTGCTTTCTCTATCTTTGTCACATTATGATGTTTTGGTCTTCTGTTGTGGAATGGCCAGAGATCTTTAAAATACAGCACCACCACTGCCATGATGGCGCCAAGCTGGATCACCACCATGAACATTTCCCAGAATTGTTTACTCACATCCAGCTTTACAAATTCCTCCACCAGTATCAGGTGGCCTGTGCTGCTGATGGGAAGCCATTCCGTGATGCCCTCCACAATTCCAAGAAAAATAACCTTCAGTAATTCAATAAAATCCATTACACCCTCCCTTATGTAAGAAACTGCACAGTCATGCGCAGACCTGACAAAATACTCAAGAAACCGCCGCAAAATTTCATACGGCGGTTGTCTCTCATTATGTCACAGTATTATATTGCTGCGATATCGATCAGCTCCAGCTTCTGGATATCTGTATTCTCCAGACTGGTCACAAGCGCCTCAGCCGTATCTAAGGCAGTCAGCACATTGACACCTGTCTCAATGGCATTCCGGCGGATAATAAACCCATCCTTTGCCTTTTCCACGCCCTGAGACGGTGTATCGATCACCAGATCGATCTTATGTCCGAGAATCAGGTCCATCAGATTAGGGGATGCCTGCTCAATCTTATTTGTGCGGACAGCCTTCACACCGTTCTCATTCAAGACTCTGGCAGTGCTTCTGGTTGCATAAATGCGGTATCCCAGTGCCTCAAAACGCCGGGCGATCGGTACGATATCCTGCTTATCCTCATCCCTCACGGTAATGATCATATTTTTGTACTTCGGCAGATTGATGCCTGCCCCTAAAAATGCCTTGTAGAGTGCCTCATTGAAAGACTCTGCAATGCCCAGGCACTCACCTGTGGATTTCATCTCCGGTCCCAGGCTGATGTCAGCCCCACGGATTTTTTCAAAGGAGAACACCGGCATCTTGATGGCAATATGCTTTGCCTCAGGCTGCAGGCCCGGCTCATATCCCAGTTCTCTTAACTTATATCCCAGGATCATCTTGGCTGCCAACGGTACGATAGGAATGCCAGTCACCTTGCTGATATACGGTACCGTACGGCTGGAACGGGGATTTACCTCGATCACATACACATCCTCGCCGCACACGATAAACTGTATATTGATCATACCGATAACATGCAGGGATTTTGCCAGTCTCCTGGTATACTCTTCAATGGTTTTCTTTGCTGTATCGCTGATGGTACGCGCGGGATATACGGAAATACTGTCGCCGGAGTGAATACCCGCACGCTCAATATGTTCCATAATACCGGGGATCAGAATGTCCTCACCGTCACAGATGGCATCCACCTCGATCTCCTTGCCCTGCAGATATTTATCTACCAGGATCGGATGTTCCTGGGCAATTCTGTTGATGATGCCGATATACTGGTCCACGTCCTCATCGTTTATGGCAATCTGCATGCCCTGTCCGCCAAGCACATAGGAAGGACGGACAAGCACAGGATATCCCAGTGTATTTGCCACACGGATCGCCTCGTCTGCCGTATATACTGTATGCCCCTGAGGTCTCGGAATATGACATTCCTCCAGAATCTTATCGAAAAGTTCCCGGTCCTCCGCAGCATCCACATCCTCCGCAGATGTTCCCAGAATTTTCACACCCATCTTCATCAGGGCTTCTGTGAGCTTGATAGCCGTCTGTCCGCCAAACTGCACGACAGCGCCGTCCGGTTTTTCTATATTTACCACATTCTCCACATCCTCCGGAGTCAGCGGTTCAAAATACAGCTTATCTGCAATGTCAAAGTCCGTACTTACAGTCTCCGGATTGTTGTTGATAATGATCGTCTCATAGCCCTCTTTTTTGAATGCCCAGGTACAGTGCACGGAACAGAAGTCAAACTCAATTCCCTGGCCGATACGGATAGGACCGGAACCCAGAACGAGAACTTTTTTCTTATCGGACTTCCCATCCGCCTCATTTTCCCCACCGTAAACAGAATAATAATACGGTGTGGCAGCTGCAAACTCAGCCGCGCAGGTATCTACCATTTTATAAGCGGCAGTGATGCCCCACTCCCGGCGCAGCTCTCTGATGTCCTCTTCCCTTTTACCGGTCAGGCGCGCGATCACATTGTCCGGGAATTCAATCCGCTTTGCCTCACGGAGCAATTCTTCCGTAAGTTCCTTTGAAGCCAGCGCCTGTTCCATCTCCACAAGGATTGCCAGCTTGTCAATGAACCACAGATCAATCTTCGTGACTGCATGGATCGTTTCATAGGAAATCCCTCTGCGGACAGCCTCAGCAATCCTCCAGATCCTCATATCGTCCACGATCTTCAGCTCTTCTGTCAGTTCCTCCTCGGTAAGCCCGGTAAAGTCATAAGACATAAGGCTGTCCACATGCTGTTCCAGAGACCGAATGGCCTTCATAAGAGCACCCTCAAAGTTATTGCAGATACTCATAACCTCACCGGTTGCCTTCATCTGTGTCGTCAGGGTTCTCTTTGCGCTGATGAATTTATCAAAGGGCAGACGCGGGATCTTCACAACACAGTAGTCCAGCATAGGCTCAAAGCTGGCATAAGTCTTGCCTGTGATGGCGTTCGGGATCTCATCCAGTGTATAACCCAGGGCGATCTTGGCCGCAACCTTGGCAATGGGATATCCGGTAGCCTTGGAAGCCAGTGCAGAGGAGCGTGATACACGGGGATTTACCTCAATGACGCAGTATTCAAAGCTGTCAGGATTCAGAGCGTACTGCACGTTACAGCCGCCGGTGATTCCCAGCTCTGTGATGATATTTAAAGCAGAGGTACGCAGCATCTGGTATTCCTTGTCGCCCAGCGTCTGGGAAGGTGCCACAACGATACTGTCACCTGTATGCACGCCGACCGGGTCAATATTTTCCATATTACATACGGTAATGCAGTTGCCTGCACCGTCGCGCATAACCTCATACTCAATCTCTTTCCATCCTGCGATACAGCGCTCCACCAGCACCTCACCCACACGGGAGAGACGAAGGCCGTTTTCCAGGATTTCCACAAGCTGCGCCTCATCATAGGCAATACCGCCGCCGCTGCCGCCCAGAGTATAGGCAGGGCGCAGAACGACCGGGTAGCCGATCTTATTTGTAAAATCAATACCATCCTTCACGGTTTTTACAACCAGGGAAGCTGCCACCGGCTCACCGATCTTCTCCATGGTATCCTTAAATTCCTGACGATCCTCCGCCTTCTTGATCGTCTCAGAGGTGGTACCGATCAGGCGCACATTCTGTTCTTTTAAAAAGCCTCTCTCTTCCAGCTCCATAGCCAGATTCAGTCCGGCCTGTCCACCCAGAGTGGGCAGTACGCTGTCCGGTTTTTCCTTGATGATAAGCTGCTCTACCACTTCCACGGTCAGAGGCTCAATATATACCTTATCCGCGATATCTTTATCTGTCATAATGGTAGCGGGATTGGAGTTCAGAAGAACGACCTCTATTCCCTCTTCCTTCAGGGAGCGGCAGGCCTGCGTTCCCGCATAGTCAAACTCTGCTGCCTGACCGATGATGATCGGGCCTGAACCGATCACAAGCACTTTTTTAATATCCTGAATCTTCGGCATTATTCGCTCACCTCCATCATTTTCATAAATCTGTCAAACAGGTATCCGGAATCCTGGGGTCCCGGACAAGCCTCCGGATGGAACTGTACGGTAAAAATATTCTTTCCTATATATTTTAAACCCTCGTTTGTTTTGTCATTGACATTTTCAAATGCCGGTACAGCCACCTGAGGGTCCAGAGTGTCCGTATCTACCATATATCCATGGTTCTGTGATGAAATATATACCCTTCCGGTTTCCAGGTCCTTTACGGGGTGATTTCCGCCTCTGTGGCCGTATTTCATCTTCCTGGTATCCGCGCCCGTTGCAAGTGCCATGAGCTGATGTCCGAGACAGATCGCGAAAACCGGTACCTGGGAATCATAAAGCTTTTTGATTTCTTCTATTATAGACGTACACTCTTTCGGATCACCAGGACCGTTGGAGAGCATAATGCCGTCAGGATCATCTCCCAGAATCTCCTCTGCTTTTGTAAATGCCGGATATATGGTAACCTGGCATCCGCGCTTGTTCAGGGAACGGGCAATATTATCTTTTGCCCCAAAGTCCATAAGAGCCACCTTGGGTCCGCTGCCCTTCAGCACTTTCTTCTCCTCACATGTCACACGCTCCACGACCCTGCCGGTGGTATAAGCTTTTAATTTTGGAAGAACCTCCTCCAGTTTATAGTCTGCATTGGTAGTGATCATGCCGTTCATGGTTCCTTTTTCCCTCAAGATCTTGGTAAGGGCCCTTGTATCAATCCCTGCGATCCCGGGGATATCATATCTCTTCAGAAAATTCTGTATGGTGTCTTCACAGCGGAAGTTGCTTGGAATACGGGATAATTCCCTGACAATGTAGCCATCCGGCCACGGTCTTAAAGATTCCTGGTCCTCATGGCAAATGCCATAATTACCAATCAAAGGATATGTCATGCAGACTGCCTGTCCGGCGTAAGAAGGATCTGTAAGAACTTCAAGATAACCTGTCATCGAGGTATTAAAGACGATTTCGCTGATAATTTCTTTCTTCGACCCTATGCTGGTCCCGGTAAAGACGGTGCCGTCTTCCAGTATTAAAAATGCTTTCATGCTTTCACCTGTCTTCCTTTCTATAGCGTACTGTTAATGGTTCCCCAAATTTTCCCCAAATTGTAAAAAGTGTATCACAACATCTGGTGTTTTTCAACCTTTTTTTCTTGTTTTTTCGCGGTTGTATTTTAAAAAATTCGACAGCCCGAAAACCGGATAATAATAAACAGGAATTTCGGAGCAGAAATGCGGTTTATGTATTTGGCATTTCCTTATTATGATGGGAATATATACTGATTTTATTCTGGGGTGTTTTTGTCATTTTATAAGGAAAGAACAAGGCCGGAAAACGTGGAAAAACCTTCGGAATATGTCGGGAAATAGAATTGCGTTAATTTTTTTAAAAACTTTGAAAATTAGTGTTGACATTTCCTGTAAAATCGTGTAATATATGTCTTGTGCTTGAGAGAGCACGAACTTAATAGAAGATGCAGGAGTGGCGGAATTGGCAGACGCGCAGGCTTCAGGTGCCTG
>NZ_JBANBF010000017.1:0-84397 GCF_037000545.1 Blautia sp. JLR.GB0024 | reverse complement strand
AAACGGGTGGAGGAGGCAAAAAATATGCTGACCCGGAGCAGTCTGCCCATCAATACCGTATCCATCTATGTGGGTTACAGTAATTTCTCCTATTTCACAAAAATGTTCCGGGAGAACACAGGATTCTCGCCCCTGGAATACCGTAGAAAATTCAAAATAAACCAGTAAAACAGAGAGGAAAGATCATGACAAAACAACAGTTAACAGAACTTTTAAAAGACATGTCCCTGCAGGAAAAGGTTAACCAGATGCTCCAGGTGGCCGGCAATTTTTACATGGACGACACAGTTATCACAGGCCCTATGAAGGAAAACGGCTTCACAGAGGAGAATATATCCCAGGCCGGTTCTGTTTTAGGTGCCCTTGGCGCGTCAAAAATAAAAGAGATCCAGAAAAACTATGTGGAAAAACATCCTCACAAGATTCCGCTGCTCTTTATGCTTGACATCATCAACGGCTTCCGCACCATATTCCCCATTCCCCTGGGGCAGGGCGCCACTTTTGAGCCGGAGCTGTCTGAAAAGTTAGCTGCCGCAGCAGCCAAAGAAGCTGCTGTCAGCGGTCTTCACGTGACATTTGCGCCTATGGTGGACCTGGTCCGCGATGCCCGCTGGGGCAGAGTCATGGAATCCACCGGGGAGGATACCTATCTGAACTGCCTCTTCTCCGAAGCCATGGTCAGGGGCTTTCAGGGGGAGGACCTGAAGGAGCCTTACAACATAGCTGCCTGTGTAAAACATTTTGCGGGATACGGCGCCCCCACGGCAGGCCGTGACTATAACACTGTGGAGCTTTCAGAACATACCCTGCGCGAATTTTACCTTCCCTCCTACAAAGCCGGCATTGACGCGGGTGCAGCCCTGGTCATGACCTCCTTCAACACCATAAACGGAGTCCCTGCAACCGGCAATAAATGGCTCATGCGTCATATCCTGAGAGAGGAGATGGGTTTTGACGGAGTCCTCATATCCGACTGGGCCGCTATCGAGGAGATCATCTACCACGGATACTGTGAAGACAGAAAAGAAGCAGCCGTCAGAGCCGCCGAAGCCGGTGTTGACATTGATATGATGACCGGCATCTACTCCGAGCATCTGACAGCACTCATAGAGGAGGGCATCCTCGATGAACAACTGGTGGATGAAGCAGTTCTCCGCATTCTGGAGCTGAAAAACAAACTGGGCCTCTTTGAGAACCCCTACAAAGACGCGGACGAGTCCAAAGAAAAAGAAATCATCCTATGTAAGGAACACAAAGCTCTTGCCAGAGAGGCCGCCTGCAAGTCCTTCGTCCTCCTGAAAAACGAGTCTGTCCTTCCCCTGAAAAAAGGACAGCACATTGCATTCATAGGCCCCTACACAGATAACCGCAGCATGTCAGGCTCCTGGTCCTTCATCGGACGCCCGGAAGACACCCTGACCCTCCGGGAAGCCGCCCTGGAATCCCTTGACAGCACAGAAGTATCCTTCCATCCCGGCAGTCCGCTCCTTGGAAATGACATCCGTCTGGAAGGCTTCACAGAGCAGACGGAGGAATCCATTTCCCCGGAGCAGCAGCAGAAAATGCTCGCAGAAGCCATAGAAGCCGCAAAAAAAGCAGACCTGGTCATCATGCCTTTAGGTGAGCACTACGTCCAGTCCGGCGAGGCCACCAGCAATGCAAACATACAGATCCCCGAGATCCAGCAGACCCTCTTCAACAAAATTTACGAGGTCAACCAGAACATTGCCGTCATCCTCTTCTCCGGAAGACCCCTGGACATCCGAGAACTTTCCGGTAAAGCCAAGGCCATCCTTCAGGTATGGATGCCGGGCACAGAAGGTGCCCACGCGGTCATGGATGTTCTCACAGGCGCCTTTAACCCCAGCGGCAAACTCCCCATGAGTTTCCCCTACAGCGTCGGCCAGGTCCCGGTCCATTACAACGAATACTCCACCGGCCGCCCCTATACCGGAGCAGACAAAGACCGCTTCCGCTCCAAATACCTGGACATCCCCAATGCCCCCTTATATCCTTTCGGCTACGGCCTGAGCTACACCACCTTCTCCATCTCCCCCATAGAGCTGGACAAGCCCGCAATGACCAAAACCGAAACCATCCAGGCATCCGTAACCATTAAAAACGAAGGTCCCCTTTCCGGAACCGAGGTCATCCAGCTCTACATCCACGACAGAGCCGCCACCGTCGTCCGCCCTGTCAAAGAGCTGAAACACTTCCGCAAGATCCACCTCCACCCCGGTGAATCCCAAAAAGTAACCTTCCACATCACCGACCAGGACCTCCGCTTCCTCACCGAACACTCCCTCCCGGAAAGCGAACCCGGCACCTTCGACCTCTACATAGGCACCGACAGCACCACCACCAACCAAACCCAATTCACCCTCTTACCATAACAAAAAACTAAATACAAATACAATCCCTCTCCCCCTTATCCCTATAACAAGCAGGAGAGGGATTTTTCTTTTTTTCACAACCCTGCGGCCATCCAATACCCAGGGGAATCCGGTGCGGCGTCGGCGAGGGAGGGCTGTATCCCGGGGGCGATGTCTTAGTGGAGCGTTCGGAAGATCCACCTGCCCCAGACACTTAATGAGGAGGCCATTGCCGACGAATTTAGTGACTGGGAGCAGGTTAGCTTCCGGACAGCGGAACGCTTCGCCCCCGGGATACAGCCCTCCCTCGCCGACGCCGCACCGGATTCCCCGTCCCTCTTGCACCACCCCCCTTTTCGTGATAGTATAAAAAAGAAAAAACCCCCACGGAGGCCCCTCATGAGTTCCTACGAAAACTTCGCCCGCGTATACGACCTCTTTATGGACAACATCCCCTATGAAGAATGGTGCGCATATCTCACCGGGCTTTTGAAAGAATATAACATAGAAGACGGCCTGATCCTGGAATTAGGCTGCGGCACCGGCAATGCCACCAGGATCCTGTCATCTTCCGGCTACGACATGATAGCCATTGACAACTCCCCGGACATGCTGGAGATCGCCATGGAGAAAAAAGCGGAGGACGGCCAGGACATCCTCTACCTTCTGCAGGACATGCGCGAATTCGAGCTCTACGGCACTGTGCGGGCAGTAGTCTCCATCTGCGACAGCATGAACTACATCACAGAAAAGGAAGACCTCCTGGAGGTATTCCGTCTGGTCAACAACTACCTGGACCCTAAGGGCATTTTCATATTTGACCTGAACACTTTCTACAAATACAGAGAGATACTGGGCGAACAGACCATAGCGGAGGACCGGGAGGACGCCAGTTTTATCTGGGACAACTATTTTGACGAGGAGGAGAACATCAACGAATACGACCTCTCTCTCTTCATTCCGGAAGAACACGGCGGGGAGATCCTCTACCGCAAATACGAGGAAGTCCACTACCAGAAAGCCTACACCCTGGAGGAGATCAGACAGCTCATAGAGGCATCCGGCATGAAATTCCTCGCCGCTTACGACGCATTCACCCATGACCCGGTAAAGGAAGACAGTGAGCGCGTCTACATCCTTGCACAGGAAAACGGAAAATAAAAGCGATTACTACAGGCAGTACCGGCAAAGATTCGCCTGAGTTATTATAATAAAAGGAGAAAAAACATGGCAGACTATATAGTAAGAGCAACCGCAGCAAACAGCCAGATCCGCGCTTTTGCTGCAACCACAAGAGATTTGACAGAGCACGCCCGGGCAGCGCACAATACAAGCCCGGTGGCAACAGCAGCCCTGGGACGCCTCCTCACCGCAGGAAGCATGATGGGCGTCATGATGAAGGGCGAAAAAGATTTACTGACCCTGCAGGTCAAGGCAGGAGGTCCTCTGGAGGGCATAACCGTGACCGCAGATTCCAAAGGCAATGTGAAAGGCTATGTGGGCAATCCAAATGTCATCCTCCATGCAAATGACAAGGGAAAGCTGGACGTGGCAGGAGCCGTAGGTGTGGGCTTCATGAATGTGATCAAAGATATGGGTCTGAAGGAGCCGTATGTAGGCCAGACCGTGCTGCAGACCAGTGAGATTGCCGAGGATTTGACCTATTATTTCGCTACCAGCGAACAGGTTCCCTCATCCGTAGGCCTTGGTGTCCTCATGGAAAAGGATAACACGGTAAAACAGGCCGGCGGCTTTATCATCCAGCTCATGCCCTTTACAGAGGAATCGGTCATCAGTCAGCTGGAAGAAAATCTGAAGGATGTAACCTCCGTCACAACCATGCTGGAGGAAGGCCATACACCGGAATCTCTGCTGAAGACCCTGCTGAAAGGCTTTGATATAGAGATCAATGAGACGATTCCCACACAATTTTATTGCAACTGTGATAAAGACCGGGTGGAAAAAGCATTGATCAGCGTAGGCAGAAAAGAGCTGCAGGAAATGATCGATGAGGGGAAAGAGATAGAGATGAACTGTCACTTCTGCAACAGAAATTACACATTCTCTGTGGAAGAGCTGAAAAATATATTAAAACGCTGCAAAAGAGGGTAAAGAAAGGTCAGGTACAATATGAGAGATGGTTTTATCAAAGTGGCGGCCGCAACGCCGGATATACTGGTAGCAGACTGTGCACACAACAGACAGGAAATTGTGGAGAAGGCCAGGGAAATGGCCGGGAACGGGGCAAAGATCCTGGTGTTCCCGGAGCTTTGTCTGACAGGATATACCTGCCAGGACCTGTTTTGGCAGGGAGCTCTTTTACACAGGGCAGAGGAGGAGCTGAAGACAATCCAGAGAGAGCTTCAGGATGTGGACGGTCTGATCTTCATCGGACTTCCCCTGAGGCATAAAGGCAAGCTCTACAATGCGGCGGCAGTGCTGAACCAGGGCAGGATACTGGGATTTGTCCCCAAGCACCATCTGCCCAATTACGGTGAATTTTACGAGGCCAGATACTTTGTTCCTGGCCAGGCATTTGACGGATATGTGGACTGGCAGGGGGAGAAAGTTCCCTTTGGACAGAATCTGCTGTTCCACTGTGCGGAAGTACCGGGACTCTGTGTGGCAGCAGAAATCTGTGAAGACCTGTGGGCACCGAATCCGCCCAGTATTTTCCATGCCATGGCAGGAGCCACTTTGATCGTCAATCTCTCAGCCAGCGACGAGACCACAGGAAAGGATGCCTACCGAAGAGAACTGGTAGCCGGACAGTCCGCCCGCCTCATCTGCGGATATGTATATGCAACCGCAGGCAACGGGGAGTCCACCCAGGATCTGGTATTCGGAGGACAGAATCTGATCGCGGAGAACGGAACCATTCTGCGGGAGGCAAAACGCTTTGCCAATGAGACCATTTACGGTGAAATTGATGTGGAGCGCCTGGAAAGCGAGAGAAGAAGGATCTCTACCTGGCAGCCGGAATCCAAGGAGGAATATACACAGATTTCCTTCCATGTGAAACAGGAGCAGACAGCCCTGTCCCGTTTCTTTGACCCCAGCCCCTTTGTGCCGGATGATAAAAAAGACAGAGAGAGAAGATGTGATGAGATCCTCACCATGCAGGCCATGGGGCTTAAAAAACGTCTGGACCATACAGGATGCAAAGCTGCAGTTCTGGGCATTTCCGGCGGTCTGGATTCCACCCTTGCCCTTCTGGTGACTGCAAGAGCCTTTGATCTGTGCGGTCTTGCCAGAAGCCAGATCACAGCGGTGACCATGCCCTGCTTCGGCACCACGGACAGGACATATACCAATGCCTGTGAACTCACAAGAAGACTGGGAGCCACGCTTCGTGAGGTTGACATAAAAAAGGCAGTGCTGCAGCATTTTGAGGATATCGGTCATGACTATCAGGACCACAGTGTGACCTTTGAAAACGCACAGGCCAGGGAGAGGACCCAGGTTATTATGGACATTGCCAACAGCTGCGGCGGCCTTGTGATCGGAACAGGGGATTTGTCGGAGCTGGCTCTCGGATGGGCAACTTACAACGGGGACCATATGTCCATGTACGGGGTAAACGGCTCTGTGCCGAAGACTCTCGTCCGCCATCTGGTGCGCTATTACGCGGATACCTGCGGGGAACCGGAACTGGCAGCCATTCTGGAGGATGTGCTGGATACACCGGTGAGCCCTGAGCTGCTTCCGCCCACGGACGGTGTCATTTCCCAGAAGACAGAGGATTTGGTGGGCCCCTACGAGCTGCACGATTTCTTCCTGTATTATATGATGCGTTTCCAGTTCGGTCCCGCTAAGATCTACCGCATAGCCAGAATCGCCTTCGCGGGCATGTATCATGACGAAGTGATACTGAAATGGCTGAAGAAATTTTACTGGAGATTTTTCTCCCAGCAGTTTAAGCGTTCCTGCCTGCCGGACGGTCCAAAAGTGGGCAGCGTGGCAGTGTCACCCAGAGGAGATCTGCGGATGCCCAGTGACGCATCTGTGAGGATCTGGATGGATGAGTTGGAGACTCTGGGATAAGCGGATAAGGCCAGAGGATAGAAAGGGGGCGCAGGATTTGCGGACGAATAAAATGCGTGCTGTAGTGTATCAGGGGAAAGGCGCGGTATCTCTGGAGGAGCGTGATATCCCTGTGATCCGGGACCCGGGGGATGCTATTGTGAAAGTGACACTTACCACCATATGCTCCAGCGATATTCATATAAAACACGGTGCAGTGCCGAAAGCCGTACCGGGAACCATCCTGGGGCACGAGTTTGTCGGACAGGTGGTGGAAACAGGAAGCGCGGTGAAGAAGGTGAAGCCCGGAGACAGAGTGGCTGTCAATGTGGAGACTTTCTGCGGGGAGTGCTTTTTCTGCAGGCGCGGGTTTGTGAACAACTGTGAGCATGAAAACGGAGGCTGGGCTCTCGGATGCCGCATAGACGGAGGACAGGCGGAATACTGCCGCATTCCCTGTGCGGACAATGGACTGACTAAGATACCGGACCATGTGACCGATGAGGAGGCTCTTTTTACCGGGGATATACTCTCCACCGGCTACTGGGCTGCCAGACTGGGTGAGGTAAAGCCGGCAGATACAGTTGTGGTTATAGGAGCCGGCCCCACCGGACTCTGTACCATGATGTGTGCCCGGCTGTACAGTCCTGCCAAGATCATCGCCATAGACGTGGATGAAAGCAGACTGGAACTGGCGAAAAGACAGGGGCTTGCCGATGTGACGGTATGTCCCGCGGAAGAGCCCTGCCGCTATGGGGCAGAGGATTATGCCGATGTTGCGGGGAAGGTACAGGAGACTGTTGTGCAGCGTGTCCTTGCAGAGAGCCACGGAAGAGGCGCAGATGTGGTATTTGAGGCCGCAGGCGGAACGGATACCTTTGAGCTGGCCTGGAAGACAGCCAGGCCCAACGCGGTTGTGGTGATCGCTGCCATGTATGAAAGAGATCAGACTCTGCCCCTGCCGCAGATGTACGGCAGGAATCTGACTTTTAAAACAGGCGGAGTGGACGGCTGCTATTGTGAGGAGATCATGGAGCTTCTGGCGGCAAAGAAGCTGGATACAGGATGCCTGATCACCCACAGGACCCGTCTGGAAGATATTATGAAGGCATATGAGATATTTGAACAGAAAAAGGACGGCGTGATAAAATACGCGGTAAAACCATAAGAATGCGGACAAAATAAGACCGCAGAAGGAGAACGATATGGAAAAATTAAGAGTGGGTGTATTGAGCACAGGAAATATTGCAGCCACTATGGCGGAGACACTCCGCTGTATGGAGGATGTGGAGCTGTATGCAGTGGCATCCAGATGTCAGGAAAAGGCAGACGCGTTTGCAGAAAAATACGGATTTGAAAAGGCATTCGGTACATATGAAGAGATGGCAGCAGATGAGAAGGTAGACCTGGTCTATGTGGCAACCCCAATCTCAGAACACTGTTCCCATGTGAAAATGCTGCTTGAAAACGGCAGGAACGTCCTGTGCGAGAAGGCATTTGCCGTAAATGCCCGGGAGGCCGAAGAGATGACTGCGCTCTCAAAAGAAAAGGGACTGCTTCTGGCAGAGGCCATGTGGGTCAGATATATGCCCATGGCAAGGACACTGCAGGAGGTACTTGCCTCCGGTGCCATCGGCACACCGTATACCCTGACCGCTAACCTGGGATATCTGCTGGAGTCAGTACCCAGGATGATGAAGCCTGAACTGGCAGGTGGCGCCCTTTTGGATGTAGGTGTCTACACTCTGACATTTGCATCTATTGCGTTCGGGGATGACATCTCCTCCATTGACACTTCCGTCATTATGACAGATACGGGAGTGGACGCACAGAGCAGCATAACCATTAGATATCCGGATGGGAAGATGTCGGTGCTGAACAGTTCCCTCCGCGCCCTTTCCGACAGACAGGGAATCATTTACGGGACAAAGGGCTTTCTGGTTGTGGAAAACATCAATAATTTCGAGTCCATCACAGTCTATAATGAAAAACGGGAAGTGACAGCCAGATATGACCAGCCAAAACAGATCAGCGGCTATGAATACGAGGTAAGGGCCTGCAAAAAGGCCATAGAAGAGGGGATGTGCGAATGCCCGGATATGCCCCACAGCGAAACGATCCGCATTATGGAGCAGATGGATGCTGTCCGTGAGAAATGGGGCTTTCGTTATCCAATGGAAAAATAAGAAAATACCGGTTGACTTTTCCTTACTGCAAATGTAGTATATAGATAGATACTACATTTGTAGAAAAAGGGAGGAGTACAAGAATGATTAAAAAAAGAGGGATTGTCCTTGCTGCATCCATGGCTGTGCTTCTGTTTGCAGTCACCGGTCTTATGGGATGTTCTTCAAAAGAGAACGACAAGTCTGACAAGAAAACAGAGACCCGGGAGGAAACCGGAAAAGAAGAAAAAACAGATGCAAAAGGGGATACCGCGGAGAAGGCAGCCATAGAGACCGGGAAGCTGGAGAAAATGCTGCCGATCTTTGACTCCGTGATACGCTTTCAGGCACAAAGCCGGGAGCCGCTTGAATACAGCGCTTCTGACAGTAAATATGTATGGGGAGTCCTGAACCGCATTATCACTGATTACGCCAGAGTCGGCGATAACGGAGTGGATTACACAGAGGATTCCTCCATGAAACGTGTCCCGTCCGGAGTGGTAAAAGAATATGCCCAGGGACTGTTTGCAGGTATTGAAACACTGCCTGAACTTACGGCGGACTTAGAGCAGGAGATGGGTATAGAATCCGTGGAAAATGAATATCTCTTTGCGCTTGGTGACCAGGTAGAAATGACTGTCTCCATACAGGACTATAAAGAAGGCACAGACGGGGGCTGGATCGTAAATGTGAGTTCACATTATCCATATCCGGCATCCTCCGATACACCGTCAGCCGTGAGTTCCTTTCGCATTGTGGAGAACCCTTACGGCGGACTGTTTCCCTATGCGGTGAAGGAGGTCATATCTGCAGCGGTGCCCGAAAATGCTGTTTCTGATGAGGAGCAGGGAGAAGTTTCCGGGGACCAGGAGAATCCTTCCAATGCACCGGAAACACCGGACCCTGAAAATAATGAGTCCAACGGCGGAGAACAGGAACAGCCGGAACAAAACGGGCAGGATTCAGACCCTGCGGATACCGATTCTGACGATGATATGTCCATTGATGAGTATGTGGAAAAATACGGGGAAGAGAAAGCTCTGGAAAAGTACGGGGAAGTTCCGTTTAATAAGTATTATTTAAGACCAAAGGAAGCCAGAGAGAAGATGGAAGAAGAGGAAAGGGAAAAAGGGACAGAGGAGGATTCAGGATCTGCAGAACAGAATACAGATGAAACACAGTGAGTGCCGGAACTGAGATTTAAGGCAGGCAGCGGGGAACGTATATGGGTACGTTCCCCTTTTTGCTGTATAAAAAAATCCGGGATTTTCATTATGTTATTTTGACTGAATTTATCAAATGTGTTTTGTGCATAAAAACGAAGAAAAAGAAATAAACAAGTGAAATATGCAATGATACATTCGATATATATTGTGCGTTGTATCAATTATGCGCAAAAGGTATTGCGGCTAAAATACGCATATGCTATGATGTCAAAATAAATATGGAGAACCAGGAGGAACAGACATGATACGGAAATATACATACGGAAATCCTTTTTGTACGGACGCGGTTGTAAAGGATATGGCGGCAGAGACCCAGACTCTGCCATATCTGCAAAAGACAGAGCAGGACGGCAGGCTTATATTTTCCTGCAGCCTTGGGGAAAAGGACCTGGTGTACGGACTGGGGGAAAATGTAAGAGGAATCAACAAGCGGGGATGGCTTTACCGAAGCTGCTGTGCAGATGAGCCAAACCATCTGGAGGACAGGCATTCTCTGTACGCATCCCACAACTTTTTAGTGATTGCCGGTGAGACGACCTTTGGCGTCTTTTTTGATTATCCGGGCATTATCAGCTTTGACGTGGGCTATACCCACATGGATGAGCTGGTGATCACACTGGAGGAACCGGATGCGGATGTCTATATTCTGGAGGGCAGCGATATCCGGCAGATTGTAAAGGAGTTCAGGGGTCTGATCGGCAGAAGTTATATTCCGCCCAGATGGGCATTCGGATACCAGCAGAGCCGCTGGGGTTATAAATGTGAGGCGGACATCAGGGAGGTAGCAGAGGGCCACAGGAAGAATCATCTGCCTCTTGACAGCATTTACCTTGATATTGATTACATGGAGCGGTATAAGGACTTCACTATTGACGAGGAGCGTTTTCCGGATTTTGAAGGTCTGGTGAGGGATATGAAGGCGCAGAATATCCGTCTGGTGCCTATCATTGATGCCGGTGTGAAAGTGGAAAAAGGCTATTCCGTCTATGAGGAAGGTTTGGAGAAGGGATATTTCTGCAAAGACGAAGATGGAAAAGAATTTATCGCCGGTGTGTGGCCGGGACAAGTGCATTTTCCTGATGTGCTGAACAAAGACGCCAGGGAGTGGTTTGGAAACCAATATAAGTTTTTGCTGGATAAGGGGATTGAAGGCTTCTGGAATGATATGAACGAACCAAGTATTTTTTTTGCTCAGGACCGCATGGATGATACCATTGACGCCATTGCAGACCTGAAAGGAAAGAACCTGGACCTGGATACCTTCCAGAAATTTACCGGTCTGGTGGATGGACTGGCAAATAATACAGAAGATTTTAAAAAGTTCTATCACAAGACGGATGCAGGACAGATGCGCCACGACAAGGTTCATAACCTGTTCGGCTATAATATGACCAGAGCGGCAGGGGAAGCCTTTGAGCGTCTGTGCCCTGACAAGAGGATACTCATGTTCTCCCGCTCCTCTTACGTGGGAATGCACCGCTACGGCGGTATCTGGACAGGAGATAACAAGTCCTGGTGGCAGCACCTGCTTCTCAACCTGAAGATGATGCCGAGCCTTAACATGGTGGGGATTCTCTACACAGGCGCCGATATCGGAGGATTCGGTTCTGATACCACGGAAGACCTGGTAATGCGCTGGATCCAGCTTGCCATGTTCTCACCGCTTATGAGAAATCATACGGCACTGGGAACCAGAATGCAGGAGGTCTATCAGTTTGACCATATGGACCGGTTCAGGGATATTCTGGGACTGCGCTACGGCATGCTGCCCTATATTTACAGCGAATACATGAAGGCGGCCCTGCGCGGTGAGATGTATTTTACACCGCTGTCCTTTGTCTACACGGAAGATGAATTTGCACCCCAGGTGGAGGACCAGCTTCTTGTGGGAGACAGCCTTATGATAGCTCCTGTGTACAGCCAGAACGCGGAGGGAAGATATGTGTATCTGCCGGAGGAGATGGCGCTTCTGCGTTTCCGGAGCCTGACGGACTTTGACAAGGAAATCCTGCCGGCAGGCCACCATTATGTGAAAGCAGGTCTGTATGAGATGCTGGTATTTGTGCGCCCGGATAAGATTCTTCTGCTGTCTGAAGGCGGAGAATCCACGGAAGATGTGGATACGGATTCCGTAAAAGCCCTGGCATTCGTAAAAGAGAAGGCCGTTTACGAGTGGTATGAGGATGACGGAAAAGGGAAAGACTTTGAAAACCCGGCGAATTATGGTATGATTGAAATCGACAAGGCAGGAACCTGTGTGTATACAGGCTGCCGGAAGAAAGAGATTCAAGCTGAAATACTGTAAACAGATTGGGGATTTAAGAATGATTACAATAAAAGAGATAGCCAATATGCTGAATGTGAGCACCACCACGGTGTCAAATGTTATCCACGGCAAGACAAAAGAGGTATCACCTGCCAATGTGGAGCGTATCCGGAAGGTTCTGGATGAGTATGACTATATGCCCAACATCAATGCCCGCAACCTGGCAAGCAACCGCTCTAAGATCATCGGTATGGTGGTAAAGGTCAATGGAAAGGAAAATCCGTTTAAAGACCAGTTTTTTGGGGAACTGCTGGGTGCAGTGGAGGACCGTGTGAGAAGCAGAGGCTATAATCTGATGGTTTACGCACTGAATGATGTCCGGCAGGTCCAGAAATTTATCCTGTCATGGAATATGGATGGACTGGTGACCTGCGGTTTTGTGGAAGGGGAAATCTCATACCTGCAGGAACGTTACAAAAAGCCGATTGTGATCATTGACGATTATGATACAAATGATCTGGAGCGCTGCATCAATATCCGGCTGGAGGATAAGAAAGCCGCCTATGAGATGACAAAATATGTCATCGGATGCGGTCATAAAAAAGTCGCGTTTCTTGCCGATAATAATGTGAACCTGGATCATCAGCGGTTCCTGGGATACTGCCAGGCCATGGATGAGGCCGGACTTTTTGGCAGCGAGGAAAATTTTCTGAAAATATGTCCCGGAAACAGGGGAGAGAAGAACAATCTGGATGATCTGTATGAGAAATCCTTTGCCTATACGGCGATCATATGTTCTTCGGATTATTATGCCGCAATGCTCCTCAATACTTTTCAAGACAGAGGGAGAAAGATTCCGGATGACATATCCATCACCGGCTTTGATGACGTGGAGTACGCCTCCCTGGTAAGGCCGGCACTCACCACTGTGCGCCAGGATATCCAGGAAAAAGGACTGGTGGCGGTTGATATGCTTGTAAAAATGTTGGAGGAAAACCCCAAGGACATGGAGACACTGGTTGTCCTTCCCACACAGATGGTCATTCGTGATTCTGTAAAAAGGATCAACGGGTAAGAAAGTAAAATAATAGTAACTGTTCTGTCAGGTCTGCGCATTTACTGCGCTGACCGTGCAAAAGAGTAGTGGCGGCAAGTATTCGCCCCATCGCGAAGCGATTTTTAATGGGCGAATACCCGTAACGATTCAGCTGGCTGAATCGTTACAAATAATATACCGTATGGCTGCAGAGATACTGCCGCCATACGGTATTTTTTTGCTTTTTTTATGGATTGTGTACAATGTGAATGACATAAGAAAAGGGCAGCAGCAGAGAATACAGAATATAAGCTTATGCGCAAAAGTGTTAAAGCGTCGAATGAACTGAAAAAGGTTTTGCGAAAAACCTTTTGTAAAAATTATACAAAAATATAGGCTGAATACCAGGAAAATGGGAAGTGTTTCTGTGAAAAATAGAGAAATGAATATAAGAGGTTATAAAAAACATTGATTTTACGCGGAAGTGGTGGTAAGATACAAAGCATCAAAACCTTATGCGCAAAAGGTATAAAAAGATAATCCTCAGAAAGGTTGGTAAGAGAGATGAAAAAGAAGGTTTTAGCGGCACTGCTTGCCGGAGCAATGACAGTTACACTGGGAGCATGCGGAGGAAATACAGGCAGTGGAAATGACACCAGCAAGGCAGACGACAACACACAGGGGACAACGGACACAGCGGATGTGAGCAAGGATGCCATTCGCTTTATGAACACAAAGATCGAGATTGACGGAGCTTTGAAAGAGTTTGCAAAGCAGTACCAGGAAGAGACAGGACAGGAAGTTGTGATCGAATCCCTGGGCGGCGGTGTGGATGTAAACGGACAGCTCAAAAATTATTATGCAGCAGGCAACATGCCGGACATCTTTGCATTTGCTGCAGACTCTTACAAATCTTCTTTTAAAGACTGGCTGGAACCACTGGACGGAGAGTCCTGGATCGACGATACGGATTATGCGTTTAAGGGAGAGGACGGAAAAGTATACGGAATGCCTTTCGCATTGGAAGGAATCGGTCTGGCATACAACAAAGATATTCTGGATAAAGCGGGGGTAGACCCGTCAGCGCTGACAAATATCAATGCTTACAAAGAGGCATTTGAGAAGATAGATTCCATGAAGGACGAGCTGGGAATTACATCTGTGTGTGCTGTAGCGGCAGAGTCAGGACAGATGTACTGGTCAACGGGCAACCATATGATGGCAGCTTACATTTCTCAGGGAAAAGACAGAACGGACAAAGATATTATTGATAAGCTGAACAAAGGGGAGATTGATAAAGACAGAATGGGACAGTTCGGTGACTGGCTTCAGTTATTGTTTGATTATTCAGATCAGAACGTATTGATCTCCGGTACATATGATGACCAGCTTGCACTGTGGGCTACAGGAAAAGCAGCATTCATCACCCAGGGTAACTGGATCGACCCGTCACTTCCCACCTATGAAGCAGAGTTTGCATGCGGACTGGCACCGGCGGCATTTATGGAAGAGGATACAGACGGCATCATAGTGGACGCACCGGCTGTATGGGGTATCTATAATGAGAGTGATAAGATTGACGCCTGCAAGGAATTTTTAAAGGCATTGGCAGAGAGCGAAGAGGGACAGAAAGCCCTGGTTGAGGACTGCGGAATGGTTTCTCCGTATAAATCCTGCACACTGGAGCCGAGCACACCGCTGGCAAAAAGCATGCTTCCTTATATCAAGGACGGAAAAACCTATGCATGGGATTGGCTGACACAGCCGGAAGGTATTGCACAGAATGCCACAGGAGCTGTATTTGAGCTGTACGCAAAAGGACAGCTGGATAAACAGGGATTTGTAGACACCATGGAATCAGTAATCAAAGATTATGTAGCATCTAACGGAAGCAATTAACCAGTTTACCGGCGGTTTTCCCCGAGGGGAGGACAGCCGGTAAATTTTCAAAAGGGGAAAAGGCATGAATGTTCAATTGAAAAAAACGATATCAATCGCTGCCATGGCTGCGGGCATTATAGGTATGGCAGCAGCACTCTATATGGATTTTTCGGGCAGCGCCTCCACGATCAGGGGACCGCTTCTTATTGCAGGGGCTTTGCTTGTGATAGCCGGCGTCTACCTGCTTCCGACCAGAAAGCACCGCTCCATTATCAATGTGCTGTTCCTGTTTCCGCTGATCTTTGCGTTTGCGGTGACAGTATTGATTCCGTTTGCCTGCGGTATCTTTTACTCCATGACAGACTGGAATGGAATCAAATTTGAGAAGTTTGTGGGACTTGGCAACTACATCAGTATGTTTAAATCAAATGATTATATTTATTCATTTGTGGTAACCTTTATCTTTACGGTGATCAATATGCTGGCTGTGAACCTGGTGGCTTTCGGACTGGCTCTTCTTTGTACATCAAAAGTTAAGGGAAGAAACTTCTACCGTGCGGCTTACTTTATCCCGAACCTGATCGGTGGTATTGTACTTGGTTATGTATGGCAGTTTATTTTCAACAAGGTAATGACAACTGTGATCGAAGGCAGCACGTCCATGCTGACAGATCCCAATCTGGCGATTGCCGCTATTTTGATCGTAAGTACCTGGCAGTACGCAGGGTATATTATGATGATCTATGTGACAGGTCTGCAGAGTGTGCCAAAGGATATTCTGGAGGCATCCAATGTGGATGGGGCTAACCAGATCACAACCCTGCTGAAGATCAAGGTTCCCATGATCGCAAATACATTTACTGTATGTATTTTCCTGACACTGGTCAACTCATTCAAACAGTTTGACCTGAACCTGGCTATCACCAATGGTGCGCCCAGCCGTATTCTGGCGGGTAAACCGGTGCAGGCAACCGAGTTTTTGGCATTGAATATTTATAACACGGCTATCAGTAAAAACCAGTACGCATTGGGACAGACAAAGGCAGTGGTATTCTTTATCATCCTGGCGATCGTGTCTTTGACACAGGTATCCATCAGTAAGAAGAAGGAGGTTGAAATGTAATGAAGGCACAGAAAATAAGAACCGGAATCGCAGAAATTATTGGTGTGATTCTTACAATTATCATCCTGGCTCCTTTCCTGCTGGTGGTTGTGAACTCCGCAAAGAGCAGCGCGGATATTATCACAAGCCCTATTTCCCTGCCGGAGCATTGGGGACAGATTTTTACAAATCTGAGCAATGTAATACATAACCAGAACTTTAACTACTGGAATTCTTTCTTCAGCTCTCTGCTGATCACAGCGGTTTCCCTTTTGCTGCTGACCGTATTTTCCAGTATGGCTGCATGGGTTCTGGTGAGAAACAAAACAAAATGGTCCAGTTTCATTTTTATGCTGTTTGTGTCAGCTATGGTTATTCCTTTCCAGGTCGTTATGCTGCCGCTGCTTTCCACATTCCGGGAAACCTCCAACTTCTTCGGGATTCAGATGCTGCAGAGTTATAAGGGGATTATCTTTGCTTATCTGGGATTCGGCGGGTCTATGTCCGTGTTTATTCTGCATGGGTTTGTGAAAGGGATTCCTTATGAGCTGGAGGAGGCTGCCTGGATCGATGGGTGCAGTCCGGAAGGGACATTCTTCCGTATTATTTTCCCGCTTTTGAAACCTGTACAGGTGACGGTTCTGATACTGAACGGTATCTGGATCTGGAATGATTACCTGCTTCCCTCTCTGATGCTGGGGCTGAATGGGAAGATCAAGACGCTGCCTGTGGCGGTCAGCAGTTTTGTGGGGTCTTATGTGAAGCAGTGGGATTTGATCTTGTCGGCGGCGCTGCTGGCTATGATTCCTATTATTATTTTGTTCCTGTTTGCGCAGAAGCAGATCATTCAGGGTATGGTGGATGGAGCGATTAAGTAAGAAGTGAAAAAGGTTTTGAAGTTGAGCACCGGATATGGGGAGAATGTATCCGGTGCTTTTTTGGTACATGGACGTGGAAAGCAAAGGGTCCGGATGCCTTTGCCTCCCGGCCCCGGGCCCTTTGCTTTCCCCTGGTAGTGGAGGGCGGCAGGTGACCGATTGGAAACGAGGGTCATATGATAGAAAAAAAGGATTTTTATGAATATGATCAGGAGAGTATCTTCATATATATTATTTTTTTGTGTTTTCATGCTGTTGGGGTGTACATCGGTTTTCGCGCTGCCGCCTGAAGATGGGAATCAGCGGCAGGGGATTGACGTGAGTATGTGGCAGGGGGATATTGATTTTGAGGAGGTGGCAGGTACCGGAGTGGATACAGTCTATATCCGGTCCAGTCTGGGAAGTGATTATACAGACCCATATTTTGAACAGAATTATGAGAGAGTCAGGGCTGCAGGGCTGAATGTGGGATTTTATCATTATGTGACCGCCAGGACAGTTTCCCAGGCGGTGTATGAGGCACATTTTTATATGAACGTGATTCAGGGAAAGGAGTTTCAGTGTCGGCTGGCTATGGATTTTGAGGATTTGACCCGTCTGAGTGCCGGGGAGGCGAATGAGATTGGGCTGGCGTTTATCAGGACCGTGGAAAACCTGAGCGGTAAAGGGACAGTGGTGTATAGTGATGCCTACAATGCCGGGAACGTGTTTGGGGGAGAGCTGACAGAATACCCCCTTTGGATCGCGGAATATGATGTGTCAGAGCCTTCGTCACAGGTGAACTGGGACTCATGGGCAGGATGGCAGTATTCGGATACGGGGAATGTGGCCGGGATTTCCGGGTATGTGGATTTGGACCGTTATACAGATGCTATGTTTTTAGAGGAAGCGGGAAGCGTGCCGGGGCCTGTGCCTATGCCCGAACCTTCTTCGTCTACGGTGGAGTATACGGTTAAGAGCGGGGATACGCTGTGGGGGATTGCCCGGATGTACAGAACCAGTGTATCTGCTATTGTTTCTGAAAATGGGATAGCAAATCCCAACCTGATTTACCCCGGGGAAGTGCTGAGGATCACACTTGCGGATCAGGTATCGTCTTCTCAGGTGGATAACACGTATATGGTGCGAAGAGGAGATACCCTCTGGGGGATAGCGCGGATGTACAGGATTTCTGTGGCAAGGCTTGCGGCTATAAATCATATCTCTGATCCGAACCTGATCTATCCCGGGGAGGTTCTGCAGATTTCAGCCTCCGGAAGTACGGGGGATGTGGGAAGGACCTATATTGTGCGTTACGGGGATACGCTGTCAGGGATCGCGGCCAGGTTTGGGACTACGGTTTCACAGCTTGCGGCAGTTAACGGGATAGCGGACCCGAATCTGATCTACGCCGGGGAAGTTCTTACAGTCAGCTGAGCAGGCAGGAAGAGACGATATGAAATGCAGACAGAAGAACAGATGAAGAACAGACAGAAAAAACGGGGATGTTCCGGAGCATCCCCGTTTTTGTATGAGCCGGCCATGATAAGAGCCGCAGCGTTCAGTCAGCTTTTGCTTTGTCAAGTGCCTCATTGATGGCGTCCAGCAGAAGCATTGAGGTGTATTTGTTTTCGTCTGTATAGGTGATGTTTTCCGTGGTCTGCGATGCGTATATCTGGCTGGAGAGCGCATCCAGTGCGGGCTCCATCAGCGGATACATGGCAGTGGTGGTCTCGCTTAAATTTACCAGAGATATGGCATTTATGTGGTTTTCGTCCACGGTAACCTCAACGTCAAATGTGTTGCCATTTAGTGTGATGGGGCTTTTATACACGCCAGCGTGGTAGACAGCGGCTGAAGTGGCGGCTGAGTCGGCTTTCCGGTCTTTTCCGAACATCATAAAGAGAAGAACCGCCAGAAGAATGGCAAGTACCACGAAAATAATGGTATAAATGACTTCTTTCATATGTAATACGACAATCTTGGTCTTTGAGCTCATGGCTGCACCTCCTGCATTCCTTTTTATAACTTATTATGAAAGTGGGGAAAATATGCAAGGATTCTTTTGGGGAGGACAAATTACCTGCGAATGAACTCGTCATGTTTTTGTTCGAGAAGTCGGAAATCGACTGTGCTTTTCAGGTAGCCGATGGAAGAATTGTTTTCGGATTTTTGCTTATATAGAAGTTTGGCATTCTGTTTTATTTTCTTTTGATTCTTACGGATAAAGATTAATTCTTTATGTATCAATGCTTTATAACGACGGTCTGACTCATTGTCGATATCGTACAAAGTAAGTTCAGATGCTGGAACTGGTATCATGTTGCTCAGTTTTAAGGTTCCTTTCAACTCCGGCTCTCCGTTTGAGGAAACCGCAGTAATTCTTATGATTGGGATAATACTTTTTCGTATTCGCCGCTCACCGTTTATTATTTGGTAATCTGTGTTTTTTGGAGAGGAAAGAGGAATATAGTAATAATAATTATTAATAATATATACAATACCCAGATATTTTCTGGTATGTTTTCGGTCATTTTCCTTTGCTGAGAATACATTTCTATCAGCGGCTCTTAGAAAAGCGATGTATTCTTCTGAAATTTCATATAATCGTAGAGTATCCACATCTGTCTCCTTTGATGAAAAGAGGCAGTCCTAAGACTGCCCCTTAATATTAAAGTTTCCCACTGTCCGGCAGGGAATCTCCTGATGTTAAAGTTTTCCACTATCTGGCAGGAACTCTCCTGATGTTAAAGTTTTCCACTTCTGGTAGGAACTCACCTGATGATGATTGCTCATCTATATCATTATTATACGTTTCGACTAAAAATATGTCAAGAAAATTAGAGCTCAGAATATTCCCCAACAGAAAAACAAGGTTGGTTCCGCCCCCGTTTTGTGATACACTGTTTGCAGACAATTTTTGTCGCTAAGGAGGCAGGAGAAATATGAAGTACCGATTGCTTGTGCTGGACATTGACGGCACAGTTACCAATACAGAGAAAAAAGTGACGCCGAGGACAAAAGCAGCCATAAAGAAACTGCAGGAGCAGGGTACCCTGGTAGCCATTGCTTCCGGGCGGCCCACAAGGGGGATCGCGCCGGTGGCAGATGAACTGGAGTTTGATAAATACGGCAGTTATGTGCTGGCCTTTAACGGCGCCAGGATCGTGAACTGGAAGACAAAGGAGTGCATTTATTCCAAGACCCTTCCCCTGGGAATGCCCAGAAAGCTCTACCGCAGCGCAGTGCGCCATGAGGTAGGAATCATCACATATGAAGAGGAGCAGATCATTGCCGGGACAACGCCGGATATCTATATGGAGACAGAGTCAAGGATCACAGGTCTGCCCATCTGTTACAGACAGGATTTCCCTAATTATGTAAACTTCCCGGTGAATAAATGTCTTCTCACAGGAGAGCCGGATGAGTTGGAGAGAATTGAGCCGCTTCTGGCTGAGGAGTATCTCCATGAGGCCCAGATATTCCGTTCAGAGCCGTTTTTCCTGGAGGCAACGCCTAAAAATGTGGACAAGGCCTATTGTCTGGAAAAGCTGCTGAAGCTTCTGGGCATATCCAGGGAGGAGATGGTGTGCTGCGGGGACGGATATAACGACATTTCCATGATACAGTTTGCAGGCCTTGGGGCAGCTATGGCAAATGCCCAGGAAAAGGTAAAAGATGTGGCTGACTATATCACAGTCCGCAGCAATGATGAGGACGGAGTCGAAGAAGTGATAGAGAAATTTTTCTTGAAAGAATAATAAGGAGGGAATCCATGCCGCTGCATTTTATATTCGGCGCTTCAGGGGCCGGGAAATCGCACTATATTTATCAGAAGATCATACAGGAATCCATGGAGCATCCCGGACGGCAGTATCTGGTGCTGGTTCCGGAGCAGTTTACCATGCAGACGCAGAAAGAGCTTGTAATGATGCACCCCAAAAAGGGGATTCTGAATATAGATGTCCTGAGTTTTGAGCGCCTTGCCTACCGCGTTCTGGAGGAGACAGGGGAATCCTGCGCGCAGGTCCTGGAAGAGACGGGTAAAAGCCTGGTGCTTCGCAAGGTGTCCCAGGAGAAGAAAAAGGAACTGAAGATCCTGGGAGAGAAAATGAAAAAGCAGGGCTATATTTCCCAGATGAAATCCATGGTGTCAGAGCTGAAGCAGTATGAGGTCACAAAAGAGGATATGGACCTTATGCTGGACTATGCGAAAGACAAGCCGGAGCTGTATTATAAGCTGAAAGATATCTCTGTGCTGTACCGGGGATTTTTTGATTACCTGGAAGGGAATTTTATCACCCAGGAGGAAGTGCTGGAGGTGCTGGGAAGGGTGGCAGGGAAGTCCGGAAAGCTGGCCGGGAGTGTGATGGTCCTGGACGGCTATACGGGTTTTACCCCTATTCAGTTACAGCTTTTGGAGCGGATTCTCCCTCTGTGTGAGACCATGTACGTGACCGTCACCATGGATGACCGTCTGGACCCCTATCGCCCGGGCAGCCCCCACCATCTCTTTCATCTGAGCAGGGAAACCGTGTCTAAGTTATGTAAACTTGCGGGGGCGGCGGGCAGTCAGATCGAGGAGACATGGGTAAAAGAAAACGGAAGATTTTCCGATAATAAGCCCATGGCATTTCTGGAACGGAATCTGTTCCGGTTCAGAAAGGAAGTCTATACAGAAGAACAGCAGGCAGTCCATATTCGGGAGAGCAGAAACCCGGCCCGGGAGATGGAGGAGACAGCTCTTATGATACGCCGCCTGATGCGGGAGGAAGGATACAGATGCCGGGATTTCGCAGTGATCACAGGAGATATGGAGACCTATGCGGACCATGCGGCAAGGGCCTTTGATAAGTTTGATATCCCCTGTTTCATAGACCAGAAAAAGTCTGTATTCATGAATCCTTTTGTGGAATTTCTCCGCTCGGCTGTGGATATGCTTCTGGAAAATTACAGTTATGAGAGTGTTTTTCGGCTGCTGCGCTGCGGACTGCTGGATCTGCCCTGCAGGGATATGGACCGGCTGGAAAATTATGTGCTTGGCATGGGAATCCGTGGGTTCCGCAAATGGCAGGAGGAGTGGGTGCTCCACTACCGCGGGGAAAAGCCGGAGGAGGTTCCTGAGATTGACAGGATACGGCAGCAACTCATGGACACCCTGGCCCCGTTCACGGAACAGATGAAGACCAGAAAAGGGACTGTTCGGGAACGCGTCCTGGCCTTCTATGAATTTATCACTGCCTGTGGTATCCAGGAAAAATTGGACAGAAGCAGAAAAGAGTTCGCAAAAGAAAACGCCATGGACAGGGCAAAAGAATATGAGCAGATCTACCCCATGGTCATGGACCTTTTTGACAAGATGACAGAGGTTCTGGGGGAGGAGAAAGTAAGCCTCCGGGAGTTCAAGGAGCTTTTGGAGGCAGGCCTTTCCGAAGTGAAGATCGGTATTATTCCGCCCAGTTCCGACCAGGTGCTTGTGGGTGATATGGAGAGGACCAGGCTTAAGGATATCCGGGTGCTTTTCTTTGTGGGTGTAAATGACGGGAAAATTCCAAGAGAGGACGCTGCAGGCAAGATCCTGTCAGATTTGAATCGGGAGGATTTAAAGGCTTCCTCTGTTGCCCTGGCGCCCACCTACCGGGAGAATCTGTACACTCAGAGGTTCTATCTGTACCTGAATATGACAAAGCCATCCGATAAACTGTATCTCTCCTACAGCAGAGCCGACGACGGAGGGGAACCCATGACCCAGTCCTTTTTGATCGGTGCAGTCAGGAAGCTGTTTCCGGCGCTTGTTTTGGAGCGGCCGTCCGAGGATGCTGTCTGGGAAGTGGAAAATCCCAAAAGCGCACTTGCGTATCTGGCATGGGGATTTAAGGAAATTCTGGAACGTGAGCCTTCTTTGCTCTGGAAGGAGCTTTTTACCTGGTACCAGAAGCAGGATGCCTGGAAACAGACCATGGAGAATATGGTGGAAGGAGCTTTCCGCATCAATCCTGAGGATGAGATCGGAAGAAGTGTGGCAAGAGCGCTCTATGGCACCACCCTGGAGAACAGCGCCACCCGTCTGGAATTGTTTGCCCAGTGTGCCTGTGCCCATTTTATGGCGTACGGCCTGGAATTAAAAGAGCGGGCCAGATATGAATTCAGCCCCATGGATATGGGAAATGTACTGCACAGCGGCCTTGAGAGTTTTGCAAAAAAAATGCACCAGCGCGGTCTTTCGTGGACTGCTCTTGATGAGGTTCAGATGGATGAGATGGCAGAAGACTGTGTGGAGGAGGTAGTTTCTTACTACGGAAATACCGTGCTGAAAAGCAGTGCCAGAAATGAATACATGGTCAGCCGGGTAAAAAGGATGATGAAGCGCACCATCTGGGCTTTGACAAAGCAGATGGAGCAGGGAGCGTTCACGCCCAGCCGTTTCGAGGTCTCTTTTGCCATGGCAGATTCTCTGGAGAGTATCAACATTGCCCTGTCAAAGGAGGAGAAAATGAAACTCCTGGGCAGGATTGACCGGGTGGATACCTGCGAAGAGGAGGACAAGGTTCTGGTGAAGGTCATTGACTATAAGTCAGGAAACACCTCCTTTGACCTGCTGGCTCTGTATCACGGCCTGCAGCTTCAGCTTGTGCTGTATATGAACGCAGCTATGGAGCTGGAGCAGAGGAACCATCCGGATAAGCAGGTGGTGCCTGCAGGTATTTTTTACTATAATATCAAAGACCCTGTGGTTGAGAAAGTGGAGGAGGAGGATCCGGAGGCGCTGAACCGCCGCATTTTGAAGGAGCTGCGCATGAACGGCCTGGCCTCCTCAGACAGGGGTGTGCTGGAAAAGCTGGATGAAAACCTGAGCGCAAACGGTACCTCATCCCTCTGTGTTCCGGTGACCATCAACAAGGACGGAAGCCTGTCACGGAATTCCAGTGCGGTCAGCCCGGAGCAGTTCCGTCTGATATCGAATTATGTAAACCAGAAGATGAAGGAGATCGGCCGCAGGATTTTAGCAGGGGAGGCTGAGACTCAGCCTTATGAGATGGGAAAACGAAATGCGTGTCAGTATTGTCCTTATAAAGGTGCCTGCGGGTTTGACGAGAAAACCGCGGGATACCACTACCGCAGACTGAATCCTCTGAAGCCGGAGGAGATATGGGGCAGAATGAAAGACGGGGAAAAGTCTGAGGACCCTGTGGATAAGGAGGTGTAAAAAATGGGAGTGATGTGGACAACAGAGCAGCAGAAGGTGATCGATTCCAGAGACTGCAACATACTGGTCAGTGCAGCGGCGGGAAGCGGCAAGACGGCTGTGCTCGTGGAGCGTATTATTTCCATGGTCACAGATCCGGTGCATCCGGTGGATATTGACAGGCTGCTGATCGTGACTTTTACCCGGGCGGCTGCGGGGGAGATGCGGGAACGTATCCGGCTGGCGATTGAAAAAAAGCTTGCGGAGGATGAGGACAATGAGCATCTGCAGAGGCAGAGCACACTGCTTCACCACGCGCAGATCACCACCATTGACAGCTTCTGTTCCTATGTGGTGAAAAATTATTTTCATCTCATTGATCTGGACCCTTCTTACCGTATGGCGGAGGAGGGGGAGCTTCGCCTGATGCAGGGTGATGTAGCTGCTCAGGTGCTTGATGATGCATACAGCAGGAAAGAGCCGGAATTTCTGCAGTTTGTGGAGTGTTTTTCCACCGGGAAGACGGATGAGGGGATCGAGGATATGATAAAGCGCCTCTATGCCTTTTCGGTCAGCTATCCGTATCCTGAGGAATGGCTTTTGTCCTGTAAGGAGGCATACAGCATTTCTTCCGCGGAGGAACTGGAACAGGCCGATTGGATGCAGATGATCAAAGAGGATATCAGAAAAAGCCTGCAGGAGGCCATGAATCTGGCAGACGCGGCGCTGGAGACAGCCAGAGAAGAGGGCGGACCTTATTATTATGAAAATGCCCTGGAATCTGACAGGACATTTGTGCAGAAACTGCTGCAGACGGATTCCTTTGAGGAATGGCAGAGACTTTTTTCGGGTCTTTCCTTTGCCAGGCTTGCGGCAAAAAAGGATTCCCAGGTCTCAGAGGAGGCAAAGGAGCTAACAAAGAATCTGCGGCAGCAGGTAAAAGACCTGTTGGGTGAACTGAAGGAACAGTATTTTGCCCTCTCTCTGGAGGACGCGGCGGAGTATGTGCGCATGGCGGGAGGTCCGGTTGGGGTGCTCATTGATCTGACCCTTGCGTTTGCCCGGGCGTTTGCAGAGAAGAAGAGGGCGAAAAATATACTGGACTTTTCGGATCTGGAACATTTTGCCCTGAAGATCCTGGTGGACCATTCCGGGGAGAAGGATAAGCGGACTCAGGCGGCAAAGGAACTGGCGGACAGATTTGCTGAGGTCATGATAGATGAATACCAGGACAGCAACTTTGTACAGGAAAAGCTTTTAAACGCTGTGTCTAAGATGGAGGAAGGAAACAACAATATTTTCATGGTAGGGGACGTGAAACAGAGCATCTACCGTTTCCGTCTTGCAAGACCGGATCTGTTTATGGAAAAATTCAAAACTTATTCCACAGCCGGAGGGAAATGCCTTAGAATCGACCTGCACAAAAATTTCCGAAGCCGGAAGGAAGTGCTGGACGGGGTGAATTTCCTTTTCTATCAGATCATGGGGGAAGCGCTTGGAAAAGTGGAGTACGATGATGCAGCGGCGCTGTATCCGGGTGCATCTTTTCCTCCGTATCCGGCGGGACAGGATGGGGAACCGGATGCGTCAGAGAACCAGCAGGATGGTGGATCGGATGCGGCAGAGAAGCGACAGAACTCGGCGGCGGATACGGAACTGATCCTGGTGGAGACAGATGAGGAAGAGTGGAAGGTTATGGAGTCCGGTGAAAATGTACAGGAGCTGGAGGCCAGAGCCGCTGCCGCAAGGATTCAGGAGCTGGTGGGTTCCTATCCTGTTCTTGACAAAACCACGGGACAGTACCGCCCGGCCAGGTTTGGAGACTGTGTGGTACTGCTCAGAACCCTTTCCGGCTGGTCGGAGACTTTTAAACGCGTTTTGAATGCCCAGGGGATTCCGGCCAGTGTGACGACAAAGACGGGATATTTTTCCGCCTCAGAGGTTATGACCGTTTTGAACTATCTGCGCATTCTGGACAATCCGCTGCAGGACATTCCGTTTACCGGAGCGCTTCACAACCTGCCGGGCGGATTTTCCATGGAGGAGCTGGCCCGTGTAAAATGCGTGGGCAGAGAGATGGAGAAAGCCGGCATGTATCAGTCACTTCTGGCGGCGGAAAGTCTGTGTGAATCGGATAATGCCCAGGACAGGCAGACCGGGGAGAAGGCAGGCCGTTTCCTGGAGCTGTATGAGAGTATCCGGAAGAAAGTTCCCTACACACCCATGCATGAACTGCTGTGGGAGATCTATGACAGGACAGGACTCTTTGACTATATACAGGCAGGAGCTTCCGGGGAACAGCAGAAGGCCAACCTGCTGATGCTTCTTCAGAAGGCCAGGGATTATGAGAGTACCAGCTATCGGGGTCTCTTTAACTTTGTCAGGTATATAGAGAATCTGCAGAAATACCAGGTGGATTTCGGGGAGGCGAACATTCTTTCCGAAAATGAAGATACAGTGAAGATTATGAGTATCCACAAGAGCAAGGGTCTGGAATTTCCGGTGGTCTTTGTCTCCGGCATGGGAAAACAGTTCAACCAGCAGGATGCCAGGGCATCCCTTGCCATGCACCCTGATCTGGGAGTGGGCGCCGACTGGGTGGATGCAGAGCTGCGCACCAAAACGCCGACTCTTCTGAAAAAAGCAGTACAGCGCCAGATACAGATTGAGAATCTGGGAGAGGAACTGCGTATTCTCTATGTGGCGCTGACCCGCGCCAAGGAAAAACTGATCCTCACCGGAAGTACCTCCAGGCTGGAAAAGCGGCTGACTGCCTTAGAACCCCTGAAAAAACAGGAGGAGCGCAGGATATCTTACGGCAGGCTGGCAAAAGCCCGCTGTTATCTGGACTGGATTTTCCCTGCCCTTGCAAGGCACCGCTGTATGGATGAGGTGTACCTCTCCTATGAGAAACGCCCCTATGTTTTAAATCCGCTCCACGATGACGAGGCCGGTTTCCATATACAGGTGATCTCACCCACAAAGCTTACACTGGAGGAAGCGGAGACCAGAATGATACAGAAGATGAAAAAGCAGGAAATTCTGGAATTTGATACAGCCGCAGTCTGGGATGAAAAGGTCAGGGAACAGATCGAGGAGCGTTTTACCTATTCTTATCCTTATCCGGACCGGGACAAGATTCCTGCAAAGGTCACGGTATCCGAGGTGAAGCGGCTGCACATGGAAGACGAGGAGAGTACTTCCTGGTATGAAGAAGAGGAGGAGATGATACCCTATATCCCGTCCTTTATTGAAAAACGCGAGGAAGGACTGACAGGAGCCGGAAGAGGTACCGCATACCACAGGGTATTCGAGTGCCTTGACTTTTCAAAAGCCGGGTCTGCAGAAGAGGCGGAGGAGCAGCTTTTGGCTCTGGAGTCTGAACACAGGATTGACAGTGAGATCCGCCGCACGGTTTCTCCCCGTGATGTGTATCAGTTTGCCGCTTCCTCCATTGGCAGACGCATGGCAGAAGCCCAGACCCGTGGATCGCTGTATCGGGAACAGCCCTTTGTCATGGAGATTGCAGCGGACAGGCTGAAGGAGGAATACCCGGAGGAGGAGCGTGTTCTGGTACAGGGAATCATTGATGCCTTCTTCTACGAGGGGGACAGCATTGTACTTGTGGATTACAAAACAGACAGGGTGCGCCGCAGAGACGGAAGTGATCTGATCGAGAAGTACAGGGTCCAGCTTGATTACTATGCGGAGGCCTTGGAACGGGTGACGGGAAGGAAAGTGACGGAGAAGTATATTTATTCCGTGGAATTACAGAAGGGATTGGCTGTGCAGCAGGCTGCCCCGTAATTTCAGATTTACAAACCCCTTCCCCCATGTTATGATAGGAAGAAAGAATAAAACGTTGATGTGATAACGCGATGGAGCAAAGGGGCAGACGGTCGGTAGTCTGTCCCTTTCTGCGTTGTCGCATGTGAGGGAGGTAACGTATGGATTTTGCAGTAATACTGAAAGCAGTGAATGATTTTGTATGGGGCCCTTTTATGCTGGTACTGCTGGTGGGTACAGGAGTTTTTCTTACCATTCGGCTGAATTTTCTGCCATGGCGCAATCTGGGATTTGCGCTGAAGTCTATTTTTAAAGATCCCGACAAGGAAGGCATGGGCAGCAGGGAAGGTGATATCACACCGTTCCAGTCTCTGATGACCGCTCTTGCGGCAACCATAGGTACCGGCAATATTGTGGGTGTTGCCACTGCCATGGTCATGGGCGGTCCCGGCGCGATCGTCTGGATGTGGATCTCTGCTCTCTTCGGGCTTTCCACCAAATACGCGGAGAGCGTTCTCGCTGTAAAATACAGGGAAATGAACGCAGACGGCGAGATGGTGGGCGGCCCTATGTATGCTATGAAAAACGGTTTTAAATACAAAAAACTGGGTGCAGTGATGGCAACGCTTTTTGCTGTCTTCGCGGTCCTGGCATCTTTCGGAATCGGCAACATGACACAGGCCAATTCTATTGCGGACGCTTTGAACAGCACCTTCAAGATTCCGAACATTGTGACAGGCGTAGTGATCACAACACTGGCACTGGTGGTCTTGGTAGGTGGAATTAAAAGCATCGGTAAGGTCTGTGAGAAGGTGGTTCCTTTTATGGCAGTTCTGTATTTTGCATGCGGAATAGGCGTTATTATTATAAATGCAAAGCATATCCCCGATGGGCTTGCCCAGATATTCGGCATGGCATTTTCCGTAAAGGCGGTAGCCGGCGGTGTGGGCGGCAATATTATTGCCACAATGTTATCGGCTATGCGCTGGGGTGTTGCCAGAGGCGTCTTCTCCAATGAGGCAGGTCTCGGCTCCGCTCCCATTGCAGCGGCTGCAGCCAAGACGGATTATCCGTCCAGACAGGGATATATCAATATGACAGGAACCTTTTTTGACACACTGGTAGTCTGTTCCGTCACAGGTCTTGTCATTGCGTCCTCCGGTGTCCTCGGTATGAAGGATGCCTCCGGTGAACTGATCACGGGTGTTAACCTGACCATAAAAGCTTTTGAGAGTGCACTGGGTCCTATGGGAAGCTATCTGGTATCCATTGGCATCATGCTTTTTGCCTTTTCCACGATCCTGGGATGGGAATACTACGGGGAGAAATCCCTGGAATTCTTAGTCCGCTCTACAAAGATGAATAGGATATACAGGGTGCTGTTTTCCTTTATCACATTTGTGGGCGCTACAAGAACGCTGCAGATCGTATGGGATTTTTCAGATACAATGAACGGTCTTATGGCGATACCAAACCTGATCTGTCTTCTGGTGCTCAGTAATGTGGTGGCGGAAGAATGTTTTGATTTCCAGAAAGAAGTAAAGAAAAAATAAATGATAACAGGAATTTAACAAAAGCAGCGATTCTCTGCCGGCAAGGGAGAATCGCTGCTTTTTAGTCAGCAGACAGTTATTTATTTGAGAGGAAAGGTTTGTCATTCCACGAAAGAGGTGATAAGATAAGAAAGAAAATAAATTACCGGTAGGAGAACATCATGAGAAAACTGCTGATTTATATGAAAGACTATAAAAAAGAGTCTGTCCTGGCACCCCTGTTCAAACTTCTGGAAGCATCCTTTGAACTGCTGGTGCCTCTTGTTATGGCCAGGATCATTGACCGGGGCATCGGAAACGGAGACAAGCATTATGTGACCATCATGTGCCTGCTCATGGTAAGCCTGGGCATTATCGGACTTGTGTGCTCCGCCACGGCACAGTATTTTGCCGCAAAGGCGGCAGTGGGATTTTCCACAAAGCTGCGGCACGCGTTATTTTCCCATATCCAGGGGCTTTCTTTTACAGAAATGGATACCATGGGTACCTCCACTCTGATCACCAGGATGACAAGTGATATCAACCAGGTGCAGAATGGAGTCAATATGGTTCTGCGTCTGTTCCTCCGCTCGCCGTGCATTGTGTTCGGCGCTATGATCATGGCGTTTACCATTGACATAAAGGCGGCGCTTATCTTTGTGGTGACGATTCCCCTGCTCTCTGTGGTAGTATTTGGTATCATGCTGATCACCATTCCTCTGTATAAGAAGACACAGGCCGCCCTGGACCGGGTACTGGGAATTACCAGGGAGAATCTGACCGGCGTAAGGGTCATCCGTGCATTTAATAAGGAAGAGGAAGAGAAGGAACGCTTTGAAGCCAGCAATGATACACTCACTGCAATGCAGAAGCACGTGGGGAAAATATCAGGTCTGATGAATCCCATGACATACGTGATCATCAACGGTGCCCTGGTGGTTCTGCTGTGGACAGGCGCCATCCGTGTGGATACAGGGTATATCACCCAGGGCCAGCTTATCGCCCTGGTAAATTATATGTCCCAGATCCTGGTGGAGCTGATCAAGCTGGCAAACCTGATCATTACCATCACCAAAGCACTTGCCTGTGCAAACCGCGTGGAGAGTGTCCTGGAAATACAGTCCAGTATGCAGGACGCAGACAGAAAATCCCCGGAAAGGGCAGAGACGGGCAGCCCGTCTGTAGAATTTCGCCATGTGGGACTTACGTATAAGAATGCCGGGGAGGAATCCCTGACAGACATTGATTTTAAGGCAGAAAAGGGGCAGACTATCGGTATCATTGGCGGTACCGGTTCCGGAAAATCATCTCTCGTACACCTGATCCCCAGGTTCTATGACGTCACGGCAGGTGAAGTACGGGTAAACGGCGTGGATGTGAGGAACTATCCCATCCATGAGCTCAGACAGAAGGTGGGGATGGTCCTGCAGAAGGCAACCCTTTTTAAAGGGACTATTCGGGAAAACCTCCTCTGGGGAAACCGGGGGGCATCCGACGAAGAGCTGTGGCGCGCGCTGGAAATCTCCCAGGCAAAGGAATTTGTGGATAAGAAGGAGGACGGCCTGGACACAGAGGTGGTGCAGGGTGGTAAGAATCTCTCCGGCGGACAGAAACAGCGCCTCACCATTGCCAGAGCCCTGGTCAAAAATCCGGAGATCCTGATTCTGGATGACAGTGCCTCAGCCCTTGACTTTGCCACAGACGCCAGGCTGCGTCAGGCCATAGGAAATCTGAAGGACAGGATGACAGTATTCATTGTATCCCAGAGGGCTTCCTCTGTCATGTATGCGGATTTGATCCTTGTTATGGAGGACGGCCGTCTGGCAGGGGCCGGCAGTCACGGAGAACTTCTGGAGACCTGCAGCGTGTACAGGGAAATCTATGAATCACAGTTTGAGAGCAGACAGGAGGAGGCATAATATGGACAAGAAAAAATCAGCGCAGAAGGAAACACTTCTGAAGGTATTAAAATATGTCCGCCATTACTGGCCGTTTCTGATTCTGTCCATCGCGGCAGCAGCGGTGACTGTGGTTCTGACTCTGTATGTGCCTATTCTCACAGGAGAGGCCATTGACTACATTATAGACAAGGGAAAAGTTGACTTTGTCCATGTGTTCGGCACTCTGCAGAAAATCGGGATCGTCATTCTGCTCACAGCCCTGGCGCAGTGGATCATGAATGTGAGCAACAATAAAATCGCCTACCACACAGTACAGGATGTGAGGAACCGGGCATTTCAGAAAATACGGATCCTGCCGCTTAAATACATGGATGACCACTCCTACGGTGAGGTGGTAAGCCGTGTCATAGCGGATGTGGACCAGTTCTCAGACGGACTTTTAATGGGATTTACCCAGTTATTTACCGGTGTGATCACGATTCTGGGTACCCTGCTTTTTATGCTCACCAGAGATGTGGGCATTACATTGGTGGTGGTTCTGATCACGCCGCTGTCCCTTTTTGTGGCAAATTTCATTGCAAAGAGGACTTTCGTTATGTTCAAGCAGCAGTCAGAGGCCCGCGGAGAACAGACTGCGCTTGTGGAGGAAATGATAGGCGGGCAGAAGGTGGTGCAGGCATTCAATTATGAGGAGGAAGCTCTGGAACATTTTGATGAGATCAATGAAAAGCTGGCAGACTGTTCCTTGAAAGCTATTTTCTTTTCGTCTTTGACAAATCCCTGTACACGGTTTGTCAACAGTCTTGTTTATGCCGGAGTCGGGCTGGTAGGGGCACTGTCGGTTATAAACGGCGGAATAACTGTGGGGCAGCTTTCCTGTTTTTTAAGCTATGCCAACCAGTATACAAAACCTTTCAACGAGATTTCAGGCGTGGTGACAGAGCTTCAGAATGCGCTGGCATGTGCTTCCCGCATATTTGCGCTCATAGAGGAGGAGCCTCAGACACCGGAACCGGATCATGCTGAGAATCTGGAACATACAGATGGGAAAGTGGATCTGGAGCATGTATATTTTTCCTATTCACCGGAGATAAAGCTGGTGCAGGATTTTAATCTCCATGTTCACCCGGGGCAGAGAGTGGCAATTGTGGGACCCACCGGCTGCGGAAAGACTACTATCATCAATCTGCTGATGCGTTTTTATGATGTGGACAGCGGCAGTATCCGTGTCAGCAGCCGGGATATCCGCAGTATTACCAGAAAAAGCCTGCGGGGGTCCTATGGAATGGTGCTCCAGGATACCTGGCTCAGAACAGGCACTATCCGGGATAATATCACAATGGGCAAACCGGACGCCACGGAGGAAGAGATCAAAGCCGCAGCCAAAGCCTCTCATGCGCACAGTTTTATCAAACGTCTTCCAAAGGGCTATGACACAGAGATCACAGAGGACGGCGGCGGGCTGTCCCAGGGGCAGAAGCAGCTTCTGTGTATTACCAGGGTTATGCTCTGCCTGCCGCCCATGCTGATTCTGGATGAGGCTACATCCTCCATTGATACCAGAACAGAGATGCATATTCAGGAGGCATTTGCAAAGATGATGCAGGGCAGGACCAGCTTTATTGTGGCACACCGCCTGTCCACCATCCGGGAGGCGGATGTGATCCTGGTAATGAATAACGGAAATATTGTGGAGCAGGGAGATCACAGGTCACTGCTTGAGAAGAACGGATTCTATGCCAGACTGTATAACAGCCAGTTTCTGTCCGGACAGGACATGGCGGATAACGGTTCAGGCAGGTCTGCACATTCACAGCGCTGAACCGGTGCCGGCAGCCGTCCGGCCCAGTGCGAAGCGGTTTTTAATGGGCATGTACGCAGCCGTTCGTCTTCCGGGAACTGTTACAGCGGCTGCAGGCATAGAATACAAAGGCGGGCCGGGAGAATTGCCATATTCTCCCGGCCCGTTTTTACATTTTTATGTATTTTTGATATTAGCTCAGTTCTCGGACGGTTCGTTGAATACAATGGTGTATTCCTTTTCACTGTCCTTTGTTACAGGTGTGAGCAGTTCCTGGATCAGGCGCTGGGCCTGTTCATTTGCCGTTGTCAGCAGTTCGCTGTCAGCGGCATTTTTTTCTGCGTCCTCCTTGGCTGCCTGCAGTGCGGTTACGGTGTCTTCCTTGTTCTGTGGATTGAACAGCGCTATTTTCTCATCGTAGAACTCCAGGCTGTCAGGGTCAATGGTGATATCCTGAATCTCTGCCTTTGGAAGTGTCACAGTGATGGTTTCGCCGGATACGTCCACCTTTGCTTTGGAGAGGTCAATGCCTGCCTTGATATGGGCATTGTAGATCATGGTGAAGCCTTTCTGGGTGATAAAACGGATTTCTCCGGCTTCATAGCGGATAAGTCCCCTGTATTCCAGGCGCGCTGTGGCTAAGTCGCTGGCCTGGGTCAAGCGGGCAGTGATAGCGGAAACAGAGATATCTGCCTTTTGATATTTGCGCCCCTCCCAGTATCGTCCCAGGAAAATACCGAAGATTACCAGTATCAGGACACAGATTACGCCGATTACCCTTGCTATTTTATTTTTCATTCTTACCTCCGTATTTTTTGATATTCAGTATTGCTGTTGAGCAGCTTGTATACAGTGCTGTTTTCTACATTATACGTCTTTTTCCGACGTTTGAAAAGGAAAAGTAACAGGTTCGGGTAAATGATGTTCTGGGAAAGTCGCCGCTCACACTCACTGTTTGACGAGCTGTTTTCAGGCCGAAGGCATGAAAATCCGGGGACAGCCAGTATGGTATGGAGCAGAATGTTCCATACCTTTGCATTGCGAAGTATGTTGCTGGGTGCGGAGTGAAATGTAACCTGAGAAATGATTGCCGGTTGGAAAACGTGAGTATGGAAAAAGCAATGGTAAAATCAGGAGATGTTTGAATTAGGACATTAGGAATATATATAAGAGTGATTATTTTATGAGAATATTTCCTGAACAGGAGAGGAGCCAGGAGAATTTGCAGGAATGCAGATTGCATGTTACATGATGTAGGGATTTATAGGTAAAAAGGAAGAAAAGTGTGCTTGGGCCTTTAGGAATACAGATAGAGTGTAACATGGTGTGGGGATTTATAGGTAAAAAAGGAAGAAAAGTGTGCTTGGGCCTTTAGGAATACAGATAGAGTGTAACGAAGTGTGGGGATTTATAGGTAAAAAAGGAAGAAAAGCTGACTTATGCCTTTAGGATTACAGATAGAATAGAACGTAGTGAGAGAAATTAGTGGTAAATTGAGAAAAAAACCAATTTTCATATGTCCATAATACATATAAGGCCGAAATATTGAATGAGAATTACAGGTAAAATCATTGCTGCGATACAATCTTCCATATCCTAACAGCTGGAATAAATATTTTTCATATAATACTATTGACAAAACTATATTATATGGCGTATAGTATTAAATATAAAATAGTATTGTAAAAAATATAATATTATACAAATCCTAAATATCCCGAAGCATTACAGTATCATATCGGGAGTCGGCCGTTGGCAGTGCAGACGGCTTATATATAGAAAAGGAAGTGAGCATATGGTTTTTAATACAGGCGCCGCGCTGCTGGATGCAATTGTACTGGCGGTTGTCTCCAAGGAGGCGGACGGCACATACGGGTATAAGATCACCCAGGATGTACGGCAGGTTTTGGAGGTATCCGAATCCACACTGTATCCGGTACTCAGAAGGCTTCAGAAGGATGAATGCCTGGAGACTTACGATCAGGAGTACGGGGGCAGGAACCGAAGATACTATAAGCTGACAGAGAGAGGTATGGCACAGCTGAATCTTTATAAGACAGAGTGGAAAAACTATTCCACAAAAATTTCCAGATTGTTCGAGGGAGGGATACCAAAATGAGTCGAAGGGAATTTTTAGCGCAGCTGGAACGGCTGCTTTGGGATATTCCGGTGCAGGAGAGAGAGGAAGCACTGGAATTCTACAATAATTATTTTGATGATGCAGGGGCTGAAAACGAATCCTCTGTCATTCAGGAATTGGGAAGTCCCGGCAAGGTGGCTGCCATTATCAAGGCCGACCTGGGAGGGAGCCGCAAGGAGTACGGAGAATACACGGAGACCGGATACAGCGACGGGATATTTGATGACAGGGATATGCCGGAACGCGCAGGTGCAGATACGAAAAAGGAAAACACAGACAAAGAGGAACAGAGACAGCAGGAGGGGAACGGATATAACGGCCCCTACAGCAGACACGGCTACGGTTCGGCAAAGCACCAGAGAAACAGAAGCGGGCTTATGTGGGGCATCATTATCATATGTGTCATCATTGCTGTCCCGGTGGTGGGAGGAATCGGTATTGGAATTCTCGGCGTACCTTTCGGACTGCTGCTTGGTTTGCTCGGAATCTTTGCAGGAATCCTGGGATGCGGCGTAGGGCTGCTGGGCGGCGGTATTGCCATGGTGGTTTATGCACTGATTCATATGTTGGGGAATCCTGCGGCGGCATTGGCTTTTTCCGGTGCGGGAATTATGTTGTCAGCCATTGGGATTCTGCTGATATTGGTATTTGTCCTGGTTGTGGTTAAGGTGGTACCGGCTGTGTTCCGCTGGGTCATAGATTTGATCCAGAGGATTGTGCACAGAGGGATAAGGGGAGGTGACCATTCATGAAAAAGTTTACGAAATTCTGTCTGATCACAGCATTAGTGCTGGCGGTTGTGGGAGGTGCCCTGTTTTTATCGGGCCTCGTTATGGGGGCTACCTGGGAAGGGGTGGCAACGGCTGCAGAGAATGGAATTAACTGGATTCCTTTTAAAAGCTGGATGCGTTATGACAATGATTATGAATTTACAGAATCTCTCGACAATATTAAAGATACGCTGAAAGGAGAAGCGGATAAGGAGTTTGAATTTGACGCAGACCAGGTAAGGGAACTGGATGTGGATACAAAATATGCTTATGTTTCCGTGATCCGTTCTTCAGACAAGGATAAGATACGCGTCAGAGTCTATTCCAATAAGGATAAGGTGAATTTTGACGAAGATGACGGCCGGCTCTCCGTAGAAAGATCCTACCGCAGACGCTCTATAGAAAAATATCCGATTCAGATTGAGATTCCGAAAGACAAAAAGTTTGAGGAAGCAGAACTCCATATCGGGGCAGGAGCGTTGGAGGTTCAGGATTTAGAGGCAGAAAAGCTTACTATGTATGTAGGGGCAGGCAGTGCGGAGACTACCGGAATCATTAGGGCCGATGAAGCAGAACTGGGAGCAGGTATGGGAACAATGGATATTGCCTTTATAGAATTCAATACAGGTTCCCTGGACTGCGGAATGGGCACGGTAAACGCCAGATTAGCGGGAAAACGCCAGGATTACAGCACAGATATAGACTGTGGCTTAGGGTCCGTCAATGTGGGCAGCGAATCTCACAGCGGCGTCAGTTCCCTGAGGACTGGTGACAGCAATGCTCCGAAATATTTGGAGATAGAGTGCGGAATGGGCAGTGTGGATATACTATTTGAAAACGGGGACTGATTTGCGGGAACCGGTGACAGGAATAGATAAATAGAAAATGTTTTCAGATGAAAGGAGAATGGTTATGTCTGATAAGAGATTGTATAGGTCATCTACAAATTATATGCTGACAGGAGTATGCGGAGGGATTGCGGAGTATTTCAATATTGATCCTACGCTGGTGAGGCTTGCATGGGTAATCCTTTCCTGCTTTGGAATGGTATGGACCGGAATTGTGGCGTACATTATTGCCTCAATTATAATTCCAAAATAAAGAAAAGCGATAAGAGACAAATATAAAGATACAGAGGCTGCAGTGGGGGAACACTGCAGCCTCTGTATTTTTATGTGTGGTGTGTACTTATGATTGTGTGTGTTTTAGTAAGTGAATAACTGGGTCCAGTAATTGGTACCGGAGGCGTTTTGGTGGTAGCCTACGCCTATTTTTGTGAAGTTTTTGTTGAGGATGTTGGCTCTGTGGCCATCGCTGTTCATCCAGCCGTTCATAACCTGTTCCGGGGTTTTCTGACCCCATGCAATGTTTTCGCCTGAGCCGCGGTAAATGACACCCTGCTGGGTCAGAGCAGTGCTGAAGGAGCTTCCGTCAGGACGGGTGTGTGAGAAGGACTTCTCAATCTCTTTTGCTCTGACCTGAGCGGCAGCCTGGATGGAAGTGTCAGCTGTTACAGGTGACAGGCCAGCTTTGGCACGCTCCTGGTTGACAAGATTTACTACCTGCCGGACAAAACTGGCGTTTTCTGTGTCAGTATCCGGGACACTTGGATTTTCTGGCTGGTTGTTGTCCGGAGTACCCGGATTTTCCGGCTGGCTGCCGTCCGGAGTGCTCGGGTTTTCGGGCTGGTTATTGTCCGGAGTGCCCGGATTTTCTGGCTGGTTGTCATCCGGGACACTTGGGTTTTCCGGCTGGTTGTTGTCCGGAGTATCCGGGTCTCCCGGCTGTCCGATTCCCGGGAGTTCCGGGCAGAGGGATTCCAGCCAGCCGGGGATAGAGCAGTCAATTCCCATGCTTTCCAGCTTTTGCTTTAATTCGTCCAGATTGGAGACATTTCCGGCTACAATGATACCCTTGCCCTGCAGATTTTGCTTTACATCTTCAATGCCGGCAGCCTGCACAGTGGCCGGAGCCATTCCCATGGCGCTGACAACAGCCAGCGCAAGAAAACCTGGTAATATTTTATGTTTCATAGAGACCTCCTTAATTGTTACGAAAATGTTATGTAATTGTTACAAGAACAATAATAACATGATAAGCGAGAGAATGAAACAGGGAACATCTGGAATCCCCAAAGCGCGGCAGACTGACGGAAGTACCTCTGCCGTATAACAACATTTTTTTCAGATATGTTTAAAATGAAAAGAACAGGTCATACTTGAAAGAGACTTTAATTATTTATGAAGGAGTGTGACTTTTCATGAACAAGAAAAACGATGAGAAGATTGACTTAAATAAGATCCCCCGTGAGGAGATGCTGAAATATGAAATCGCAGAGGAACTGGGACTGCTTGATCAGGTTCTGGAGTCGGGCTGGAAGAGCCTTTCTGCCAAGGAGACCGGACGAATCGGCGGCATTATGACAAGAAGAAGACGGGAGAGCAAGAAGACGGACGGTGTATCGTAAAAGCGGTCCGTATTGTAAATGGGGGTTGACTGAACCTTTGCAGAATGGTAACATAAATATGTATAATTCCATAAAACGATCAAGTGCATCCGCACTGGCCGCACAGTGCTGGTGAAAAGGGAATCAGGTGCAAATCCTGAGCGATGCGGTCACTGTAAATGGGAAGCGAAGCCAAAATGCCATTGCATGAAAGTGTGAGAAGGCGGCTAAGCGATGAACCATGAGCCAGGAAACCTGCTTGATGGCAGTAGGGTGAGAACTTCCGTGCAAAGTTTAGAACCTGAATCTTCCATGTGAGATTCTTATTATGGAATGCCGAAAGGCCGAAACCTGAATTTATAGAATTATGCACCAGATTAAACGGCTGGGATTCCTCTGATTTTTATTCCCGGTGTAACCGCACCCTTTTATATAGAAGGAACCGGGATGAAATCAGAGGGATAATATCCCGCATAGGATAGCGTGTATTACGAACAAATGAGGAATAAGTCCGCAGATACGGGCTTATTTTTATTTCTTCACAATTTATTCACTTGACAAAAGAGAACAATGTGATTATGATGGGACGTATGAAAAGGTGATGAGAAAGAGGAGTACATCCCGGAAACTGGCAGAGAGAACGACCCACCGGCTGCAAGGTCGTTTCAGAGGAACGGATGGAAGGTAGCTTTTGAACCGGAGGGCTGAACAGAGTGGTTTGTAAAGGATGAATCAGGAGTAGGCCTTCACGCGTAGTCTGCGTTAACGGACATGAGTGAGAAAAAAAGGTGGTACCGCGGAAGATTTCGCCCTTTACAGTTTATTCTGTAGAGGGCGTTTTTTATTGTAACACAAAACGTCTGCCGGGCAGGATACTCTATGCATACAAAAGGAAGATGGCTGCACGCGGGATTCCATTTCATTTTAAGGAGGAGATTATGAGCAAGGAACTTGCCAAAACTTATGACCCCAAGGGACTGGAAGACAGAATTTACCAGAAATGGCTGGACAACAAATATTTCCACGCCGAAGTAAACAGAGATAAAAAACCATTTACCATTGTGATGCCCCCGCCCAATGTAACAGGACAGCTTCATATGGGACACGCACTGGATGAGACCATGCAGGATATCCTCATCCGATTCAAGAGAATGCAGGGATACGAAGCACTGTGGCAGCCGGGCACGGACCACGCAGCCATTGCCACAGAGGTCAAAGTTATTGAGAAGCTGAAAGAACAGGGCATTGACAAGAACGAGATCGGAAGGGAAGCATTCCTGAAACACGCCTGGGAGTGGAAAGAGGAATACGGCGGCAAGATCATCAACCAGTTGAAAAAGCTGGGCGCCTCCGCTGACTGGGACAGAGAACGTTTCACCATGGATGAGGGCTGTTCCGAGGCTGTACAGGAAGTTTTCATTAAATTATACGAAAAAGGTTACATCTACAAAGGATCCCGTATTATCAACTGGTGTCCGGTATGCCAGACATCCATCTCCGACGCAGAGGTAGAGCATGAGGACCAGGACGGATTTTTCTGGCACATCAATTATCCCATCGCAGGCGAAGATGGCCGTTATGTGGAGATTGCTACCACACGTCCTGAGACACTCCTGGGTGATACGGCTGTTGCTGTCAATCCGGAGGATGAGAGATACAAAGACCTGGTTGGAAAAATGCTGAAGCTGCCGCTCACTGACAGGGAAATTCCGGTTGTGGCAGATGAATATGTAGACAAGGAGTTTGGTACCGGATGCGTGAAGATCACACCGGCACACGACCCCAATGACTTTGAAGTGGGAAAACGCCATAACCTGCCGGAAATCAATATCATGAACGACGATGCCACCATCAATGAGCTGGGCGGCAAATATGCAGGAATGGACCGCTATGAGGCCAGAAAAGCCATGGTCAGAGACCTGGAGGAGCAGGGGCTGCTGGTAAAGGTAGTGCCTCATTCCCACAGTGTGGGAACCCATGACCGCTGCGGCACTACAGTGGAGCCAATGATCAAGCCCCAGTGGTTTGTCAGAATGAAAGAGATGGGAGAGGCTGCCATCAAGACACTGGAAGACGGAAGTCTGCAGTTCGTACCGGACCGTTTTGATAAAATCTATATGCACTGGCTGGAGAATATCCGTGACTGGTGTATTTCCCGCCAGCTCTGGTGGGGACACAGGATCCCTGCTTATTACTGCGACAAATGCGGTGAGGTAGTGGTAACCCGTGACATGCCGGAAGTTTGTCCAAAATGCGGATGTGAGCATCTGACACAGGATGAGGATACCTTAGATACCTGGTTCTCCTCCGCCCTCTGGCCCTTCTCCACACTGGGATGGCCGAAGAAAACGGAAGAGATGGAGTATTTCTATCCCACAGATGTGCTGGTAACAGGCTATGATATTATTTTCTTCTGGGTTATCCGTATGGTATTCTCAGGTCTGGAGCAGACAGGCAGGACACCGTTCCACCATGTTCTCATCCACGGTCTGGTGCGTGATTCCCAGGGCCGCAAGATGAGCAAATCCCTGGGGAACGGCATTGATCCCCTGGAGGTTATTGATAAATACGGCGCTGATGCCCTGCGCCTCACCCTCATGACAGGAAACGCGCCGGGCAATGATATGCGTTTCTACTGGGAGAGAGTGGAAGCCAGCCGCAACTTTGCCAATAAGGTATGGAACGCGTCACGTTTCATAATGATGAACCTGGAAAAAGCGGAGGTTCCCGCTGAGATTGACCTGAATACCCTGACCGGAGCGGATAAGTGGATTCTCTCCAAAGTGAATACACTGGCAGAGGAAGTTACAGAGAATCTGGACAAATACGAGCTGGGCATTGCGGTTCAGAAGGTATACGATTTTATCTGGGAAGAATTCTGTGACTGGTATATTGAGATGGTAAAACCAAGGCTGTATAATGACGAGGACAACACCAAGGCAGCAGCCCTATGGACGCTGAAGACCGTTCTGGGCAATGCGCTGAAGCTTCTGCATCCTTACATGCCCTTTATCACAGAGGAGATCTTCTGCACCCTTCACCCTGAGGAAGAGTCCATCATGATCGCTTCCTGGCCGGTGAAGACAGAGGCATGGAACTTCACAGAGGATGAGCGCGCGGTTGAGATCATCAAGGAAGCTGTAAGAAGCATCCGGAATGTTCGTACCGATATGAATGTACCACCAAGTAAAAAGGCGAAAGTATACGTGGTATCAGAGGAGGAGGAAATCCGTCAGGTCTTTGAGAACGGAAAAGTCTTCTTCGCAGCTCTGGGATATGCCAGCGAAGTGACCATCCAGGCCGACAAGACGGGAATTGCGGATGACGCTGTCTCTGCGGTAACTTCAAAGGCAGTCATCTACATGCCTTTTGCGGAGCTGGTGGATATCGAGAAGGAAATTGAGCGTCTGAACAAAGAGGCCGAACGCCTGAACAAAGAGCTTGCCCGTGTAAACGGAATGCTGAGCAATGAACGGTTCCTGAGCAAAGCTCCCGAGAGCAAGGTGGCTGAGGAGAAGGCCAAACTTGAAAAATACACAAATATGATGGAACAGGTAAAGGAAAGGCTTGCACAGCTTGGCAGATAACTGCGCAGGCTATAGGAGAGTTAAATATATGAATGAGAAGTGGTTAAAATATCTGAACCGGCTTTCTCTGCCGATTCAGATGGTAGTGGTTATGATGGGGTATTTTGTGATAGAAGCAATCTCCAGACATTCCGTCCGCGAAGCATACACGTATATGACGGAAAGGCCTCTGGTGTTTCTCTACAATTCCTTTCTGATCTTCACTACCACACTGTTAGTTTATCTGGTGCGCCGGAGGGTTTTTATGAGAACCCTTCTGGCTATCTTCTGGCTGGTACTGGGAATTATCAACGGCGTGCTTCTGGCAAACCGTGTCACTCCCTTCACCGGGCCAGATCTGCACCTGATCACAGATGCGTTTAAGATCGCCAATAAGTATCTGTCACCTGTCTTTTTTGTGATCGTGATCATATTGGCAGCAGCGGCGCTCATTGGACTGGTATTTCTGTTTTTGAAGGGACCGAAGTATCAGGGAAAAATGACATACAAACTCAATATCCCTCTGGTGCTGGCCGGGGTGCTGGCATTTGCCGGAACAACCAAGCTGGCACTGGAGAAGAGGGTATTGTCCAACTATTTCGGAAATATTGCGTTTGCCTATGAAGACTATGGATATCCTTACTGTCTGGCAACCACCATATTTAACACAGGCATCAGCTGTCCAAGGGATTACTCTGAGGCATCCATCAAAAGAATCGAGAAGAGTGAGAGCGGCCTTGCCGAGACGGGAGAAAAACGTCCCAATATTATTTTCCTGCAGCTTGAGTCCTTCTTTGATCCTACGCTGGTGAACTTCCTGAAGATTTCTGAGGACCCGATTCCAACCTTCAGGAAACTGATGAAGGAATATTCCTCAGGCTACTACAAGGTGCCCAGTGTAGGCGCGGGAACAGCCAATACGGAGTTTGAATCCATCACGGGCATGAGCCTGCGCTATTTCGGACCGGGGGAATACCCCTACAAGAGTATCTTAAAAGAGACCACCTGTGAGAGCGCGCCCTATGTGTTAAAGAATCTGGGATACAGCACCCATGCCATACACAACAATGAGGCAAACTTTTACGGCAGAAGGAATGTATTCGCCAATCTGGGATTTGACAGTTTTACCTCAGAGGAATACATGTCAGAGCAGGATGACACTAATCCAAATGACTGGATGCGCGACAGGAACCTGACAAAATATATTATGGAAGCACTGGAATCATCCGACGACCCGGATTACATTTACACCATATCCGTACAGGGCCATGGGGATTATCCGGAGGAGCCTATGATCGATGACCCCAAGATCACCGTCACCGGCGGAGAGTCTGACGCTGTCAATAATAAATGGGAGTATTACTGCAACCAGATTTATGAGATGGACCAGTTTGTCAAGCAGCTTACGGAAACCCTGGCCGAATATGATGAGGACGTTGTGCTTGTCATGTACGGTGACCACCTTCCGACCATGGGTCTGAAGGTCAAGGATGTGAAGAACCGCTATCTGTTCCAGACAGAGTATGTGATCTGGGACAATATGGGGCTTGAGAAGAAGGATGCCAATGTGGCAGCCTACCAGATGGCAGCAGAGGTGATGGACCGTGTGGGAATCCATGAGGGAAATATTTTCCGCTTCCATCAGGCCAGAAGGCAGACGAAAAATTACCAGGTGGATCTGGAAACCCTCCAGTATGATATCCTGTATGGAAAACAGTATGTCTACGACGGTGAGAATCCTTTTGAACGGACAGAGATGCATCTGGGAGTAAAAGACGCTGTGCTTGATAAGATTGAGAAGATCTCAGACGGCAGGTATTATATCACCGGTGAGAACTTCACCCAGTCCGCGTATGTGGAGGTGAACGGTGAACTTCTGGAAACCACCTATATCAGCCCAACCACACTTCTGCTGAATGATGTGGAGTTAAAAGACGGGGATGAGGTGGATGTAGCGATCCGAAGCAACAGTTCCACCCGCAAGGTGCTTACCAGAACCGACAGTATTATCTACAAAGTGCCTGTGGAGCCGCTGACTCCGGAGGTACCGCCTCTGGACGATGAGAACAAAGAAGGCGGGGCGGACACCATTGACCCGAATGCGGCGAACAAAGAAGGCGGCGCCGCCGGGAATCCCATAGGGGAAGAAAATAACACCGGGACAGCCGCCGGAGAAGGGCCGATAGAGGTACCTGATGTGGAAAACCCGGTCCAGAATTAAAAACTTTTAAAAGAACCGACATAATTTGCTTGCATATTGTCACCACTTCATTATAATGATAAGTGACCTGTTACAATCCGGCGGCTACTGTCCGGACTGCAGCAGACGGTCTTGTCCTTATAAGGGGAAGTGGTGACTTTCCTATATAGATAAGGCTTACCAAAGACGGAAAGAAGGAAAACGCTTTTGTTTACTTATGAAAAAGCAGCAGCATACATTGAAGAAATTCCAAAATTTACAACGAAAAATAAACTGGAACACACCAGGAAATGCCTGGACATGCTGGGCAGTCCCGATAAAAATAGAAAGATAATCCATGTGGCAGGAACCAACGGAAAGGGAAGCGTCTGCGCTTTTCTGTCCACCATGCTGGAGGAAGGCGGTTACAGATGCGGACTTTTTACATCCCCGCACCTGATGAAGATCAATGAGAGATTCCAGATCAATGAACAGATGGTTTCAGATGAAAAATTTCTGGAGGCTTTTCTGAAGGTGAAGGAGCTTTCCGACCGCCTTGTGGAGCAGGGGGATTACCATCCCACATATTTTGAGTTCCTGTTTCTCATGGGAATGCTGATTTTTGAAGATGAGGATGTGGATATTGTTGTACTTGAGACAGGCCTTGGGGGAAGACTTGACGCTACCAACTCCATTTTGAATCCATTAGCCTGTGTCATCACATCCATCAGTCTGGACCATGTGGAATATCTGGGAGATACCATCGACAAGATAGCCGGGGAGAAGGCTGGCATAATCAAGAAGGGTGTGCCGGTCATCTTTGACGCGAACAACGAGACAGCAGCCGCTGTGATCCGCAGCCGGGCGGAGGAGCTTGGATGTCCCGCCCATGAGGTGAGGGCAGAAAGCCAGAAGCTTTTATCCTACACGCCAAAAGGAATCGGTTTTACTTTTGATTCCGCTGTTTACGGGACGACAGAGCTGTTTGTTCCGTTTATTGCAAAATACCAGATGATGAATGCCTCACTGGCAGTGGAGACAATGGGTGTCCTCAGGGAAAACCACGGGATAGGAAAGGAAACTTTGAAAAAGGGCCTTGAACATACCAAATGGCAGGGCAGAATGGAGACCATACTTCCGGGAGTGATCGTGGACGGTGCCCACAATGAGGACGGGGTTGCCCAGTTTGTGGAGACAGTCCGGCATTTTCAGGAGGAGTTTTCCATAACGCTTTTGTTTGCCACTGTTTCGGATAAGGACTATGAGGATATGATTCGCAGAGTCTGCAGCGGACTCAGATTTGCCAATGTGGTGACAACAGAGATATGGGGCAGCAGGAAGCAGTCATCAGAAGAGCTGGCAGAGCTGTTCCGGGCAAACGGATGCAGCAGTGTAATGGCAGTGCCGGATTCGGGAGAGGCATTTGAGAAGGCATACGCCCTGAAGGGGGACGGCCTGATGTTCGTTGTGGGTTCCTTGTATCTTGCCGGGGAGATAAAGGATTACGTTAGGAGGAGAATGAATGATTAATTACGAGGAAGAACTGAAGAAATTCCAGCCGTGCCTGGATGTGGATGATGCGGAAGGCAACATCTACAAACAGGATCTGACGGATGTGATCGATATTTTGAAGGAAATGCTGAAAGAAACCAATGGAACGGCTAAGAATTAGGGAGAAGACAGATGAATTGTATGATATGCCAAGCACAGCTCAACACTTCACCTTACTGCCCAAAGTGCGGGTGTAATGTGACCGCCCAGAAAAAGGCAGTGGCACTGTCCAATCTCTACTACAATCAGGGGCTGGAGAAGGCACAGATCCGTGACCTGTCCGGAGCCATCACCTGCCTGAAACGAAGCCTGAAGATGAACAAATGCAATATCCAGGCCAGAAACCTTCTGGGTCTGGTGTATTTTGAGACCGGAGAGGTAGTGGCAGCTCTAAGTGAATGGGTCATCAGCAAGAACATTATGCCGGACGGCAATGTGGCTTCAGATTACATCAACAAGCTGCAGAGCAATGCCAACCGGCTGGACACCATCAATACCAGCATCAAGAAATATAACCAGTGTCTCGCATACTGCCGTACCGGAAATCTGGATATGGCTAAGATGCAGCTTAAGAAGGTGCTGACCAGCAATCCAAAGCTGATCAAGGGTTATCATCTGCTCTCTCTGATCTATATAAAGGAAGAAGCATATGAAAAGGCCAGAAAACAGCTTAAAATTGCGGCGAAGATAGACAAGACCAACACCACCACTCTGCGTTTTCTGCGGGAGGTGGATGACCAGACCGGTAGAATGACCAGTCTGGAGCCAAGATTCAGGGCAAAGGAAAAGAATCGTGAGGAAAAAGACGGGCGTGTGATCTACAACTCAGGCAATGACACCATCATTCAGCCCCCGGAATACAGGGAGAGGACCGTGACCAATACGCTGATCAATCTGATCATCGGCCTGCTGGTGGGGGCCTCTGCGCTCTGGTTCCTCATCGTTCCGGCCAAGACGCAGAAGATCAACAATGAGGCCAACAAGAAGATCGTGGAATACAGTGACAAGGTAGCCACCCAGGCAGCGGAGATAGACAGGATGCAGCAGGAGATTGACGCTTCCTCCCAGTCGGTGAACACGGCCAATGAGCAGATCGCCCAGGCCAACACCAAATCGGAGAGCTATGATAACCTGATCAAAGCCTGGCAGGCATACAACAGCGGTAACTACCAGAATGCAGCCAACGCTCTGGAGAGTGTGGATGCATCCCAGTTGTCTGTGGATGCCAAGGCCATGTATGATACCATCATGAACGAGATTGGTGAAACCGTTAAAGCGGGATATAAGAGCACAGGCATCACGGCGTATGAAGGACAGGATTATGCCGCTGCCATTGACAATCTGCTGAAGGCACAGGAGATAGGAAATCCGGATTATGACTCCATGTTCTATCTGGCCCAGTCTTACCAGAAGAGCGGGGACAACGCCAATGCCATTGTCTGGTATCAGAAGATCATAGACGCATTTCCGGGTACCAGCTATGCCAGCGACGCAAAGGATTATATGACTGCCATCGGCGGAACACCCACAGGGCAGGACGGCGGCGGGGATGGTTCCCAGGCACCGGCTGACCAGGGGGAGCCTCAGGATGACACCGGAGGAGAGACAGATGAGGGCCAGGATAACGGCGGCGGTGAGGACGGATTGGATTCCGGAAATACAGATGGAAACCAGGACGACAATAATGGTGACAACAATGGCGATGACAACAGCGGCGATGACAACAACGGTGAAGGTGACGGCCAGGATAACTTGGATGACACCGGAGAAGAATAACCTAAGAGAAACCTTGAAGGAAAGGGTGTGCATAAGCGTATGCACATCCTTTTGTTGTCCGCAGAAAAATATGGGATTTCTGCAGGCAGCAGCAGCCGAATGGGATGCATTGGAATAGTAAGGGGAAATGAGTATGGAAGATGTGTTAAAAAAGAGGGGCAACTGCCTGATGGTATATGTACCACAGGAGCTGGACCATCATTTTGCCAGCCAGATCACCGATGAAGTGGACAGGGAGCTGAAGAAGGGGAATGTCCGTCAGCTTGTCTTTGATTTTTCCGGCACTACATTTATGGACAGTTCCGGAATCGGTATGCTTATGGGAAGATACCGCCTTCTGCATTACAGCGGAGGCAGGGTGTCGGCAATCCATGTAAATGACAGGGTAAACCGGATCATGCGCCTGTCAGGGATCTACAAATATATTGAAATCAGCCAGGAAGCTGTCTGGCACCAGAAAAGAAGGTAAGGGGGAAGGTAGATATGGAGAATACCAATGAAATGACATTGGAGATGGACAGCCGTTCCTGCAACGAAGGGCTGGCACGGATCACGGTGGCAGCATTTGCCACCCAGTTAAATCCCACACTTGAGGAGGTAGCAGATATTAAGACTGCTGTCTCTGAGGCGATCACAAACTGTATTGTACATGCTTATGAGAAGGAGACGGAGAAAATCAGGATAGACTGTACCATCTGCGGCAGGGAACTTACCGTGGCTGTGACAGACCACGGGCGGGGGATTGAGAATGTGGAGAGGGCCATGGAACCCATGTTCACCACAAAGCCGGAGCAGGACCGATCAGGCATGGGCTTTGCCTTTATGGAGGCTTTTATGGATATGCTGGAAGTGGAATCTGAGCCGGGAAAGGGCACTGTCGTCCGGATGAAGAAAAAAATCGGAACCGGAAGTCAGGTTTTTGAGTAAAAGGAGGCTGTATGGAGGATATCCTTGCCCTTATCGGGCGTGCGCACCAGGGAGATAAGGAAGCAAGAGATACGTTGGTAGAGAAAAATATTGGTCTGGTACACAGCATTGTCAGGCGCTTTTTAAACCGCGGCGTGGAGGCAGAGGATCTGTTCCAGATAGGGAGCATTGGCCTGTTGAAAGCCATTGACAAATTCGATACTTCCTATGATGTGAAATTCTCCACTTATGCGGTCCCCATGATCACAGGGGAGATCAAACGCTTTTTAAGGGATGACGGCATGATGAAGGTGAGCCGTTCCTTAAAGGAGATATGCTGCAGAGCCTACACAGCCAGAGAGGAACTGATGATGGAGAACGGGAAAGAGCCGGAGATGGACGAGATTGCGGAGCGTATTGCAGTGACCAGAGAGGAACTGGTGCTGGCAATGGAGTCCGGGGCACAGATCGAGTCCCTGCAGAAGACCATATACCAGGGCGACGGCACGGATATTTCTCTAGAAGACAAGATTGAGGAGCAGCGCAATGACCAGGAACATCTGTTAAACCGTATGATGCTGGAGCAGATGCTGGGAACGCTGGACCCTGAGGAGAGAAAACTGATCTACATGCGTTTCTTCCAGGAGAAGACCCAGACCCAGATTGCGGGAGAGCTGGGAATATCCCAGGTACAGGTGTCCAGGCTGGAGAAAAAAATATTGAGCCGCCTGCGGGAAAAGCTTTGATTTATGGCACGGCAAGTGTGCTGTTTTAAGAATAGTTTGCACAGGAAAATGTCATACTATCCCTGTAATCGTAATTGCAGTCAGGAGGATTTCGTCCGGCTGTCTATGTTCAAAGGAGATATTTACATGAGTGATGTTTTATATGTGCAGACAGAGAAAAATGTGGAGGTACATCAGCCGGAGGTCTACCTGCAGGATGTGGCAAAGCTTTCCTCCAGCAGTACCAGTGTACTGAACAGGAACCGGGTGAGAAAGGTATTCACCGTTCCGGACGGTAAGCCGGGGCGCTATGTGGTATCTGCCCTGGAGCTGGTGGAGGCGATCCAGGATAAGGAACAGAGTGTGGATGTGACGCATATCGGTGAGGCGAATTTTGTCATTACCTATGAAACGCAGAAGCATGGGCATGTGCTGTGGAGCTGGATGAAGACGGCTCTGGTGTGCTTTCTTACATTTTTCGGAGGGGCTTTTTCCATTATGACGTTTAATATGGATGTGGATACATCCGGACTGTTTTTTCAGCTTTACAAGCAGCTCACAGGCAATATTTCCACGGGGCACACCATTTTGGAATTTACCTATTCCCTGGGAATCGGCCTTGGCGTTATATTTTTCTTCAATCATTTCGGACATGGAAAGATCACGCAGGACCCTACTCCTATGGAAGTACAGATGCGTGTCTATGAGGATGATGTAGATAAGACTCTGATCGAGAAGAAGAACAGGAAGGAGAAGAGTTAAGATGTGGGTGAATGAAGTGATCGCTGCCATTGTAGGCTTAAGCGGCGGTATGGTTGTAGCCACTGCGCTGGCTGCTTTTATCATCGGGCTGGGTATCATTCCCCGGTATGCGGGTGTTACCCATACGGGCCATAATCTGCTCCTCTATGAGGACGCTCTGATCCTGGGGACCTTTCTGGGAAATATTTTATACCTGTATCAGTTCCATGTGCCTTTCGGACACTGGGGACTGGCTGTCATCGGCATATTCTTCGGCATGTTCCTGGGAAGCTGGATCATTGCTTTGGGTGAAGTGGTGAATGTATTCGCTATTATGGCAAGGCGGATCGGCCTTACAAAGGGTGTGGGGCTTGTGGTGCTGTCCATTGCCATCGGTAAGACACTGGGAAGCCTGATCCAGTTTTTCCTTATGACGTGACAAGTGCTCCTTGTGGGCAGAATCAGGGCTGTGTTATACTGTTAACATGAAAACAGACAGCCTTTGGGCAGGTTACACAGCCCGGGGATATTTTCTTCCCGGGCAGGCTGTATTCCTTTTGCGGGAAGAGGCAGCAGGACGGCTGTAGTGACAGACGGGATGGGAAGATGAAGAACAGCAGATTATTTGAGATATTATACATACTGATGGAGCACCGCGGGATCACTGCCGGGGAATTGTCTGCAAGGCTTGAGGTATCGGTACGTACCATATACCGGGACCTGGACACGCTCTCCGCAGCGGGAATACCGGTTTATACAGAGAGAGGGCACGGCGGGGGAATCCGGCTGATGGAGCATTTCCAGCTTGACAGGACGCTGCTGGGCGAGGAGGAGCAGGAGCACATTATGACGGCTCTTCAAAGTCTGGATGCTGTGGGAGCGGCGGACTCGCGAAGTCTGCTCTCCCAGCTTGCCGGACTGTTCGGAAGACAGACGGTGGACTGGCTGGAGGTGGATTTTGAGACATGGGGCGCGGGAAAGCTGGAGAAGAAGTATTTTGAACTCTGTAAATATGCAATTCTGCACCGCCGCCTTCTGACCTTCCGGTATTATAATTCCTCCGGTATTAAGAGCAGAAGAACGGTGGAGCCGCTGCGCCTATGCTTTAAGGGCGGCCACTGGTATCTGTCCGGCTACTGCAGGAATAAGCAGGCATTCCGCCTGTTCCGCCTGAACCGGGTCCGGGAGCTGGAGATGGAGGAGGAACAGTTCCAGGCAAGACAGATGCCCGGGGAAAAGGACGCGGGCGGGGATATGTCAGAGGATATGACAGCGGTCAGACTCAGGTTTACGGAGGCAGCGGGCTATCAGGTGCTGGACTTTTTTGCTGAGGAGGATATTGTCCGCCAAAAGGACGGTGGCTTTGAGGTGAAGACTGCTTTTTCACCTGGCAGGTGGCTGACCGGTTTTATTTTATCCTTCGGCGCGGATGCCAGGGTCCTGGAGCCGGAATGGCTGAGAGTGCAGATCGAAAAGGAGGCGGAAAAGATTCGGGAACTTTACCGTATATGACATAAGGTGTCATATTAGATATCGTATCCTGTAAGAAAAACAGGAGGACAGATATCATGGAAGATAAAAAATTCTGCCAGAGCTGCGGCATGCCTATGGAGAAGGAAGAAGATTTCGGAACGGAAAGGGACGGCAGCAGAAATGAGGATTATTGCTGTTACTGCTATAAGAACGGCAGCTTTACCGGTGATATGACAATGGAGGATATGATTCGGTTTAACCTGAAGTTTAATGAGGAAAACGGAAATCCTTTCGGTACGCAGGAGGAAGCAGAAAAAATGATGAAATCCTGGTTCCCCACACTGAAGAGGTGGAAACAGTCTTAGAAGATGCCTGAAAGTTCATTTCGGCAAACTGTGACGCACAGCCTGCCGAATGCAGTTTGAAACACATGCCGGAGGAGGAATACGATATGCTGGAACTGCCGGAGAGCCGAACCATAGCAAAGCAGATAACAGATAACCTGAAAGGAAAGACTATTGACTATGTCACAGCAGGCCATACGCCCCATAAGTTTGCGTTCTTTCACGGAGACAAAGAAAATTATGATGAGATGCTCCAGGGGCAGTCCATTGTAAAGGCTGTGAACCGGGGCGGCATGATTGAGATTGATACGGAAGACTGTATGATCCTGCTTTTCGACGGCGCCTATCCGAAATACTGTGAAAAGAAGGCAGAGTTCCCGAAAAGGCATCAGTTTTTTGCGGCCTTTGACGACGATACGGCCCTGTCCGTGTCGGTGCAGATGTATGCGTTTATCGGAGTATATCCGCTGGGAAAATGCAGTGATGAATATTATATTTCGTCTGTCAGCAAGTGTACGCCTTTGGAGGAGGGATTTACTTACGAGTATTTCCGGAGTTTGTACCCGGATACCCAAAAAAAGGTGACAGCCAAAGCATTTCTGGCAACCGAGCAGCGCATACCCGGCCTTGGAAACGGTGTGCTGCAGGACATTCTGTGGAATGCAGGCATTGACCCCAGGTTTGACATGCGGGAGGCGGAGGAAGAAGATTTTGTGAATCTCTACAAATCTGTTACCGAAACACTGAAAAAGATGTGTGATGAGGGGGGCAGAGATACAGAGCGGGATTTATTCGGAAACAAAGGCGGGTACATAACCCAGCTCTCCAAAAACTCTCTGCACCAGCCGTGCATGCGGTGCGGTGGGGAAATAAAAAGGGCGGCGTATATGGGCGGGAATGTATATTTCTGCGAGAAATGCCAGAAGAGATAGAAAAGGCTCCACGGTTAGTCCGTGGGGCCTTTTCTGCATATGCGGCCAGAGGCCCGGAGTAGAAAAGTTTACAAATTTCAAGAGATATTTCACTATACAGCCCCATCTGTTTTTGATAGGATGGACACATAAGAAAAATCACAGGAGGACTTTAAAAATGGAGAACCCGGGAATCATAGAAGAACTGATAAAGGAAGCAGAACTCAAGTGCAGGGAGGAACCGTACCTGGCAGAGGTGTTTCGCAATTGCTTTACCAACACCCTGAACACAACGGTGAGGGAGATGGAGGACGGCACCACCCATGTGATCACAGGCGATATTCCGGCTATGTGGCTGCGGGATTCCACTGCGCAGCTCCGCCCGTATCTGTTGGCTGCCGGGAAGGATGAGAAGCTGACACAGGTGATCGCAGGGCTTGTGAAGAGGCAGTTTCGCTGCATATTGACAGAGCCTTACGCCAATGCGTTTAATGAGACAGACAACGGGAACTGCTGGGAGAAGGATTTCCCGGATCAGAACCCATGGGTATGGGAAATGAAATTCGAGGTGGATTCCCTGTGTTATCCCGTCCAGCTTGCCTACCTGCTCTGGAAGAATACGGGATATACCGCGCATTTTGATGATACCTTTCTGACAGGGATAAAAACTATCATGGATGTGTTTGAACGGGAACAGTATCATGAGTCCAGGTCACAGTACCGTTTCCAGCGGAAAAATGCCATTCACACAGATACACTGTCAAGGGATGGAAAGGGCGCTCTGGTAAAAGAGGGCTGCGGTCTGATCTGGTCAGGATTCCGCCCAAGTGACGATGCATGTACCTATGGTTATCTGATACCGTCCAACATGTTTGCCTGTGTTATTTTAGGATACATGTCTGAAATCTGCCGGGAAATCCTTCATGAGGAGGCAGCAGCACAGCGGGCAGAACGCCTTCGGGAGGAGATAACAGCGGGAATCGAGACATACGGAATTGCCAGGACAGCGGAATTCGGTGAGATCTATGCCTATGAGACGGACGGCTTCGGGCAGTATAATCTCATGGATGATGCCAATGTGCCCAGCCTTTTATCCATGGAATATCTGGGCTACATACCGAGACGCCGTGACGTGGCGGAAAACACAAGGAGATTTCTGCTGAGTGAGGCCAATCCTTACTATTATAAAGGGGACAGGCTGTCCGGCATCGGAAGTCCCCATACACCATCCAGATATGTATGGCACATTGCTGCAGCCATGGAGGGGCTGACTGCGGAAAAAGAGGAGGAGAAACTTCAGGTACTCAGACGCCTTGCGGGGACAGACGGTGGAAAAGGTATGATGCACGAGGGTGTCTTTGTGGATAACCCTGAGATTTTCACAAGAGAATGGTTTTCCTGGGCCAATGCCATGTACAGTGAACTGATGCTGGACTTTCTGGGATACCGGGTAAAGCGGTAAGCGCGCACCGGAATACCGCACTAGAATTTGTACAGTTAACCTAGAAAAAGGGAAATTGTTATTTCCTGTAAAACATGTAAAATAAAAATAACGAAGCGTGCTGCTGGCTGCAGAGCTGCTTAAGGCGGTGGGAAAGGCGGCATCAAACAGGAGGGTATTATGTTTTTGACAGACAGGAAATTACAGAGACGAATGGATGAAGTGAAGAAATACAGATACCGCGGTGTGACTCCTATAGGAGAATTCCTAATGTGCGAGGATGAACAGAAGCTGGTAAATCCCAGGGTTCCCGTAAACTTTGACGGCTGGGGAAGGATTGCCGGGGGTGAGTGCTGGGCCGGCAGGGACCGCTATCTGTGGATGCACAGGGATATCCGGATCCCAGCAGAGTGGGCCGGCAGACGGGCAGTGGGTATCTTTGATTTCGGAAATACAGGTGCGGGAAACAACAGTGGTTTTGAGTCCATGTGCTATCTGGATGAGGAACCCTTCCAGGGTGTTGACGTGAACCATCAGGAGGTATTTTTCCCGGAGGAATGTTATGGAAAGGACACAAGCCTGACTTTCCGCCTCTGGTCAGGGCTGGAGGGCGGCGGTGTGCCCGCGGTGCAGGAGCATCAGATCAAAAGGGCAGATCTGGCCTGGCTGGATGAAGAGGCAGACGACTTTTACTATCTGGGAACCATGGTGCTTGAGACCATTGAGAACCTGGAGGAAAACAATCCCATCCGCTATGATCTGAGAAACGCACTGGATGAAGCGTGTCACTGCATTGACTGGGCATATCCGGGAAGTGATGAATTCTATGAATCCCTTCATCAGGCGGATCAGGTGCTGAATGAGAAGATTGACAAGATGGATAAGCATTCCCTGGTAAATGTCTACTGTGTAGGCCATACCCACATTGACATGGCATGGCTGTGGCGGCTGAAGCACACTCATGAGAAAGCATCCCGTTCCTTCTCCACAGTGCTCCGCATGATGGAAATGTTTCCGGAATACATTTTCCTGCAGACGCAGCCCCAGATTTATGAGTATATCAAAGAGGATTTCCCTGAAATCTATGAGAAGATCAAGGAGCGCGTCAGAGAGGGACGCTGGGAAGCGGACGGCGCCATGTGGGTGGAGGCAGACTGCAACCTGACAAGCGGAGAATCCCTGACACGCCAGATATTGATCGGGAGCAAATTCATCAAGGATGAGTTCGGAAAAGATGTGGAATACCTTTGGCTGCCGGATGTGTTCGGCTACTCCTGGGCACTTCCCCAGATCCTGAAAAAATCCGGCATTGATATGTTCATGACCACAAAGATAAGCTGGAACCAGTTTAACCGTATGCCTCACGACACCTTCAAATGGAAGGGCATTGACGGCAGCGAAGTGCTGACCCATTTCATCACCACACCGGAACCCTGGAATGAACCGGGCTCCTGGTTCTACACCTACAACGGCAAGCTTATGCCAAAGACTGTAAAAGGCGTGTGGGATGCCTACAGTGAGAAGGAGATGAACAAAGATCTGCTCATCGCCTATGGATTCGGAGACGGCGGCGGGGGTGTGAACCGTGACATGCTGGAACAGAGACGGAGACTGGACAGGATTCCGGGACTGCCTCATGTGAAAACATCCACAGCAGGGGAGTATTTCAGAAAACTGAAGGAGACAGTAAAGGACACAGACCAGTATGTAAATACCTGGGACGGGGAACTGTATCTGGAATACCACAGGGGAACTTACACCAGCCAGGGCTACAACAAACGCATGAACAGGAAAATGGAGCTTTTGTACCGCAGAGCTGAGTGGATGACCGTTATGCAGGGTCTCATGGCAGGAAGCCTGGAAAAAGCAGAACAGGAAAGCCTCACAAAGGGCTGGAAGCTGATCCTGACCAACCAGTTCCATGACATCATACCCGGCTCCTCCATCCATGAGGTATATGAGGACTGCCATAAAGATTACGCTGCCATTGAAGAAATCGCAGTTCAGGTGGAGGAGGATTTCACGGAGAACACAGCCCTGCCGGAGGAAAACACCTGGACCGTATGGAATGCTTCTGCCTGGACGAAGGATGAGCTGATATCCATCCCCTGCACAGAGAACGGATACTTTACAGATGATAAGGGGTGTGTGCTTCCTGTACAGAAAGGGGAAAATGCCGTGTATGTAAAGGCAGAGCAGGTGCCGGCCATGGGGCATAAGGTCATCTTCTTCCATCCCCAGGCACAGGGAAAAGAGGAGCAGAACAGCTTCGTGATCCGGGGAAGGGAGATCGAGACACCTTATTATCTGATTTCCCTGAATGATTACGGTCAGATGACCCGGCTCTATGACAAGACCTTCGGCCGTGAGGTCCTGGCAGAAGGGGAGCGGGGAAATGTGCTGCAGATGTTCGAGGATAAGCCTCTTGACAACGACGCGTGGGACATTGATATTTACTACCAGCAGAAAATGAGGGAGATCACAGAGCTGACGGCCTTTGAAGTGACGGAGTGCGGTCCGCTGAAACTGACCATCCACATGGAATGGAAATATATGAGATCCTTCATTTCCCAGGATATGAGCCTGTACCGGGATTCCCGAAGGATCGACTTTCGGACAGATGTGGATTTCCATGAAAGACAGCAGTTATTAAAGGCTGCTTTCCCGGTGGATATCCGCTCCACCTATGCAACCTATGATGTACAGTACGGCAATGTGAGGCGCCCAAACCACTGGAACACAAGCTGGGATCAGGCCAGATTTGAGAGCGTTGCCCATCGTTTTGCTGACCTCTCCGAGAGAAATTACGGCGTCAGCCTTTTGAATGACTGCAAATACGGACATGACATCAAGGATAATGTGATCCGCATTTCCCTTCTGCGCTCCGGTCTGCAGCCGGACCATCTGCAGGACCAGGGTATGCACACCTTTACCTATGCCCTTCTGCCACACGGCGGGGATTTTGTGGAGGGACGTACCGTGCAGGAGGCATGTACGCTCAATGACCCCATGAAAGCGGCTGCCGGAAGGACGAAGGCAGACTTTGAGAGTTTTGTCACCTTTGACAATGAACAGGTGGAAGTGGACGCAGTGAAAAAGTCCGAGGACGGAAAGTATATTGTTCTGCGCTTCCATGAGTTTGCGGGAAGTTCCCAGAACGTGACGGTGACACCGGGATTTGGTTATTCCTGCTGGATGGAGGGGGATTTGAGGGAACGCCCGCTCACAAAGGCAAGGCCGGCAGGGGAGATGAAGCTTCATCTGCATCCCTATGAGATCAAGACGATCCTGATCGAGCTGTAAGAATAATGGTAATGATCCGGTCAGGCCTGTGCATTTATGGCGCAGACCGTACCTGAGAGCGGCTGCAGACCGGCAGCTTGGGAAGAGGAGGAGAAAATGTTTAGTGAAGTGTTCCAGATGGATAAGATATTGGGATTTTGTGAAAAGCTGTGGTATGTGATTGGAGCGAACCTTTTGTTTCTGCTCTCCAACCTTCCGGCGCTCCTGTTTTTCCTCTTTGTGGGAGCCTCCCAGGTGCGCACCTGCCTGCCATTCTTCCTGCTGTGCATGGTTCCTGCGGGGCCGGCGCTCTCCGCCCTGTTTTACACCATGAACCGCCTGCTCTCCAAAACGGAGACCGGGGTATGGAGAGACTACAGGAAGGCATACAGGGATGACTGGGGACAGAAATATCTGCTGGCGGCAGGCCATATGTTCCTGATCCTGGTATTTGAGATAAATATAGAGTTTTTTGCGGTACAGATTCCGGTCTTTCCTCTTATGATCCTTTTTGTGATATTATTCGCAGCCGCCCTGGCGGTGACACCGAATCTGTACCTGCTGGCCTCCCGGTACCGGATGAAGAACCGGGATATTGTTAAGACCTCCCTGATCCTTCTTGTCACCAGGCCTGTCAGCACTCTGGGGAGCATTGTCTCCCTGGGAGTCATCCTGATGCTGTTTGAGCTGAAAGCAGGGACAGCAGTATTATTTATGGGAAGCCTGTACGGATTCCTCATAGCATTTATGAACCGGAAGGTTCTGCATTCACTGGAAGAGAGTTAACCACAGGACGTTACTGTTCACTCCGTGCCCAATAACACGCTTCACGATGCACAGATATGGAGCATTCCGCTCCATATCGCGCTGGCTGCCTCGGGATTTTCATGCCTTTGGCCTGAAAACACCTCGCGGGACAGTGGAGTGTGAACAGTAACCACAGGACTCTCTTTTTGTGCTGTCAGCATATCCTCAGCATGCACAGACAGGCGGAGATATGGTATACTTACAGGCAGGAGGGAATATATGGAAAACAAAAGCCCGGGACATTTATTTCAGAAATTATTTTTCAGTTATTCCGCAGTTCTGATACTGATCGTAGGAGTGCTGATCTTATATTCGGTTTCCTCCAGCAGAACCCGCATGCTGGAGACAAATCAGGATTATGCAGGCAAGCTGTGCGGGGAGGCGGTTCTGGAGGTGAGCCGTGTAAGCTCGGACGCGGATTATCTGCACAGAGCGATTTACCAGAACAGTTCTGAGCTGGAGGACCTGCTCAATTACTTCCGGTATGACACGGAGGAATATCTCAAACGTCATCTGGACACGTACGCGTCCTCCAACACACTGGACAACAAGGATATTTACAGTTATGTGGAAAATGCGTATTCCGCGTATCCGGATATCAAAGAGATAGAATTCATCAGCTATACCAATAACAAGACAACGGTTTTTTACTCCGAAAATGATATCCGTGTAAATCATGAAGGCAGGGAACGGAGAAAGGAGATTCTGGACGGCGGGCTTGCCATGCCCGGTTCCTACTCCTTTCAGAAAGAAATCAGGGACCCTCTCAGCATGAGGATGGAGGGGTGTATTGTCTTTACATTTGATACAGGGTCCATGAAAAAGATTCAGGAAAAGTATCCCATGGCAGAGGTGTATCTCTATCACAAGAACGGAAACCAGGTATTTCCGGGGGCGGACTCTCTGCTTCTGGAGGATTTCCAGCAAAAGGACGCAGATAAAAAACTCGGGTCCTACATACAGCTTCAAAGTGTGGAAGATTATATTGTGGCAGCCAGGCTTGACAAGCACACTGCAGCCTCCGTTCCGGCAGTCCATATTTTTGCCATACTGGGAATCGGGGCTGTCCTTGTCATTACAGGTGAGATCTTGATCAGCAGTTATCTGAAACGCCTTACAAAACGGCTTGACGGTATTCTGCAGGGCATGGACCAGGTGCAGACGGGAAACTTAAAGGTACAGCTTCCGGAACATGAGCACGGGGATGAGCTGGACATGATCGCCCACCATTTTAACCGCATGTGCCGGGAACTGGAATCCTACATCCAGAAAAGCTATCTGGCAGAGATTGAACAGCAGAATGCGGAGATGCAGGCACTGCAGAGTCAGATCAACCCTCATTTTCTGTACAATACACTGGAAGCCATCCGCATGAAGGCCATCTGCAACGGGGACCGGGAAGTGGGGAAAATGCTCTACAGCCTGGCCGTCACTTTCCGCAGTCAGCTAAAGGAGGCGGATGTGATAACTCTTATGCAGGAGCTGCACTACTGTAAGAAATATCTGGAATTGTTTGAATACCGGTACCAGGGAAAATTCCGTTCCAGTGTGGAGTGCGGACCGGAACTGTCCAACATTCCGGTTATCAAGTTTATCCTGCAGCCCATTATTGAGAATTATTTTATCCATGGAATCCGGATGGAGGAGAGCGACAATGAGATTCGGATCTATGCCAGGTGCGTGGAGGAGGACCTCTATATCCATGTAGAAGACAATGGAAGGGGAATGCCCGGAAAAGACATGGAGAGTAAGAACCGTGAACTCAGAAACAATGAGATGGATACAAGAAAATCCATTGGCGTGACGAATGTGAACCGCAGGCTGCGGGCTGCTTATGGGGATACATGCGGTGTGTTTTTAGAGGCCGGCAGGCCCCGGGGCATGCATGTGATATTGAAATTGAAGGTCAGGGAGAGGGAAACAGATGAAGAAAGTAATGCTGGTGGAGGATGAGGAGCTGATTCTCCAGGGGATAAGGAACATCATAGACTGGGAGGCGCTGGGACTTGAGGTGGTGCATATGGCCCACAATGGTAAGGAGGCACTGTCCCTCTGGGAGAAGGAGCCTGTGGATCTGGTGGTGACAGATGTGGAGATGCCCGTGATGAACGGCCTGAACCTGTTAAGGGAGATCAGGGGCAGGGATGAGAGGGTGCGGTTTGTCATTCTCACCGGATACGATGAATTTGAATATGCCAGAAAAGCCATTCCCCTTGACGTGGAGGATTACATATTAAAGCCCATTGACGAGGAACAGCTTGAGGCAGTGGCAAAAAAGGCGCTTCTGAAACTCCGGGAGATGGACCGGGACAATGCAAAGGACATGGAGGACCGTATCGGATGGCAGAAGTTTCTGGAGGGAGGAAGCAGTGAGGAGGAGCAGAAAACATTTCTCTCCCTGTTTCCAAGGGTAAAGAAGGCGGAGCTGCTGTCAGCGGCAGTTATGAAGATTGACAGCAGAAGCATGCGGAAAGGGGATATGTCGGAACTGCTTTCCATTCTGCAGGAGGAAGCGTGCAGAGTGATCCATCTGGGTACAGATACCCTGCTTTTGATAGACAGTTTTCAGACAGATTATACCTGGAACGGAGGGGAAGGGGAGACTGCCGGGAAGATACGTGGTGAGATCCACAGCCGTTTCTCCTGTCTGCAGAACCGCCTGGAAAGTGAGCTGGGCATTTTTACATTTATCAGTATCGGCCCTTCCTTTACGGATTATGAAAAGCTTCCGGATGCATACCGGGAGGCCATGCGGATGCAGAAGTACAGGATGCTGGACGGATACGGAAGCTGTGTGGATGACAACCATATCAGGAACCGGGAATCAAAGGATGTGGCCATTGATGAGACGCAGCTCCGCAAAATGATACTGCAGAAGGACAGGGACGGGGCGATCAATTACATCGAGGATCTGTTCATCAACAATATCCGCAAGGACACGGATGTGAATAACCTGTACCAGACTGCCCTGAAGATCGCCATGCTGCTGTGGGATATCAAGGGGGAATATAAGCTGGAAGAGAAGAATATGCAGGATCTGTCCGATATGGTGGAGGGGATTTACGGCGCTGAGGATATTTTCGGACTGAAGGCTATGTTCATCTCGGAGATTTCGGAGATCATCACATATCTGCACACAGAGAATTCCGCATACACGCCTGTGGTAAAGCAGATCATGGCAGAGGTGCAGAAGAATTACAGGGAGGAGCTGAGTCTGAAGACACTGGCGTATAAATACCACATGAACGCCTCGTATCTGGGCCAGATCTTCCAGAAGGAAGTGGGGTGCTCCTTCACCCAGTATCTGAGCAATATCAAGAACGGGATCGCCAAAGACCTGATACTGAATACGAACCGCAGGATCAACGATATCGCCCAGGAGGTAGGATATACGGATACCAGCTACTTTTACCGGAAGTTCAAGCAGTGCTACGGGGTGTCCCCGGCTTCCTTACGAGAGATGAAAAAATATTAGGGACCTGTAACGTTTTCGCGCAGAGATTTTACAATGCAGACTATAAGGGCAGCGGCTGTGACCAGTATCCAGCTTGTAACAGTGGCGCCCCACCCCAGATGGTCCACCATGACCCCAATGGAAAAGGTGGAAACCGCGGTGCCGAGATAGGCCACAGAGTTCAGAAAGCCGGATACTGTGGAGACCCGGCCCTGCTTTTCGTAGTTCAGGGGCAGCAGATTGACAAATAAGGTGTTGACTGCCATCATGGAGGCGGTGATGAGCGCGAACAGGATCACGGTCAGGACGATGGACAGGCTGCCTGCCAGACGGATTCCGGCCAGCGCGGCAGAGGCCAGCAGGAAAAAGGGAACGGCAGCCTTCATGGCCCGTCTGCCTGTGCGGCGGTATACATACTGTGCGGCATAGGCACCGGTGAGATTTACAATGGGCAGAACGGTGGTCACCAGCACAGAGAGAGACGGAGAGGTCAGAAAGGTTTTGCTGATAAAGGTCGGCACCCAGGTGGCTACTCCGTCTTTCAGCATTCCGTGGATCAGTACCGGAAATACTACGGCCAGCAGGCCGGAGCTGAAGAGAAGAGAGGAGATAGGAACAGCCTTTGATGTGTCTTGCGGTTTAAGGCCCGAGACATCCGGGGCCGCGGTATCTTCCTTCCTGCAGCTCTGGCTGTAACGCTCAATACGGCCGAAACCCAGGGACCAGACAGCAGCCATGACGCCCAGGCAGAGGGCTGCCGCACCGAACACGGCTTTCCAGCCTGCCAGCCACATGACGGCCGCTGCCAGGAGATAGGCGCCCAGAGTCCCGGCCACCTGTGAGGACACAATGTGGATACAATATCGTACCTTCTGCATTTCCTGCAGCATTTCCGCAAAAATACGGATGATGGGAGGCCAGATCATGGACTGGGCGTATCCGTTGATGCCCCAGACCAGGGACATGAGGAAGAAGGAATCCACAAATCCCATGATGAGATTAGCGGCAGCGGCGGCGGCGAGACCGGTAAATATCATATGTCCGGGATGGAACCGGTCTCCCAACAGGCCGTTGCACATCTGCCCAATGCCGTAGGCAAAGAAATATACCATACTGATAAACCCTGCCTGGGACCCGGCAAGCACCTGCTCCTCGATCATGGCTGTCATGGCGGAAGAGAAATTCAGCCGTCCGATATAGGAGGTAAAGTAGGCCAGCCAGCACAGGAGGAACAGATAGAATGCCATTTTACTGCTTTCAAGCTTGTGAAATCTTTTCATGAGAGATACCCCTTTTTTTCTTTTTTCGTTCTTCAATATACACCAGAACGGAAAAAGGAGAAATGGATATATCACCATTTTAAAGTAGATATTTCTACATGGGTTTACCGGATCGGCATTGCTGCCGGTACTGAAGGGGTGTGACCCCGGTTGTCTTTTTAAAGACCCGGAAAAAATACTGGCTGTCCTCATAGCCCACGCTTTCCGCGATCTCAATCACGCTCAGGCCGGTATCTTTCAGATACTCCCTGGCCTTTTCCATGCGAACCTCTGTGATATAGTTTACCGCGGAACGGTTCAGCTCCTTTTTGAAGACAGAGGAGAAGTAGTTTGGACTCATGTTGTAGAGTTCCGCCAGGCCGTTTATGGACAGATTTTCGTTGTAATGCTTTTTTATATACTGAGTGGCAAGCTGTATCTTGTCCTTGGAACTGGCATCCTGCATTCCCCGTTTGCTGATGCAGTCCGTGATAATATCCGAGATATAGCGGTGGATCCTTTCCGGGAGGCAGAGTTCATCCAGGATCCGGAAATTGTGGAGAAGGTCCTCCACACCGATGTACTTGCGTATCTCCGGCTCATAGTATTTCAGGAGGAGATTCAGGATGCGCACCCAGAGGATGCGGATGTAGGAGACGCCGCAGCTCTGGAGCATTTCCTCTGAGAATAACTGGGACAGAAGCTTGAGGATACCGTTGACATTGCCCTGGATCAGGTACTGTTCCAGAAAGTACAGTTCTGAGGCGGGAAAGGACTTCCCGGAGAAGACGGTGTTGTCCTCATAAAAATAGAGATTGCCGTCACCGTAGATGGTCCGCTGGCGAAGGGCGGATTCCGCCTCCCCCAGGATTCCCGCAAAGAGTCTGCCGGTCTGGCTGCTGGTGCCCATAGTCAGGTATATGCCCATCTTCTTCTCCAGAACAGCCCGCATCTCCAGGAAGAACTGTTCCACCTCCCGGCGGAGCATGGATTCCTCACTGCCGCTGCTCTCAAAGACGGCATACATCTGACGTCGGTGGATGATACTGTTCACCAGAAGGACCTTGCTGGGTGAGCTGATTTCGTCAAATACATTCTTGACGGCAAAGCGGATCAGCTCCGTGTCGTCTTTACAGAAGTTGTTCTCACAGCTTTTCTCCTCAATGTTGACAATGCCCAGGAGAAGGCGGTTTCCGGGAGCGGAGGAGATCTTATGGTAGAATGCGGGATATTTGCCTTTTCCGAATTTCTCGTCTTCAGGCTCATGGAGGAGAGCATTGACCTCCTTTTCCAGGGTGTACGCAGTGTTCTCCTCCTCCAGCTTCTTCCTGGAGGTGATGTCCCGGCGTATTCTCGTGTCCAGTTCTACCTGTGTGAGCAGTTTGTCCATACCCTCTTTCAGGTCCTGGTTTGACAGAGGTTTCAGCAGATAAGCACTGGCGCCCAGAGTTAAGGCGGTTTTGGCATATTCAAATTCGGCGTAACCGCTTAACACCATGAAGCGCAGATGAGGGGAGAGTTTCTTGGCCTCCCGGATGAAGACCAGACCGTCCATATCAGGCATCCGGATGTCTGTGATGACAATGGATATGGAATTTTCTCTCACTGCCTCCAGTGCCTCTGTTCCCGTCTCCGCTTCCAGAATCTCACCAAATGCAAACCCCAGATAATTAAGACGTGCGATCAGGCCTTTTCTTATAAGCTCCTCGTCATCTGCTATCAGCAGGTTCCTTTTCATCTGTTTTTTCTCCTTTCCGAATGAGCGGCAGGCGCAGATCAAACTGACTGCCGTAGTGAAGGGTACTCTTTATGGTGATTCCGTACTGGTCTCCGCAGGCGAGCTTGATCCTCTGGTTGACATTGCGGATACCAATGCTGAGTCCGGTATGGGTAAGATCGTCAGCCACATTTATGGAGCGGTTCAGCTCCTCCACTTTCTGGATATCCATGCCGATGCCGTCATCCTCCACACGTATCATCAGACTGTCCTTCTCCTCCCAGGCGGAGAGTTCCAGGGTGCCCGTGGTGGTCTGTTTTACCAGGCCGTGAAGAATGGCATTTTCAACGATGGGCTGCAGGATGAAGCGGAGCGTCATGGCATTGTCTGTATCCACGGAGATGTTGTAGAACACTTCAAAACGGTTTCCGTACCGTTTTTTTATGATAAAGATATAATTCTGCACGTGGCCCAGCTCCTGTGCCACTGTTACAAATTCCCCGTAATTCTTCCCAAGGTTGTAGCGGAAGATCTCCCCCAGCCTCTGGCAGATATCGCAGATGTCAAATACCTGTTTTACAGCAGCCATGGAGCTGATGGTCTCCAGAGTGTTGTAGAGAAAGTGGGGGTTGATCTGGAGCTGCAGATTTTTCAGCTGTGCCTCCTTGTTTTCCAGTTCGCGGATATAGTTTTTCTGGATCAGGGCATCCAGTTTGCCCAGCATATGGGAAAACTGGCGGTCCAGCTCTGCCACCTCATCGTTGCCGGATATAGGTCCGTAGATGTTCAGATCACCGGTCTCCGCTTTGTGGAATTTTTGTACCAGACACCCGATCCTGACTGAAAAGTTACGGCTGTAGAGCCAGGACCAGAACAGGATGAGCAGGATAACGCAGAGCATGATGGGCAGGATCATCTGTCTGACTGCCTGCTGTTTGACCGTGAGCTGATGATTGTCGAACAGAAGCAGGACATGCAGGGCGCATTTTTCCAGATTCTCGTGCTTGATGGTAAAGCCGTCAACCGGTTCTGAGGATTCCCCGGCCGCAAGCCATGCGTCCAGCAGGAAATTCTTTTGGGGCGCTGAGGAATAGAGGATTTTGCTGTCATCGCCGTAGACAATGACCTCATAGGAGGAATCCCCCTCATTGGCTGTGTCTGCGGGCTTGAAGACCAGATCCATGTACAGGTCCAGTTTCAGAAAGCCGAGCTGTTCTTTTTCATAATTGTGGATATTGACATTTTCAATGTTTTTGACAAAGGAGAGAACAGGAACATTGCCGGCGCTGGAGATATAGCTGAAGCTGTTTTCCCTGATCGCGCGCTCCTGCAGAAACCATTCCTCGTGTCCGGCCTCCTTGACCATGGAAGCCCGTTTTCCGTATACGGGATACTCATCAATATCAGAGTAGAGCATACAGTTGCGGATCTCTCTTTGACGGTCCAGCAGCAGGGATTTTGTCACCTCACTGCTGATCTGTTCCCCTTTGATGTAAGGACTTTCTGTCTTGTCCACCAGGGTTTCCAGAATCACGGTGTTGTCGGCAATGACATCCAGGCTGTATTGGTACTGGGTCAGCTTTTCGTCAATGTTTTTTATATATTGTGAGGTCATCTGCCGGTAGGATTCGGAAAGCTCTGTCTTGACCATATTCTCCAGCTTATAGAACAGAAAAAAGGTGATGGACAGGGTGGGGATCAGGCTGATCAAAAGTGTAAAGACGACAAGCTGCGTAAAAATGCGGTGCGAATAGATACCCTTCCATTTCATAACATCACATCCATGGCTGACGGCTCTGTCCTGTAAGATGCAGAACAGGCGCCACACAGACCAGGTTTTCTATCTCCGCAGTTTTATCATATAATTTCGGAATGACAGATTCCGCGCCCTTCAGTCTTTCTATGGGGAAAGCCTGGTCCGGGGCAGCCGTGTATGTATCTGAGGATGTTTTGAGTGTGATCAGAAACTGTGAGGAATCCTGCCGGGAAAAGCCGGGTTTCTTCGTGTCAGCCAGATGAAACGTAAGGGAGCGGCTGTCAGGGGCCACGGAGACTTCCAGGATGGGCCCTTTGGAAATGCAGGTCTTCTGGCTGCGGATGGCCTGTTCCAGTTCTGCTGCGGTATCTCCCCCGGGTTCCCCTTTCACAAAGGTGGCGAACTGGTTTCCCATCTCCCAGCGTCCGTGCAGATCCATACCGCAGGTCATGGCAATGGGCCAGCCCTTCAGCACCAGATCTTCCCAGAGCAGCAGCCCCTTTTCATTGACCTGGCGGAGTGGTTCGGGATTATTGAAGATTTCAATAAAATCCACGCAGCTATAGTCAGTAAGCTCCATCTCAAAACGGCATCCCCGGGCAAAGGGGTAGCCATAGGAATACGGATGGGCAATGCCTGCCAGAGCGTTTTTATCCCGGATGGCCTGAAACAAAAGTTCAGGGCGGCGGCGGTCAATGGTTTCCCAGGGAACATACTCCTTTAAGTTCAGACAGAGGATATGTCCGTAGTAGGTGGTGTATTCCATGCCGTAAATACACTGTATGCCGGAACTGTTCTCCAAGAGCAGCTTCTGCATCTTGGGATGGCCGGAGATGGTATTATGGTCTGTAAGGCCGAAGGCATCTACCTGATCTGCCTCCATCCATCGAAGCAGGTCCTCACACGTGAGGGAAGCGTCGGATTCTGTGGTGTGATTGTGTAATTCCAGTCGTTTGTACATGAAAACCTCCTTATCGGGCAGAGACCTGCAGTGTGTAGTGTGTGTCATCCATGAGGACATTGAAGACGAGTACGGTTACTTTCAGAACTCCTTCAAGATCCGTCTGAGGGATACAGCCCTCAGTGGCCGAGGAGGAGCAAAAGTGCATATGTCTGTTGGTGAGCTGGCGGTGGATGCAGCCTATGAAGCGGTCATTGAGCATTGCCAGTGTGTGTATCTCGGTCTTGGCACTGTCCATGATCTCCTTTACCGGGTCTGCGCCGGGAGGCAGTTCCAGGCCGTAATTGCTGCGGCAGTAGTCTGTCAGCTCACGGATCACGTCCTCTGTCACATCCTCGGCTGTGTACTTTTGCTTATCAAAAGAAAACTCGATATCCAGTTCTTCGTATTTCCGGTCCAGGCATACGGTATAGGATATCTGCCCGATAAAATCTTTGGACAGGGTCCCTCCAACTTTATAAAGTACTTTCATAGATGTCTCTCCTCCTGAAAAAAGTGTTAATAGAATTTGGGTAAATGATACTACATATAAAATGGGGATTCAATAGATTTGAGATTATCGTAGAATTGTCCATTATTTTTCTGAGAAATCTTCATTCTTTTTCCGAAAGAAAGTGCTTTATAATATGCCCATGCCGATTTTCGGAGGCAGAATTTTGAGAAAAGAGGATAGAAGATGCAGAAGAGAACATTGTATCAGTCCGGAAAATTTTACAAGGGAAATCTCCACACACATACCACCCGCTCAGACGGCAGCAGCGAACCGGAGGAGACTGCAAAGCGGTACAGACAGGAGGGGTATTCCTTTCTGGCTATCACGGACCACTGGGTCTACGGAGTGCATGAGGAGCTGAACCGGGAGGATTTTCTCATATTTCCCGGTACAGAGCTGGATTTGGAGCTTCCGGAGCGCAAGGACCATCATCTTGTGAGCATAGGTCTGCCAGAGACGAACCGGATTCCCGATCATTACCGTTTTGAAAGGGAGAGAACAGGCAATACCCTGTGTACGCCACAGAGGATCATTGAATATATGGCCCAGCGGGGCAATGTCACTATCTATGCCCATCCTTACTGGTCCAAGGTGGATTCCACGGATATCAAGAATCTTCACGGGCTGCTGGGAATGGAAATCTACAACCATGTGGCAGAGTTTGAGGACAGCAACGGAAACTCCGAGACATATTACGATCATTTTCTGTATGTGAGGAACAGGACGTATTGCTTTGCGGCGGATGATACCCATGAACTGGGACCGTACAGCATGGGCGGGTTCATTATGGCAAAGGCCCGGGAGCTTACCCACAGAGGTATCTTCGAGGCGCTGAGAGACGGAAGCTTTTATGCCTCTTCAGGCCCTCTGATCCATGATTTTTATGTGGAGGACAATACGGCCTGTGCCTCCTGCAGTGGTTGCACGGATATTTATTTCAAGACACCGCACAGAAGCGGACATCTTCACAATGAGGAAGGCAAGTTAAAGGGAGGAACCTTTGTGCTGAATGGGGATGAGGAATATGTACGGCTTGTGGTGAAGAACGCAGCCGGGGAAAAAGCATGGTCCCAGCCAATCTGGCTGTGGCTATTATGATCTGGGAGGAAGAGGTATGAAACTGGTTACTTTTAATATCCGCTGTGATTTCGGACAGGATGGAGAAAATTGCTTCTGCCGCCGCAGGGATCTGATCACTGCGAAGATTCGGAGGGAACAGCCGGATATCATCTGTTTTCAGGAGGTGCTGCCCCATGTGGCAGTGTGGCTGAAGGAGAACCTTAAGGGGTATTATGTGATCGGATGCGGCAGGGACGAGAACCTGGAGGATGAGCAGGTGTCCGTGGCATACCGCAGGGACAGGGTGAATCTGATCTCCATGGATACGTTCTGGCTGTCGGATGAGCCTTATGTGCCGGGAAGCCGCTACGCGTGCCAGAGCATCTGCCCGAGAGTCTGTACCGGGGCTGTGTTTTCGTATAGCGGGGGGCCGGGAAAGGCATATCTGTTCCGGCTGTATAATATCCATCTGGACCATATGGGCGGGGAGGCCAGAAGGCTGGGGCTGGAGCTTATCTTAAAAAGAGCGGACCGGGAACCGGCCTTTCAAAACATTCCCGTGATCCTGGCAGGGGATTTCAACGCGGAACCGGACAGCCCGGAGCTTGCAGTCCTGAAAAGCCGCAGGGAATTTACAAACGTCACGGAGGGAATCGGTGTCACCTATCACGGATTCGAGCCGGAGGATATGCCGGAGCGGATTGACTACATCTATGCCGGTGCGCCGTTTGTCTGCCAAAGCGTTGAAAAATGGGAAGACAGGGAAGGGAATGTCTGGCTGTCTGACCATTACCCCATCTGCGCGGTACTGGAACCCGGGGACTGCGGGGAATAGAAATGTCCATGAAATAATTAATTTTTATCCATTGTGGAAAATCGCCCGGAAAAAATATAATAGAGACCAGAAGGAAGGAGGAAACCAAATGCAAACGGCAAAAAGTTTGGGAAAGAAAAAGAAAGAAAAGCAGCCAAAACAGCCAAAGCAGCCCATTGGAAAACGGCTTATCCGTTACTGGCCCCTGTACGTGATGCTGCTGCCGGCAATTATCTATTACGCGCTGATCTGCTATGTGCCCATGGCCGGTTCTGTGCTGGCTTTTAAGGATTACTCTTTTAACAAGGGTATCTGGGGAAGTCCCTGGGTGGGGCTTAAATATTTCAAGACCTTTTTTGAAAGCTATGATGCCCCCAGGCTGATCTTGAACACATTCAGGATCGGGTTTATCAAATGTGTGCTGGAGTTTCCGTTCGCCATTATTCTGGCACTGATGCTCAATGAGATCAGGAACATGAAATTTAAGAAGGTGACGCAGACCATCACATATCTGCCGCATTTCCTGTCATCGGTCATCATTGTCACAATGCTTCAGAGAATCCTCGCACCGGATACCGGTATTCTGAACCAGCTTATAGCTGGCATGGGAGGAGACGGGGGTACATTTTTTATGATGGATGCCAAGTATTTCTTAAAAATCCTGTTTTCCATGGATCTGTGGAGGAATATCGGATGGGATTCCATTATCTATCTGGCTGCCATCAGCAGTGTGGATACAGCTCTGTACGAGGCAGCGGAGATGGACGGATGCGGAAAATTGAAAAAAATGTGGCATATTACACTGCCGGGAATCCGGGGAACCATCGGCCTGCTGTTCATTATGGGCATCGGAGGTCTGCTCTCCTCGGGCGTGGACCAGATTTGGCTTCTGCGTACACCGGGCAATATGACCCTGGCGGATACGCTGGATGTATATGTAGTCCGGGTGGGACTGCAGGGCGGACAGTTTGGATATGCAACCGCCATTGGGCTCATACAGGGCGTCGTGGGACTGATCCTGGTTGTGATCAGCAATAAGATATGCAAGAAAGTCACAGAAGTCGGGCTTTGGTAGCGTGACCGTGAAGATAAAGGAGGAAAGAGGTATGAGACAAAAAGCAGCAAAAACAATTCTGGCGCTGGCTCTGTGCGGTGCCATGACAGCAGGTGCTCTTGCAGGGTGCGGAGGTGACAGTAAGGAGACAGCAAAAAATGTAAGTACAGAGAGCAAAGAAGGAAAACCGGATACCTGGATCGCGGACCGCACGATCACAGTCCAGGCGTATGTGGATGACATCGGCAATTCCCTTCCCAAGGATTTGAACAATACCCCCACAATGAAGAAAATCACGGAGCTGACAGGGATCAAGCTGGATGTAAAATACACACCCGGAGACAGCGACGCGAAAGTGCTGGCCTCCCAGCTTGCGTCCGGCACCATTCCGGATGTGATCGTTTCTTATCTGGACAACTCTACAAGACCGGAGTTCCCGCTGCTGTCAAAGGCGGCAAAAGAGGGAATGTTTGCCGATGTATCCGAGTATATGAAAAATGCAGAGGTGTATTCCAGATATTATGAGGACGGTTATCTTCCCTGGGATTCCTATAAGAACGTTACCTTCCGTGAAGACCTGGACGGCGTGTATTTGTGGCAGATGAATGTGGATGCCACGGACAAGTCTTTGGAATATAATCCGGAGGAGGATTACCGCGGAGGCATGTACATACAGAAATCCATTGTGGACCAGCTTGGCATCAACGTGAATGATATCAGGACCCAGGACGATTTTTATGATCTGCTCGTGAAGATCAAAGAGGGCGGCTTTAAAGATAAGAACGGAAACGCAGTCTATCCGCTGGGACCGAAATACTGGGGCGGTTCTGTGGACACCCTGGAGTATATCTGTCCGGGATACCGCTGGGGCGTGAGCAAAAACTATAATATCGATACAGATGGAAAAGTAAAGCATGAGGCAGAGCGGGATTCCATCTATGATGAGATCAATTATATCCGTAGGCTCATAGACGAAGGGCTTATGAATCCTGAATTCTTCACCATGGATTCCACCCGTGCCCAGGAGGCCTGCAAGAGTTATAACTCCGCCATCATCGCTGATGTGAACAATTATACGGATATCATTTACCAGACAGATGACTGGATTCCGCTGGGACCTCTCAATGACATTCAGGGCGACAACAAAAAGGTGACACACGGCAAGGGTGCCAGAGGATGTATGGCAATCTCCTCGGATGCGGAAAATCCGGAGGAAATCTTCCGGTTCTTTGACTGGCTCTCCACAAAAGAGGGACAGATGATCGCCCAGTACGGGGTTGAAGGTGTAAGCTACGATATGGTTGACGGAAAACCGGTCCTCAAAGAAGAGGTACAGCAGGCCCTGAGTGATGGCAATATGGACTATCTGCTCAATGAGGTGGGTGCAGGCTTCGGCGGAAGCGGAAACTATTTCTTTGAATTCGTACTTACCAATAAAGACAACATCAATAATTTCGGAGAGGCAAGACCGGGGGCATCCTCCAACGATACCTTTGCCAGAAGTGTTGAAGTTGCAGCGGATTATCCCTATGTGAAGAAACTGATCCCGGGACTGGACGCGCCGGCGTATCTGTCCGCAGAGGGAATGGAGGACGTGAAGACACAGATGGACCTGCTCAACTGGGACGAAGTGTTTGTGCAGGCATGTTTTGCAAAGTCTGACGACGAGGTGAAGAGTATCATAGAGTCCTTCCGTGGCCAGTTAAAAGCAGCAGGTGTAGAGAAATTTGAAGATTATGTGGCTGATGTCTATAACAAAGATAAAGATGCTGTCAACTTTTATCAGTGACAGGTGAGAGAGGGTGTTAAGGATGAGGAAAGGCCAAAAAAGCAGGATCAGGGCCAGCCGGACAGATATTGCGGTGCAGGTTATTGTATATATGATCGTCATTGCTGTCTGCCTGATTATTATACTGCCCTGTCTGAATGTACTGGTTCTGGCGTTCAATGACGGAAAGGATGCCGCTCGGGGCGGTATCTGGTTCTGGCCTAGAGTGCCCACGTTTGACAATATTAAGGAAGTGTTCAAGGACGGCAGTATTGTCCGGGCTTACGGGTATACCATTGCCAGAACTGTCATCGGTACCGTATTAAGCCTGACTGTGACTACGCTTGCGGCATTTTCCCTGAAACAGAAAGATTTGCCGGGAAATAAGTTGATTACCATGCTGATTACCTTCACCATGTTATTCAGCGGAGGTATGATCCCCACTTATATCCAGTATAAGAACCTGCATCTGCTCAACAGTTTTTGGGTGTATGTGGTTCCGTCGCTGGTGAGTGTGACATATCTTCTGATGGCAAGAACCTTCTTTGAAGGGATTCCGGACAGTCTGGAGGAGTCGGCAAAGCTGGATGGCTGCAGCTATTTTCAGATCTATACGCGTATTATGCTTCCGCTGAGCAAACCTGTGATCGCGGTAGTGGGACTTTACACGGCAGTCAATCACTGGAATGACTGGTTTGCCGGGGCATTCTACATGAGTGATACCTCAAAGTGGCCGGTACAGACCGTACTTCAGCAGATGCTGAGCAAGGCCATGAGTTCCCAGCAGGAGATCACTTCTGTGGCCCAGGCACTGGCGCAGAATGCAACGGCTGTCACATCGGATTCTCTGAAGATGGCGGCAGTGGTGATCACCACAGTTCCGATTCTGTGTGTGTATCCCTTTGTGCAGAAATATTTTGCCCAGGGTGCCATGATCGGGGCAGTAAAGGGTTGACAAAAAAACCGGCTTTTAGTTCGCGCTGAAAGCCGGTTTTTTACCTGCCGGGCAGTATTTATTTGCAGATGAAGACAAAAGGAGTAGAAAAATGAGTGAAAAGAAATGGGATGTCTATGTCTACGGAGATGTAAACGTGGATATTATCATTCCCGGAGTGGAGACGTTTCCGGCACCGGGACAGGAGGAGCTGGTTTCCTCCATGGAGACTTATGTGGGAGGCGGGGCGGCCCTGTTAACTTTAGGGATTGGTAAACTGGGACTGCGCCCTGTCTTCCAGGGGACAGTGGGGGATGATTGTTACGGTCATATGATACGGGAGACCTTTGAGCGTTTTGGTGTGGATACGGAGCTGCTTGTGACCGCAAAGGGTGCGCGGACCGGGATCTCCCTGAGCTTTACCAATGCCCGGGACCGGTCCTTTCTTACTTACCGGGGAACGAACCGGGATATCAGCATGGACAGGGTGGAGATCGAAAAGGCGGGCCGGGCACGCCATGTTCACGTGACAGGGTATGAGGGGGAGATTTCCCACGCTGCCTATGCGCGGCTGCTGCGCCGGGTAAAGGAGGAGACAGATGCCACAGTCTCTTTTGATGTGGGATGGGATCCCACCGGGAACTGGAGCAGCAGGATCTGTGAGCTGTTTCCATGGATCGATGTCCTTTTTATGAACGAGACAGAGGCGGAGCACTACGGAAAGACAGATACAGCAGAGGAGGCAGCCCTTCAGTTTGCCCGGGAGTGCGGGCAGGCGGTGATTAAGCTGGGAGGGAAAGGCTCTCTTGCAGTGAAAGATGGTATGGTGTACCGCAGGTCCTCCTACCGGGCAGAAGCTGTGGATACCACCGGGGCCGGGGATTCCTTCAATGCCGGGTATATCTATGGATTTTTGAAGGGGGAACCGGTTGAAAAATGTCTGCAGTACGGAAACGCCTGTGGTGCCTTCTCAGTGTCTGCCCATGGGGGTAATACCGGTTTTCCGGAAGAAAAGGAACTGCTGCGTTTTACAGAGAGATACGAAAATAAATAAGCGGGAGGAGATTAGTATGAAGATAGCAGTCATCGGCGGTGCTGGTGTAAGGACCGTCATATTTATCAACGGACTTTTAAAGAGATATAAAAAGCTGCATATTGATGAGGTGGTGCTTTACGATATCCAGGAAGAAAAGCAGAGGATCATCGAGCGGCTGTGCCGTCATGTAGTGGAAAGGAAGCAGGAAAGCCTGAAGGTCCGGGCAGCGGGAACGCCCCGGGAAGCCCTGGAAGGCGCGGACTATGTGGTGACTACCCTTCGAGTGGGCGGAGACCATTCCCGTGTGACGGATGAGAAGATTGCGCTGGAACACGGTGTCATCGGTCAGGAGACCACAGGCGTGGGGGGATTTTCCATGGCAGTGCGGACGATTCCCGTTCTTCTGGAATACTGCAGGATGATAGAAAAGTATGCGCCGGATGCGTGGATCTTTAATTTTACCAACCCGTCCGGGCTTGTGACTCAGGCACTCCGGTCGGCAGGCTATGACCGGGTCATCGGAATCTGTGATGCGCCGAGCAGTACAAAGTACCGTATGGCCGACTGGCTGGGAGTGAAGGAGGATGACCTGTATGTGGAGTTTTTCGGACTGAATCATCTCTCCTGGATACGGAGTGTGAAAAGAAAGGGGGAGGAGATTCTTCCGAAGCTTCTGGCAGATGACAGCTTCCTTGCCGGAATCCAGGAATTTGCCATGTTCGATCCGAAGCTTCTGCGGCTCATGGGACTTCTGCCAAATGAATATCTGTATTATTACTATCACAGAGAGAAAGCGCTTGCCAATATACAGAAAGCAGGTGCGGCCAGAGGGGAAACCATAGAAACGATTAACAGACACATGATGGAAGAACTGAAAACCATGGACATGGATGCCGACCCGGAGGGAGCGCTGCAGGTATTTCTGTATTACATGCAGTTGAGAGAGAACTCTTACATGAGCATTGAATCTGGGGCAGCCAAACGTCCGATGGCAGAGAAGGGCAGCCTGGAGGTCCCCGACGGTATGGGCTATGCGGGTGTGATGCTGGACTGTATTGAGGGGATGCAGAGCAGAGAGGGAAAATACCTGGTGCTCTCTGTGGAGAACCAAGGCTGTATTCCGGGACTGGCGGATAACGATGTGGTGGAAGTGACCTGCCATGTATCCGCAGAGGGCATTCGTCCCGTTCCTGTGGCTGTCGTCCCTCCGCAGTGTGATATCCTGATGCGGCTGCTCAAAAATTATGAGCGTCTCACAGTGGAGGCTGTAAAGAAAGGTTCTTATGCATGTGCAGCCCAGGCGCTGATGCTTCATCCGCTGGTCAATTCCTGGTCTCTTGCCGGGGAACTGCTGGAAGCTTATGACAAGGCATATGGAGGTCTGTTTGGAAAGGAGTAAAAAATGCCGTTTGATTTTCATGATTTTGACAGGATAAAGAATCTGGCAGAGGAACTGCGGGAGCTTCGGTACCGGAATCTTCGGAACATTCCCTCCTTCCGGTTCTGGGAGGACAGTGACAGAGAGAGCAGAGTGTGCGCCAGGGAGGTGGGACCGGGATTTTCTTTCCGGGGCTGGGACAAATACTACTGGCTGACAGCGGAAGCGGAAATCCCGGAGGCATTCTGCGGGGAGGAAGTGCTGGGCCTTTTTGACTTCGGCGCCCCTTCGGGAACCGGAAATAACGGGAACTTTGAAAGCCTGCTCTATATAAATGATGTACCGTATCAGGCTGTGGACGGAAACCACAGGGAAGTGTTCTTCGGCCCCGGGGTATGCGGAAAGAAACTGCAGCTTAAATTCAGGCTGTGGACAGGACTCAGCGGCGGAGGAATCCCCAAAGACAATGTGATGGAGATATGCAGGGCGCAGATCGGTGTGCTGGACCGGAGTGCGGATGACCTTTACTATCTGACCACAGCGGCCCTTGAAACCTATGAGGCCCTGAGCGCAGAGAATGAATATCGGGAATGGATCTTAAATGTGCTTGTAAAGGCGTTCTGTCTGGTGGATTTTACGGAACCGGGCAGCAGGGAATTTTATGAGAGTGTGTCGGATGCAGCCGGATACCTGGACGAGTGTCTGGACGGCCGCGGAAAACCGGATGTCCATGTGACCATGGCGGGCCATACCCATATAGATGTGGCCTGGCTGTGGCGGCTGTGCCATACCAGGGAGAAGGCTGCCCGCTCATTTTCCACGGTGAACCGTTTGATGGAAAAGTATCCGGAGTATCATTTTCTGCAGTCCCAGCCTCAGCTCTATGAATTTATCAAAGAGGACCACCCGGATATTTATGAGAATATCAAAAAGAGGGTGGCTGAGGGAAAATGGGAGCCTTCCGGGGCCATGTGGGTGGAGTGTGACTGCAACATCGCCTCAGGGGAATCCATCATCCGGCAGATCCTGGTGGGCAAAAATTTCTTTCGGAAAGAATTCGGCTATGAGAGTGAATTTCTCTGGCTGCCGGATGTGTTCGGGTATTCCTGGGCGCTTCCTCAGATCTTAAAGAAATCCGGTGTGGACATGTTCATGACCACCAAGATAAGCTGGAACGATACCAACCGGCTGCCCTATGATACCTTTACATGGAAGGGCATTGACGGAACCGGGGTGACAGCCCATTTTGTGACTACCTCCGATCCGGGCGAGGATTATTATACATACAATGGAAATTCCGGCCCCAGGGCAGTGAAAAGCGTCTGGGACAATTATAAGAACAAGGATTCCAACAGGGAACTGCTGATTTCTTACGGATATGGGGACGGCGGCGGAGGCCCGAACCGGGATATGATCCGCCAGATAGAGATGGTGGAGAAAATGCCTGGAATCCCCCATGTGAGGAAACAGTCCGTGACGGAGTATTTCCGCAGTCTCAATGAGACGCTGAAAGAGAATCCCATGGAAGGATATCTTCCGGTGTGGGACGGGGAACTCTATCTGGAATTCCACAGAGGGACTTACACCTCCCAGGCGTATAATAAACGGATGAACCGCAGGATGGAATATGCGCTGAGAGATACGGAGATCCGGTCTGTCTTATCCCGAGTGTTTGGAAGTGAGCCCTATGACTCCCAGCGTATCCTGCGTGCGTGGAAAATCGTGCTCTGCCAGCAGTTCCACGATATACTGCCGGGGTCTTCCATAAGGGAGGTCTACCTTGACAGCCATACGGAATATGAAAAAGCCGCGGCTCTTTTAAGAGAAGTGAACGAGACCTCCCGCGCCGGCCTTATTCGGGAATGCAGGGAGGAACGGGTGTTTTCCGTATTCAACAGCGGCAACTGGCAGCGAACCTCCGTTGTCCGGATTCCCCGCAGGGAGGCAGAATCCGTGTGCGCCGGGGAATACGGGAAAGGCGGGTTCTATCAGAAACGGGAAGATGGCAGTGAGGAGAAGATATCTCTTCCCTGTGTATGGAAAGAGGATGGGGCTTATGTGCTTGTTCGGGATATGGAACCCTTCTCTTATACGGAAATCGTATGGGGGCCTGCGAAGAAGAGTGTCTCCGGGCCCCATGAGGAACCTGCCTGGGGGTCTGGGGAGGAGAGGTCTTTGCAGACCGAAAAGGCGGCTGACCAGCGGATTACAGAGAATACTGCCTGCAGCCGGCAGCAGGAGTCAAACGGGGGAATTCATGAGGTATCTACTCTGTTTTACAAAATCTGCTGGAATGAACAAGGACAGCTCACAAAAATCTATGACAGGGAGGCTGAAAGAGAGATGCTGCCCCACGGTGCATGCGCCAATGTACTGCAGATTTTTGAAGACAAACCGCGCTGTTTTGATGCCTGGGAACTGGAACCCACGATTGACAGAAAGATGGAGGAGATCACCCAATGTACGGACATCCGTGTTTGGAGACATGCGCTGGGCATTGAGGTGTCATTTACATGGCAATACCATAAGAGCACAATCTGCCAGACCATGTGCCTCTACAACAGCAGGAAACGAATTGATTTTAAGACCTCTGTGGACTGGCAGGAGCGGCAGAAGCTGTTGAAAGCGGCATTTCCGGTGGATATCCGGGCAGTGGATGCCAGATTTGATATCCAGGACGGCAATATCCGGCGTCCCATTACGAGAAATACAAGCTGGGAGGCTGCGAAATTCGAGGTGGCGGCCCACAAATGGGCGGATATCTGGGAGACAGGATACGGGGCGGCACTGCTTAATGACTGCAAATACGGCTATGACCTGAAAGAAAATACAATCCGTCTGACACTTTTAAAGTCTGCAACAGACCCGGACTACAGCGCGGATCTGGGCAGCCATACCTTTACCTACTCGCTGCTGCCTCATTGTGAGGAGTGGTATGACGCAGGAATAGAGCAGGAGGCTTTTGATCTGAACGCACCCCTCCGTGCAGAAGCAGGAGCTGCGGCTTTGCATGGAAGCCTTTTGTCGTTCGACAGGGAGAACCTGGTGGCAGATGCGCTGAAACAGGCGGAAAACGGGGAGGAAATTGTGCTCAGATTCCATGAATTCCAGGGAAGAAGGGGAGAAGTTAAAGTATGCCCCGGTTTTGAAGTGAAGGAATGGTGCGAATGTAATCTTATGGAAGAACCGGAGAGTCCCTGGCGCTCATCCGGGATTCGGGTATTCCTGAAGCCTTATGAGATCAAGACACTGCTTCTGCGTGTGGAGAATGGGCAGAGGATGAAAGGCGGGGGGATTGCTTTATGAAGATAATATTAAAACATCCATCCGAAACAGTGCCTGGAAATCACGATTCCTCTGTCTTTACGGAGGTGATTCCTGAGAGTATGGATGCCCGGCGGCTGGCAGAACAGTTCTGCCGTCTGGGAAGACAGCGGAAAGGCTGTTTTCTGATACGGCTGGATATAGACAGCGCTGCTTTTTACCGCCTAAAGGCGGAAGAGCAGAGACAAATGGTGCGTCTCCTTGTGCGGTCTATGTATCAGGGGGCGTATCGTTTCCGAAAAGAAGGGCTGAAAGAACTGCAAAAAGGGGACGTATTTGGAATGCGTGAAAGTCTGGCGGATTTCGGCAGCGCGGTATTTTATCTGGAAAGCAGTGCGGCGGAGGACAGCGGATTTATACGTGCAGTCCGGTACGGAGAATTGGAGGGGAGATGTATTGCTTATGCCAGAAGCCTTGGCAATCTTCCGGCCAATTACCTGGGAGCGGAGGAATTTTCTGCTTATACGGAAAAGCTTGCCGCAAAACTGGGAGCAACGTGCAGGATATTAGATGGCATGGAATTAAAAAGACAGGGATTCGGCGGAATCCTGGCAGTGAACCAGGGCAGTGCCCGTGAAGCGAAACTGGCAGTTCTCACCCGGGAATGTGTTCCCGAACAGCCTTTTACAGCGCTGGTCGGAAAGGGGGTTCTCTTTGACAGCGGCGGATATCACTTAAAATCTGCAGAGGCCATGGAGGGAATGAAGTTTGATATGTGCGGTGCAGCCAATGTGCTGGAAGCTTTTGAGATTCTTGTACGGGAGGAGACAAAAGAAAATATCATGGCAGTGCTGCCTCTGGCGGAGAATGCCATCGGCCCAAAGGCCTGCCGGATGGGGGATGTGATCACCATGCTGGACGGGACTACAGTGGAAGTCTGCAACACGGATGCTGAGGGACGCCTCATTTTGGCGGATGCTCTGGTATATGCCCAGCGGCAGGGTGCGCGGCGGATCGTGGATCTGGCTACACTGACATACTCCTGCCATAATGCGCTTGGAGACCGGATGACAGGGATGTTCTCCAATGATGATTTTATGAGCAGCAGTTTTATATGCGCAGCGCGCGAAGCCGGAGAACTGGTCTGGAGACTGCCCCTGGACAGCCATTACCGGGAACTGCTTGCCCGGAGCAGCACAGCAGATCTGGCTAACTATGCGCCCGGCAAAGGAGCGGGAGCCAGTGTGGCTGCCTGTTTTCTGGAATCTTTTATCCGGGAAGGGGTAAAATGGGTGCACTTGGATGCTGTAGGCCCAAGCGTGATGCGCGGGAAGGACGAAAGGCTAGCAGAGGGAGCAACAGGGGCAAATATTGCCTCAATCGTTACATTTTTAGAGAAGGGAAACCGGGATGATGGATTATCAATTTGACGGCAGGATTTCAAAGGAAGTCCTGGAAAATTATCTGTCGCGGGCAGTGACCGCGGCAGGGCTTTATGAAAGTGAGACACTTTCGGATGACCTGCGGGTGATACGGGAACTGGGAGTAAAATTCCTGGGTCGTGCTTCGGGGATCTGGTATATGACGGAAGACGATGATGTGCATTTTGCAAAATCCAGGGAGTTGGCAGAAAAGGTGCATGAAGCAGACCCGGAGATCATTCTGCAGGCTTGTATTTTTGAGTGTGTGACCCAGAGGATGGAGTCAGTGAAGATACCGGAATTTGTGTTCCGTGACTTTGGGATGGAGCCAAAAGACAGGTACTTTTGTCTGGCAGATACCCTGTTTCCCGGAGAACCGGCGGGATTTGTAAGCCGCAGAGAGGAGCCGGAGAAGAATGGGGGAATCCCGGATCTGAACCGGCAGGAGGCCAGAATGTGGTTTTATTACCGGGCAGCGCGCTATATTGACTGTGGTTATGAGGCACTCCACATGGGACAGGTACATCTGTACACGGCAAATGACCGGGGGATGGTGAAGACACAGGAGCTTTTTGAGATGATACGCAGGTATGCCGCTGTCCATGGCAGGCGGCATAAGGTATTGCTGGATGCCCACACCCATGGGGTGAACCGGAGGGGAAAGCTGTTGTTTGACTATCATGCCATGCCATTTACCAGGGTGCCCCTTTTGGAACGGGAAGGTACCGATCTGGTGCTGGTCCGGGAGGGCTACAGTGAGGGAGGCCTGAACCCCAACGGCTGGTCAGCACAGGCGATGCCCTATCTGATGGAATACGACAACTGGGGTGGTCTGGCGGTAGATGACCCGGCCCGGTATTCCAGAGAAGAACTGGCCTTAAAGGATTGGTGGGGGTATGACCAGATTGCATGGTTTGCACATCAGAGCTTTGAAAAGCGGAATCATTTTCTGGAATATACTTACCGCTGGCTGGAAGTGAATAACGTGTGCGGTTTTTTTGAGATTCCCTTCCGGCGTATGCTGGGTGACGCACCGGTAACTATGGAGCGCGGGGACAGCGGAGCAAAAGATATCCAGACATTTTATCAGATCAACAAAAAGAGTTCTTCCTGCCCTATGGGATTCGGTCAGGAGGATACAGTAAAGCGGCTGTGGCAGGAGGGACACCGTCTGAGAGAACTGGCTGCCAATCCGGAGCTGCAGATCGCATATGGGGCGGAGGCGGTTTATGATCCGGAAACGGGGATCAAGCTTCCTGAAAAGGTGGTAGTTTACGGAAGTTTTCAGCCTTATGTGGGAGCTGTAAAAAATGATTCCAACAGCGAAGTGACCAGGATGTATTATATAGGAAATAATACATACACGCTGAGTGTGGTGATCCCTTATGCGGGGACATACGATTTTGCCGTATCTACCTACGGGACACTGTCGGCAACCTACTGCGGGGACGGATATCCCAGAAGCGGAAGTTCCAATAAGGGGACGTTCACGGTGGAGAAAGACAACGCCGCAGTGCGTTTCCGCTTTGATTTTACCGACTGCGCAGTGGAGGTGGAGATTTTTGAATGACGCAGTGGAGTTGGAGATTTTTAAATGACGCAGTGGAGGTGGAGATTTTTGAATGACACAGCGGAGATGGAGAATTTTGAATGACGCAGCGAAAGATTGAATTTTTTTTAATTGCGCGGTGCGGATGAAGATTTTTTGAATATTACGGTATAGACAGATTATGTACAGCTGCGAGAAGCCGGATTTGACAGTATATCATTTCATGAGGAGGAAGACAGATGCATCAGTATCATTTTTGCCTGGGGGACAGCCTGGATAAGATTTTTCCGGGCAGGCCGCCAAAAGACCGGGAAAATCCCTTTCGTGCGGGATGCTTTGCGGGAGAGCGGACTGCATTTCAGATTGCTTATACAATAGATTACCATGATTCCCATATGCTGGAGGAGGACATACAGTTTGAAATAAAAACGCCTCCGGGAATGGAGGTTAAAGTATTCCGGGCAGCCCTGGTGCCCAGTGCCTACCCATGCAGCGGTCTATCCGATGATGACTATCTGACAAAGGAACCGGGCATGTTTCCCGATGTGCTGGTACCGCTGCCTGCCAGTACCGTGCGGGCAGTGCCGGGACAGTGGAGAGCACTTTGGGTGCAGATATGTATTGACCGGGATATGAGACCCGGAAACTATGCGGTGACTGTCTCCGTATCGGTAAAAGATGGGGAAATCCTGTGGAAAAGAGAAGCTGAAATCATGGTACATAGTGGAAAACTGCCGGCACAGCGGCTGATCCATACGGAGTGGCTCCATGCGGACTGTCTGGCAGATTACTATGGAGTCCCTGTCTTTTCCGAACAATATTGGCAGATTCTGAAGAAATTCGTCACTCTTGCAGCAGAGAGCGGAATCAATATGATTTTGACCCCATTGTTTACACCACCCATGGATACTGCTGTGGGCGGAGAGCGGACTACCGTTCAGCTCGTAGATGCAGAGCTGACAGAAGAGGGGTGGAAATTCGGCTTTTCCAGGCTGGGAAGATGGATTTCTATGTGCCGGGAATGCGGCATTGTCTGGTTGGAAATGGCACCTTTATTTACCCAGTGGGGTGCCGCCGCGGCTCCGAAGATCATGGCTTTGAAGGAGGGCAGGCAGCAGCAGGTCTTTGGCTGGGATACGGATGCAGCAGGGGAGGAATACCGGTTTTTTCTGATGGAATTTCTGCCCCGGTTAAAGGCGTATCTGCAGAAAAAAGATGTGCTGGAGCATACTTGGTTTCATGTGTCCGACGAGCCGGGCATGAAAGATCTGGACAGCTACCGCAGCGCAGTACAGTGTATGCACAGTGGACTGGGAGACTGCAGGTTTTTGGATGCTTTGAGTGATTTTGAATTTTATCGTCTGGGACTGGTGGAGCACCCTGTGGTTGCCTCTGACCATTTGGAGCCATTTCTGGAAGCGGAAATTCCTGATTTGTGGACATATTACTGCTGTGTCCAGGGAGTGGATGTGAGCAACCGCTTTTTTGCCATGCCTTCAGGGAGAAATAGGATTTTGGGTATCCAGCTCTATCTGTACCGGATGCAGGGATTCCTTCAGTGGGGGTACAATTTTTACAATACCAGATTTTCGCTGCAGCACATTGATCCCTTTGCTGTGACAGACAGTGGTGAAAGTTTTCCGTCAGGAGACGCATTCCTTGTCTACCCCGGACCGGACGGGCATCCCTTTTCCTCAATCCGGCTGGAAGTTTTAAGAGATGCCATGGAGGACCTTCGGGCACTTGAGGCGCTGGAACAGTATACGTCACGGGATTCTGTGGAAGCGCTTATTCGTGAAACAGCGGGAATGGATATTACCTTTAAGAGGTATCCAAAGGAACATGATTTTTTGCTCCGGCTGAGGGAGAGAGTGAACCGGGAGATTTCCTTAAACGCAGAGAGGACGGCAGCCGGTTACTGCTCACACGTCACTGTCCCGCAAGGCAGCCCCCGGTAATGGAACCGTGTTTTGCAAAGAAACAGGTTGCTTATCCGGAGGCTTTCAGCTATAATCATATTACAGACAGGTAACTTCCATGTCATATTCCGCAGGAGGAAACATATGGCAAGGAAGAAATTTGAGGAACTGGATTTATGTGACCCGTTTTTATTTGCGGCGGCGCTGGAAGATGAAGTGATATGCCGTCTGATACTGGAGATGATACTCGGACGACCGATCGCGAAAATAAGAGTCCATGCAGAGCATACGATTTTGTACAGTTCTGATTTCAGAAGCGTACGGCTGGATATTTACGCAAGCGATGAAGTGCAGGTAGAATATGATATT
>NZ_JBANBF010000016.1:0-100546 GCF_037000545.1 Blautia sp. JLR.GB0024 | reverse complement strand
TCCGCAGATGAGTCTTTTATGCTTATTTGCTGAACAGAACCGTCTGGTTACGGCCGTTTTGTTTTGCCTGATACAGCGCTCGGTCTGCCTCGGAGATGGCAGTTTCCAAAAGGCCCGGTTCCCATGATTCGTGAAAAGAGACGCCCACACTTACTGTAACGGAAGTTCCGGCTTTGATGGGACCGGGAATTTGAACAGAGGCGACCGATTTACGAATCTGTTCTGTTTTTTCCATTATAACGTCAGAGGAAAGCCCGGTTATCACAAGAACAAACTCTTCACCACCGTATCTGACAGCATGGAAATTATCATCTTCTGCGCAGGAGGATAAGACAGAGGCAACTGCCTGCAGGCACAAATCTCCCTGCTGATGGCCGTAACGGTCATTATACTGTTTAAAAAAGTCAATGTCCAGCAGTAAAACAGCCAGGGAGCCCATGTGGATACCATATTTCTCCAGGGGTGATCTCACGGATTCCTCCAGATAGCGCCGGTTGCCGAGGCCGGTCAGAGTGTCCGTCATGGACAGCAGGTCCAGTTTTTCATTGGCAGCTTCCAACTGCCGGTTTTTCTGGTCAATGATGATCTTGTCGTAAATACCGGTCAAACGTGCGTGGTACATACGATAAGCATAGACAATGGATAACACACAGATAAAAATGCTGTTTACCAATGTGCTGAATACATTTTCCTGCCCGTAAGGAGTCCCGAGCACCAGGCAGTTGGTCAGGATGCATGTGAAAATAAGCAGGATGCTTAAAATAAAAGGCGGCACTATAAGAAAAGCAGCCATCATAGGAAGAAAGGAGCAATATACAATAATGCTCACATCCCCCAGTGCATCCAGATAGGAAATGCATCCAATCCACAGAGAAAGCAGTACGCCGAAAGATATACAGAGTCTGGAATGCAGCCGCCAGTTATCTTTGGCGCATCTGTGGAGAGAAAGAAGCACAAGCAGTCCTGCACACAATACCGTATAGGCTATGACATAGCGAAGCCTGCGAAAGCTGTAAAAAATACTGCCGGGACGAAAAGTAAAGACTAGAATCATAAAGATCTGCGTAACCAGCATGACCCAGGCAATTACCCGCTCGGATTTATAATTTAGAGAAACCATTCCCAGTTCCAACTGGTCCCGGTATTTTTCTTCATAAGGAAAGTAAATGAGAGAATGTAACTTGTCTTTTAACATATTTAATCCTTTATGCAGACGTATGATGATGGATACTTCCATATTATATAATAAATTGTAATGAAAAGCAAAATAAAAAAATATCTGCAGCCGGCATATATGCCTGTCCTGCCATTATGAAAGTCATTGCCAACAGAGATTGAGGTGATGACTTTTTTTGGTGGATTTCAATTATATTATAATATGGAGGAGTTTCGCAGCCGTATACTTTTTATTTCACCGCAAAAGTGATTTGTTAACAATGAGTGGTAAAAAGTGGTCTGAATCCGTAAATCACAGCCACGGAAGACTCAGAAGGTCAAGGAGGTCAAAATGCCCAGAAAAGGTGAAAACATCAGGAAAAGAAAAGACGGTCGTTGGGAAGCGCGTTATATGAAAGGGCGTGATATGGACGGTAAAATCAGGTATGGATATCTGTATGGCAAGTCGTATAAAGAGGTTAAAGATAAGAAAATAAAAATCATATCAGAGTTCCCGCCCTTTTTTTCATACGGCGGCCAGCCATCCGCACTGCCGGAAGATGACAGAATCCGTACAGTCAGTATACATTGGAAGAACCATATCCGTTATACCGTAAAAGAAAGCACGTATTCCAATTACGGAGAAATACTGAATAATCATATACTGCCTGTATTAGGGGATATGCAGATTAGGAAATTTACAAACCGCACCCTGTTAAATTTTGTCCAGCAGGAACTGGAAAGAGGGATGTCCTATGGAAGTATACATGTGATTATGGGAGTGCTGAAGAATATACTGCGTTATGGGCAGGAACAGGGGTGCCTTCCTGCCGAACTCCTGAAATTTCCCCGGATTCCCGCCGGTGGTAAAGAAATACGGATCATGAGTAAAGAGGATTTCAGGAAACTGGATGCCTGCTTGAGTGAAGGTACGGATCCGTTTACTTTCGGTATCTTTTTATGTATGTATACAGGCATACGTGTGGGTGAGCTCTGTGGGCTGAAATGGGAGGACATAGACTTTGAAGACTGCAAAATATACATCCGCCGGACAGTTACACGTGTAAAGAATCTGGATATGACCATAGAAGAGGGAAAAAGGGAGTGTCCGCGGACACGGCTTAACATCGGCACGCCGAAAACTTCAACCTCCATACGGGAGATCCCTCTTCCCGACCGCCTGCAGTCTATGGGAAAAGCGTTGAAGAAGAACGGAAGTTTCTTTCTTCTGACAGGAACGGAGAACTGTGCGGAGCCGCGCACAGTGCAGCGAAGATATGCAGCTCTTTTGAAAAAATGTCAGATACCACACATAAAAATACATTCCCTTCGCCATCAGTTCTCCTGCCGCTGGATAGAACAGGGCTTTGATACGAAATCCCTGTCAGAGATTTTGGGACATACTTCCGTAAAGACAACGCTGGATCTTTATGTTCATATACAGGCTGATATAAAGAGGGAATATATGAACCGGCTCACAACACCCTGAGATAAAAGAATAATGGTTGATTGTCAGGAGCATTTTTCGACAAAATTCTGCAAGATAAAACATCTGCATGACAAAATAAAGGATTCTGACTTTACAGATTACATGCTAAAATACATAAAAATACAACAAGGGAAAGGAGAAAAGTATGTACAAACAACAAGATAAATCTGCAGATGTCATATATTATAATGGTAAAATCTACACCATGGATCAGAATATGACAATTGTTCAGTCATTTGCTGTAAAGGGACAATATCTCATAGATACCGGAACCTTTGATGAAATGAAGCAGTATGGAAATTCTGATACAAAATATGTGAATCTGGACAGAGCCTGTGTGATACCGGGACTGATAGAGGGGCATACCCATCTGCTGAAATTCGGTGAAGTATCTATGCAGATTGATTGTTTTTGGAAGCAAAAAGAAGAAATTTTTCAGCAGCTCCGCGAAAAAGCAGATACGCTGTGTCCGGGGGAATGGATTCAAAGTGATTTCGGTTGGAACAACGAGGTATGGGAGGAAAAAAGTTATCCCACAAAGGAAGAGCTTGACGCAGTGGTACCGGACAATCCGGTATCGCTGGGAAGATGTGACGGACATATGCTCTGGCTGAACTCAAAAGCTTTGGAACTGGCAGGAATCACAAAGGATACGCCAAATCCCCAGGGCGGGGAAATCCTGAAAAGAGAGGATGGGGAACTGTTGGGATGTGTCAGCGATAACGCCTGTAAATTGGTAGTTGATAAAATCCCGCCGCTCACAGAGAAGCAAATGGAGGAGGCACTGCTCTGTGCCCAGAATGAATCCTTTAAGCTGGGATTTACTTCGGTTATGGCCATGAATGTGATATCCAGCCATATCCGCTGTATGAAAAAGCTTTTTGAAGAGGACAGTCTGCAGCTGCGGATCAGCGGAGCTCTGGGGGCACTGCCGGGTGAAGCGGATGATCTGTCGTGGAAGAGTTATTACAAGACAGGCCCGGAGATTGGACTGTATGAGAAACATCTTTCAATCCGTGCGGTGAAATATTTTGCAGACGGTTCTTTTGGGTCACAGAGTGCTGCATTGTATGAAGATTATACGGACAGGCCCGGATACAGGGGAAAATTAAATCATTCAGATGAAGAGTTATATGCCCTGGTCAAGGAAGCATACAGCCATGGGTTCCAGGTCATCACTCATGCCATTGGGGACAGAGCAAACAGACAGGTCATAGATACTTATGAGAAAGTGCTGGGTGAAAATTCCGGTGCGGACCACAGATTCAGGATTGAACATTTCCAGTTGGTGACAGAGGAGGATGTGGACCGAATCAGAAAACTGGGTATTCTTCCGGGGATGCAGGCCATCCATGCCCCGAGAAGCGCTCCCATGGCAGAACGCCGTATCGGAAAAGAGAGGGCAGCACGTTCATATGCCAGCGGAATGCCATGGAAAAAAGGAGTGAAGGTCATAGGCGGATCTGACTCGCCGTCCTCCCCGGCCAATCCTTTCTGGGGAATTTATGCAGCGGTGACAAGGAAAGACCAGGATGGAAATCCGGAGGGCGGATGGTTTCCCGAAAACTGTATCTCCAGGGAGGCAGCCCTTAGGACTTATACTGACTGGGCCGCTTTTGGACAGTTCGAGGAGAATATAAAAGGCACCATTGAAAAAGGAAAGCTGGCTGACTTTGTAATATTGGACAGGGATATTATGGAGTGTCCTGTGGATGAAATAAAGGACATTTGTGTTTTAAAAACAGTTTTGGGTGGTAAATGTGTTTATGAACACATTTAAATAACAGTTTATATGGAAAACGGAGGAGGAAAAAATGGTAACAGGACCTTTATTAATTGTTATATTTATCGTCTCACTGGCATTTTTGCTGGTGACCATCATTAAGTTTAAATTGAATGCATTCGTATCATTGATCATCACATCATTTCTTACCGCTTTGCTTGTCAGAATGCCTTTTGGAGATATTACGTCCGCAGTGGCAGATGGATTTTCCGGAACCATAGGCGGTATAGGAATTGTAACCGGTATGGGTGTCATGCTGGGAATGCTGCTTTTTGAATCAGGGGGAATCAATGCCATTGCAGACAAAATGATTCATCTGTTCGGGGAAAAGAACTCTCCGGCGGGACTTGGAATCGCTGCATATTTTGCGGGGATACCTGTATTTGGGGATGTGGTCACGGTTTTGTTTTCCACTATGGTCAGAGCTTTGTCCAGGAAGACAAATATCAGCCGTCTGTCATTTGTCTCCTGCTATGCGGTTGCAGCTTCCATAACCGCGGCGTGTGTAATTCCCACAGCTGGGCCTCTTGCAGTCTGTGAAAATATGGAGTTGAATATCGGGGTCTTCTTTGTGTATTCCACTCTGGCTGGCCTTGTTGGATTTTTGACCGGTGGTATTTTATGGGGAAAATATCTGGACCGTAAGGAAAAGAAAAGCGGATATGTGAGGGTTCTGGATGAATTTGAACTGGAAGAACAAAAAACTATGGAAAAAGAAGAGAGCAGCGATAAGAAAATCTCTTTCGGAGCAGCGATGCTGATACTTCTGATACCAATTCTGATGATCGTGATTGGCAGCTTTGCATCGGTACTTCTCCCGGAAAACAATGGGGCAGTTCCGTATCTGGCCTTTATCGGAAATAAGAATCTGGCTATGGCAGTGGGCGTATTATGTGCCATGTTGATTGCAAAGCCTTATATCAAAGGAAGTATGAGTGAGATCATGGGGCGCGGTCTGGATCAGGTGGGTATGATTCTGCTGATTACAGGTGCAGGCGGAGCGTTCGGAAAGGTAATTCAGCTGACCGGTATCGGAGATTATATGGCTCAGGTATTTGGAAATCTCCACATTCCTGTGCTTATACTGGGATTTGCGCTGGCACAGATCATCCGCTTGGCTCAGGGGTCGACCACAGTGGCCATCACAACTACTTCGGCAATCCTTTATTCAACAGTTATTGCAGCAGGTACTTCGCCTATACTGGCAGCAGTTGCCATCTGTGCAGGGGGAGTGGGTCTGTCTCTTCCGAATGATTCCGGGTTCTGGTCAATCAGCAAATTCAACAGAATCAGTATACCGGAGACCTTCCGCTGCTGGACCGTGGGCGGATTTTTGGGCGGACTTGGTATACTGGGAGCGGTACTTATATTGTCTTTATTCCAGAATGTACTTCCCGGATTGCTTTAAAAAAGAAGCCAGATTCAGAGGAAACTGCTGTATCTGCAGAAACAGCAGAAAAAGAAATGAAAATCACAACATAGATAATCGCCTCCCCGGCCTTTTCCGTGTAGACTAAAGGCAAACGATACGGGGAGGTGATAAAATGGACAAAGCAGGAAAACAGCAGATATGGGGGAGCCTGGGGCTTTTGACCGCCACATTGCTGTGGGGATTTTCTTTTGTGGTGGTAAAGGATTCCACGGAATCCATTCCCGTTCTCTATCTGCTGGCGCTGCGCTATCTGATCGCCTCTGTGGGGATGGCAGTTTTTTTACTTTGCAGGAAATCTTTACCGGCGGGGATACCTTTACCTGTTATAAAACAGGGTATGGTATTGGGAGCCCTGTTGTTTGTCAGCCAGTTTTTTCAGACATTGGGATGCAAGTATACGACAGCAGGCAAAAATGCATTCATCACAACTATATACGTGATTCTTGTACCGTTTTTATATTGGTGGATAGAAAAAAGACGCCCGGACAGAAAATGTGTTGCCGCTGCTTTCATCGCAATTTTGGGCATTGGCCTTTTATCCATACGAGGGGATCTGACGGTTCAAACCGGAGACTTTCTGACTGTCATATGCGGCGCAGGTCTTGCTTTGCATATTATATTTGTAGATAAATATACAAGGAAAACCGACCCTGTGGTACTGACGGCCCTGCAGTTTTTCTTTGCAAACCTCATTTCCTGGCTCTGCATCCTGGCAGGGCAGATACCGTTTCCGATGCAGGTATTTGAACCGGGGATGGCCGGGAAAATGTTGTATCTTGGAATCTTCAGTACTATGGCAGGGTTTCTTTTGCAGATTGTATGCCAGAAACGGATAAATCCGAATGTGGCATCCGTCCTTCTGACGACAGAAGCAGTGTTCGGAATGCTGTTTTCCGTATTACTTCTGCATGAGAGGTTTACGGCGCGTATGTTTGCAGGGTGCGTATGTATGCTTGGGGCTGTGCTCATTTCGGAATTAAAAACACAATAATGGATTGAATATTTATTTTAAAGGTGTCTGCCGGAATTTCCGGCAGGCATCTTTTTACGTGATGGATAACCGAGCCGCAGTTCGATTCGTTCCTTTGGTATTTCCGCTCCTTCTTGCAGGCAAAACAACAATGACAGGATAAGAAATGTAGTGAACAAGAATAATAATCGTTTTACAGCGCATTTTCCGGTATTCTGATATCAAGAAAAAAACAACACAACCAAAAAAGGAGAATGCACTATGTTAAACAAATTAAGAGAAAAGCTTAACGAAGGAAAAGCAACCGTCAACACCAGAATCTGGAGCACATGGCCCACGATCGTGGAGGCTGCAGCTTCAACCGGAAACTTTGATTACTTTGAATTTCTGGCAGAGTATGCACCGTTCTCTTTCAATGATCTTGAGAATTTTGTCAGGACATGTGAGCTGTACAACACAGGCTCCATGATCAAAGTGGATTTCCAGAACCGGTTCTATGTGGCACAGAAAGCGGCGGCCTGTGGTTTCCAGGCAATCCTGTTCACAGACCACGAGACACCGGAGCAGGTGAAAGAGACCATTGAAAAATTACTGCCGAAGACACCGGAGGACAACGGCAAATTCGGTTATCCCAATGCAAGATGGATCAACTACCATCCGGAATTAAAACAGATGGACTATGCGGCCATGAACCGCAGCCTTGTAAAAGCTTTTATGATCGAAAAGAAAGAGGCAATGGACAGCATTGAAGAGATCTGCTCCATTCCCGGTGTGGATATGGTTCAGTTCGGACCTTCCGATTACTGCATGAGCAGAGGATGGAACTGTGCGGACCACAAAGAGGAGGTGCAGGCAGAGCACGAGAGAATGATCAGGACCGCATTAAAACACGGAGTGCAGCCAAGAGTGGAGATCGCCACCCTTGAAGACGCAGAATATTACAGAAATATGGGAGTAAAACATTTCTGTATCCTGGATCAGATGGACATCCTCATGGCAGCCTGGACCGGTACCTGTAAGGATGTAAAAGATATGGCAGACGCCATCAAATAAGCAGTCTTAGGAAGGGAGAGATACAGATGAAGATTGTAGTATTAGACGGCTACACATTGAATCCCGGAGATCTGGACTGGAAAGGGATGGAAGCTTTTGGGCAGGTCACAGTCTATGACAGGACATCCCTGACGGATGTACAGGAGATCATTGACAGAATCGGTGATGCAGAGGTGGTCTACACAAATAAAACCCCGCTTCCGAGAGAGGTATTCGATGCATGCAGCAGCATCAGATTCGTAGGTGTCCTGGCTACCGGGTACAACGTGGTGGATGTTGCCGCTGCAAAAGAAAAGGGAATCCCCGTTTCCAATATTCCAACATACGGCACTGCGGCTGTGGGACAGTTTGCCATTGCCATGCTGCTGGAAATCTGTCATCATGTGGCGCACCACAGTGACGCAGTCCACGAGGGGCGCTGGGAGAACAATGCGGACTGGTGTTTCTGGGATTATCCCCTGATCGAGCTTGCAGGCAAAACCATGGGAGTGATTGGTTTTGGCCGTATAGGGCAGGCCACAGGGCGCATTGCGAAAGCTCTTGGTATGCAGGTGATCGCCAATGATGAATATCCCAACAAATCCGGGGAAGAGATCGCAGAGTACGTCACAGTGGAAGAACTGTATGCACGTGCGGACGTGATCGCCCTGCACTGCCCGCTCTTTCCAAGTACAGAGGGAATGATCAACAGAGAAAGTATTGCAAAGATGAAAGACGGTGTAATTATCTTAAATAATTCCAGAGGACCGTTAATTGCGGAACAGGACCTGGCGGATGCTCTGAATACAGGAAAGGTTTATGCCGCAGGCCTGGATGTGGTGTCCACAGAACCCATAAAAGGCAATAACCCGCTGCTGAAGGCAAAGAACTGTATCATAACCCCGCACATTTCCTGGGCCCCGAAAGAGAGCAGAAGCAGGCTTATGAATATTGCCGTGGACAATTTGAAAGCCTTTACAGACGGCAGCCCTGTAAACGTAGTGAACCCATAATTTTAGAATCCATGAATGTGAAAAAGGAGAAATAAAAATGTCAATGTTAGATAAGATCATCATCATGCTTACCCATAATGATAAAACCGTGCCAAACGCAATTGAAATTTTTGAGGAAAACAAAGATCTTCCCATCCAGTATTGGGGATTCAAGGACGTTGGAATGGAACCTGAAAAAATGAAAGTGCTCTGCACAAAGATGAGAGAAGCCGGCAAGACTTCTTTTCTGGAAGTGGTGTCATACAGTGAAGAAGAATGTATGAGAGGTGCAAAACTGGCAGTGGAATGCGGCTTTGACTATCTCTTAGGCACTTTATACTATGACAGTGTAGCTGAGTATGTAAAAAAACAGGGATTAAAATACTGCCCGTTTGCAGGAAAGGTATCAAAGAGCCCCAGCATTTTGGAGGGAACTGTGGAGGAGATGCTTGCGCAGGAGGCAGCATTTGCGGAAAAGGGCGTATTCGGAACAGACCTGTTAGGATACCGCTATGTGGACGGAGATCCCACAGAACTCTCCGCAGAGTATATCCGCAAAGCAAAAACACCCGTCGTCCTGGCCGGAAGTATCGGCTCAGAGGAGAGGATGGAACTTGTAAAGGAGATGAATCCCTGGTGCTTTACCATGGGAAGCGCGCTGTTTACAAAGAATTTTGTAAAGGAAGGGACATTCAGGGATAATCTGGTGTATGTTGTTGGATTTTTAAAATATTTAGGAATAGAGGACGCTGTCGCTTAATGGCAAAGCAGGCGTAAGAACAAACGGTTCGCGGTAAATGACTGCGGACCGTTTAGTTTATAAAGAAATAAGCAGTTCCATAGTCTGTACTGCATTTTCTTTCCTCCATTACAGTGAAAAAAATTTCTGGCTCGTTCCGGTACGCGCCGGATTAACAGCAGGATTAGGATAAAGTGATGAAAACAGATGAAAAATCAAAAAGATAGTATACAGAATGACAAGAAAAGAAACCCCGTGTGCAAGATATATTATAGGATTTGACACATGTTTCCTGTATTCTATTATTACATTGAAGTGCTTGAAACAGTGACAGGGAAGGAGTGGATAAAATGCCCGGGGGATGAAAAAAACATGCAGATGAATCAGAAGATATATGGTAACTGTTTCTAACCGTCCAGACAGGTCTGCGCAATTCCTGCGCTGACCGTATGAGAAGACAGCGGTATCAGGCATCGGTCTATCGCAAAGCGGTTTTCGGCAGTTGGAAAGGTTCTGTAAGCCGGTATCCGGAAGAGGACGGGACCATTACAAATAAAAAAGAAAGAAGGAAATCAGATTATGAAGATGAGAAAAGTAATAGTATTTGCAGCAGTAACAGCATTGGCGGCAGGCATGATGTCCGGCTGCGGCGGCAGCGGCCAAAACAAGACAAGCGGAAGTGAAGTGAAAGCAGCGGGAGCGGAACAACAGAGCGGAAAAAAGATAACGCTTAAATTCGCGCACTCTATTCCCAGTGACAGCGTCATATCCAAGGACATCGAGACATTTGCAGAGAAAGTGAATGAGCGGTGTGACGGAAGACTGGAGATTCAGGTCTTTGCGGATTCTGTTATGGGTGATGACGACGCGGTCATTGAACAGATTGGAAGAGGAAGCTACATGATGAATTATGTGGACCCTGCCCTGCTGAAGGATTACTGTCCGGATTATGCCATCATGTTTGCCCCTTACCTGTATGATGACGTATCTGAAATTAAGGAACTGGCATTTTCGGAATTCGGTGAAGATCTGGCACAGAAGTGTGCAGATGCAGGCATCACAGTCCTTGACAACATGAGCGGTTACTACGGAACCCGACAGACCATTGCAACGCATTCGGTTGCTGACCTGAGTGAGATGAAGGGTGTGAAATTCCGTGTGCCGAGTACCCCGCTTCAGATCGAGATGGTAAAGGCCATGGGCGCAAGCCCTACAACCGTTGCTTTTTCAGAGGTTTACACAGCCCTGCAGCAGGGAGTCTGTGATGCCATGGAAAATCCGCTTTCCCTGATTTACGCTGCGAAATTCCAGGAGGTTGCCAAACACGTGACCATGACATCTCATATTATAGCACCGGATGGAATCATCATATCCACAGATGTGTACAAGAGCCTGGATGAGGACCTGCAGACGATTCTGAAGGAGGAAGCCGTCAGCTTTGCCGAGTACACCACAGAGCACGTGCTTGCGGACGAAGAGGCGATCAAAGAAAAAATGGAGGCAGAGGGCGTAGAATTCCACGAAGCTGACACAGAAGCCTTTAAGGAAGCCTGCCAGGTTGTATATACGAAATTCCCGGAATGGTCGGAAGGTTTGTATGACAGAGCGAAAAAAGCGTTAGGCCACGAATAGACAGACGGCCTGTCCTGAAAAGGGGGTTAGGAGAAAAAATGCTGAAAAAAATATGTGTAAATATAGAAGAGATTATTGCTGGTATCGCTCTCTGTATCATGTCTGTGGCAACAGTTTTTAATGTATTCTGCAGACTGGTCCTGAGCAAGAGCTATCCCTGGGCAGAGGAAATATCGTATTTCTGCTTTGCCTGGCTGATCTTTGTGGGAGCCAGTGCAGTGTACAAACGGTATCAGCACAGTTCCATTGATATCCTGGTAAGGGTTTTTCCTGAAAAATTAAAAGTGGTGGTAACTATGTTTTCCATGATAGTGCAGATTGTGTGTATCGGAGCAGCGGCATATTTAAGCCTGGTATATTCCGTAAATGCGTGGACAAGAAAGACACCGATCATGAATATCCCTTATACTTTTGAAGCTCTGGCCATGACGGTAGGCTTTGGCCTGATGTTCATCCATGCTATTTTCTTCTGCATCAATGTGGTGAGATACCAGGATTATTTCCACACAAGACCTATATATCAGGGAATCTTTACTGTGGAAACCGTGGAGGATATGGTTCTTGAGGAGAGGGAACAGACAGAAGAAAGGGGTGAAGAAAGATGAATCTATGGCCGATTTTACTGGTTTTTGTACTGTTTTTCCTGAATATACCGGTTGCATTTTCCATGATCATTTCAGCGCTTGTGTATTTTGTATTTATGTGTGAGGGAGTGCCCATGGATGTCATGACCCAGTCACTGCTGTCCACATCGGAATCCTTTACCATGCTGGCAGTACCGTTCTTCATCACAGCCGGATGTATCATGGGATACGGAGGAATCTCCAGCAGTCTGATGGATTTCTGTGAAGTGCTGACAGGGCATTTTACAGGCGGTCTGGGGCATACGAATGTGCTGCTCAGCACATTCATGGGCGGAATCTCAGGTTCCTCCTGCGCGGATTGTGCCTTTGAGAGCAAGATGCTGGTGCCGGAAATGGAGAAGAGAGGATATACAAAAGGTTATGCGGCGGCGATCACAGCGGCATCCTCCTGTATCACACCCATCATACCGCCGGGAATCTGCCTGATCATCTATGCGACGGCGGCAAGTGTATCTATCGGGGACATGTTCCTCGCAGGTTACATACCGGGAATATTGATCGCCATTTCCCTTATGATCACCAATTATATCGTATCGAAAAAAAGAGGGTTTATTGCATCCAGGAGCCACAGGCCAACCTGGAAGGAAATATGGCCTCAGCTTAAAAAATCCGTCTGGGCACTGATTCTGCCCTTTGGAATCATTATGGGTCTGAGGATGGGGATTTTCACACCCACGGAATGCGGTGCGGTGACCATTGTCTACTCCATCATCATCGGTAAATTCGTATATAAAGAGCTGAAGAGAGAACATATCAAACATATTATTGTTGACTCTGTGTCAAGCACAGCTAACGTTCTGCTGATCTTATCGGCAGCAGGCCTGTTCTCACAGTATATGGTCTGGGAGCAGATTCCGCAGAACATGGCTTCCGCGCTTCTGAACCTGACAAGCAACAAATATGTATTCATCATGCTGGTCCTTTTGTTCCTCTTTATCCTGGGCATGTTCCTGGATGCAGCGGCTGCCCTGATCATACTGCCGCCTCTTCTGGTCCCTGCCGCCATAGCGCTGGGAATCAGCCCTATCCATCTCGGTATCGTTATGTGCCTCATGGATACCATCGGCGGCATTACACCGCCTTTCGGGGTAATGCTCTTTACCTGCATGTCGGTTACGAAAGTGAAGCTGGTTGACTATATAAAAGAAGGATGGCCTTTGATCGTGACGGTATTTCTGATCTGTATTCTGGTTGCGCTGGTGCCGGGGATCAGTACATTCCTTCTTTGATGGAATCCTGTAATAGGTCCAATCATATGCAGGACGGGATGCAGCCAAAATGACAAGATAAGAAATGATAAATGCAAGATTGCTCATCGACCCTGCAGGCGATTGCAGGTATGATGAAAACAGTGATCAAACAGCAGAAAGGAAGTAAAATCTATGAAAAAAATACTGATTTCAGAATGGGTTCCGGAAGAATGCCTTGCCCCATATAAAGAAGACTATGATTTCACCTGTCCGTCCAGAGAAAAACACGCGTTTTCTTATGATGAGATATACGAAATGATCGAGGATTATGATGCTTATTTCATACTGGACAACGAGGGTGACAAAAAGGTGATCGACAGGGCAAAGAACCTGAAAGTCATCGCCAATTTCGGCGTGGGCTACAACAACATAGACTGGAAATATGCCACAGAGGTGGGGCTGCCTGTTGTAAATACTCCCACAACAGTGACGGAGGCCACAGCGGAACATGCAGTGGCTCTACTGATCGCCACCATGCGAGGTGTGGCAAGATATGACAGGGAGGTGCGCCGCGGTGTGTGGAACTCACCGAATTTCTCAGATATCGACTGTGAAGTCTACGGCAGAACGCTGGGAATCATGGGCTTCGGGCGTATCGGAAAGATGGTCTGCAAAAAAGCCCAGGGACTTGGGATGAAAGTCATCTACTTTGACAAATACAGAGCTTCACAGGAAGTGGAAAAAGAATATAACGTAACGTACATGAGCTTCGATGATGTGGTAAAGAACAGTGACTGCATTACCCTGCACATGCCGTATATTCCGGAGAACCATCATATCTTCAATGCGGAAGTATTCCGGGCCATGAAGGACAGCGCCTATCTTATCAACGCGGCGAGAGGCCCTATTGTTGATGAAAAAGCACTGGCAAAGGCATTGAAGGACGGCACGATCAAGGGCGCGGGCCTGGATGTGTTCGAGGATGAGCCGAATGTGGAACCGGAGCTTCTGGAGCTTGACAACGTGACACTGACCCCGCATATCGCCAGTTGTACCCTGAAGGCACGCATGGGCATGTGCCGGGAGGCACTGGGCGGAATCATCGGAGTGCTGGAGGGGAAGAAACCCTATAATGTGGTGAACCCGGAAGTTTTGAAATAGAGGAGGTGGGATAATGAAATTGCTGCTTGGTCTGGACATTGGAACCACTGCAATGAAGATCGCCCTGTTTGACAGGACAGGTGCACTGCTGGCTGTCTCCACCCAGGAATACGATTTACTGACTCCTGCCCCTAATTATGTGGAGGAAAAACCGGAAGTATATTGGGATGCCTTCTGCACAGGTCTGAAGGATATAAAAAGCCGTTACACCATAGCAAAGGACGCGCAGATTTCCCTTGCCATGTCCGCCCAGGGGGAGACCATCTTCTTTCTGGACAAGGACGGCAGGCCTCTAAGAAATGCCATTGTATGGATGGACAACCGCGCAGTCAGGGAGGCAGAGATGCTTAAGGAGGCCTTCGGAAATGCCGAGTGCTATCAGAGAACAGGCCAGGTCAGTTTTGAGGCCTGCTGGCCCGCATCGAAAATCCTCTGGGTACGTGAGCATGAGCCGGAAGTTTTTCAGAACACAGACAAGTTTCTCCTGATCGAGGATTACTTTATCTACAGGCTGACAGGAAAATATGCCACAGAGCCATCTCTTGTCTGCTCCTCCACCTACTGGGATATTATTGAAAGAAGTTACTGGCAGGAGATGCTGGATTTTCTGGGAATCAGGGAATCACAGCTTGCCCCTGTCAGGGAATCCGGGGAGATAGTGGGAAAAATCCTGCCCGAGGTAGCAGCAGAGCTGGGCCTCGGAACGGATCTTACGGTCTGCACCGGCGCGCTTGACCAGGCGGCAGGCGCCATCGGTGCAGGAAATATCAGGGAGGGCATGTTCTCCGAGACTGTGGGTGCGGCACTTGCCGTATGTGTTCCGGTCAACAAACCCGTATTTGATCCTGCATGTAAAATGCCCCTGTTCTGTTTCCCTGTAAACGGAATGTATATGATCCACACATTCACTAACGGAGGCATGACCCTGCGCTGGTTCCGGGATAAATTCTGTGAGGTGGAAATGCTGGCTGAGAAAAGAGGAGGTCAGGATGCATACGATATGATCAGTAAGCAGGTGGAAAAGATACCGGCCGGTTCTGACGGCCTGGTCATGCTTCCCCATCTGGCGGGTTCCCTGGCCCCGGATGTGAACTCCAAGGCGAAAGGTGTCTGGTTCGGGTTTACCCTCCAGCATACCATGCCGCATTTTATGAGATCTATTATGGAATCTTTGGGCTATATCTTGCGGCGGAATATAGAAGCACTGAACGACATGGGAATCCGGGTAAAAGAGATTCGTTCCCTGGGCGGCGGTTCCAAGAGCCGGGTATGGTGTCAGATTAAGGCAGATATCAATCAGGTGACACTGGAGACCGTCAAATCCGTGGAGGCCGCATCTCTGGGAGCCGCCATACTGGCAGGGACTGCCACGGGCATCTTTGAGAGTGTGGAAAGCGCAGTGGACAGTATGGTGGAAGTCAAAGAACGCATCACACCCTCTGCCCACAACCGGGAGGCCTATGAGAAAGGGTACGCCATATACCGCAAACTCTTCTCTGACCTGACCGAATGCTTTGAAAAAATGTAATACGAATATGTAAGATAAGGATGCAAACTTATGAGCGAAAAAAATATCCGGTCTGCCATGAACACCATGACGCACGGCGTATATGTCATTGGTACCCATGCAGACGGAAAATATAATCTGATGACAGCAGCCTGGCTGTCCCAGGTATCGGGAAGGCCGCCCATGCTGATGGCGGCAGTCTCAAAGAGCCACTACACCGCAGAGCTTCTGAAGGCCAGCAGTAGATTTTCCGTGAGCGTTCTGACAAAGGATCAGAGAGAGACTGCTCTGAAATGCGGCAGTGTCAGCGGAAGAAAAAAGGACAAGCTGGCGGAAGTGGATGTGGAATTTACAGAGGAGGGGCTGCCCTTTATCAAAGGTGCTGCCGCCTGCATCATATGTGAGGTGACGAGTGTGACGGAAAGCTCTGACCACTGTATTTTTATTGCGGAAGCGGTCAGTGGACAGGTATTTTCCGGAGAGGCACTTTTATACAGAGAAAAGGATTTCTTTTAGGAGGGGGAAAGATATGAAAGTTATGAGAGAGAAAGAGGCGCGGATTTCCCTGGACGGACCGGAAGTCTGCAGAGAATATCTGGAAACAGGTAAGATCACATTTGGTTCCTCCACCCTTCTGCCCGGACAGACCGGGGGCATCGATCCCGGCCATCCGTTGTCCCATGAAGTGTTTTTTGTGAGCCGTGGACATGTGATCATGAGAAATCCCCATACGGGAGGACACTATGAGCTTTTTGAGGGGGATATCATCCTGGTAGAGGAGGGGGAACCCCACGAACTGACAAATATAGGAATGGAGCCGGCAGTTATTACATGGAGCTGTGCTCCCAGCCATTTCAAATAGGAGGAATTAGAGATGAACCAGCCAAAAGTAGGAGTTGTAGGCGTCACCTGCAGATTTGAGAGCGGGGGACAAAGAGCAGAGGAATTGATAAACGGAGTGAAAAACGCACTGAGCAGCCAGGGGTTAGAAGTGGTATGCGCAGATAAGGTGGCATGGGATGCGGCGGATGCGGTGGACGTATGCAGACAGTTTAAAAAAGAGGATTTGGATGCGCTGGTTATTGTGGAAGTGACATGGATCATGGACTCCATGCAGTATATCTTCATGAACGAGCTGCAGATTCCCACAATTTTCTGGGCAGTGCCTTACACAGAGACATTTTCCATCGGATGTGTACAGCATTTCGGTTCCATCCTGAAAGGTCAGGGCATCGAATACGAGTACGTTTACGGACTGCCGGAAGATGAGGCATCTGCAGGCAGAGTAAAAGCAGCGGCCCAGGCATCCCAGATCATCAGGGCGGTAAAGGGAATGCGCCTTGCCCTTGTGGGCCCCCGTCAGACATGGCGTGTGGCAGGTCCCCAGGATATGTCCGCAGAGGAGTGGGGATTTTCAAAAAAATTTGGTGTGACCCTGATCCATATTGAAATGAGCGAGATTACGGAAGGGGCAGATAAGATCAGCGATGAGGAAGCTGAAAAGACACTTAACTGCCTGTCAAAGCGCACCGGAAAGGTGCTGGCGGATAAGGAGACCATGCTGTATATGGCAAAGGTATATCTCTCTACAAAAAAAGTCATTGAGCGGTATTCCCTGGACGCCATGGCAGCGGAGTGTTATCCCATGTACAGCGGACTGATGAACCTGACATCCTCCTGGCTGGCAGACGAGGGGATGATCGTGGATACAGAGGGAGATATCGGCCACACCATGGTGATGTATATGCTGAATCTGGCGGCAAAGGGCGGCGCCTGTGCCCTCGGCGAGGTGGGCAGCATGGATGATGTGAACAATATCCTGGCCCTGGCTCATGAGGGGAGCACAGCCCATTCCCTGGCAGAGAGCATCGACAAGGTACAGATTTCACCAAGCGGCAAGAAAGGCACATTCGTGGGCGTGCCGCTGAAGGGCATGGAAAGTGTGACCGTTTCCAGCATTGTGGGAAACAGGGGACAGTATAAGCTTCTGGTGGAAAAGGCCGATGTGGAGGCAGCCACCCATGAGGAATGGGTAGAGGGGGGAGAGAAACTCCTTGTTAAACTCCACGTGTCCGGAAAGGCCAGCCAGGTGGTAAATACACTGATGGAAAAGGGAATGGACCATCATCTTCTGGTGAAAGAAGGGGATTATACAGATGTGATGAGCCTGCTGTGTAAGTTTATGGGGATTGAGAAGGTTACGTTTTGCTAACTGATCAATCAGGTCTGCGCACTTATTTCTGGTCGGAACGGTTGGGTCAAAAAACTGCCGTTCCGGCTCTTTTAATTAAAAAAGATGGGGTAAACTTTCTATAAATTTTTAAAAAATATTATTGCAGTGGAGTGCTGTATCTGCTATACTGTTCCACATATTCTGATATGGATTTTTCTATTTTTCAATTTCATTAAATCGGCAATTTCTGCCGGAATTCACAATGTAGTAACAACTGAATAAGAAAAAGCGCGGGAGCGGCAAGTTGTGGAACGGGTATCTTTCTGTTATAATGTATACAGGTTCCTGAGGCTTTCGCTGCTTTGGAAAGACGAGGCAATATGAACAGAAACAGAAGGAGAAGCATAAGCAGGGCACTCAGAAAAAAACAAGTAAACAGAAATTACAAGGATAGCCTGTTCCGCATGATCTTCGGGAACAGAAAGGCTGCACTGAAGCTTTATAATGCCATCAATCATTCCAATTATCAAAATCCGGAGGATTTGGAGATCACTACGATCGAAGGGGCCATTTATATGGGCGTAAAGAATGACCTGTCCTTTTTGATCGACAGTGTGATGAATCTGTATGAAGCCCAATCTACCAGAAATCCCAATATGCCTCTGCGGGGATTGATCTATTTCGCAAGAGTATATCAGGGATATGTGGAAAAGAGAGAGCTTGATCTGTATTCCGGCAGCCGTATCAAAATCCCATTGCCGCGGTATATTGTATTTTATAATGGATCGGAGGAAGAACCGGACCGCCGGGAGTACCGTCTGAGTGACGCATTTGAGAAGAAGCAGGACAGTTATTGCCTGGAATGTGTGGCCACGGTTCTGAATATTAATGCAGGACATAACAGACAGTTGATGGAAGACTGTAGCTTGTTGTGGCAGTATGCTTCTTTTGTATCCAAGGTGCGGCAGTATCTGGAAATGTACCCCGAAGATTTGGAGGGTGCAGTGGACAGGGCGGTGGAAGAATGTATTGCGGAAGGCATTCTTGCGGATTTTCTGAAGAAAGAGCGTGGAGAGGTGAAAGACGTGATACTGACAGAGTATAATGCGGAACGCCATATTAAAAATGAGAAGAAGCTCAGTTATGAGGAAGGGGTCGAAAAAGGAATAGAAAAAGGAATGGAAAAAGGTCTGGAACGGGGGATAAGGGCATTTATAACTGAAAAGGAGGAGGAAGAAGCAGGGAAAACAATTATTATAGAAAAATTGCAGAAGCATTTTATGCTGGACAGAGAGAAAGCAGAATATTATTATGAGAAATTTTCTAAAAAGATGTAAAAGAGTGCTTTAAAGCAGACAGTGTAATTCGTTTTGTGTTTTAACAAAAAGAGAGCTCCTTTTTGGTGAGGATTAAGATATGACAATTCTTATCAAAAAGGAGTATTTTTTATGCCGGAAAAGGTCCGAATTCAGGGCCGTCACAATCAGAACGGATAGGTAAATCTTAAAAAGCAATATAAGACATATACCGGGCAAGATATTAAATTGAATAAGAACAAGGCCAATCGTATAATCGATTTATAATATAAAAGAAATAAAAAGCAAAAAAATAAATGGAGGAAAGTAATATGAAGAGTTATAAAGTATCAGCAGCAGAGCTTAAGAATTTTACAAAAACCGTGTTTGAAAAAACAGGTTTGCAGGAAAGTGACGCGCAGGCTATAGCGGAATTGCTGGTCCATGCAGATGTGCGCGGCGTGAGCAGCCATGGAGTTATCCGCATGAAGCCTTATATCGAAAAGATAAACGGCGGCGGAGCATCCCTAAAAAGTACATATCCTGTGGTGCAGGAGACAGCCAATACAGCAGTTATTGACGCGGAAGGCGGTCTCGGTGCAGTTGCAGGGGAAAAGGCGGTGAAGATTGCCAGGGAAAAGGCGAAGAACAGCCTGATCTCTATTGTGTCCGTAAAGAACAGCAACCATTTCGGCATGGCAGGCCACTGGGCTATGAAGCTGGCCGGGGAGGACTGTATCGGTTTTGCCTGCTCCAACACGGACCCCTCCATGGCACCTCCCGGAGTGACGATTCCGTTTATCGGCAATAATCCGTTCTCTTTTGCCTTTGCAGCAGGTGAAAAATACCCGGAAGTCTGTGTGGACATGGCGACCAGCGCGGCGGCATTTGGAAAAGCCAAGGCTTATGCCCTGGCAGGAAAACCGATTCCGGAGGGATGGCTTCTTGACAAGCAGGGCAACCCCACCACAGAATTGTCCGAATACGGAATGCTGGTTCCCATGGCAGAGCACAAGGGGTTCGGTGTGGCCTTTATTGTGGAATTGTTTGCCACACTGCTCTCAGGCGGTGTATTGTCACCTAATGTAAATGACCAGGATCTTCCGGCCACACCGGAGCTGTCCAGCCAGAGCTTTGGCTGTATCAATATTCGGGCTTTCAGGGAGCTTTCACAGTTCCATAAGGATGCTCAGGAGTACATTGAGGATATCAAGGCCCTTCCTGTAAAAGAGGGCGTGGGCAGCGCAAAATATCCCGGGGAGATTGAATACACCAACAAACAGAGGAGTCTGGAACATGGAATCATTCTCCCGGAGGCTTTGGCAGAGCAGCTTGCTGAGACAGGCAGGTCACTTGGAATCCAGATGGCTGAGATGGCATTTCTCACAGCGGAAGAAGCATAATTTTGGATTCGCAGAGGGAATATCTCTGCGAGGAATAAATAGGAAATGGAGAAAAGTTTATGAAAAGCCTGTATGTGTCCGATCTGGATGGGACGTTGTTCAATAAAAAGAAAAGGATCTCCGATAGATCAGCGGATATCATAAACCGCTGCATAGAAAAGGGAATGCTGTTTTCAGTGGCTACAGCGCGTATGCCTTACGGCTGTGATTACCGGTTGAAGGACCTGCATATGAATGTACCGGGAATTGTGACAAACGGGGTATTTTTATATGATTTTCAGTCCGAAGAAATCATTTCCGCGGAAGCTGTTCCTGTAAGTGCAGCGCAGAAAGTGATACGTGCGTTCAAAGACTGCGGGATGTCCTGCTTTTTGTACACGTATGACAGCCGGGGAATCAGCATTTATTATGATGAAAAGAGGATGGAGGAGCAGACCCAGTATTACAGTGACAGGGCGCTTCAGAAATGTGCAGAGGTCACCTTTACAAAGAAAGCAGAGGAAATGGTCCAGAAGGGAGATCCTGTATATCTGACCTGTACCGGGACGGAAGAAGAGCTGAAACCGGTGTGCAGGAAACTGGATGAGATAGAGGGGATCAAGTATTCCTTTTATCTGAATATCTATAACGGGATGTACTGTCTGGAGGTGTTCAGTGCACATGCAAGCAAGAAAAACGCTCTGAAGAAGCTGATGAAAATCACCGGGAGCGAGGAGCTGGTGGTATTCGGGGATAACTTCAATGATCTGTCCATGATAGAGATTGCGGACAGGAGCTATGCGCCCATGAATGCGCTGCCTGAAATAAAGAAAGCGGTGGACCGGGTGCTGCCTGACTGTGATCATGACGGTGTAGCGGCGTTTCTGGCTGAGGAGTGGGGACTTAACGTCTAGTTGTTTGGGTATCAGAAGAAAATAAATTGGAGAGGGACTGGCAGCAGTTCCTCTCAATTATTATTAGCCTGTGTATGTTGTTCTTTGTATTCCGCAGGATTCATCCCCATGTATCTTTTGAATGTCTTATAGAAATAACTGTAGTTATTGAACCCCACCTTCTCTGCGGCCTTGTTGATGGTCATATCTCCGGTGAGATAGTGGGCTGCCTGGGCTATGCGTTTTTCCACAATATAATTGGTGAGCGTATAATTCGTCACCTTCTTAAAAATCCTGCAGATGTAATATTCACTGTAACTCACTTCCTGGGCCAGTACACCCAGAGACAGATCCTCACTCAAATGGTTGTTGATATAGTCCACCAGTTTGGCTATCATGGACACATGCCGGGAATCCGTATTATCAAAATGGATGCCGTCATAGCAGTCGCTGAACAGGTAGGAGGCCAGCTGATGGATCAGCGCCTTTTCAAAGATATCCTTGCCATGGGCAGGCTTCTGGTCCCGGTATTGTTCCAGAATCCGCAGATACTTGTCAAAGCATTTTCCTTCCACATGGAAAATTGGATAATTCCTGCTGTCCTTGCTGAAGATATCCAGAAGGTTTGACTGGGCAGTATTGAAAGACAGGAGCAGATTGGGGTCAATGCTGATGCTGAAACGCTCGTAATAAGTATTCTTGTTATAGATCAGGGTGTGCGGATCAAACATGTTGATGAGGGCAATATCCCCCCGCCTGATCAGATATTCTTTGCCGTTGATTTTGAAAATACCTGCATTCCCCAGATAGACAACAATTTCATAAAAGTCATGATAATGCAGGTTGGAATGCATCTCATTTTTGGGTGTCCGAAACAGACAGTCATAGTCTCCCTTGTAAATGGAAGAGCGGGATAAGAATTTGGCTTCCATGGGTTTTCCTCCTTTATACTTTCAGTTTACTGCCGGATATTCCTAAAGTCAATGAAATGACAAGATAAGAAATGTTCTCGGCAAGATTATAAATAGAATATCAAACGGAACTGAACTACTATAGGGTTAAGCAAAAAAAGAAAGGACGGATCAATGATGAAATCGTTTTGTGTCAGCCTGAAAAGTATCAGGGATATCACAGAGCTTGTGAATATAGCTTCGGATTGTGAGGGGCATATTGAACTGATTCAAGGAGGGCACAGGATAAATGCAAAATCCATACTTGGCATTTTCAGCTTGAATCTGCAGGAACCAGTAGAGATCAATATGGAAAAGGAAAATGAAGAAATAGAGTGCAGGCTGAGAGAAAGGAGAATACAGTTATGACATTGGAAGAACAGAAGGAACGGATGATCACAGGAAAGCTGTATAATGATTTGACGGAGGAGCTGGTGAACGCAAGAAAAGAAACCGTCCGCCTTACAGACCGGTACAACCGCACTTATGGGGAAGAGCCGCAGGTGCGGGAGCAGGTTCTGAAACAGATATTGGGTTCTATGGGGGAGAATGTATTTTTTGAACCCTCCTTCCGCTGTGAATTTGGATTTAACATCCATATCGGAAATAATTTTTATGCGAATTTTGACTGTGTCATGCTGGATGGAGGCGGAATAGAGATTGGTGACCATGTACTGTTTGGGCCGCGGGTGGGTATCTATACGACAAGACATGCGTTTGATGCAAAAGAAAGAGCAGCAGGGGCGTGTTTTGCCAGACCTGTGAAGATTGGAAACAATGTCTGGATCGGGGCAGGGGTACATATCGACTGTGGTGTTGCGATCGGGGACAATTCCATCATCGGGGCAGGGAGTGTCATCACCAGGAATATTCCAGCGAATGTGGTGGCTGCGGGAGTCCCCTGCAGGGTGATACGGCAAATATCCGGGGAGGAAAAGACGGATTATTTTGATATATTGAGAACGGAATACCGCGATACCAAAAGTGATATAGATTGAGAAAAAGTTTTGCATATTATAGTATAACAGAATACGAAAAAATTAGAGATGCAGTTTAACTGTACTCTGGACCGGTCGTGTAGAAGATTTGGTGCAGGGGGCAGATAAACTGTATTTTTTTGTAAATTCTGCAATGGTTTGATCAGTGCTTCCGTGATCAATGCCATTCCTGACACAATATCCGATGATTTTTTTAACGGCGATGAAGATCATTGTTAGCCATACACTGTTTCACACTGCGCCTCCTTGCCATACTGTTAGAGAAATTAAGATTTTTTCAGAATCACATCAGAATCTGTTAAGATTTAGGATTTATAGTAAATACCGTAAAGAGAAACAAAAACATCAGGCAGGAAAATGAGGTAGAGAGAATGCAGGAAGCAATGATTAAAATATGCGGCGTCCGAAAGGTTTACAGAATAGGGACGGAAAAAGTCATTGCTCTGGACCGGATAGACGCAGATATCCAAAAGGGTGAGATATGCTGTATCTTCGGCACATCCGGTTCAGGCAAGAGTACACTTTTGAACCAGCTTGCAGGCATGGAAAAACCCACAGAGGGAAAAATTGTGATCGACAGCGTGGATATTACAAAACTGCGGGAGGAAAAGATGGCAGCCTTCAGGCAGAAACACATCGGATTTATTTTCCAGTCCTACAATCTGCTGCCATATATGACTGCTCTGGAAAATACAGCGCTGCCTCTCATGTTCCAGGGGTATGGGAAAAAGGAGAGAGAAGCTAGGGCCGCCCGGCTTTTAAAAATGGTGGGCCTTGGGGAGCGCCTCAGCCACTATCCCTCACAGATGTCCGGCGGACAGCAGCAGCGCGTGGGAATTGCAAGGGCTTTTGCGGCAAACCCGGATGTGATCTTTGCGGATGAGCCAACCGGGAACCTGGACACCAAGACAACGGCGCAGATTATGGAAATGGTCCTGGCATTTGCCAGGGAGAATCAGCAGACCATTGTACTCGTAACCCATGACCCTGAGATGGCATCCTATGCGGACCGGATACTGACTCTGATAGATGGAAATATAGTAAAGGATGAGAGAAAGGATAAAAAATGAAGGCAAAATTAATTAGAAAAAGGTTATTTGCAGGAATCATCTGCCTGGGCCTTACCGGCAATCTGTTTTTATACAATGTTTCGGCAGCAGAGGACGGACAGGACAGCAGCACGGCAAAAAGCGCATTGGAAAATCAGTCCGGCAGCAGTGGAAAGGAGGAGAACGGACAGGAGCAGATATCTGCAGCAGGTGTCCGGAATACAGCCTCTCAGGATGAAAACCGGGAACCGCCTGCTCCGGATGACTCCGGCCAGCCGGATAAGCCCAGTCAAGCAGACAAACCGGGCCAATCGGACAATTCCGGTCAGCCGGAGAACTCAGGTCAATCAGACAATCCCGGTCAGCCGGATAAAGACCAGCAGGGGCAGGAGCCGACAGCAGTATCCATTTCCAGAGAAGAGATGAGCAAAGGCTTGGAATCCGGGCAGGAGTTTCAGGTCAGCCTTATTCTGAAAAATACATCCCCCAACACAGATCTTAAGAATGTAAAACTGCAGATCGAGACACCCGAGGGCTTAGCAATGGCAGCGGAACAGAAGACCGGCACCATCAAGGTGGGCAGTCTGGCTGCAGATGAAACGAAAAAGGTTGCTGTAAAGTTATCCGCCGGAAAACTTTCTGGAGATGTCCCCACACTGGTAATGAAGGCGGAAGTCTCCTATGAGTACCAGGCAGAGGGCCAGACGCGGACTGGAAGTGACCGGGAAGATATACTTCTCCCTGTTGCAGCAGACAATGGGAAAAACTTCGTAGATAATTCCGGTGAGACTAACAGTGCCGAGGCGTCAAACAGCGGGGGAGACAGCCAGGATAACAGCGGCGGGGGAGACAGCGGTTACGAGGGCGGCGACGCAGGCACCGGTGACGGAGCAGGAGGCGGTGCGTCAGAGAGCGGAAAGAAGAAGCTGGACCCCATGACCCCCAATATTATTGTCAGCCAGTACGAATATGACAGAAACATCACCGCCGGCCAGGAATTTGAGCTGAAAATGGTCCTCTACAACACAAGCAAACAAAATACAATAGAAAACATAGTCATGTCCGCAGAAGCAGGAGAGGCACTTTCCATAGAAGATTCCTCCAATACCACATACATAGAGCGAATGAAACCACAGGAGTCCGTCACAAAGGTGGTCAGATTGAAAGCACTTCCCCAGGAACAGGCGGATAAAGCCAAGCTGGAGCTGAATTTCAAGTATGAGTACCTGAAACAGGAGGAGAGGACCCAGGTGACCTCCACGGAAAAACTGTCTGTCCGCTATGCCCAGCCGGACCGTTTCAGCCTCGGAGATATCCAGAAGGAAAAGGAGATCAGCGCAAATGAGGAGACTGCCATCTCCATCCCCTATGTAAACAAAGGGAAAACCACAGTCAGCAACGTGGAGGCCAGGCTGAAGACAGAGATGGCCAGCGAAGAAACTTATAAATTTCTGGGAAATGTGGAGGCCGGCACCAGCGGGACCATTGATTTTTTCGTGACACCGCCAAAAGAAGGAAAGCATAAGGCAAAAATTCTGGTGACCTATGAGGACGTATCCGGCAATGAGAAGACAGTGGAAAAGGAGGTGGAACTGACAGCCGCCCAGGGAAATCCGGATGAGTTCTCAGAAGGGTCCATGGACGGAGTGATGCCGGGCAGTGAGGAGATGGAAAGCGGCAGTGCGGGAACATCGGCTGTGAAAGCAGTGATACCGGCTGCGGGTGTACTTTCCCTTGCAGGTGTGTATATATGGCGCCGCAGACGCAGGAAAAGATCACTGTCAGAAGAAGAGGAGAATTTATAATGTCATTTTTTGATATCATGCAGATGTGTATCCGGAATCTGTACCGCAGAAAAGGCAGGACTGCCCTCACCGTCTCCGGCGTGATCATTGGCTGCTGTGCCATTGTGATCATGGTGTCCCTTGGAATCGGCATGAAACAGGCACAGGACCAGATGCTGGCGCAGATGGGAAATCTGACCAGGATCACGGTCACTCCGTCTCCTGCAAAGGATGCCCACAAAACCCTGCTGGATAAAAAGGCTGTAAAGCAGATGGGGCAGATTCCCGATGTGACCTCAGCCATCGTAAAAAATACGCTTGATCTGGGAGAACTGCAGCTCACTGCCGGCGAGAAGAACAGATTCCAGAACGCTTCCGCCACCATCATAGGAATCCCGGAAAAGGATCTGGAAAAGATGGGCTATACCCTGACAGACGGCAAATATCCGAAGAACAGGGCATTTGAAGTCCTGGCAGGACAGCACTTTGCCTATCAGTTTACAGACAGCAGACGCCCGGAAGGAAAAAATGTGGTGGATTACTGGGACAATGAGGACGCGAAGCCTTTTTTCAAGGCAATGGGAACCGAACTTTCTGTGGCGGAAAAAAAGCAGAAAAAAACCTCCGAGCCGGGAGAAAACCAGACAGTCTCTTCCGTCGCGGAGTGGAAGGAAATCCAGAAGCTTAAAATCGTAGGACAGCTGAAAGAAAATTACGATGCAGGGGAGGAGACAGGTTCCGGACTCATCATGCGCCTGAGCGATATGGAAAAACTTCAGAAACAGATCCAGAAGATAAGCGGTCAGAAAAAGGCAAAGGAGTACTCCCAGGTTGTAGTCAATGTTAAGGATATCAAAAGCGTGGAACAGGTGGAAAATATGGTCCGGCAGATGGGATTTCAGACGTATTCCATGGAATCCATCCGAAAACCCATGGAGAAGGACGCCAGACAGAAGCAGATGATGCTGGGAGGCCTGGGGGCCATATCCCTTCTTGTGGCGGCCATAGGAATCGCCAACACCATGATCATGTCCATTACGGAAAGAACCAGGGAAATCGGGATCATGAAGGCTGTGGGCTGTTTTCTTGGGGATATCAGGAAAGAGTTCCTGCTGGAGGCAGCAGCCATTGGTTTTTTGGGCGGAAGCATTGGTATCCTGCTCAGCTATCTGGTGTCCTGGCTGATGAACCATATATCCTCCCTGGCTCCGGGCGGAGGGGATATGGATATGATGGCAGCGGGCGGCATGGACATGATGGGCGGCGGAAGTACCGTCATGTCGGTGATACCGCTGTGGCTTGCGGGCTTTGCCCTTCTGTTCTCTGTTTTCATGGGCGTGGCAGCAGGCTATTACCCGGCGAACAAAGCTGTGAAAATTTCGGCACTGGAGGCCATGAAATCATAAAACCAGCGGGTATACTTATCATTTCGGCCGTACTGTGGTATAGTTTGAATTATAAAGAACTGTTGTTGATAAGATAGGACGGAGGTACCATGAATAAGGCAAATATATTGATCATTGAGGATGACGCGGATATCCGTGAGGGTATCAGAATCCTGCTGGAAAGTGAAAATTATACGGTACAGGAGGCGGAGAACGGACATGCGGGACTGAAGCTTTTGACTCCTGATACGGACCTGGTGATTCTGGATGTGATGATGCCCGGTATATCAGGACTTAAGACGTGTGAAGAGATCAGGAAAATTTCCTATGTGCCCATTATGTTTCTTACGGCAAAGGCCCAGGAATCTGACAAGCTCATAGGGCTTATGGCAGGCGGTGATGATTATCTTGGGAAGCCCTTTTCCTACTCCGAACTGCTTGGCAGGGTGAAAGCACTGCTGAGGCGTTACCGAATATACAGCGGAAAGGCAGGGACAGAGAAGGAGGAGGAGTACCTTACCGTCAGCGATATCCGGATCAGTAAAAAATTCAATGATGTGCAGGTGGGCGAAAGGCAGGTGGATCTGTCAGACCTGGAATACAAAATCCTGCTGCTGATGATGGAACATCCCGCAAAGGTATTTTCTGCCCAGAATCTGTATGAGAGCATATGGAAGGAGCCGTATTTCTATTCCTCCAACAGTACGGTCATGGTCCATATCAGGAAACTGAGAGTTAAGATAGAAGAAAATCCACAGGAACCGCAGCATATAAAAACCGTGTGGGGGAAGGGGTATACCTTTGTGTAAAAGACGATACAGTTTAAAAATGAAAGCCACCCTGGTGATGCTGGCAGCCATGGGGATTTCCGTTATCTTTTATTATGCTGTAAATTATTTCATAGGCAGTGCCCTGGATTCTTATTTTGCCTCCTCCTCCTATATTGAGCGGCAGACAGATAAGACCGCGGAGGAATTTCAGGATTATGTAACAAAGAACCAGATTTCTTCTTCGGACACAGAGGCGCTGAATGCGTGGGGGAGTGACAATCCGCTGATATATTATGTGATCTTAAAGGGCGGAAAGGTCATTTATCCATCGGAATATAAAGAGGATGAAATGATGATTCCGGATGATGCCGCTGAGGATAGCAGTCCCCCCGCAGCAGAGGAGGAGAGTTACTATGAGAGTGATTCCCAGTTATATGATATACAGTTTGCAGACGGGGCAGGAAGACTGTATGTGGTGGGCTTTTTCGATTATGAGATTTACGCGGCGGCCAATTATATAGAGCTCGGTGTGTCGGTGCTGCTGTTTCTCTTTATCTTCTTATTTTTCCTGCAGAGAAAGATCCGATATGTCCATCAGCTTGAGGAAGAGGTGAAAATTTTAGAGGGCGGCGGAATGGATAAGCAGATTACCGTAAAGGGTGGGGACGAGCTGTCAGAGCTGGCCTTCGGCCTGGAGCAGATGCGGCTCAGCCTGAATGAAAATATCAGGGAAAAAGAGGAGATCATGGAGGTGAACAACCGTCTGGTCACAGGTATGGCCCATGACCTGCGCACACCGCTCACCGCCCTCCTTTTGTACACAGAACTGCTGTCCCAGGGAAAATACAAAGATGAGAAGGAGATGGAGCAGTATCTGAAAAAGACAGCACACAAGGCAAATCAGATAAAACAGATGTCAGATGACCTGTTTGAACGGTTCTACATTACAAAAAATGAAGACATTATGCTGGAGGTACCGGAAAAGCTGTGCTATATTTTTGAGAACAGACTCTCTGACCTTGTTATGTTTCTGCACAGCCAGGGATTCCGGGTGGAGTGCGATACTGACTGGCCGGAAGTAAAACTTTCTGTCCTGCCTGAATACATGGACAGAATCCTGGATAATATTGCGTCCAATCTGCTCAAATACGCGGATAAGACAGAGCCTGTCACCATTGTGTTTTCCATGCAGGACCAGCCGGAAAAACAGATCACAATGATCATAAGAAATAAAATTGATCAAAACCCTGAGGATGTCAGCAGCACATGTGTGGGAGTTGCCAATATAGAGCAGATGATGCACAAAATGAAGGGAACCTGCAAGGTGGAAAATGACGGGCAGTTCTATGAAATAAGTCTGGTATTTCCCGCATATGAATAGTTGCGGGCAGCCTTTAGGATGGCAAAAGAAATCCGGAAAGACTGAATGTGGGTATACGACAGAAAAAGAAAAAATGCTGAGCGGAGAATTCTATGACACACGCGACCAACAACTGCGTGCCATGAGCAGCCGGGCAGGGGAAAAGCGGTTTGATTGCGCATGCTGCCGGGATATGTTATATTCTAGGGAGAGACAACCGTGGAAGAAATCATTATTTAGAAAAGGAGCTTACTATGGATTTTGAAACTTTACAGTTAAAGCGTGAAAGCTGCAGGGTTTACAGTGATAAACCCGTCTCCCGTGAAACCCTGACACATCTGGTGGATGTGGCCCGCCTGTCGCCCAGCGGGTGCAATGCCCAGCCGTGGCATTTTATTATTGTGGATGAGCCGGAGGCCCATGACAAACTGGCAGAGGCATTTGATGACAACGGCCTGACCGGGTGTCCCTGGGGAGACCGTGTGCCGGCTTATATCATGATCGTGGAGGAGGAAGCACACCTTATGCCGGGGGTGGGAGAACGCTACGGTTCCCAGCATTTTGCGCAGATGGATATCGGCATGGCGGCCATGGCGCTGTGTTATGAAGCTGCATCCATGGGACTGGGAACGTGTATGATCGGTACGATGAACCAGGAAAAACTGCATCAGTATTTTGGGATACCCGCCGAGCGGGTGATACGGCTGATCATAACTGTGGGCTATCCTGCAAAAGAAGGGGAACCGCGGCGGAAGAAACGCAAGAGCCTGGATGAGATTTTAAGTTATAATCACTGGTAATGGCAAAGTGCCTTCTGTCGGAAATGGAAAGTAACTGCTGTCAGACATAGACACGATTTTCCCGGCAGGGGTAAAGCACTGGCACGGCGCTGCGAAGGACTGCTGGTTTGCCCATCTGGCAGTGGAAGTACCGGGAGTGGAAATCACAAATGAATGATGCGAGCCGGTGGATGACGATGGGTATGGGAATCTGTAGGAGAATGTGCCCAGTCGAAAATGGAATTGTGATTTTTTCCGTTATCGGATATAATTGAAAAAAAGATTTCGGAGGAATCATATGGAACCTAAGGTAATATTGGTAGATTATCTGGATAATCCTTTGGGTGAGATGAAGAAAGGGGCAGCACATGCATCCCCGCATCTGCACCGCGCTTTTTCTGTGTTTTTGTACCATGACGGAAAAATACTTCTGCAGAAAAGAGCAGAGAATAAGTATCACTGCGGCGGTCTGTGGACAAACACCTGCTGTTCCCACCCGAGGCCCGGAGAAATAACACTGGATGCTGCCCGCAGAAGATTAGACGAAGAGATGAAGATCCATGTCAAAAGATTAGAAGAGATATATTCTTTTGTGTACTATTATAAGTTTGACAATGGTATCTGTGAGTTTGAATTTGACCATGTGATCATGGGGGAATATTACGGAAGCTATAAACTGGATCCGAAAGAAGCAGAAGCAGCAGTGTGGATGGAAAAAACAGAGTTACTGGAGGATATGCAGGCAAACCCACAGAAATATACACCGTGGTTTTTGACCTGTGCCGTGGAAGTTTTGAAGAGAATATGATTTGGAGAGTGCTGTCGCCGGCACTCTCTTTTTTTAATTCGGTTCTTTGGAGACGGGAGAGAGTCCATGCTCCATAAAATACTGGTACAGCATATCTGCCTGGTGGGGGATAGTTACGTTTTTCAGCCGTACGATCCCGATCGTCGTGCACATTGCTTCATAAAACGGAATACAGATAAGATTCGGAAAGATTCTCCGGTTCATCATGATCTTGGGCAGTATTGTAATGCCGATACCCTCGTCCACCATATTGAGCAGATGCAGATGTCTGGATGTCATATTTGTGATATTAGGAGAAAAGTCAGCTTTTGCAAACTGATCCATACACAACTGATAAATATCTGATTCACATCCAAGAATAACAAAAGGATAATCATGGAGTTTCCTCAGGGAAAGCGGCCCTTTTCCCAGGGTCTCAGCATGCTTTTTGGAACAGACAAGCGTGAATCGGTCCTCATGGATGGGGGCAAAGTCAAATTGGTCTGTGTTCAGGTAGTTGAGCCTCAGTATGGAGAGGTTTATTTTTTTTGCTAGAAGCAGGTGTAAGAGCTCCTGTTGGCTTGCTTCTGTAATATTGATTTGGATATTATGCATATTTTCCTGAAAAACGGCCAATTGCTTGGCAATGTGGTAGTCCTGCAGCAGAGGGAGGGTACCGAAGTAAATATTCTCGGTCACAATGTCCTTGGACAGACCGGACAAGTGCGCCACCATGTCTGAATAAGTATTCACAAAGATTCTGGCATAAGTCAAAAACATCTCACCTCCCGGGGTCAGAGAGACCTTATTGTTGGAGCGAAGAAATAAAGGCAGGCCAAGTTCTGTTTCCAGGGACTTGATTTGTTTAGAGAGAGAGGATTGGGAAATATACATTTCATCGGCAGCAGCGGAGAATCCTCCGAATTCGCATATAGCCAGAAAAAATTTAACCTGTAAAATTGTCATGATTACCCTCCCGTACTGGCAGACAGCTTTTCAATATTAGAATACCACACTTTTAACAATATATAAAACTAGTTGGTATTACCATAATTCACTAAGTATAACATAGCAAAATTCGGGAAAAATGCAATTCTGATTTGGAATGACCAGGTTCCTAAAGTGAATTGTGCACAAAAAAACAGAGTGATACAATAAGCGCGTAGTAAAGGATGTGTAAAACCAACGTCGACATTGGCATCATTTTAACAAGTGCATGAAACAGGTAAAGGAGGAACTGAAGTGGCTAAAGTGTATAAAGATTTAAGAAGCTTTTTGGCAACCCTGGAGAAGGAAGGACAGTTGGTCCGCATAAAAGATGAAGTTATGCCTGAACCGGATATTGCATCTGCAGGACGCGCAGCTGCAAATATCAAAAACGGACCGGCAGTATTGTTTGAGAAAGTCAAAGGATATAAAGGAAGGGTTGTCACGAATGTACATGGTTCGTGGGCTAATCACGCGTTAATGATGGGTCTGCCCAAGGATACGCCTACCAAGGAACAGTTTTTTGAGCTGGACCGCAGATGGGACAAATATCCGGTACAGCCAAATATACTTAAAAGGGAGGAAGCGCCCTGCAAGGAGAATGTGATTGATAAAAATATTAACCTTTTTGATGTCCTTCCTCTTTATAGGATCAATGACCAGGATGCGGGCTTTTTCATCTCTAAAGGGGCTGTGGTTACAGCAGACCCGGAAGAACCCGGCAATTTTGATAAGATGAATATGGGCATATACCGGATTCAGGTTAAAGACAAAGACCGTATCGGAATCCAGGCTCTGGCTTTCCACGATATCGCTGTTCAGTTGGAAAAGGCTGAGAGAAAGAATGAGAAGCTTCCGATTGCCATCACGATCGGCAACAGCCCACTCGTTTCGTTTATGGCCTCCACACCGATCGGATACAAACAGAATGAATATGAGTTTGTGGGCGCTCTCCAGGATGGAGTCCCGACAGATATCGTAAAATCAGATCTGTATGAGCACCTTTATGTGCCGGCAGGCTCAGAGGTAGTTCTGGAAGGGTATATTGAGCCGAGAGTACGTGAGCCGGAAGGCCCGTTTGGTGAATTCCCGGGTTCCTATTCAGGATGCAGGAACCAGTGCGTAGCCAAAATTGAAAGAATCACACACAGAACAAATCCTATTTTTGAAAATCTGTATCTGGGTATTCCGTGGACGGAGATTGATTACCTGATGGCACTGAACACATCAGTTCCGCTGTTTAAACAGGTGAAAGAGAGTATCCCGGAGCTGGTTGCCCTGAACGCCATGTACTCACATGGCATGGGTGTCATTATTTCCACTAAATGCCGTTATGGCGGATATGGCAAGGGCGTTGCATTCCGCCTGCTGTCCACACCTCATGGCATGCCGTATTCAAAAATCATAATCGTGGTGGATGAATTTGTGGATCCGTTTAATCTGGAACAGGTAATGTGGGCGCTGACCACCAGGGTAAAACCGGATAAGGATGTGGCAATCATACCGAACTGTCCTGGTATGCCGCTGGATCCGTCTTCTGTTCCGGCCGGTATGCATACAAAGATGATCATAGATGCCACCACGCCGGTTGCTCCGGAGCCGAATCCGAGAGAGGTAGAACTTCTTGATCCGCCGGTTAAGACAGAGGAATATTCCAAGATTATCCGCGAATTATTTAAAAATTAAGGTAGAAATAAGGAGGTAATAAGATGATTTGTCCGCGTTGTGATAGTAATAAAGTAAGAAAAATGGTTGATTCTCCGGTGGGAAAGGTATGGGAGGTTTATCTCTGTGAGGAATGCTTTTATTCCTGGCGTTCTACAGAAACGATCAATATCCACGAAAAATTTAAGCTGGATAAAGAAAAAATACCGACCATGCAGGTAATTCCGCCCGTTCCGCCTCTGGACAAATAGTCCGAAGGAAAATCGTCAGTCTTCATATGTGCCGGACATAACTGTTATAGTCCGGCACATTTTTTCTGGTCACAGGGCATTTTGTGGCCGTTTATAAAGAAGAGGGTAAAAGAATGAAAACAAAAAAAATTGGTTTTATCGCGGGTATACTGGTAGCTCTGATCATCCATTTCCTGCCGCTGCAGGGTATCGAGCCTGCAGGACAGACATGTCTGGCACTGACCCTTATGACGGTTGTCTGGTGGGCAACCCAGGTCGCACAGTCCGGTTATGTGGGCGGCATCTATCTGATACTTTTGATCGTACTCGGCGTGGCAGAGCCGGAGCTTGTTTTTAAATCCTGGACAGGTTCTACCATGTATCTGATCATCGGAGCATACCTGATCGCTTCCGCAGTCAAAGATTCCGGTTTGGGGGAGCGCATTGCGTATGCTTTTATCATTAAATTTGTACGTTCCTACAGAGGGATTCTCATATCTATTTTTGTGCTGACCTTTATTATGAGTATTCTGATTCCCCATCCATGGCCGAGGGCTTTTCTGATCATGTCTGTAATGGCAGTTGTGGTGAAGAGTGCCAAGATGCCAAAAGAGGATGCCGTTAAAGTGGGGTTTACCGTATTTGCGGCATCTGTGCCGGTTTCCCTTATTTTTCTCACCGGTGACAGTATTATCAATCCCCTGGCAGTTGCCAACTCAGGTGTGGACTTAGACTGGCTGGGCTGGTTTAAAGTTATGGGGCTGCCGGCGATCGTAGCTTCTGTTTTGACACTGCTTCTCATCCTTGTTCTGTTTAAGCCATCCAAAGAGTTGGAAATCAATCTGGACGAGGTGAAAGAAAAACAAAATTCTTTAGGTCCTTTATCCACCCTGGAAAAGAGAACTGCTGTCTGGCTGGTAATCGCCATTGTACTGTGGGCGACGGATTCCATTCACGGTATTAATATCGGCTGGGTAACCTTGGGTGTTGCCATGTTCATGAGTATGCCGGTCATTGGCGAAGTCCTGACCGCAAAATCCTGGGGTGAAGTACCTGTGCATGTGCTGATCTTCCTGACATCAGCCATGACGATCGGGACTGTGGGAGGCGCCACAGGGATGAACGAATGGCTGGCAAAGACCATTCTGCCATCCACAATACCAAATAATCCACTGGTGTTGGCAGCGTTTATCGCGCTGATTGCCATGATCATACATATGTTTATGGGTTCTGTTATCGCGGTTATGGGCGTAGCCATCCCGGCACTCATGGCGTTTACCTCTCCTATGGGAATTAACCCGCTGGTAACGACCCTGATCGTGTATACGGCGGTGGCGATACATTATATCCTTCCGTTCCATCATTTGAATATGCTGGTAGGACAGGGGGAAGAGAACGGTATGTATACCCAGAAAGAGACGATCCGTCTTGGCATTCCGCTGACGGTAGTGGTATTCATTGTGACTGTCCTGGTGGAGATCCCATGGTGGAAACTTCTCGGCATGTTATAATTCAATCATTCATAAAAGGTGGTAAAAACATGAGGATAATCGTAGGAGTGACCGGTGCTTCCGGAGTAGAGATGAGTTATTATCTGGTAAAGGCTCTGAAGAATATAGAAGGATGCCAGGTGCATCTTATTTTAACAGAAGGTGCAAAGAAGACCTGGAAACTGGAGAGTGATATCCCTCTGATCGACCTGGTTCTGCTTGCGGATGTTGTCCATGAGGATGAAAATCTGGCAGCAGTGATTTCCAGCGGATCTTATGTGACAGAGGGCATGATCGTCATGCCGTGCAGTATGAAGACGCTGGCCGGAATTACGGCGGGATACGCGGAGAATCTTCTGGTGAGAGCTGCGGATGTGTGTCTGAAAGAAGGCAGGAAAGTGGTATTGGTACCGCGCGAAATGCCGCTTGGAAAAGTACATCTGAGAAATATGAAAGAGGCAGCAGAATTGGGATGTGTGATCATTCCGCCGGTTCTTACCTTCTATAACGGGCCAAAGAATATTGAGGAACAGATAAACCATATTGTTGGCAAAATACTGATGCAGTTTGGGATTACGCATGAGAAGTTTGTGCCGTGGACAGGAGCAGAGGAATGAATTTGGAAGAATATCATATAACAAAGGCAAGCGGCAGCAAATACCAGATTGAGCTGCTGGCCGTTTTCTGTGGTCCTGATCTCAGTGTCACCATCTGCGGAGGAACAGGATACCATGTGGGTGCCATCGCCCTGGGATGTGCCAGACCGATAAAAGAGGGAAGAGAGAGGTCAGCTACGGTCAGTGTTATCTGTGCGTATGAGCATAAAGATGATGAGGCGGCCAGGCAGTCTGCAAAATATCTGGCAACAACCCTGAAATGCAGGGTGTCTGTGGCAGCCGGCATACACGTGGACAATGCATCAGAAGATGAACTGGATCTATTAATGAAAAACAGTGAAGACGCATGCCGCGAACTGGTCAGGGCCGTTATGGATATCAGCGTGTGATGATAACTGCAAAAATACCAAAGAATAAATAATACAGGATACACTCCTCCCCGGATGACAGATGATCCAGAAACTGCCATCCGGGGAGGGGTGTTTTATTGTATGCCATACAATTTTTCTGTATTCGCCATTGGGGAGTCCGGAAGGCCGGACCCCCACATCTCAATACACCTGAAGTTCGTTTATATATTTATCAATATTCTTCAGCTTCTCCTCATTGGAGTAACCGATCTTTTTGTTGATATCAGCACAAAGCGTTTCCATAAGAAATTCCACGCCCACGTATGAATTGAAGAAGGTACTGCTGTTTAAGCCGACGGTGAAGACAATATCTGCGTATTGGGCCAGCAGCGCGCTCCGCTTGTCTGTGATGACTACGATACCGGCGCCTGCGTCCTCGGCCATCTGTACTGCCATCTTATCCAGCTTGGAATATCTGGGAAAGCTGTAGACGATCACACAGTCTTCCTTTCCGATATCACTTAAATGGTCAATGACATTGGCATTGGAATCATTGGTAGGGTACACATCCGGCAGCATATGTTTTAACAGGAAATAAGTATAGGCGCCCACACCGGAGTTGGCCCTGGAAGCTATGACAAATTTTTTCCGGCTTTTGATGATCAGGTCAGCGGCCTTGTCAAAGGTTTCCCTGGAGTTATTTTTCAGAACAGAGGAAATATTAGCCTCTGTGTTCACCAGAAATTCTTCCATAAAGTTGGCTTCGCCCCGCTCCATACTCATTTTCAGACGTTCGTACGGAACGGTAATATTGCTGGACATGCTGTAGACATTGTCTTTATAGCTGTTCCGCAGATTCCGCTGAAAGTCCATGAAGCCGGTAAATCCCAGTGCTCTGGAGAAGCGGATCACAGAGGATTCGCTGACGCTTAACTTCATGGCGATATCCGTGGAGGTCATAAAACAAGCCTCCTCCACATTGTCTATGATAAATTCTGCAATGACCTTTCCGGTCTTGGTAAGTTTGGTACTTTTGAGTAATTCCTTTATTTCATTCATGCAATTCCCCCAATAATATCCCTTTATCCAGGGATTTTTCGCAAATGATCATATTTTTCCGAAATTTTAAAGCTTCCTATGTATATGTTAAAATTGTAACATATATCTTAAAATTTTGAATGGACAATTTAACCAAAAAACCAGTCTCTTTTTCTGTAAATCTGTCTTATTGCACAAATGCTTGATGTGTGATAAAGTAAAACCATCAAAGAAATGAAGAAAAAAAGTCTTTTAAAATATAAAATGAAAAATAATATTCATTACTATATCAGCAGGACGATGACTGGTTTCATATATTACATCATAGTATTTCATAAGTGTATCTCATTGGAATTTCATAACCGGAGGGTTTTGAAATAAATAAACCACCCACGTGGATCCGCGGCCTGGGTGCTTCCAAATTAAGCGGAACAAAAATATCAGGAGGATATAATTATGAGAGTAGGATGCGTGAAGGAAATCAAAAACAATGAATATCGTGTAGGTTTAACACCGGACAATGTTGTCTCTTATGTCAATGCCGGCCATGAAGTTTATATTGAAAAAGACGCAGGCATCGGCTCAGGATTTACCACAGACGAGTATGTAAAAGCAGGAGCTGTAATTCTTGATTCTGCGAAAGAAGTCTGGGACAAATCTGAGATGATGGTGAAGGTAAAAGAACCGCTGAAAGAAGAGTACCAGTATTTCCACGAGGGACTGATTCTTTACACATACCTGCATCTCGCTGCTGACCGTCCTCTTACAGATGCGCTGCTGGCATCAAAGGTAAAGGGCGTTGCTTATGAGACTCTGATCGAGAGAAACGGCAGTCTGCCGCTGCTGGCACCTATGAGCCAGATCGCAGGACGCCTCAGTATCCAGGAAGGAGCAAAATATCTGGAGAAACCGTTCGGAGGTTCCGGTGTTCTGCTCTCCGGTGTACCGGGTACACCAAAAGCCAATGTTGTCATTCTGGGAGGCGGCAATGTTGGTACCAATGCCTGCAAGATCGCTGTGGGAATGGGCGCGAACGTGACGATCACGGATATCAGTCTGAACCGTCTTGCATATCTGGATGATATCTTCGGTTCCAGAATCCAGACCCTGTACAGCACAGATGCTGCCATAGCCAATGCAGTGGCAAACGCGGATCTGGTCATCGGCTCAGTCTTGATTCCGGGTAAGGCAGCCCCCAAGATCATGAAGAGAGAGTATCTGAAAAATATGAGACCCGGAAGTGTGATCGTGGATGTGGCAGTGGACCAGGGCGGATGCTGTGAGACAACAAAAGTGACCTATCACGATGACCCGACCTTCGTTGTAGATGGTGTTGTGCACTATTGTGTGGGAAATATGCCGGGTGCGGTACCCAGAACATCCACCATCGCCCTTACAAACGCTACCCTGAAATATGGTCTTGAGATTGCCGGAAAAGGTCTTGAGACAGCATGCAAAGAAAATAATGTTGTGTATTCTGCTATTAATACGTATAATGGATTCAGTACATGTAAAAATGTATCGTTAAGTTTCAATATGGAAAATACAGATGTTACAACCTTGTTCTGATACTATCACTTATATGTAACTGTTCAGTACCTTCACAGTTACGAGCAAAATCCATGTAAAATCGCCTTTGGCGATGGGATTTTTGCCTGGCTGCTGAACTTTTTCTTACGGTCAGCGCTGTAAATGCGCAGACCTGCTGAATAGTTACACTTATACTACATAAAGTATTTTACAGCGCGGCAATAGGTTAAAGACAGATGTCGGTTTCGTACCTTTGCCGCGCTCTTTTTCTCATTGGATTCGATTGGAGGTAGATCTATGGATAGTATTTTGCATTTGCTAGAAAAAGTACAGGCAGTCGTTTGGGGACCGCCTACTATGGTTTTATTGATCGGGACAGGTTTATATTTTACGCTGAGACTGAAATGTCTGCAGGTTGTACATCTTCCGAGAGCACTGCGGTATATTTTTGAAAAAGAGGAGGGCGAAGGAGATGTCTCCGCGTTTGGATCCCTCTGCACGGCCCTGGCGGCCACCATTGGAACCGGCAGTATTGTGGGTGTTGCCACAGCACTGCGGGTGGGCGGTCCGGGCGCACTTTTCTGGATGTGGGTTTCTGCCTTTGTGGGTATGGCTACAAAATACGCGGAAGGCCTTCTGGCAGTAAAATACCGCACGGTGGACGAGAACGGTCAGATCGCCGGAGGTCCCATGTACTATATCCAGAACGGCATGGGAAAAAAGTGGATCTGGCTTGCAAAGCTCTTTGCCTTTTTCGGTATCATCACAGCACTGCTGGGCTGCGGGACTTTTCCGCAGGTAAACGCGATCACAGAGTCAGCAAGTGAGGCGTTCCATCTTCCTGTGGCCATCATTGGCATTGTGGTTACCATAGCGGTGGCAGCAGTTGTCCTGGGAGGACTGAAATCCATCTCCAAGGTGGCGGAACTGGTTGTCCCGGTCATGGCGGCAGCTTATGTGATCGGTTCCTTTGCAGTGCTTTTTGTCAATGCATCAGCCATTCCGAAAGCATTTGCCCTTATCTTTGAATCGGCATTTACGCCTCATGCCATGCTGGGCGGCGCCGGCGGAACCATTATGATCTCTGTGATGACTGCCATGCGCACGGGATTTGCCAGGGGTATTTACACAAATGAAGCAGGCCTTGGAAGTTCACCCATCGTTGTGGCTGCGGCAAAGACAAAATCCTGTGTGCGCCAGGGGCTTATTTCCATGACAAGCGTATTTTTCACCACGATCATCATCTGTACCATGACAGGTATTGTGGTGATCACCTCAGGCCTTCTGGAAACCACAGAGCTGGACGGCGGTCTGCTTTCAAATGCGGCCTTCAATGCCAGCCTTCCCGGGGATATCGGCATGTACATGGTGACCATCGGCCTTATTTTCTTCTCCTTTACCACCATTATCGGCTGGTGTTATTATGGGGAGCGCTGTCTGGTATATCTGTTCAACAGCGTAAAATACATACTGCCTTATAAGATGGTTTATATTGCCTGCATAGCAGTGGCTCCGTTTTTATCCCTGAAACCTATCTGGCTTCTGGCGGATATTACCAATGCCTGCATGGCATTTCCGAATCTCATCGGACTACTGGGACTGAGTTCTGTGGTGATCGCGGAGACGAAAGCTTTTTTCCAGAAAGAAAAAGAGAAAGATAAAGAGAAGGAACGTGGGATTGCCCCCACATAATCGGATTATACCGCACCTGCGTATTTGGGTGCGGTATAATTTTGCCGTTAAGCCGGCGGAACGGTTAATGTTTTCTTTTGGCAGGAACCCCTACAACGGTGGTTCCGTCCGGCACGTCGCGGATCACCACAGCACCGGCCCCCACAATGGATTCCCTGCCAACGGTTATGTGATCCAGAATGGTGCTTCCGATACCGATGAAGGAACGTCTGCCTATTCTCGCGTGGCCTCCCATGGAGACCTGAGGGCAGATATTGACATAGTCTTCAGCCAGACAGTCGTGTTCGATCACTGCGTGGGTGTTTACAATGCAGCCGATTCCCACATAGGCATTGATATTGACGACGGCACCTGCCAGTATGGTGCAGCCATTGGCCACATGGGCAAGGGGGCTGATGACAGCCGTGGGGTGTATCAGGGTTGCAAGGGGAACCCCTGCAGCCAGCACCTGTGCAATTTTCTTTTCCCGCAGGTAATTGCTGCCGCTTGCCACAATGACCTCGTCATAACCATGTATCAGTTCGCTGACCTTTTCCTTTGCCTCCTCATAAATTGTGTGACCGGGAATCTGGCGGTGTCCTTTCTCTTTGATATCGAGAAAGTCAATCCTGCTGTATCTCTTCATTGCCAGAGCACAGTCCAGGGCTACCGTCCCCTGATCTCCGGCTCCCCATATTAAAAGGCGCTTCGTATTTTTTGTAAATCCAGATGTTTCCATCTCCCTACCTCCTCATTCCCTCATTTCTATCTTATGCCTGTACCAGAAAACGTTTACAGTCTGTCTGCGGATGACTCGCGGGCAGTACGGTAAGCAGCCTGTTCTGTTCAAGAATAATTCTTATTTATATGATACACTTAAAACAACAGGGAAGCAAGTGGAAGAATAGTCAGACAATCATATGGAATTGTGATAAAAATATAACAAAGGGAGGCATCAGAAGCGCGGAAGAAAAGCAGAGTATGCCGCTACTTATGGCTGGCTGAGGTATTTGCTTTTTTCTTTATGACGCCGGCGGAGAAGGAGGCAGACATTTTATAGAATGCTTTCCGCGGCATGAATCTTCCCATAAACCTTATAAGCTTTGCCCCGGCATCCGGAACGGATACCACCTTTCCCTTTCTGAAATCCTTCATGGCATCCGCCACAATATCATCCGGCTGGCGGAAACCAAACAATCCCTTTTTGTTCTTATCCATATGCATCCCCGCGTTCTCGTGAAAATGAGAGTCAATAAAGCCGGGGCAGACAGCCTGCACATGAACCCCTGTTCCAACCAACTCTGTGTGCAGCCCTTCTGTGAAATTCAAAATGTACAGCTTTGTGGAGGAGTAGAGTACATTGTGAGGCATCACGGCAAAAGCGCCGTCGGAGGAAATATTGATGATAATACCGTCATGGCGCTGCAGCATACCTTTCAGGACGCAGTGTGTCAGTTGTGTGACACACCAAATCTGCAGGTACAGCATTTTTTCGATATCCTCCCGGGGTGTATCGGCAAAGAACGGTTTTAAACCGAAACCGGCATTGTTTACAAGAACATGGATATCCCTGTCTCTGATACAGGAGAGCAAATGGCTGATGCCGTTTGGGTCTGACAATTCCACGATCAGCACCTCAGCTTTTATGTGGTACCGCTTTTGCAGTATTTCCGCGTTTTTTTGTATGATTTCCCTGCGGCGGCCGGTGAGGATCAGATCATATCCGGCGGAGGCAAAGTATTTTGCATAGCTGAGTCCCAGTCCGCTTGTGGCACCTGTGATAAGCGCTGTATTTTTCATATTAACCATCCTTTCAGTGAACAAAGTTCACTCAAATCCTGTAATAAAATCCCTCTTAAGAGGGACTTATCACTTTGTCAGTTTGCTCATGTATTCTTTGATTCTTGCCGCTTTTTCTTCCGGGGTAAGGCTTTCGTCGTTTATGATCGGAATCTGTCCGTATAGGATAAACTGGGAGAAAGATTTTGTGTCGGAGATGGAGATTGTTCCGTTTGCGTTCAGGCTGTCAAAAAACTCTGCGGCAAAGGGCAGCATATAGTCACAGATAGAGTAACTGAGCAGTGTGTGGAAGGTCCGGTTTTCCTCCTTGTGGAAAAAGGCATCGTATTTTTCTCTGCTGCCGGAAGTCAAAAAAAGAGCGGCGGCCCGGTCAAAAGCGGAGGACATATCTCCGCTGTGTTCTTTCAGGGCACGTACAATGGGAGCGCAGTAATCAGAGACGTACTGTCTGACTGCCTGTTCAAATAATACCTGTTTGGATTCAAAATAGCGGTAGCAGAGACCGGGAACAACACCCACCGCTGATGCGATATCCCGCATGGTGGTCTGCTCATATCCCTTTTCCGCAAATACACGCATGGCAGTGTCCATGATTTCCTGCCTGCGCTCTTCCGGGGGTTTGGAAACCCTGATCTTATCTTTTGCCATATGATCATCTCACTTTCTGAAAACAGTATAGCACGATGAGTGAACAAATGTCAATGAACAATAGTCAATAATACCGGATTAAAGGGATTCCGCCGGAATTTCTGCATTAACCGTTTCGGCAGCAGGCATAAATTTTGACAGGATCACACCGGAAAGTATCAGACCTGCGCCCAGATAATCTGTCCAGTCCAATATCTCATGTAGAATAAGAAAGGAAAGAACCGCGGAAAATACTGGCTCCAGGGAAAAAATCAGTCCGATTCTCTCAGCCGTGGTATATTTCTGGGCCACAGACTGCGCGAGAAAACCATAAGCACTGCACATCAGTCCAAGACAGAGTATGGCTGCCCACTGTGCGGGGGAAGCCGGGAGGGACGGCGTTTCAAACAACATCATACAGACGGAGGCACACGCGGCAATAACACCAAACTGGATGGTGCTGAGAAGGAAGGTGTCTGCAGTTTTAGAGGTTTTTTCAAGCAGAAGGATATAAACAGCATAAAAAAACGCACCTGCCAGGCTGTAGATGGCCCCGCCATTCAGGGAAAGCCCATTTTTGGCGGTCAGAAGATACAGGCCGGCTCCGGCAAGAAGAATACTGGACAGTACCAGCCTGCGGGGGAGTTTTCTCCATATGATACTCTCCAGAATGGGAATAAAAATAACGGTAGTGCTGGCTAAAAACCCTGCGGTGGATGCAGTGGTACGGCTGACACCATAAACCATCCCGGAAAATGTGAGAAACAAAAGAATTCCCATCAGAATCCCTTTTCCTATATCGGAAGGCTTGGCTGAGCGGTACTTTTTGGAAAAAACCAGTGTCATAAAAAGAAACGCGATTCCGAAACGCAGTGCGATCAGGTTAAAAGGGGCAATGCTTCCAAGCCCTATTTTCATCAGCAGATAAGAGGACCCCCAGACGAAAGAGACGCTGACCATCAGTATTTCAGCCTTTTTGCTGTTCATAAGTCATCCCGCCTTTCCTGCACATACAATTCAGCGACGGAGTATAGGGCGGCTTCTCCAGCAATGAAAACCCTGTCCCCGGAAAGACGGCAGTATAAAATACCGCTTCTTTCAGAAGCCTGCAGGGCGCGGAAATCCTGCCTTTTCAGCTTTTCTGCCCACATAGGGATGACATGGCAGTGACCGGAGCCGCAGACCAGATCACGTCCGAGCCATGCTTCGGCCGGCATAAATCCCACGGCCGCTGCCATCTCCTCTGTGACCGGTATTCGGTGCAGGGGATAGGACGGCATGTCCAGTTCATATCGTCCGTCCTTTTTTCTGACGGTAAGTTCTCCGCTTTTGGTCAGAAAGGATATCCTGGTCCTGTCCTTTATGACAAAACGCATCAGCACATAGGCAGCAGCGAGAGTGGCATGCCCGCATAAATCAATTTCCCCGCCGGGTGTAAACCAGCGCAGTTCATACGCATCCCCTTTTGTGACCGTAAATGCCGTTTCAGACAGATTGTTTTCCCTGGCAATATTCTGCATCAGCTCATCCGGTATCCACTGTTCCGGAAGACAGACAGCGGCAGGGTTTCCTTTGAATACAGTATCAGTAAAAGCGTCTGCAATGTAACATTTCATTTTCTTCCATCTCCTTGTCTTTGGTTTTATATTAGTATATACTGGTTTTTAAAATAAGGAAAATAAATAGATATTATATAAATATGCAGAAAGGTTATTTGAAAATGCAGCGTTATATTGCACTACAAAAAATAGTTGAACTTGGAAGTTTTACAAAGGCGGCCAACCTGCTGGGATACACACAGCCTGCCATGAGCCAGATGATCTCATCCCTGGAAAAGGAGCTGTCCATCAAACTTTTGTATCGTTCCCGCTATGGCGTTCATCTGACGCTGGAGGGGGAGAAATTGTATCCGTTTATCCAGAGGACCGTGGCACAGTACCAGTCCATGCTGGAGATGGTGAAGGAGATCCGGGGGCTGGAATCCGGGGTGATCAAGATCGGCACTTTTTCCAGTGTATCAGCACACTGGCTGCCAAAGCTGATCAAAAAGTTTCAGATACAGTACCCCAATGTACAATTCGTACTTCATCAGGGGGACTATACTACGATACCGGAGTGGGTGCGGATTGGGGAGGTGGATTTCGGATTTGTGAACCCGGACGCGGTCAAGGGGATCAGGACCAGGCTCATAAAGGAGGACAAACTGATGGCTGTGCTCCCCACCGGCCATCCCCTCTGTGAACAGGAGTATGTCACCATGCAGGATCTGGCAAAGGAACCGTTTCTTCTTCTGGAAGAAGGGGCTTTCAGCGAGACTCTGACTGCGTTTCATGCCGAACAGATAGAACCGGACATAAAACTCCGTGTCCATGATGACTACTCCATTTTATCCATGATTGAGGAGGGCCTGGGGGTCAGCATCATACCGGAGCTGATCCTGTGCAAATCCAGCCACCAGGTGGCAGTGCGGCCCATACAGCCGGTTGTGAAGAGAAAAATCGGGATTATCACACAGGATAAAAACACGATTCCCATTGCAAGCAAGGTGTTCATTAAGTTCTTACTGGAAAACGTGGATATCCTGCCTTAGGGCGTGTTCGTTTTGGCAGCGGGGACGGCTGTTCATATGAACAGTTGCACCATACAATTAAATAAAAAGCAAAAGACGAAGCCTAAAACCGTGGGAATGAGAAATGCCAAAAACGTCCATTTCAAACTGTGTGTTTCCTTTTTGATGGTGAGAAGTGTGGTGGCGCAGGGCCAGTGCATGAGTGTGAACAAAAGCATGGAAACAGCAGTAAAACAGGTCCAGCCGTTTTGTACAAGCAAAGTGTGCAGGGTTGCAAGACTGCCGGAATCGGTCAGTGTCCCCTGTGCCGTGTAAGCCATGATCATGATGGGTACCACGATCTCATTGGCCGGCAGTCCAAGGATGAAAGCCAGCAGAATGATACCGTCCAGTCCCATAAGCCGTCCCACAGGTTCCAGGAATCCGGCAAAATGCAGCAGCAGGGAAGTATCCCCCACAGTTACATTTGCCAGTATCCAGATAATGAGCCCTGCAGGGGCCGCCGCGATCAGTGCCCGCCAGAGTACGTGAAGGGTGCGGTCCATAACAGAGCGCACCAGCACACGGAAGAACTGGGGCCGCCGGTAAGGCGGAAGTTCCAGCGTAAAAGAGGAGGGAACCCCCTTCAGTACTGTCTTAGACAAAAGCCAGGATGAGAAAAACGTCATGAAAATACCCAGCAGTATGGTGGCCGCCAGTAAAAGCGCAAGGGACAGGGAAGTAAAAAGCCCGGTGCCGGCGGCAAAGAACATGGTGAGAACAGCTAAAATAGTGGGAAATCTTCCGTTGCAGGGAACCAGGCTGTTGGTCAGTATGGCGATCAGGCGCTCCCTGGGGGAGTCTATGATACGGCATCCGGTGACACCCGCTGCGTTGCATCCAAAGCCCATGCACATGGTTGGTCAAGATCAGGATTTTTTGATATCTGCGGAGCATAACTTTTTTCTGTATGCGGTAGAATAAGTAAAAACAGAGAAAGGAAGCAGGAAAATGAAAAGAAATACACAGAAAATTCTGGGAGAATATGAAGAACATTTGCTGTATCAGGAACGCAGCCAGAAGACTGTTGAGAAATACATCCGTGATCTGCGCGCCTTTTTTACGTTTCTGGATGGGAAGAAAATGGATAAAGAAGCAGTTCTGAGATGGAAGGAAAAGCTGAGAGAAACTCATGCGCCTGTCAGTATTAATTCTATGCTGGCCGCTGTGAACAGCTATCTGGAATTTGCAGGTATGCCGCAGATGAAGGTAAAGCCGCTGAAAGTACAGAGGGAGATCTTTTCCAGACCGGAAAAAGAACTGACCCGTGAGGAGTATGTGCGTCTTGTAAAAGCAGCAGATCAGAAGGGAAACAGAAGGCTCTCCCTTTTGCTGCAGTCTATCTGTGCGACGGGGATTCGTGTATCGGAGCTTCAGTATATTACGAAAGAAGCCCTGAGTACGGGACAGGCATTCGTAGCGTGTAAAGGAAAAAGCCGTACCGTTTTTCTGCACCGGGATTTATGCCGCGCGCTTCGGAGTTACTGCAAAGAGACCGGTATTGAGAGCGGTCCCGTTTTCCGCACAAAAAGCGGCAGACCTCTGGACAGGAACAATATATGGAGAGATATGAAATCTCTGTGCCAAAGTGCCGGGGTGGAGCCGAAAAAGGTGTTTCCCCATAATCTGCGCCATCTGTTTGCAAAGGCTTATTATATGCTGGAGAAGGATTTGGTAAAACTGGCGGATTTATTAGGGCACGCAAATATTTCCACGACACGTATCTATACAATGGAAAGCGGAAGAGAACATTTAAGACAGCTTGAAATGATGAAGCTTGTTATCACTACATGAATTGACTGCATAATGGTGATTATGCCATCATGCACCTGGAATCCTCAATGAAAGTTACATAGTGATATTCTAACATACCTGGTTAAGAAAAACAAATATTTGATCCGCCGGCTTATTTTCTGCCGGTTTTAGACGCCTGATGTATAAGAGAACATGGAAAAAAGACCGGAGCCGTTATTTTCCGCACACCGGTCTGCTTTTCATGTGTTTCTAAAACAATATGGCTGCATTTCTCAATGATAGAAAGAACATTACAGTTTTTGGGTATATGATATAGAATGCTTTGAACTGTAATTTTACGGCATAATCACCATTATGTACTCAACCCATAAATGAACAGATCACATAGGATAACCGACAGTACATAGGAGGATTGAGAAATGAAAGGCGGAGATTTTTTTATTCATGTGGAGACCATCAGAGAGAATACGCCGAAAGGATGGATCATGAACCCCAATTATAGTGAAATACTCAGGTTTCATGATTTTGGGGACATGCTGCTGAAAATAAACACAGTTTTATCCTATCTGGAAAACAGCCGGGCAGGAACTGCCGAACTGCCGGAGTTTCATTCCCTGCAGGATTCCGGATTTGGGAAAAAGGCGGCGTGCTTTTATCTTCTGCAGATATTCTGCACACAGCATAACAGCTGGCAGGGGCAGCTCAGGGGCGCGGACGGAAGGAGGAGGTATTTTAGAAGTGCGCTGGAAGCTCTGTGCATGATGGAGGAGGGAATCCGGGAGACAGCCAAGAATCCTGAAAAGACGAATTAGTCATGGTAGTATCGCAAACTTGTAATGGAAAATCAAACAGGATAGCTTACAATGGAAATATCAGCAGAAGCGGAATAGGCAATAGCTATGCATAGTTTGAAAGGAGATTGACAATGCGGTTTACAGACGGATTATGGGAGTCGAGAAACGGATATAAGCTTCACAGGGCTCATTCCCTGTGGGAGTGGAGGGCAGAGAAGAATCAGGTACATTTCATGGTGCCCTGTACGGAGATACGGTCACTCAGGGATACGATAGCCGGACCGGTCCTTCATTTTACCATCACTGCCCCGAAGGCGGACATACTGGCCGTCAAGGTCTATCATTTTACAGGCAAAAAGGAGTGCGGGCCATACTTTGACCTGGATGTTTCCTATCGGGATATGGAAGTATGCGAGATGGAGCAGGAAATCACTGTAACAAACGGCAGGATGAAAGCAGTGGTAAGGAAAACTGGAGATTTTGGAATCGCTTTTTATTTCGACGGACATTTCCTTACAAGATGCGGGGAAAAGGGAACGGCTTATGTCACAGACGCGGAATATGAGGCAGATAAGCTGTGTGACTATAATGGAAGAAACGGCAGAAGCAGCCAAAACGAAAACTATATTCGGGAAATGCTGAGTCTGGATGTGGGAGAATATATCTACGGTCTGGGAGAGCGCTTTACTTCCTGTATCAGGAACGGGCAGTCTGTTGACTGCTGGAACCGTGACGGAGGTTCCAACGGAAATCAGGCTTATAAGAATATTCCCTTTTATCTGTCCAGCAAAAGCTACGGTGTATTTGTAAATACCCCTGCCAGAGTGGGCTTTGAGGTGGCCAATGTGAGTGTGCGCCACGTGGAGATCGCAGTGCAGGAGGAGGAACTGGAGTATATGGTGATCGGGGGCAGCGAACCGAAAGAGGTTCTGTCAAATTACACGGCCCTCACCGGAAGGACACCGGTTCCACCTGCCTGGACCTACGGCCTGTGGCTCTCCACAAGCTGGATGCCGGATTCAGACGCGCAGATCACACTGGATACCATTGACAAGATGAAAGAATATGACATCCCCCTGTCCGTGTTTCATTTCGACGCGCGCTGGATGGATGATTTTAAATGCTGTGATTTTGTCTGGTCAAAGCGGTTCGGGGATGCCAAAAAGCTGCTGGATGCTATCCATGAAAGAGGTGTGAAGGTCTGTGTGTGGATCAACCCATACATAAGCCAGGAGTCTTATCTGTTCCGGGAGGGCAAAGACAATGGATACTTTTTGAAGACAAAGGACGGGGATGTGTGGCAGTCCGATAACTGGATGTCAGGGATCGCAATTGTGGATTTTACAAATCCTGAAGCGGTACGCTGGTATCAAAGCAAACTGGGTGCTCTGCTGGATATGGGAGTGGATGCACTGAAGACGGATTTCGGAGAGAGGATTCCAACGAATGTGGTCTATTTTGACGGTTCAGATCCTGCGAAAATGCATAATTATTATCCCTATCTCTATAATCAGGCGGTTTATGAGCTGATTCAGGAGAAGAAGGGGGAGGGATGCGTATTTTCCAGATCTGCTACGGCCGGAACCCAGAAATTCCCCTTTAACTGGGGCGGGGATAATGAAGCTTCCTATATTTCCATGGCGGAAAGTCTGAGGGGCGGTCTGTCACTCTGCCAGTCAGGGTACGGGTATTGGGCCCACGATATCAGCGGATTCTGCAGGACAGCGACACCGGACCTGTATAAACGATGGGTGCAGTTCGGCCTGCTGTCCACGCACAGCAGGCTTCACGGGGAGCAGAGCTACCGGGCACCCTGGTATTTTGACGAGGAGTCCTGCAGGGTACTGAAGGCGTTTACGAACCTGAAATGCAGGCTGATGCCTTATCTGTACAGCGGAAGTGTGCAGGTATTGGAGGAGGGAGTTCCCCTGATGAGGGCCATGATGCTGGAGTTTCCCCAGTGTCCCACTTCTCTGCATCTGGAGCGCCAGTATATGCTTGGAAGTGACCTTTTGGCTGCCCCTATTTTCAATGAAGAGGGCCAGGCGGAGTTTTTCCTGCCGGGAAATGGGTGCTGGACCAATTATCTGGACGGCGAAATCCTGGAGGGCGGCAAGTGGTACAGACGGAATTATGATTATTTCCATATGCCGCTGTTTGTCCGTCCGGGAACCATTCTCCCGGTGGGCGCAGAGGAGGATACTCCGGTCTATGATTACGCGGATGGGGTGACGTTTCAATTGTATGAAATACCCGAAGCGTTTGAAAAGGACTGCAGGGTCTATAATACCTCAGGGGAGCCGGTCCTTAAGCTGAATGTGAAACGCATGGGAGAAAATATAACATTGGAGCTGCAGGGGCAGGCAGGACATGTCTTTGTACAGCTCATGCATGTCAATGACATCAGATGTGACGGGGAAGTACGGAGAGAGAAATGTGAAAATGGTATCCGCTTCGAGATGCGGGAAGGTATCCTGGAATTTGCATTGCAATCATAACCGCAATCGTTTATAATGAAAACAGTTATATAAGCTCATAATATGGTTGAGCGTTTCTACCAACTGCCGTAAATAGTTGATTATAATTCTTTGGATTATAGTCATCTGTTTACGGCTTTTTTATTCATGCAGCAGAAAGTCCGCCGGGCGTACTTTTGGTGCTTTATTTCAGGAGGTATTTATGGAAAGAAAAAAACGAATTTTAAAGGATTACAAACGGGAAAGCCACTTTGATTATTTCAACAGTTTATCTTACCCGTACGTAGGAGTAACAGTCAATGTTGAGATAACAGATTTATTAAAAAAGGTTAAGGCAGAGAAACTGCCCTTTTTTCTCACGTTCTGCTACTGCGTGTCAAAGGCGGCAAACGGTGTCCCTGAATTCAGGCAGCGTATTGTAAATAACAGTATTGTAGAATATGAATCCTGCAGAACGTCACACACAGTGGCATTGGAGGATGGAACATACTGCTACTGTACTCTGGAAAGCAGTATGCCGTTTCCTGATTATCTGGACTACGCTGTACGGGCGCAGGAAGCGGCAAAAAACGAGAGGAGTATTGAGGAGGACAGGGAGGAGAGCAATGACAAAATATTTATCTCAACGCTTCCCTGGCTGACCTACACCTCGTTTATCCAGCCTGTCCCCATTCCTGCGGACAGCAATCCGAGGATCACCTGGGGAAAGTATTACAAACAGGAGGAAAAAGTCCTGATGCCAGTATCCGTGCTGTGTAACCATGCTCTGGTTGACGGAAAACATATGGCTGATTTTTATGAGGCTCTTGACAGGGAAATCTGCGCAGTCTGCGGGCCGGTATCACTTCTCTGAGCTGTTTCCGGCCTCTGGGTCTGTTTCCGGTTTCTGAGTCTATTTTCGGAAAGTCAGTACCAGGTTGCAGGATTCCAGAGGGATATAGTGCTTGGAAGCTGCCAGGGTGAGGCCGGAGTCATCGTACAGATTTTCCTGTATCATCAGAAATGTATTTTTTTCGGACAGCCTGTATTTCTGGGCCGTGAAGTTGCCTGTGTCTGATCCTCTCAGATTCAGAGTGGAGGAGACAGCATGGCTGTATACATCCTGGTTCAGAAATTGTGTCAGGCTGTCCGTGTCTGTAAAGTCAATATTGAACCTGGTAACTGTCTCGATAGGGATAAAGCTGAGGGAGTAGGCAAATGTGCTTCCCGGCTGGTCTTTATACCACCGGTCAATAATGGCGACTACAGGGGTTTTCCTGCCGATGATATTGCTGATAAAATCCGTGGGAGGTTCCAGGCGGTATTCTGTCTCCGTCTCTGTTATGGTCTGGCCGCATTGGAACACAGGATTGCATAGATTGGTGAAGTCTTTTACAGGCGCCTTCTTTGTTTCCTGTACAAAATTACCCTTTCCCTGTACGTTGTGGATCAGTCCGTCTTCTCTGAGCAGGGCCAGTGCCTGGCGGAGTGTCATACGGCTCACCCCCATCTTTTTAGACAGGTCCGGCTCGCTGGGGAGCTGTGATCCCCTGGGATATTCCCCGCTCAGAATCTGGGCATAGAGCTGATCATAGACCTTTACATGCTTCAATTTTCTTGATTTTTCTTCGGACATTCCTGTTTTGGGAACCTTGTTGTCTAGTGGCTCATTCATATCATTCTCCTCCGTCGGCAATATGGTAATATCAAAATAAGATATGACAATTATACAACTTTACATTATATTAGTCAATTTGAAAACATGTACTGATTATTCAGTCAGATCTGGGTATGCTGCTATGTGCTCTGCATCCTGCACTGGCTCTACACTAGGTCTGTAAAGAGTAACATGTCTAATGTTTGACGGATAAATGTAAGCACCTTAACAGATGGAGTTGTAATATGTGCACAAAATTAGCGGATAAATATTGTATATATTATGCATAGTAATTTGATTGACAGAAAATTATACAAGTGGTAATATACATGTATAGAAAAAATATACAGGTACAAACAAGGAGGAAATACATATGAATTACGCAGAAGAGGGTGTGCAGTATCATCTGAATATAAGGAAAGGGGATGTGGGAAGATATGTGCTTCTTCCGGGAGACCCTAAGAGATGCAGTAAGATCGCGGCATACTTTGACAACCCTGTACTGGTGGCAGACAGCAGAGAATATGTGACATATACGGGATATCTGGACGGAGAAAAAGTCAGCGTCACATCAACGGGAATCGGCGGGCCGTCAGCGTCCATCGCCATGGAAGAACTTGTAAAGAGCGGGGCAGATACCTTCATCCGTGTGGGCACATGCGGCGGTATGGATGTAAATGTAAAGGGCGGAGACATTGTGGTTGCCACAGGCGCCATCCGCATGGAAGGTACCAGCAAAGAATATGCCCCCATTGAATACCCGGCGGTCGCTGATTTCGGCGTGGCCAACGCGCTGGTAAAAGCAGCCCAAAACTGCGGATATGAGTATCACGCAGGAGTTGTGGAGTGCAAGGATGCATTTTACGGACAGCATGAGCCGGAGACAAAGCCGGTCAGCTACGAACTGATGAACAAATGGGAGGCATGGCTGAGACTTGGCTGCAAGGCTTCAGAGATGGAGTCGGCCGCACTGTTTGTGGTTGCCAACTACCTGAGAGTGCGCTGCGGTTCCAATTTCCTGGTAGTAGCCAATCAGGAACGTGAGAAACAGGGGCTTTCCAATCCGGTGGTCCATGATACGGATGCTGCTATCAAGGTGGCTGTGGAAGCGCTGAGAATATTGATCCGGGAAGATAAATAACGCAGAAGGCTGGAATCCCACACAAGAGAGGGGAGAGGCTGAAACACGGCGGAGGAGGTTTTTAAGTGGAGCAGTATGTAATTGAAATGGAACATATCACCAAGGAATTCGGCAGTTTCAAGGCAAATGACGACATTACGCTGAAACTGAAAAAAGGTGAGATTCACGCGCTGCTGGGCGAAAACGGTGCAGGAAAGTCCACCCTGATGAGTGTACTGTTCGGGCTGTACCAGCCGGAGCAGGGAACGATCAGGATGAACGGAAAGCCTGTGACGATCAATAACCCGAACGATGCCAATGCGCTGGGAATCGGAATGGTACATCAGCATTTTAAACTGGTACATAATTTTACGGTGCTGGAGAGCATCGTGCTCGGACATGAATCGGTAAAACACCGTTTTCTGAAAATGGATGAGGCCAGAAAAAAGGTGGTGGAGCTGAGCGAACGCTATAAGTTTAAAATTGACCCTGACGCTTTGATCAGCGATATCACGGTGGGAATGCAGCAGAGAGTGGAAATCTTAAAAATGCTCTACTGCGATAATGATGTCCTCATCTTTGACGAACCCACCGCTGTGCTGACACCCCAGGAGATCGATGAGCTTATGAAAGTCATGAAACAGTTGGTATCCGAAGGAAAATCCATTCTGTTCATCACACACAAGCTGGCTGAGATAAAGGCGGTGGCAGACCGCTGTACCGTACTTAGAAAAGGACGCTGTATCGGAACCATTGATGTGGCAGGTGCCATCAAGGAGGAGATGTCCGAAATGATGGTAGGCCGCAAAGTGGACTTTGTCGTGGAGAAGAAAGAAATGAAGCCTCTGGGAACAGCGCTCTCGGTTCGTGATATGACGATCCGCTCCAAACGTACAGGCAAAAATGTGGTGGACCATGTATCCTTTGAGGTGAAGAAGGGAGAGATCGTCTGCATTGCAGGAATTGACGGCAATGGCCAGTCAGAGCTTGTCTACGGGATCACCGGGCTTATGGGGATCGACGAGGGTCAGGTGTTTCTGAATGGTAAGGATATCACAAAAGAAAGTATCCGCAGAAAATGTCTGGACGGTATGGCCCATATTCCTGAGGACAGGCACAAGCATGGAATGGTTCTGGATTACACACTGAAGGAGAATCTGATCCTCCAGAATTATTACACCCCGCAGTTTGATAAGCATGGATTTTTAAGATTTGATGAAATCGACAAATATGCGGAGAAGCTCATAGAGCGTTATGATATCAGAAGTGCCCACGGCGCGGAGTCCATTGCCAGAGGCATGTCAGGCGGCAACCAGCAGAAGGCAGTGATCGCCAGGGAGCTGGACAGAAACCCGGAGATCGTGATCGCGGTTCAGCCGGTCCGCGGCCTTGATGTGGGGGCCATAGAATATATACACAGACAGATCATAGCACAGAGAGATGCCGGGAAAGCAGTTCTTTTAGTATCCTTTGAGCTGGATGAGGTCATGAATGTCAGTGACAGGATACTTGTCATGTATGAAGGGAAGATCGTTGCGGATGTGAAGCCGGAAGATGTGACGATCCAGGAACTGGGGCTTTATATGGCCGGAACAGGAAAGGGGGATGCGGCATGTTAAAACAAAAGAATAAGAAGGGAAATGAGGGAGTGGAAAGTTTTCTCTCCTCCGTGCTGGCGGTGGCAGCGGGGCTGCTGTTCGGACTGTTTATCCTTCTGATCACCAACTCCAATGAAATGTTTTCCGGTTTCCTCACGATTTTACAGGGTGGATTTGTGGACGGCATGAGCGGGATATCCCAGACTCTTTATCTGGCAACCCCCATTGTGATGACAGGACTTTCTGTTGGGTTTGCCTGGAAGACAGGGCTGTTTAACATAGGCGCATCCGGGCAGTTTACCGTGGGAGCCTATGTGGCGGTTCTCATTGGCGTGAAGTGCACCGGACTTCCGGGCAGTATCCACTGGCTGATCGCAATCTTAGGCGCAGCCGCGGCCGGTGCGTTGTGGGGCCTGGTGCCGGGATTTTTAAAGGCAGTGGCAAATGTAAATGAAGTGATCTCCTCTATCATGATGAATTATATCGGCCTTTATCTGACAAACCTGCTGATCACAAAGACGGTCTACGACCAGACTGGCAACCAGAGTGTCCCGGTTGCGAAGACCGCTTATCTGCCAAAGGCAGGTCTGGACAAGCTTTTTCCGGAGGCCAATCTGAATATCGGAATCCTCATCGCAGTCCTGTTCGTGGTGGGAATGTACATATTGATCAATAAGACGGCGTTCGGGTATGAGCTGAAAGCCTGCGGCAAGAACCCGGATGCCAGCCGTTATGCAGGCATCAATGCCAGAAAGAATATCATACTGTCCATGGTTATTGCGGGCGCACTTTCAGGTGTTGGCGGAGCACTTTTATACCTGTCTGATTTCGGAAAGCATATGCAGGTGCTGGATGTGATCGCGTCTCAGGGATTTTCAGGAATATCCGTTGCACTTTTGGGATTGTCCAATCCTTTCGGCATTCTGTTAGCCAGCCTCTTTATTGCACATATCACCATAGGCGGCTATAATCTTCAGCTTTTGAGCTTTACCCCTGAACTGATAGATATCATCATTTCCGCTATTATATACTTTGGGGCATTTTCCCTGCTGTTTAAGACATTTATCCGCAGATGGACGAAGAAATCGAAAAGGGAGGAGACAGCATCATGAACATTATCTATTTTTTGATACAGCAGACCATGTTTTTTTCCATTCCCCTTTTGATCGTGGCATTGGGCGGAATGTTCTCTGAGCGAAGCGGCGTGATCAATATCGCTCTGGAAGGTATTATGGTTATGGGTGCGTTTATCAGCATTGGGTTTATCAATGTATTTCAGGACCGTTTGAGCGGGCAGGGGCTGTTTCTGCTGGCATTTTTAGTGGCTGCGGTAGCAGGCGCTTTATTCTCTCTGCTCCATGCGTTTGCCTCCGTCAATCTGAAAGCAGACCAGACGATCAGCGGTACGGCACTGAATATGTTTGCACCGGCCTTTGCTCTTTTTATGGCGAGAATGGTACAGGGAAAATCCCAGGTTCCTTTTACGGATACCTTCCATATTGAAAAGGTGCCGGTTCTGGGAGATATTCCGGTTATTGGGCCTATGTTCTTCCAGAACTGCTATCTATCCACATACATTGGAATACTGATCTTTATTGCAGCCTCCGTTCTGATCAGCAGGACCAGGTTCGGTCTTCGGCTGCGTGCCTGCGGCGAGCATCCCCAGGCAGCGGACTCTGTGGGAATCAATGTGTATAAGATCAGATATGCGGGGGTTTTGATCTCCGGTGTCCTTGCAGGTGTGGGCGGACTGATCTTCGTGATACCGACTTCCACCAATTTTAATGCAAGCGTGGCAGGATACGGTTTCCTGGCACTGGCAGTGCTGATCTTTGGTCAGTGGAGGACTAAGGGGATTCTGGGTGCGGCGTTTTTCTTCGGTATTTTGAAGACACTTGCCAGCACGTACTCAGGGATTCCGGTCATCAAGGACCTGCCCATACCCAATGAGATCTATAAAATGCTGCCGTATGTGGTCACACTGATCGTACTTGCCTTTTCTTCCGGCAAATCAAAAGCTCCGAAGGCGGAAGGCATTCCATATGACAAAGGAAGCAGATAGGAGGGTATAAGAGAATGATGAAAAAAGTGATAAGTCTGTTTCTGGCGGCAGCGCTTTGTGCATCCCTGACAGGATGCGGGCTGGGCGCAAAGCAGGCGGCAAAGGTCAGCAGCGGAAAAGGTGCGGAGCTGGCCCTGAGTACAGACGTGGGAAGCATTGATGACCGTTCTTTCAACCAGGGATCATGGGAAGGACTTGCAAAATATTCGGAGGAATTCGGCATTACCCATAAGTATTATCAGCCCACTGAGAAATCAGATGAGGCATTTACCACCTCCATCAATCTGGCGGCAAAAGGCGGCGCCAAGGTGGTGGTGTGTCCGGGGTATCTGTATGAGATTCCCATCCACACCATGCAGCAGAAGCACCCGGAGGTGAAGTTCATAATTTTGGACGGGACGCCTCATTCCGCAGATTCTGCAGAACCGGATATCGGGGAGAATACAGCGTCCATCTATTTTGCGGAGGAGCAGGCGGGTTTTCTGGCAGGTTATGCGGCGGTCTATGAAGGCTGCACAAAACTGGGATTTATGGGCGGGATTGCAGTTCCGGCGGTTATCCGTTATGGCTATGGATTTATTCAGGGCGCGGACTACGCGGCAAAAGAAAAAGGCATGGCTCCGGGCAGTATTGATATGAAGTACACCTATGTGGGAAATTTTGAGGCATCCCCGGAGAACATGGCTAAAGCGGCATCCTGGTACAATGAGGGTACAGAGGTGATCTTCTCCTGCGGCGGCCCTGTGGGCAACTCCGTCATGAAAGCAGCGGAAAACGCAGGGAAAAAGGTGATCGGCGTGGACGTGGACCAGAGCGCAGAGTCGGAGACTGTCATGACCTCTGCCATGAAAAATCTGAGCAAAGCAGTCTATGACTATCTGACGGATTTTTATAACGGGGAATTTAAAGGCGGAGAGAGCATTACGCTGGATGCCTCAGAGGATGGCGTGCAGCTTCCTATGGAAACTTCCAGATTTACGGTATTTACACAGGAGCAGTATGACGCCATATACGAAAAGATAGCGGATAATGAGATCACCATTTTAAAGGATGAGGGAATCGCCGACGCGTCAGAAATAGAAGCTGAATATGTGAATGTGAAACTGATTTAAGAGCAGAATAAAGGAGACAGATTATGGAGAAATTCAAACGTATCTTTGTGGTTGTGCTGGATTCCCTGGGTGTAGGGGCTATGCCGGATGCGGTGCAGTTCGGAGACGCAGGTGCCAATACCCTGGGCCATATAGCGGATTACAGATACAGGAAAGGGCAGCCTCTTCGGATTCCCATCCTGGAGAAAATGGGGATAGGGAATATCCTTCCCCTTAACGGGGTTGACAGTACGCCGTCTCCTCTTGCCTATTATTCGGCCATGAGAGAGGCCAGCAGCGGAAAGGATACCATGACCGGACACTGGGAGATGATGGGGCTTCGCACTACCAAACCCTTCCAGACTTTTACAGAGCATGGTTTTCCGGAAGAACTGATTCGTGAGCTGGAAAAGCGCACCGGAAGAAAAATCATCGGAAATAAAAGCGCCAGCGGCACGGAGATCCTGGAGGAGCTGGGGGAGGAAGAAGTGAATGAGGGTCACCTCATTGTCTATACCTCCGCGGATTCCGTCCTGCAGATCTGCGGAAATGAGGAGACCATGGGTCTTGAGAACCTGTACCACTACTGCGAGATCGCCAGGGAGCTGACCATGCGGGAGGAATGGATGGTGGGCAGAGTGATCGCCCGCCCCTATGTAGGCAGAAAAAAAGGAGAGTTCAAACGCACGGCAAATCGTCACGATTATGCGGTGAAGCCTTTTCAGAAAACGGTTCTGGATGCGCTGAAAGAGGCATCCTGTGATGTGATCTCTATCGGGAAGATCAAGGATATCTTCGACGGAGAGGGGATTACCCGGGCATACAAATCAAAAAGCTCCCTTCACGGGATGGAACAGACCATAGAGGCGGCGGGGAAAGAATTTCACGGACTCTGCTTTGTGAATCTGGTGGATTTTGACGCCCTGTGGGGACACAGAAGGGACGCGGAGGGATATGCCCGTGAGCTGGAACAGTTTGACGAAAAGCTGAGCGTACTGCTTGGCAGTCTGGAAAAAGAAGACCTGCTGATTCTGACAGCGGACCACGGCAATGACCCCACATATACCGGGACGGACCACACACGGGAGAAGGTTCCGTTTCTGGCGTATTCACCTGCATTTCAGTGCGGGGGAGAGCTGGAGGAGAGCAGTGACTTTGCAAGGATCGGGGCCACCATAGCAGATAATTTTCATGTAACAATGCCGGATGGTACTATAGGGATTTCCTGTCTGGACAAACTGACAGTATCGGAATAGAATAGAAGAATATCATGACAGTGAAAAATTATGAGGAGGATATCAGAATGGAACAGAAAGAAATATTAAGTAAAGTTGACCATACACTGCTGGCGCAGACAGCTACCTGGGAGGAAATAAAGGTTATATGCGATGACGCGGTGGCTTATCAGACGGCATCTGTCTGCATACCGCCGTCTTATGTGAAACAGGCAGCAGAGTACCTGGGAGACAAAATGCCGGTATGCACAGTTATCGGCTTTCCCAATGGGTACAATACCACTGCAGTGAAAGTTTTTGAGGCTGCGGACGCTGTGAAGAACGGAGCAGAGGAAATTGACATGGTCATCAATCTGGGATGGGTGAAAGAGGGCCGATATGATCTGGTTAAGGAAGAAATCCAGGCGGTTAAGAAAGCCTGCGGCGGAAAACTTCTGAAGGTCATTATTGAGACATGCCTGCTCACAGAGGAGGAGAAGATCCGCATGTGCAGAACAGTCACAGAGTCAGACGCGGAGTACATCAAGACTTCCACGGGCTTTTCCACCCATGGGGCAACAATTGACGATGTGAAGCTTATGAGAGAACACACGGGAAGCGACAAGAAAGTAAAAGCAGCAGGAGGAATCTCCTCCTTTGCCGACGGGGAAGCGTTTGTAAAACTGGGGGCGGACCGCCTTGGCACCAGCCGTCTGGTAAAGGTTGCAAAGGCACAGCAGTGACAACGGGAAATAGACTGAAACGGGGTGAGATTATGATTCCAGTAAAAGAACTGATCAAACAGGCGGTTAAGGCAATGGAGAACGCATACACGCCGTATTCTAATTTTAAAGTGGGGGCAGCACTCCATACACCGGAGGGGAAAATATATAAGGGCTGCAATATTGAAAATGCATCTTATACCCCCACCAACTGCGCGGAGAGAACGGCATTTTTCAAAGCGGTCAGCGAAGGCGAGCGCGAGTTTGATGCCATCTGTATTGTGGGCGGGAAAAATGGTGTCCTTACAGAGTACGCGGCTCCCTGCGGTGTATGCCGGCAGGTGATGATGGAATTCTGTGATCCGGAGAGTTTCCAGATAATCCTGGCCACAGATACGGAACATTATGATATCTATACATTAAAGGAGCTGCTGCCTTTGGGATTCGGACCGGCGAATCTGGCGTGACAAAGCAGGATTCGATCAGTGTGGTGTGGCAGCATATCTTGTCAGTGACAACTGTCTGAAGGCTTCTGTTGAATAAGAGCTGATTTTTTATGAAAGGGGTTGTGTATTATCGGTTAGCCGGTAGTACGCAGCCCCTTTTAGAATCTTTCGGGAAGAAATCCTGTTTTTGAGGTTCAGCAGATATCATACCGTACAAGCAGAGCATCATAAATTATCTATGAAGAACCTATGCATAGTTTTCTATGTAAAATGTGAGAAGGGATAGGATATGGATGAGAAAACCACAGGTATTGTTGCGGAAGTAAGATTTTCCGACGGACCCACACTGAAGGAGCTGCTGCTGGAGATACTGACGGAGAAAATAGGCGCTGCCGACAGTTGATGCCCGCCGCCGGAAGATTTGCTCTGAAGGGGGAATAGCTTGAGAAATCATATGCTGCCTGAAAACAGAAAGTATTTTGCGGCTCTCTATATGCGCCTTTCAAAAGATGATGAAGGAAAGGGCGAGAGTGCCAGTATCACTACGCAGAGAAAAATGCTCAGGGCTTACGCAGCCGAGAATCATTATCCTGTCTATGATGAGTATGTGGATGACGGCATTTCGGGCACCACCTTTGAACGCCCCGATTTCCGGCGTATGATACGGGATATAGAAAGCGGCAGGGTCAATATGGTGATCACCAAGGATTTGTCGCGTCTGGGGCGCGATTATATTCAAACCGGACAGTATACAGAAATTTATTTTCCGACGAAAAAGGTGCGGTATATTGCCATCAATGACGGATACGATTCCGACAGCCCCTGTACGGATATCGCTCCGTTTAAAAACATTATCAATGAGATGTACGCCAGGGACATCAGCAAAAAAATACGTTCATCCTTTACCACTCACATGCAGGAGGGGGCTTTTGTCGGTGCATTCGCTCCTTACGGCTATATGCGGGACCCTGCGGACAAACATCATTTGGTCATAGACAGGGAAGCGGCAAAGATCGTAAGGGAAGTATTTCTTAAGGCTTCGGAGGGTATCCTGCCCATTGACATTGCGCGGGAACTGAACCGGCGGATGGTGCCTACCCCTCTGGAATACCGCCGGAATCAGAGGCCGGCAGAAGAGGAGGAGTTTGAAAAGCGGAGAGGCTGGACATCATCGACCATCACGAAAATGCTACGCAATGTGGTATATCTGGGGCATATGGCTCAGGGAAAAACTACAAAAATATCTTTTAAAAGCCGGACTTCCGTTAAAAATCCAAAAGAAGACTGGTACGTAGTAAAACACACACATGAGCCGTTGGTCAGCCGGGAGGTATTTTCCATGGCGGGACGCAGAAGCAGACAGCGCACCTGCGCCGGGAAAGGGGAGTTTACGAATATATTTTCCGGGATTGCCAAATGCGCAGACTGCGGCAGGAATATGTCCATTGTGGGAACAAGAAAAAGAGACGCCTCCGGGAATCTCGCCTGCGGTGCATATAAACTCTATGGGACAAAAGGGTGTACCAATCATTTTATGGATTATGATACGCTCTGCCGTATCGTATTAACCGCTATCCAAAAGTCTGTCCGGATATCCGAACAGGAGGAGCGTGAAATTCTGGAGCATGCCCGGAAGTACCTGGAAAAACAAAATATCCAGACAGACAGGATACAAGAGCTTTCCGCCCTAAAAAAGCGCCTGCATGAGCTGGACAGACTGATCGAAAAACTCTATGAGGACCATGTGGAGGGACTGCTCAGTGAGGAGCGGATGAAGAAACTGCTGAGGAGATATGAGAGCGAGAACCGTGAGGTTTCTTTTAAGATGGAGGTTTTGAGGAGAGATACAGGCACAGAAAAAAAGGAAGATGCCATGGAACAGCTGAGAAAGATGCTGCACGGCTTTACGGAGCCGGAGGAATTATCCAGGGAGCTGCTTTTTCATTTTATCGACCATATTGAGATCGGGCAGGGAAGTTTCCGGGAAACGGAACAGGGGCGTATAAAGGAACAGACTGTGAGGATTTATTTCAGGTTTGGCAGGGACATATCCTGATATCAACCATCCACATGGTGAGCGCCTGCTTACCGCAGGCACAGCACTTCTGGAAACAGTGGTCCAGATTAAAGGCTACACGGGGAAGATACCCATAGTCCTCAAGCAGAGTAAAAAGCGGGAAGAAAATAGCCATGGGAGGGAGCATCACGCTTACCACCCAGGCTGCGACCCGATATACTCCGTAGATCAAAACCTGACAGAGGATTTCAGGAACTCCCAGCATGAGAAGGCCGTGGTAAAAACGCGGCTCCAGCCAGAACAGCCCTTGATTCAGCAGGTCAGAGGGGACATTTGCCCCCACAATGGTGATCCAGAAAATGCAGAGCAGGAACAGGAGCATAATGGGAAACCCCGTGCATCTGCTGGTGAAAATCCGGTCCAGTTTCCTGTCCCTTCTGGCATAATCCGGATTTTCCAAAGTGACACAGGCCCTGCAGATCGCCGCGGCCTGCTGGACATAGGTGCCGCAGTATTCCGCGGAAGCGCAGCACATCTCCGCGTTTCCGCGGTAAATGTCGGGAACCGGGGAAACGGCCTCTGTGTTGGAAAGGGCATCTTCAATCCCCCCGAATATGCGTTCCAGGCCTTTCCGGCTCCTGGCCGTTATGCCGATAACAGGAATCTTCAGTTCTTTTTGGAGCCGCAGAAAGTCTATGCGGATATGCTTTTTTCTGGCCTCGTCCATGAGATTTACACACAGGAGCACATGGGGGGTAACAGCACAAATCTGGAGAACCAGATTGAGATTTCTTTCCAGACAGGTGGCATCGCAGACAGCCACCACCACATCAGGATGGCTCTGCAGGATATAATCACGGGAGATCTCCTCCTCACTGGAGCGGCAGGAGAGGGAATAACAGCCCGGCAAATCTACAAAACGGTATTCCCGTCCCCGATAGATCCTGTTTCCTGCGGCGCATTCCACTGTTTTTCCGCACCAATTCCCTGTATGCTGATGCATACCGGTCAGCGCGTTGAACACAGTGCTTTTACCTACGTTGGGATTGCCGATCAATGCTATATTACGGAGGGGAACCTCCTTTTTCTTTTCTTTCTTCAGAACTATTCACCTCTTAATTCATAGGACAGAAGAATGTCACAGCACACTTCTGTCCCGGATTTTTTTAACAAGAATCAGTGAAGCCTCTTCTTTTCTGAGAGCCAGGACAGCGCCCCGGATGAGAAAAGCCTTGGGGCTTCCAAAGGCACTCACTCCAACACAGGTAACTTTCGTGTTTTCAATCAGACCTAGATCCATAAGGCGTTTGATGGTCTGCTGCTGCGCCGGACTGGCATTGTCCGTCAGAATGGATTTGACAATCCCTGTCTCATCCGGAGACAGGGTAAAAAGCGGAGTAAGAGACATTTTTTCCTCCATTACCGACCGGAAAATCCCGGACGGGAGAATCTATTGTATAGTATGCAGAGGGGAGAAAGAAGTTCAAAAGGGAGGAGAATCTTTGCCGGTGCTGTCTGCTGCCTGGGACTGTTTCCTGTAGTTCATGGGAGTCATCCCGGTGATCTCCCTGAAAATCTTGGAAAAATAAGCAAAATTACCATAGCCAACCTGAAGCGCCACCCGGTTGATGGGCATACGGCTTTCCGCCAGAAGGCTGCACGCAGCCGTTATACGTTTTTTCGTTACATACTGCATAAGGGATAGGCCCGTTTCTTTTTTGAATAGCCGGGACAGATGATCAGGGCTGACAAACACAATATCAGACAGATCATTTCTCTGGATATCCTCTGCATAGTGGGTATCTAAAAAGTTCTGTATGATTTCCACAGCGCTTTTGGAATTGTCAGTGATAGTGGCATAACAGAGGGCGCGGTCAATCAGGTAACTGCAGTAAGCGTACATATGGTCAATGCTCCGGACTGCGTTTTGATAGAGGCGGTCACTTTCGGCATCACCGAAAAGCCGGTGGGCCTGGATCTCTTTCTGTTTTAAAAAGCTGTACACCATCTGGGCAAAATCCTGACGGATTTCCTGCATATTTTCCGGTGTGAGAAGCGAGGCTTTGGACTGCAGGAAGGTATACAGGCTTTTTTTCAGAGCTTCTTTGTCCGCAGACTGCAAAAGAGTCTCCCAGAGCCTGATTTCGGACTGGGTGCAGGTGGTGCCGCGGGGGAGAGTTTGATCTTTGTACAAAATTCTGCCTCTCCGGTTCATGGTGCTGTCCAGCAGCTTTTCAAGTTCCGACACTTCCCGGTAAATATCTCTATAGGACACGGCATTGCCCATACTGATACTGAGTTCCATATGCATGAATTTTCCCGCGGTATCCTGCAGAACATCCAGACGCTCTTCCAGGGGGGAGAGGTCTGTCTCCGGTCCGCTTACGATGCTGACCACAGCCAGCCAGCGGCCGGGAGTCAGGGAAATGACGCACCGGGGCAGCAGGTGCTCCTGTTCCAATATCTCATAACCTACATTTTTGACAGCATACTCCCACATGGGGTCATCAATCTGGCTTCGTCTGTCATCCTGAAAGGCTTCGATCAGAACAGGAGTGAAAAGCTGGGTTTCCCCGTATCCCAGTTTCCGGGGCAGGGAATAGACCTCAGCCAGAAAACCACGGGCAGTTTTGTTCCAGAAATATTCCGCCGTATTTTTTTCCTCATCCAGCCAGTACTGGCTGTATTTCTTTGCCGTGTTCATCTGGCGGGACAGCTTTAACCTCTGTACAGCTTTTTCCACCGCGCTTTGCAGCGGTTCCGCGGAGACGGGCTTCAGCAGATATTCCACCACATTTAAGTCTATGGCACGCCGGGCATACTCAAAACGGGCATAGCTTGTCAGAAGAATACAGGGGATGCCGCTTTCCGAGTTCTGCAGTGTCTCCATGAAATCAAGCCCGCTGCTTCCGGGCATTTCAATGTCGCATATAATGACGTGCACAGGAACCTGGGCGATCATTTTCAGGGCTGAGGCGGTGTTTTCGGCGGTATAGACTTTCTGGAACCCAAGCGCGTTCCAGTCCAGGATTTCCTTTAGATCCTGGAGCATCAGCACATCATCATCAACCAGCAGTAAATTCATTTTGCTCCTCCTTACAGGGGAGGTGCAGTTCTGTCACTGCGCCTCCCAGCGGACTGTTGTATAATTTCATCACAGCATTTTCATGGTAAAACAACTTAAGACGTTTGGAAGCATTGGCGATTCCGATATGAGAGCCGCCGCTTCTTGCCAGGTCTTTTCCCTGAGCCCATACATCCAGACATGTTTGGGGATATCCGGGACCGTTGTCCGTGATAAAGATGGTCAGCATTTCCCTCTGCCCGGATGTTTCCGTGCATTCGATCAAAGCGGAGATGCTCAGTTCCATTTTGGTATCCGCCGTGATTCCGTGCTTGACGGAATTCTCCACAAAAGTCTGGAGAAGAAGGGGCGGTACTGCCTGCAGCAAGGCCTCCTCCTCAGCGAAAATCTCATATTGGAAATGGTCCGGGTAGCGGATCTCCATAATGGACAGATAGTCACGCAGATGATTCAGTTCCTGTCCAAGCTCCACACAGGAAACATCACTCTGGAAAATGTACCGCAGATAACTGGCTGTGATCTCGCTTAGCCGGGCTACGTCCTGACAGTTTCCGTGGCTGGCCATGGAATGGATCAGATTCAGGCTGTTCAGGAAAAAATGCGGTTTGATCTGCATCTGCATGTAGTCCATCTGTATTTTCTGCCGTTCCAGCTCCTGCTCATAGGCACGGATACGCAGACGGTTAATTTCTTTTGTGAGGTTGTTGAACTGCCTGCTGGCTGCGGACAATTCCTCCAGTTCCGAACTCATCTCTATGAGTACCGGCTTATCCGGATCATAGGATTTCAGCCTTTCCGTAAACAGGCGGAGAGGGCGCAGTATCTTTTTCTGGGTGTAGGACATGGCCAGTATGACAGCGCTTAACAGGATAACGATGATCACCAGAACCCCGGTCTGGAACAGCACAGCCTTCTCGAACTGCCCATAATCCTTGATGAACAGCTTCAATTGAAAACCGGTGTCCGATACAGAGGAATCCACCACCAGCCACCGCTGGCCTTTATGCCAGAAAGGTCCGCGGCCTGCAAGGGCTTTATCCGGTGAGAGCCCTTCACGGGAAAGATTCCCGGCACCGGCGGCAAGTTTTCCGTTTTCTGTGAAGAGTACAGGGAAGCTGACACTTTTGGGATAGATGCCCACCAGAGGTTTGATGAGGGCCTCCGCCGGAATACAGCTTCCGTTCCACACATCCTGGTACTGATAAAGACGGATGGCATAATAGGTATCCCCCACCGGAAGCAGGGTCCACTGGTCCGACACGCTGCTGGGGTGATAGCCGGAGTCGAGAAGTTGGATCACAGCGTCCTGCAGCCCTTCTCTCTGGGGATAGGCAATGTAGCGGGAGTGTACGGCAGTTAAAAATTCCCTGCTTTTGGGAAAATAATAGAAAAGTGAGTAGTCATTTCCGGAATTTCCCGATATATAAATAAGGCTGTCGATCAGCGTCTGCCGCGCCTGTATCCTGGTAAGGGAATCTTCGCTTTGAGCCTGCGAAAGGGCAGTGCCCTGTCCCTGCGTCACCAGGGTCTGTTTTAAATGCTGGTTCAATATGAAAAAATTATTCTCCACCTGTTCCATACGGTTCTGGACCATAACACTGGCGTTCTGGGCCGTTTGTTTTCGTACCATGTGAATGGCCCACACACTGACACTGAGTTCCAGAGCTGTGGCAGCCACCACCATACAGAGCAGAAGTTTGTGCCGTCCGAAGGCGGAATGTGTTTTTTTCCTGTGTTCCTTTTTCATATCTGTCCTTTCCCGGATTTTAGCCTGTGATTTTATCAGGATTTATAGTAATGTTTAATTATACACGTTTGAAAATGCAAATTCAATTACGAAAACGATGGGGAAGTATAAGAAAAACGACGTATTTCGGGGCTTTGCAAAGGAGCACGTTTTTGTGATAACAGGATGTCGGTATTGTGATTGAAAGTGGTTTGGGCCGGAAGTAAAATGAAACCACAAAACAGGCAGAGACCTGGAAATACGAAAAGGAGAATGAAGATGAAAACGAAATGGATTGCAGGACTCATGACTTCCGTGCTGGCAGTTTCCATGCTGGCCGGATGCGGCAGCTCTGCGGATACGGAAGAGAAAAGCAAAACAGAATCCGCCGGCAGCAAACAGGATGGCGGGGAGGAGCCTTACACAGTGACTATGATGTTCATCGGAAACACACAGGACGATGAACAGAAGGTGGAGGAGGCTATCAATAAGCTGACCATGAAGGACCTGAACATGAAGCTGGATATTATGCTGGTTCCCTGGGCCAATGCCAATGAGCAGCAGCGCCTTATGCTGTCAGGAGGGGAAAAGCTGGACCTGATGGTAGGACAGGCGTATCAGGCAGCCAATTTTGTCTCCACCCAGGCCGTCTACGACTTAAGTGAAATGATAGACAAATACGGCACCAATATTAAGGAAAATATGGGTGACAACGCAAAAGTGGCAAATATCAACGGATTCGTGTACGGCATTCCAAATGTCTGTGACTGGTACCGCCAGGCGTCCATTATGGTGAGAAAAGACTGGCTGGAGGAGGCCGGTTTTCAGGAAGAGGATATTAAGAGTGTGGATGACCTGGAAGGGGTATATGAGGTGGTTGCCAAGAATCATCCGGAGGCAGCCATGCTGGCTATGAGCAAGGGACAGAAATTCGACTCCGACTGGTATCAGTGTGACCCGCTGGGAGATGGGTACGGGGTACTGCTCAACTACGGCGAAAAACCGGTGGTGGAAAACTGGTATGCAAGTGATGCGTATAAAGCGTTCCTGGACCGTCAGTACCGCTGGGCACAGAAGGGATGGATCGGAAAGGACGCTGCCACCACCACAGATTCCATTGAGGTGCAGATGAGCAATGGCAAGGCCTTCAGCCTGGTTTCCACCTATCAGCCGGCAATAGCCAATGAGGCCTCTGTTGCCTATAAGACAGAGATGGCGGTGATTCCGCTGTACGATGCCTTTACCACCAGCAGCTTTACGGCAGGTTTTTACTGGTCAGTGGCACGCAACTCCGAGCAGCCGGAAAAAGCGTTCCAAATGCTGGATTATATCTATGGAAATCCGGAAGCGGCAAACCTTCTGAACTGGGGTATCGAGGGAGAACACTACAAGCTCACAGAGGACAGACATGTCACCTTCCCGGATGGAATGGACAAATCCAGTGATCCCTACAACGCTTATTTCGGATTTATGCTTCCGAACCAGTACATTTCTGATGTATGGGAAGGACTTCCTCTGGATGTGGGAGAGCAGGTCATGAAACTGAATGAGGAGGCAAGAAAATCCTGTGCTTATGGGTTTACCTACGACGGCACCGCCCTTGCCAATGAACTTGCTGCCCTGGACAATGTGAAAGGCCAGTATATTGATGCTCTGAACACAGGTTCCGTGAATCCGGACGAGGTACTTCCGCAGTTTTTGGCTGACCTGAAAGCAGCCGGTCTTGATAAGGTCATGGAATCCAAACAGCAGCAGCTTGACGACTGGCTGGCTAAACAGTAATCGTATCAGAAAACATATCACGGGCGCCGCTTGGTAATGGCGGTGCCCCTTTTTTACCACAGGAGGAGTTTTTTATGTCAAATACTGCTGTTTACGGACGTCCGGCGGGGCAGAGCCGTTTCAGAAAATGGAAGCGCTGGGTACCTCTTTATCTGATGATGCTGCCGGGACTTTTGTATCTGTTTATCAACAATTACATACCCATGGCGGGCCTGGTGGCTGCATTTAAGAATGTGAATTTCGCGGACGGAATCTGGCACAGTGACTGGGCAGATCCGCTGCTTAAAAATTTTGAATATCTGTTTGTGACAAAGGATGCCTGGGTCATCACCAGGAACACCATATTGTACAATCTGGCATTTATCATCATCAACACAGCAGCCGGAATATTGATCGCGATCCTTATCTGTGATATTGCCTCGCGCAGGTTAAAGCGCCTGTATCAAAGTTCTATTTTGCTGCCGTTTTTAATGTCCTATGTGATCGTTTCCTACATTGTGTTTGCCATTTTGTCCAATGAGAACGGTCTTCTGAACAAAAGTCTGCTGCCAGCGCTGGGTATGGAACCTGTGCAGTGGTATGCTTCGGCTAAGTATTGGCCGTTCATTCTGGTCCTGGTGAATTTTTGGAAGGGCATGGGATATAACTGCCTGATCTATATTGCGTCAATTAACGGTATAGACCCGTCCCTCTATGAGGCAGCCAAACTGGACGGTGCCGGACGCTGGCAGCAGATCAGAAATGTTACGCTCCCGGGGATCAAGAGCAGTGTCATCACCCTGACCATGCTGAATATCGGGCGTATCTTCTATTCGGATTTCAGCCTGTTTTATCAGGTGCCCCAGAATTCGGGCCTGATATATTCCACGACCAATACACTGGATACCTATGTTTACCGTGCTTTGCTGAATTCGGGAAATATTCCTATGGCCGCTGCCGCCGGATTTTACCAGTCGCTGATCGGCTTTGTGGTTGTACTGGCTGCCAATCTGTTCGTGCGGAAGATCAGCAAAGAAGACGCGCTGTTTTAAAGGAGGAGTGAAAGGATGCATATCAGCAGACATGACAGGGTTTATCAGACCCTTGCAAATATATTTCTCATTATTCTTGTAGTTGTTATCATTTTACCGTTTCTCCTGTTATTTATATCATCCATAACAGAGGAAGGCACACTGGTCAGGGACGGATACACCCTGTTTCCGAAGGAATTAAGCCTGGCAGCATACAAATATATCTTTGTCAACAGCAATAAAATTTTCAGGGCTTATGCCATTACCATCGGCGTTACCATAGTGGGAACCGCACTGCATTTGATCTTGTCTTCCATGCTGGCATATCCCCTGTCCCTGAAAAAACTGCCGGGGAGAAACTTTTTTTCCTTCTTTGTCTTTTTTACCATGTTGTTTAACGGCGGTCTGGTGCCCACTTACATGATGTATTCAGGTACCTTTCATATAAAAAATACTATTTTCGCCATGATCGTTCCGGGATTCTTGATGAGTGCCGTAAATGTACTGCTGATCCGGACATATTTTTCCAACAATATCCCCGAGGCTCTCTATGAAGCCGCGGAGGTGGATGGGGCAGGTCATTTTACGGTGTTTACAAAAATCGTGCTCCCTCTGGGAAAACCGATCCTGGTGACTGTGGGGCTGTTCGCAGGCCTTGGATACTGGAATGACTGGACAAATGGTCTTTACTATATATCAGACCCGGATCTGTGGGGCATCCAGAATCTGTTAAACAAAATGATCAGTGATATCCAATTTCTGCAGAGCGGCAATTCCACAGTCACAACAGCCATGTCCATGGGGCCTCTGCCAAGTACCAGCGTCAGAATGGCCATTGCTTTTATTGCCATGGTGCCGATCCTCATCCTATATCCGTTCCTGCAGAAATATTTTGCCAAGGGAATCGCTATGGGCGCTGTGAAGGGTTAGAAAAAATACCATTATATTGAACTTACGAATAAAGGAGAAAAACAGATGGAGAAACCATGTCTTATTCCAAAGCCTCAGGTTTACCTGCAGAGGGCCGGATATTTTGTAAAAAAGGCGGCAGTGTCTAAGGAGCGTATGCCCAGTGGACTGGAAGCGCCGCTGGCTGTGATCTGGCCGGAAGTAACAGGTACTGAGGATACGATACAGTTTACGGAAAAAAAGGAACTGCAGAAAGAGCAGTATGTCCTGGAAATCACGGAGGAGGGGATTGAGATATCCTGGGGTTCCCCAGCAGGGGCATTTTATGCTGTGATGACGCTGCACCAGCTTGTACTTTTTTCTGAAGGGAAAATAGCCTGCTGCCGTATAGTAGACTTCCCCGGCCTCAGGGACAGGGCCGTGATGATAGACATTTCCCGGGGGAAAGTACCGAAAGTGGAGAGTCTGAAAGCAATGATCGACCTGCTGGCCGGCCTTAAGATAAACCAGTTTCAGCTCTATGTGGAGGGCTTTTCTTTTGCTTATCCATCCTTTTCGGAGGTGTGGGAAAAGAGGGCAAAGGATTACCTGACACCGGCAGAGATCAGGGAACTGGATGCCTACTGCGCAGAGCGGTTTATAGAACTGGTTCCCAATCAGAACTGCCTGGGGCATATGAATGCCTGGCTGGAGACAGAGGCCTTCGGACATCTGGCGGAAAATCCGGGTGGGCTTCAGATAAAGGGAACCACGCTTCCCCCTGCAACAATGGACCCCACAAACCCGGAATCTCTGAAGCTGATCGAACAGATGCTGGATGATCTGCTGCCATGTTTTCATTCCCGAATGTTTCATGCGGATTTGGATGAGACCTTTGACCTGGGGTATGGAAAAAATAAAGACAAAGCCGAAAAAGAGGGTGTTGTAAGCATTTATCTGGACTATGTAAAAAAGCTCAGTGAAAAGGTTAAGGCCCGTGGCCATAACATGATGATGTGGGGAGATGTCCTGAGCAAAGAGGAGGATGCCGCAGCGCAGCTTCCGAAAGACATAATCGTTCTCGACTGGGGATATGAGAAGGAACACCCGGTACGCAGACGGGCGGAAAGGCTGCAGAGGGCAGGCGTTGAATTTTATCTCTGCCCGGGTACAAACAGCTGGTGCAGTTTTACGGGAATCACGGATAACATGATGCAATGTACGGAGAACGCGGTGTCTGCTGCCTATGATTTTCATGCCAGAGGGCTGATGGTCACAGACTGGGGTGATTTCGGGCATCTCCAGTATTCCCTGTTTTCCCTGCCGGGCATTCTGTATGGAGCTGCAGGGGCCTGGAACAGAGAACTTGTGACGGAGGAGGAATTGGCAGAGGCTCTTAACCGGTATGTGTTCAGGGATGAGACGGGCATTTTCGGGCGGCTGTGTCTGGAGGCCGGAAGATACAGCCGAAAAGAAGAGTTTTTATTCCCATGCAGAACGCTGGCGTTTATGACACTGCAGACTGGATGTGTGAGCAGAGACCGATTTGAAGCGTCTATTAAAAATATGGTGGATTCCATGCGCTTTTTCGTGGAACCGTGTGTATATCTTCCCTGTGAGGAGGCATATGCAGGGCGCAGCGGGATGGAGGAAGAGGCAATTCTGGAGTATCTGGATGAGCTGGCTGTACAGGCTCGGAAAGCAGACCCTGCCTGTCCGGATGGTACTCTTCTGAAAGAGGAGATGATAAACGGGCTTGCCATGGTGCGGGCTGCCACCAGAACCAGAGCGCTGTGTTACGGGCTGGAGGACGGCAGCGGACTGGAAAAAGAGATTGAGGACCTCTGCGAAAGACACAGGAATCTGTGGCAGAGGCGGAATAAGATAAAGGGACAGGAGGACAGTCTGCTGGGATTTACCACACTTCTGGAACAGCTCAGGGAGAGAAAACAGGAAGAAGAGGAGTAGCGGGAAAATGAAACAGGAAGAATTAAAAAAACTGCTGGACACCATGTCACTGCAGGAGAAGATCGATCAGATGTTTCAGCTTACCGGAGACTTTTATCAGGACGCAGACAGCGTTCTCACAGGTCCGGCAGTACAGCTTGGGGTGACCGGGGAGGATGTCCATATGGCAGGCTCCATACTGGGAACCTGCAGGGCGGAAAAACTGATCAAAATACAGAAGCGCTATATGGAGAATCATCCGCACCACATTCCGCTGCTCTTTATGATGGACATTATACACGGCATGAAGACCATATTTCCCATTCCGCTGGGACAGGGAGCTTCCTTTGAACCGGAGCTTTCCAAAAGATGTGCGGCAGCAGCGGCGAAGGAGGCGGCTGTATCAGGCCTTCATGTGACCTTTGCACCTATGGTGGATCTGGTCCGGGATGCCAGATGGGGGCGTGTTATGGAGTCCACAGGGGAGGATACCTGGCTGAACAGTCTTTTTGCAAGAGCCATGGTGGAAGGCTTTCAGGGGGATGACTTAAAGGAGCCTTATAAAGTAGCTGCCTGTGTTAAACATTTTGCGGCCTACGGGGCACCTCAGGCGGGGAGGGAATATCACACGGTGGAGCTGTCTGAAAACACGCTCCGGGAGTATTATCTTCCCGCTTACCAGGCCGGAATTGATGCCAAAGCTGCCATGGTCATGACCTCTTTCAACACAGTGAACGGCATTCCGGCCAGCATCAACAGATGGCTCATGCGTGATATTCTGAGGGAGGAGATGGGATTTGACGGCGTGCTGATCTCAGATTTTTCCGCCATTTTGGAAACCATTGCCCACGGCTGTTCCGAAGACAGCCGGGAGGCAGCGGTAAAGGCTCTTGAGGCCGGGGTGGATATTGATATGATGACAAATGTATACGCTGCCAATCTGAGGAAACTCACTGAGGAGGGCGTTGTACAGGAAGCCTGGATCGACCAATGTGTTATGCGGATCTTGGAACTGAAGAATAAACTGGGATTATTTGAAAATCCATACAAAGACGCTGATACAGAGAAGGAAAAAGAAATTTTTCTGTGTCCGGAACACAGGGCACTGGCAAGAGAAGCGGCTGTGAAATCTTTTGTCCTTTTGGAAAATGACGGCGTTCTGCCTCTGGATATGGGCAGAAGAACGGCATTTATCGGTCCCTATATGGACAGTAAACAGATAAAGAGCAGCTGGTCTTTTACAGGAGATGACAAGGACTGCGTAAGTATAAAAGAGGCAGCGGAAAAGGTCTTTGATGGCAGCCGCACGGTATATTTAAAAGGCGCTCCTGTACTTGGGTCTGACAGTAAAGAGAGTGAAGCCAGGCTGACCGGATTTACGGGGGATGAATGCGGGATCATGACGCGTGAAGAAGAGGAACAGATGCAAAAAGAGGCTGTGGAGGCGGCAAAAGAGGCAGATCTTGTCATTATGCCGCTGGGAGAGCATTATCTGCAGAGCGGTGAGGCAGCCAGCCGTGCCCAGATCACAGTGCCGGAGGTGCAGATGGAGCTTTTCAGGGCAGTACACAGGGTGAATAAAAATATTGTGGTGGTGCTGTTCTGCGGCCGCCCCCTGGATATAAGGGAAATCAGCCAAAAGGCCAGAGCCGTGCTGGTGGTGTGGCGCCCCGGGACGGAGGGAGGCAGCGCTGTAGTGGACGTGCTGACGGGAAAAGAAAACCCCTCCGGCAGACTGCCCATGAGTTTTCCGTACTGTGTGGGCCAGGTGCCTGTCCACTACAATGAGTTTTCCACAGGAAGACCGGACCGGAAGGGAATACAGGAGCGTTTCCGCTCCAAATACCTTGATATTCCAAACGAACCACTCTATCCTTTCGGCTATGGCCTTGGCTATACACGGTTTTCTCTGTCTCAGGTAAAACTTGATAAAACAGAGATGAGAGAAGGGGATACCATCCATGCCGGAGTAATGCTTAAAAATATCGGAGAACGGAAGGGAACAGAGACTGTACAGTTCTACATCCGGGATATGGCGGCCAGCGTGGTCCGGCCTGTAAAAGAGCTGAAAGGGTTTGAAAAAGTTACCCTGGAACCGGGAGAGGAACGGGAAATTATCTTTGCGGTAGAGGAGCCTATGCTCAGGTTTTATACGGAACAGAACGGATTTGCCAGCGAAGCGGGGGAATTTCTGGTATTTGCGGGAACGGACAGCAGGACAGAGAACCGGGCTGGGTTCAGGCTTGTAAAATAGAAAATTACAATGTATGAAAAGAGCTGCGCTTAGATATCTGCGCAGCTTTTTTCTATTAACTTGTTACCGGCTGGCTGGAAGCAGCATAAGGAGGGAGGAATTTTGAAGTACCTTCTGCGGCTCAGGGAGCAGGGGGTAGTCTGTCATCCGGGAATGGGATGCGTCTGTTCAGCGGATTTTAAATAATGAAAATGCTGTAACAATGCAGCATTACGTGCCGCTAAAAGCTGCTAAATGAATAATCCAGGTTAAATTAAGGGTATGCCATGTCCCATATATGGTTTAGGGTTATTGAGGCATAAAAAAACATGCTCTGTTATTTTTTTTACCGCAGCATCGTAAATTTCATTGCCAAATTGAGCTGTAGCATGCAAAGGATTTCGTGTGCTCATGATTCCATACTGTAATTCATTTGCTGCAGCTTTTAGATTTACTGTCTCAGGATGAGAGGCTAAGAGATGAGAAGTTTCCCATCCCCCTGCATGGTCACCTGGAGAAGTATATTCGTCTTTAAGTAAAAGATAATCTGCGGCAGCCAACCCTGTTATACGCTTCCATTCTTTATCGTAAGCCCATTGATTGTATAAGATAATTGCACTGCGTGCAGACTCTATTAATGGATAATGACCAATAACAAAGACTACCAGATCAAAACCATAAGATGCAGCTTCTGATATAATATGAATCAAATGATGCTGATAATGTTCAATCTGTGCGATTCCACTGTAGGGAAAGCGGTCTGCATCAAATTGGTTTTTGTTTAATGACAGTCTTTCACAAATACCAGCCTGATATTTGGGGTCTGTTTCAAGTAAAGAATTTACCCTGCTCTCTCCATAATAAACAGTTGGGAAAACAACACCACCTTGATTAGCACACCTCAAAGCTAATTCTTCGGCCTGCAGTCCGTCAGCGCCTATTGGATTATGTAAGCCATGCCATTCTAAGGTACCAAGCGGAATATATGCCACCGGACATTTATCTCTTTGCTCTATGATTTGCTCAGGCCTGAGCATATGAAATCTTTTTTCCATAAATTATCTCCTTTATTATTTATACAGATCATCCTTTGATGCCACCCGCGATCATACCCTCCATAAACAATTTTTGGCAGGCAAAAAAGATGATCATAACAGGTATGACAGATAAAACTGCTCCGGCAAACAACAGGTTATAATTATTTCCATATGGTGACAGATAGGTTTGAAGTCCTACTGTCAAAGTGAAATTTTCGTTTTTGGACATTACAATAAGGGGCCAGAGAAAGTCGTTCCATGCATTTGTGGCCTGCAAAATAGTCATGGAGGCAAAGGCAGGTTTCATTAATGGGACCATTACTGTTAAAAATATTCTTATTTCTCCGCACCCGTCAATCCGTGCTGCATCCATAAATTCCGGAGACAGTGATTGGGCATATTGCATAAAAAAATAAATTGTAAATGCTGAGACTGCAAAAGGAAGGACAACTCCTAAATGTGTATTTAACAGGTTAAAGCTTTTTATTTCGTTGTATAACGGGATCATAAGTGTCTCTACGGGAATCATCATCGTACTGAGGATAAGAACTACTAATAATTGTTTTCCCTTAAATTTGTACATGGAAACACCATATCCCACCATGGAGGAAAAACCGATAGAGAGCACTGTGAATAAAATAGTTATGATACCACTATTTTTAAACCAACTGAAAAACATGCCATTGTTATCAGTAAAGAGTAATCTGTAGTTGCCTATGTCCAGCATATCTGATGTTATTTTTAGAGCAATACCGTTTTTAAAAACAAGGCTCATATCATTCACACAAGAAGTAATAATCAAATATATAAAAGGAATCAGAGATATGGCAGCTATGATACAGAGCATAAAAGTTACAAATATCTGATATAACTGTTTTTTCTTTTTATCTATCATCTCTTTTCCTCCTTCCTGCCTATACCCAAGGTTTTAATATAAATAAAGTTTAATACCATCAGGCAGATAAACAAAACTACAGACATTGCGGAAGCATAACCCATATCAAAATGTCCAAAGGCAGTCCTGTATATATAAAGTACAATAGTCAATCCGATGTCCCCGGGAGTTTTGCTGTTTGGCCATAAAACATAACTCTCTCCAAACATTCTTAATCCACCGTATGTAAGTATGGTTATTACAAAAATGAGAATGGGTTTTACACCGGGCAGTGTGACGTGGCGAAAACGCTGCCAGGCAGAAGCACCATCCACGTGGGCGGCATCATATAATTCAGGTGATATCGTTTGCAAAGCGGATAAAAAATATAAAACATTGGTTCCCAGATATCGCCAGGTGGAAGTAAATACAAGAGCAACAATACCGGTTATTTTAGTATCATATAGCCATTCTTTGGGGCTCATTCCGATAAACTGCATAAGTGTATTCAACGGGGTGTCAGAATTGCTTGCAAAAAACAGACGAAAAAAAATGCCTGCCACTATAATGGATGTCAATGCCGGGATATAGATTGCGGAACGGAAGATATTTTTAAGAGGAGTAAATTTATGATTTAAAAGTACGGCCAATAATAAAGCCAGTACAATATTTACGATAATGATACCAACCGTAAACCCCAGGCTATTAAAAATGGCAGCACTAATATGAGTATCAGAGGCAAGCCTTTTGTAGTTATCCAACCCGGAAAAATTATATGTATTAATACCCTCCAGTTTGAAAAAACTTGTATATATCATATTGATCATGGGATACAGCATAAAAACTAAAAAAGAGCAAATGAATGGTGCACAAAAAATATAAGGTGCGGTTTTCTGAGTTATTATTTTTTTTCGTTTCATATAAATAACCCTCCCGGTCAAAAAGATTGGGCTGCCGCAGGACAATTTCGGCAGCCCATGATTATTAGTTACTGAGCATTTTTTATCTCATCCGCAGCACTGTTTAATGCTTCCTCAGGAGTTGCACTTTTCTCACCTAATACTCTAAACAGGATGTCACTGGAAATAAGTGAGTTGGCCAGAGAATATTTAGGAGATGCAGTGATATTGGATGTATGGAATTTATCTTTCATGCTGATGACAACGTCAAAGATATCTTTGCCAAAATAGTCAGTATATTTATTGGTCTCTTTCATTACATCAGTATCCCAAATATCCCATCTGAGAGGATCAAATCCAAGAACATTCCATATTTTCGCGGCACCTTCTTTACTTATTTTAGCTTCAGCCAAAAAGCGTTTTGCCAAATCTGGTACTTTGCACTGTGTTGTGATACTTGTCGCGGTTCCGCCAAAAACCGGATATTGGCTGTTTTCATCCCATACAGGCGGTGCTGCCACTTGGATTTTTCCTTTTAATTCCGGCATATAGTCTGTGAAGCGTCCCATATACCACAGGCATTCCAGCATAGATGCGGCTCCTTCCTGGGCCATGAAACCATAATATTCTTCAGTATGGAAACCACCGCCAGGAGTAGTTACAGCGGTACCATCTTCAAGCATACTCAGCATAAAATCAAGTACCTCTGCATTCTCTTTACTATTTATAATACAGGTACCGTCTTTGTCAAAATAATCTCCACCTTTTTCGCCAGTCATGATATAGTAACTCCAGGAGTCATTTACTTCAAAGGTTATAATTGGCTTTCCAGTAGCAGCAAGGACTTTTTTTCCTGCCTCGTGCAGGTCATCCCATGTAATAATATCTTCAGCTTTTACTCCTGCCTGATCCAAAATCTCCGTATTATAGAACATGATAGGGGCACCTACATGATACTCAATACCGTAATAATTTCCGTCATAATTATAAATATCCAATACCGGTTCAAGAAAATTTTCCTTTTCAGGTTCAATAATATCGTTCAGTGGTACAAAAACTTCGGAATCACCCTGAACAAAATCACTGAATCTTGCAACATTAACATCAACCAGATCGGGAGCTCCATCTCCGGACTGCAAAGTGATCAGCAGTTTACTGTGCATATCTTCAGTTGGATAAGTTTCAGTCTGTAATTCAACTAATTCATCCGGATGATTTTGGTTCCATGTTTTTACCGCATCCTGCATAAATTCCGTATGCTGTTCCACATAAGTCCAAAATGTAAGTGTAGTTACATTATCGGTGGAATCCTTGGTATCCTTAGTCTGCTTATCATCCTTATTTTGTTCGCTTTCTGTTGATGAGGCATCTTTGGATTCTGAACCGCAGCCAGATAGTGCAGAAAAGGCTAATGTGCCGCAAAGCAACAAAGAAATAACCTGCTTTTTCATAAATCTTCTCCTTCTTGTGTGTTTTCTTGAATTTAATGACGTCATTAATCTTTTTGATAGATATATCATACACAAGCAGCTATTGATTTACCATTAACAAATTTATCCTCTATTCTCATTATTTTGTTCAACTATTTTAATATATTCAGAAGGTGTATACCCATAGGTTTCTTTGAATAGTAAATAAAAATAGTTGTAGTTATGTATGCCGACGTCCAGGGCGATTTCCTGAAGTGATGTATTACCTTGCAGGATTTTTTCCTTGGCATGTTCCATCCGTATCTGGTTTATAAAGTTTATAATATTTACACCCTGGGTTTTTTTAAATATGCGGCTCAGATAAGAGGGGCTGACCGCAAATTTTTCTGCAATACTTTGCAGGCTGATTTTATGCTGATAGTTTTCTATTATATAATCAGATATTTTTTTACATAAGGAGCTCTGTTTTAATACCTGGCGTTTTTCCTTTGCCAGACGTTGGAGGGAAAACAGGGTTTCTATAAGGGAATTTTCCATATCCTCAAGTGTGTTAAATTTATCAAATACATCATAAGGATTCGTTTCTGCGAAAACTAATGCATTGTCAAGTTGATATTCGTTCACTTTTTTAATGATATAACTAATGAACTCAACATAAAATACCTGCAATTGATGCTTCATTATTCCTGAGCTTTTGATGTCGGTAAATAGTCTGGAAATATAGTCATTGATATCGTTCTGACCCAGAAAGATTAATTCTGTCAATTGTTGTTTTTGTTTTGGGCTGAAACGTAATATATTCTTCTCAGTGATTGATGTATTTTGAGAAAGAAAATTTTTATTTCCTTTAAAATATTCCTGAAGCAATAAGTTCTTTATATAGTCACTTTTTGGTTTGATCATTTTGTGACCGGAAAGAAAATCTGATATTACAAAGGATAAGTCCAGATTGCAAAACCTTTTAAGTACAGTGCGTATTTGTTTTGCAAGGTCAACAACTTCATCTGTAGAATTGCCCTTTGCCTGAAATACCAAAAGAATAATACCTTTATCTAAGGATACCAGAAAGAAGTTGTGATAATATTTTATGGTTTCATCTATTAACATTCGTATAGTCGTGTCGTCTATTGATACTTTTGAGGAATCTTCAAAATAAAGGTCAATACCACATATAGCAAGAATTAATTCGCCTTTCACCCAGCCAAGGGCAGTTTTTTGAATCAGTTTTTCTAAGTAATCTGTATCTGGCATTTCTTTACTGACAAGTTCGTAGATTAAGTGCTCACGTTCTTTCGAGATGGAAAATCCATCTTTGTCCTTATTTTCTGTATTTATTTGCCATATAGTTTTTTTTATAATATCATTGATACTATTTTCGGTTATCTGGTATTTTAATAGATAATCAACTGCACCGTTTTTCAGACTGCTGCGTACGTATTCAAAATCATCGTATGCGCTTAATACTATGATTTTTGTCTCTTTAAATCCATTGCTTATATAATTGATCAAGTCTATGCCGTTAGATCTTGGCATACTGATATCAGTGAGTATAATATCAGGTTTATACGTATTGAAAGCATCTATTGCCTGTTTGCCATCAGATGCTTCGGCAACCATTTCACAATTTAATGTTTCCCATTGTATCATTTTCTTTAATTGTACTAATACTATGGGGTCATCATCTACTAACATAATTTTATACATGGTGTTCCTCCCTGGATTCGGATATAGGATTTTTTGTGATAACAGGCAGATTAATTAAGATAGTTGTATAACTTCCTTTTTCACTTAAAACTTTTAAACCATATTGGTCACCCATCATAAGTTTTATCCTGTTGTTTACATTGCTGACACCTAATCCGCTGAATCTTGAATTCTTTTCCACAGTATTATTTTTGGAGTCCAGCGCTAATTCTTCTATTCTCATGCCAACACCGTTGTCTGTTATAGAGAATATCAGTTGGTCATTTTTGCATTTGCCTGCTATAGTGATGAGCCCTCTTCTGCAAGAAGGTTCAATACCGTGGATAATGGCATTTTCTACGATTGGCTGGAGGATAAAGCGCGGCATTTGAAAATCCAAAATCTGTGGGGATATTTGGAATTCCACATCAAATTTTCCCATTAAACGATAGTCCTGGATAATTATATAGTTTTTGATCAAAGAGATTTCTTCTTGTACTGTGTGGAGGCTGTCGTCATTTTTCATGCTGTCTCTGAGCAATTCAATAATTGCGTTTATAATAGTTTCTATGGATGTTTCCTTTTTTAACTTGGCTATAAAAGAGACAGTGTTCAAAGTGTTTGCTAAAAAATGAGGGTTGATCTGAGCTTGTAAAGCCTGGATTTCCAACTTCCTCTTTTGACGCTCATTCATTTTTATATTATCCAACAATTGAGTTATTTCTTCGGCCATTTTGTTAAATTGCCTTGTTAGGATCGTAAGTTCATCATTTCCATCCTCCACTAATTTTAATGAAAAGTCTCCTTTTTCAAATGATTTAATTCCTGTTATCATTTTGTTGATTGGCGAGATTATGGTAATGGAGAATGCTAAGGTAAAAATGATACCAAATATGATTCCTATAAACCCTACCAAAAGAAAATTTTTCAATATAATCTTTAGATCAGATTGAAGATAGGTGAGTGGAATAAGTGCGGCCATTTTCCATTCCGCTTGCTCTATAGGAAAATTATATATCATTGTATTTAATTCGGAGAAGTGGTAATTATTACCAGTAATGTTGTGGGAATCCTGAATTTCTTTAAGTACATTATTATTTGGATATATTTCTCCGACGGGAGTATTAAGATCGGCAGATGAAATAACAATGTCATTATTGTCTATGATGAATACCTGCATGTTCATGGTACTGGAAATTTTTTCGTATATATTTCGGATTTTATCTTCTTCTATAGCCATTATCATATATCCGATAATCTTACCGTCAGATTTCTTTTTGATGGCTTTACCTAAAAGTATATAATTTCTATCATTATTTACACCGGAAGCAATTCTTTTTTCGTAATTATGATTAATGGCTTTCCAGACACATGCACCGTTGTACGAGTGGCATATGTCTAAAAATTCATTAAAATAATCAGATTTTAAATTTACAGTGAACGTGTTATTTCCATAGACATTGAGTTTTGCTCCTGTTAATGTGTAAAGTGTTATTTCGGATACAATATTGTCAAAGACATATTTTTTGCTCATTTTATCGGTAACGGCTATTTTTACTTTGTTTTTCATTCGCTCATTATAATCATTGTAATTGATAAGTACATCTTGGATTTCTTCAAGATAACTTATTTCTATGCTGTCATTTCTTACTTTTTCTATTTTTTCATTTATACTTGTACTTATTTGTGTTAATGCTTCACTGATTGAAAGATTGACTTTATCCTGAATAATCTCACTGCTTTTATTATAGAGCAGAATCCCATATAGTGTTATAGGGAGCAAAGTTACAAAAATAAACATAACAAATAGCCTTTTAAAAATATTAACAGTTCGTAATTTTAAGATGTAAAACTTGAAAAAATTTTTCCAGTGTTTCATTGGTCTATTAGCTCTCCCCTCAGTGCTTTCTCTACAGGTATTAAGTTGCTGACATAAGGATGTTTGCCAGAAAGAACGTCATCATAAAACGCCTGCTTCCAGTCAATATATTCAACATGGTCTTTCAATTCTTCAATGGAAGCTAAAAGAGCGTTCCGTTTTTTAGTAAACATTTCTTTCCTTTGATGAATCGTAGACTCGTCCTGCATACATAAATCCAGATATTCTTTCATTTCCTGAATGTTCATATCACATTTTTTCAGACAAATCAGGTTTTTGCTCCATTTCAAATCTCGTTCATCAAAAATCCTGCGGTTGTTTTATCTCGTTTTACATTATGAACTAATCCTTTATTACAGTAATATTTTAAGGTCTGATAAGTCATATTGGCTTCTTTACAGACCTGCATCATAGTATACATTTTCCAATCCCCCGTTTCATACATAAATAAAAATAGAAATTTACAAAAATCTCTTGACCGATAGTTATAATCGGTTGATACAATCATAGTGTACAGCAATGGGTAACAAAAAACAATGGTGCAATTTTATGAAAGTGTGTGGTCTGCCTGCAAAGTCAAAAGAATTAAAATCAAAAGTGGAGATTGCATAAGAAAAAAGGAGGACATAATAGTGAATGTGAAATCATCCATGTAGGAAACAAAGGGATTCGGGGATGTACAGCCTGCCGGGCATGTGCCGAGAAGGCCAAATGTGTGTTTGATGATTATGTCAACGAGATTGCGCCTAAGTTTGAGGCCTGTGATGGACTTATTATTGGCAGTCCGGTATATTATGCGTCCGCCAATGGCACGCTGGTGTCATTTCTGGACCGGTTATTCTTCAGCACGCCCTTTGATAAGACAATGAAAGTGGGAGTAAGCGTTGTGGCGGCCAGAAGGGTTGCAGGGAATACGGACACTGGCAAATAATATGTCATTTCTTATAAAATCCATTGCACTTGGGAAAGAGCGGCTGGGGATGCCGGAAAAGGAAGCTATGCAGCATACAAACTTTATCCGTTAAAAAGGATTATTATCTGAATCGGATGTTTATAGAAATACGGTTTATGATATGACGGAACCCGAGTGACAATCGGCTTTAGCAGTGTGATATAGGCGGGAATTTGGCTGCGGGCAATCCATACAATGTGACAGGTGTACTATAATTAAGGGAATTGTGCTTATATGATAGTAATATCTGCGCAGCTCTTTTTCTGCGCCGATGGAGTATTTTACCGCTGATATTATTTATTGCCAGGATAGCGATTTCCGTCGTCAAAAGGCGGCAGGTTGTTTCATAGGAACACCCCGCAAACCTACATGAAATCAGCCGACACCCCGGGATTTGTCAATTTTTTTACCTTTAATATTCCTGATCCCAATAATAACAAAAGGGATGCCAAACACTATTCAAATTAATAGCTCATTTCGTTTCATTACTTCATGCTGTTGCTCATAACTCTGATTGTTCGCTTGGGCACCATTTTACCCTTTGCAGGACGGTTTTTTACAAAGCAGAATTTTTGGTGAATGAAATAATGTAGATTTTATAATGTTAACTTAAATTAAAATATAAGTTGACAATTTGAGGATGATTGATTATACTTCTTTATGTAAAGAAAAGCACAGCCACAAAACAAGCGGTAAAACCGTAAAAAATGTTTGAGAAAAGCTTTTCTATAAAATCAGGAAAGATTTATGCCGTCGAACAACAGGCGGAAAAGTCGAAATAAGTTTTGCAACCTCGGAGGAAAAGTATATGGAAACAGCAATGCCCAGTAAAAACAAGAAAATGAGTACCAGACAGATGACGATCATTGCACTGATGACAGCGGTAACCTGCATTTTAGGCCCCCTGGCCATACCGCTGCCGTTCAGCCCGGTGCCGATCAGCTTTACCAATCTGGCCATCTATTTCAGCATTTTTGTGCTTGGCACTTATTCAGCAACCGTCAGCTATCTGGTGTACCTGCTCATTGGAATGGTAGGACTTCCGGTGTTTTCCGGATTTGCCGGAGGATTTGGCAAAATGGCAGGCCCGACGGGCGGATACCTGGTGGGATTTATTTTCATGGCGCTGATTGCCGGATTTTTTGTGGACAGATTTCAGGGAAAAAGAGTGCTGCAGGCAGCAGGAATGGTTCTGGGAACCGTGGTGGCTTACCTGTTCGGGACTGCATGGCTCTGCGTTCAGGCCAATCTGTCCTTTGGCGCGGGCCTGGCAGCCGGGGTGATTCCCTATGTGCCCGGTGATCTGATCAAGATTGCGGCTGCGCTGGCTGTGGGACCGGTACTTCGGAAGGCTGTGAGAAGAGCAGCGTAAAATAACAGATACAGAGAAAAGACAGTGTGATGTGGACACTGTCTTTTTTTTGCAGTTCGGAAAGGAATCCGTGGCTCCCTATATAACAAAAAGATCCGGGCGCTGCCGTCCCTTCCCGGGGAAAGGTGCATGATGCGCAGGATAATCTTAAATAACTGTAAAAAACACTTAAAATATATAAGGGGAATATTCTGAAAATGAGTTATAATAAACAATAATATTATGGGCGGAGGGAGAAAGGACGGAGCAGTCAAATTAGGGCCTGTGGAACAATTGTGTTCTTGCGGCATTTGCGGAAGATGATAGGGGCAATGTCATGGCGGAATCCATGGATCTTGTGGAGATGGAAAGACGGATCACCTTCCTGGGAAGCGGAAAATTATCCTGTATCTCAGAGGCGGGGATACTTGTACTGAAAACGGATACCTTTGCAAGATGCATTGCAGGATGATGCCCGCAGGCGACTGTGCTCCGGCGCGTAAGTCCGGCTTAGAGCGTGTTTGAAAGTAAGGATTTATGTGGAAAACCAGGATTATAAATATATTTTGATATATAAATAATATCTTATCTCTGATATAATAAAAAACAGATAACAAGAGGTATTGGTAAATTTTGAAGGCCCCTCTGTAGCAGACTGTGCTGATTTAAATGTCAGTATCCGGGGCGCATAAATGTTTTAGTGTGATATCTGTGTCCGGACACCGGAAAAATTTACCTCAAAACAAAAAAGCGGAGGAAGAGTATGGCACATTCAAAGAGTCAAAATGCCTGTCTTGTATGCGGCAAAGAGTTAATTTATCATGAAGAAAGCGTGGAAATGGAGTGCATATACTGCCATAAAAAATTTATGAGTAATGCGGCCTGTGCGGACGGCCACTATGTATGTGACACCTGCCATTCTAAAAAAGGGATTGAAGCCGTAAAAGAGATCTGTCTGCATAGTAAATCAAAGAATCCGTATGAAATTGCGGTTCAGATGATGGAAACCCCATTTATCCATATGCATGGTCCGGAAAATCATGTGCTGGTGGGAGCTGCTCTGCTGGCAGCTTATAAAAATGCAGGCGGTGACATCGAATTGGATACGGTAATAGAAGAGATGAAAAAACGCGGCAGTCAGGTGCCGGGAGGTACATGCGGCTTTTGGGGATGCTGCGGTGCAGCAGTCAGCACCGGGATCTTTGTCAGTCTCGTCACAGGTGCCACACCTTTAAGCGGAAAAAGCTGGGGTCTTTCCAATCAGATGACATCCAGGGCGCTGGCACAAATCGGAGCCATTGACGGCCCCAGATGCTGCAAGAGGAATGCTTTCCTTGCCATGAAAGAGGCCGTGCGGTTTGCAGAGGAGCATTTACCAAACGCAGAAGGCAAAAAGATTCAGATGGAACTGCCGGATGAGATCATATGCACGTTTACAAGTAAAAACCATCAGTGTATCGGGAAAAGATGCCCGTTTAATGCGGTAAACCATAAAAAGAAAACAGAATGATTACGGCTGCAGCCAGATAAAGGGGCTTTCATCGGGTACAGTGGATAGATTCCAAAATGAGGTGAAACATATGATTATATACACAGCAAGACACGGACAGACAGAATGGAATGCCCTCCATAAAGTCTGCGGCAGAACAGATGTGGATTTAACCCCGGAAGGATATAAGCAGGCTGAAGCATTGGCCGAAAATGTATCCGGGTGCCGCATCCATATGATCTATTCCTCACCCCTGCGCCGCGCGGTGGAAACCAGCAGAATAATTTCAGAGCGAATGGGAATCCCCTATTTCACAGACAACAGACTGATGGAACAGGACTATGGCATTTACGAGGGCGTGGATAGAAAAAATGAGGATTTTCTGAGGAATAAGAAAAATTTTGCGTTCCGTTATCCCAGCGGGGAATCCATGATGCAGACTGCCGTTCGTGTGTATGGGCTGTTGGATGAGATCAGAGAAAAAGAGGCGGGTAAAAATGTTTTACTGGTCAGCCATGGCGGAGTCTGCCGGGTCATCAGATCTTATTTTGTGGATATGACAAACGAGGAGTATTTCAATTATACGCAGAAAAACGGAGCTCTGGAGGTATACGAATACAGATGAAAGACAGTTTGAACAGGGTATTGGGCATGCATGTCAAAGTGATCATAGACAGGCCTCTGGGCAGCTATCATCCGGAACACAAAGACCTGTATTATCCCATTAATTATGGATATATCGAAGGAATCCTGGCTGCTGACCAGGAGGAACAGGACGTCTATTTTATGGGCATCCATGAACCTGTCGAATGTGCGGAGGGTGTTATCATCGCTGTGATCCACCGGAAAAACGATGTGGAGGATAAGTGGGTGGCAGCTCCTGAGAATATGAAATTCAGCACTGATGAGATAGAAAAGGCAGTGCATTTTCAGGAACAATACTTTGATCATGAGATTCTGATGCAGGATACGCATGAATAAAAGGGTATCAAACACAAACAACGAAAGAAGGGATAAGATGGGAGAACTATCAAAGCTTCTGAATATCGGCCCGGTGGTAGAAGAACAACTCAATCAGGTCGGAATCACCACTTATGACCAGTTAAAAGAAATAGGAAGCAGGCAGGCATGGTTAAAGATCAAAGCCATCGATGATTCTGCCTGCATCCACCGTCTGTATGGTCTGGAAGGGGCAGTACAGGGAGTGAAAAAGAGCCAGCTTTCACCGGAAGTAAAAGCCGAATTGAAAGAATTCTATCATCACTGTAAATAACCGATAAACAAATCCTGCCGCCCGTAAAATCCACATGCCGGTTCAGGAAAGAAATACAGCCGCACAGTATACGGAAGAATCATACTGTGCGGCTGTTTTATGTCCTTATGCTTTAGAGGGTGCATGAGACAATTGTTTACTTACTTAAGCCGTTAATCATTTCAGAAAGTTCCTGATCATCGCAGCTAAAAGGAAGGGTGAGTGTATTTCCCGGTTCCTGATAGAGAGAGACAGTTTCCAGTGCGTGGGGATTACCTGCCCAGGCACGCCTTGCGACACCACACATGACATCATAGTTCACTGCACGGCAGATGATTTCATCCACCTCAGGAGAACCGTCCAGGAGCAGGCCGTAGCCGCAGCTCTGAGAATTGCCGATGCCGGTTCCGCCGCCGTTGTGCATGGTCATCATGGTCATTCCCATGGCAGCGTCACCGCCGTAGACAAGTGCGGACATGTCTGCGGTTATGTTGCTGCCGTCATGGATGTTGGAGGTTTCTCTTGAGGGTGCATCCACACCTCCGGTATCCATGTGATCCCGGCCCATCATGATAGGCCCGGTTTTGCCTTCCCGTACCAGACGGTTGAAGGCAAGCGCGATCTTTTTCCTTGTCTCGCCGTCCTGATAAAGGATTCGGGCCTGAGTACCGATGACCAGATTGTTTTCACCTGCGTGTTTGATCCACAGATAGTTGTCATAGTCCTGGAACCGGCGGTCTTTGTCAATACAGTCCATTGCGGTCTGGTCTGTAAGTGCAAGATCTTCCGGTTTTCCGCTTAATACAACCCAGCGGAAGGGTCCGTAACCATAATCGAAGAGGGTCGGCCCCATGAATTCTTCCACAAAGGATTTGTAGATGAATCCATCCAGATCATTTTCTCCGTTCCGGCACACTTCTCTGATTCCGATGTCATACATTGTAGTAGTCAGACTGTTACCGTAATCAAAGAAATAGGTGCCTCTGGAACGCAGGATTTCGATCAGTTCGTGATGCCGGAACAGTGTTTTCTTTACTTTTTCTTCAAATAAAGGTTTGTTTTCGGCAAGCATTTTTGTCCGCTCTTCAAAGGTAAGACCCTGTGGACAGTACCCGCCGTCAAATGCCACATGGCAGGATGTCTGGTCTGTGAGCAGGTCGATTTTCTGGTCTGTTTCCACTGCGTATTCCAGCAGATCTACAATATTTCCATGGAAGGCAATGGAGACAGGTTCCTTTTTTTCCTGATATTCTCTTGCAAGGGAAAAGGCTTCTTCGGGGGTACGTGCCATGGATTTTATCCATCCCAGGCGCATACGCAGTTCTATTTTAGAGACGTCTACCTCTGCGATGATGCCAACGCCCTGGCAAAGCTCAATGGCTTTACCCTGCGCCCCGCTCATGCCCCCAAGGCCTGCTGAAACCAGCAGGTTTCCGCGGAGGACTTCCTCATTGCTTTTGTGAAGGATCTGCCTGGCTGCTGCCAGGAAGGTAGAATACGTACCGTGCACAATTCCCTGGGAGCCGATATAAAACCAGCCTCCGGCGGTAAACTGACCATAATTGGTGACTCCAAGGGCAGCGCAGCGATTCCACTGTTCCAGATTATTATATTTACCTACCATGAGACCATTGGCAAGAATGACCCTGGGGCAGGAGCGGGCTGATTTGAAAAGTCCTACGGGATGACCGGAGCTGACCACAAGAGTCTGTTCTTCTGTGATTTGTTCCAGGTATTTTTTTATGAGCCTGTACTGCATCCAGTTCTGGCATACCTGTCCGGTTTCTCCGTATGTGACCAGTTCGTAGGGATAAAGTGCCACATCAAAATTCAGGTTATTGTCGATCATGACCTGAATGGCCTTTCCGGCCAGGCATTTCCCTTTGTATTCGTCCACGGGTTTTCCGTAGATAGCTCCGTGGGGACGGAAACGGTAGCCGTAGATCCGGCCGTGTTCCATAAGTTCCTGGTAAAATTCAGGAATGATCTCCCGGTGGTATTCAGGGGGAATATAACGCAGAGCGTTTTTGAGGGCAAGCTTTACGTCTGCCTCACTCAGTGCAACCTCCCGCTTCGGTGCCCGGCGTACTGCCGGGTCGAAGGTACCGGGGGAGGGGAGAGGCCCCTCCCATGCATATAAAATAGTGTCCATATTGTATATCCTTCCCTGCCTTTACAGACTGCGTGCCAGCTCGTAGGCATCCCAGACTGCATACATAATATTGCGTACTCTCCGTGCGTCACCCAGCAGATAAATCTCATTTTCTTCCAGGCTTAACTGCTCGTAAAGTGAATTGTTGGAGGTATATCCGATGGCACAGACAAATGTGTCAGCGTCTAATTTGTGCTCTTCACCGTCTTTTGTGTAGGTCACCGTGTTTCCTTCGATGCATTTGACGCCTGCGCCTGCAATCTGCTGTACATGGTGGAAGTGCAGCAGATCCTTCAGCATGATCTTATTCATATGGGGAACCGGTGCCCCTGCAGATAAAATCTCAGGCAGGGCTTCCAGTATCGTCACCTGTTTTCCGTTTTCAGCCAGGTCAAGGGCCAGTTCGCATCCTACAAGACCGCCGCCGATGATGACGGTATGGCTGCCCGGTTTGATCTCGCCGGAGAAGATGCGCTCTGCAGGGTACATATCGTGATTTCCCGGCAGACGGAGGGTCCGCGGCGTGGAACCGGTGGCAACGATCACGGCGTCATGGGGATAGGATTTCAGGGTTTCTGCCGTAACAGCAGTATTGTAATGAATCTCCACACCCATTTCCTCCAGGGTTCTCTGATACCAGTCAATCAGCTTTAAGTCATCGTGCTTGAATGAAGGTGCACCTGCCAGATGAAGGGAGCCGCCCGGCCGGCTGCTTTTTTCCAGGATGACAGGGGAATGTCCTCTGAGTTTCAGGACTCTTGCTGCCTCCATACCTGCCACGCCGGCGCCGATGATGAGAATCTTTTTCTGTACACATGCGGGCTTCAGATCATAGTATGTCTCTCTTCCGCAGGAAGGGTTCACTGCGCAGGAAACAGGTTTGGCGGTGATAAGCCGATTCATACAGCCCTCATGGCATCCGAGACAGGGGCGGACAAACTCGAATCTGCCGCTTCGGATTTTATTTACCGTGTCAGGGTCAGCCAGAAGACTTCTGCCCAGGGCGATCAGGTCGGTTTTGCCATCCCGCAGGGCTTCGGAAGCCAGGTCCGGATTTTCCATGCGTCCGGCAATGAGGATGGGGACATCCATTTCTTTTTTCAGAATTTCGCCGAAGGGAAGGTTCATTCCCTTTTCAAAATACATAGGCGGATGGGACCAGTACCAGGAATCATAGGCTCCGGCATCCACATCCAGTGCATCGTAGCCTGCTTTGACCAGAATCTTGGCAGCTTCGATACCTTCCGGGATATCACGGCCGAGTTCTTCAAATTCTTCGCCGGGAAGGCCACCTTGGCGCACGCCTTTTATGTAGGATTTTAAACAGTAGCGAAGGATGACCGGGAATTTCTCACCGCATTTTTTCTTGATATTCTGTACTACTTCACAGGCAAACCGGAGACGGTTCTCCAGGCATCCGCCGTATTCATCCGTCCGTTTGTTAAAGAACGGAATGGCAAACTGATCCAGAAGATATCCCTCATGGACGGCATGGATTTCAATACCGTCAAAGCCTGCCTGCTGGCAGATTTTTGCCGTATCGCCGCATCGTTCTACGATGGTATGGATCTCATCCACGGTCAGTTCCCTGCACATAAGGTTCTCATCCCAGTAACTGCTGATCGGGGAGGGGGCGATGGGGGGCTGTCCGCAGAGAAGGTGAGGTTTCAGCACACGGCCGAAGCCGGCAGTGAGCTGAGTGAAAATTTTGGAGCCGTAAGCGTGGACACGCTCACACATTTCCGCTGTGTTCATGATAAATGTGGAAGGGTTGTCCGTGGGGCACGGCATGGTTCCGTCCACTGCTTTTTCAATATCGTTTTCCGCGTAAATGGTACCTGTGATGATGAGGCCCACACCGCCTTTGGCCCTTGCCACATAGTATTCAATTCCGCGTTCGTTAAATGTATTCTCAGCGGTTACCATACCGCCGGTGCCCATGGCTGCCATCACATATCTGTTTTTCAGGGTACAGCCTGCCAATTGGTAAGGCTCAAATAAAATTTTATGGTTTTCTTTCATGATTTTCACACTCCGAATATAGATTTACCGGTTTGTCACACCAGTATTTTTGCCATCAGCGCTACCATTGGAATCAGAATGATGGTGCGGATGAAGAAAATTTTAACAAGGTCTCCGAAGCCTACGGGAATATCAGATTCCAGCATGGCGTTGGCACTCTCCGTAAAGAATATGATCTGTGATGTGGACAGCACAACAACGAAAAACGCACTGGCCGCAGCCACAGCTTTGCCTTTGATCAGGGTTGCCGGTATGGACAACGCAAAGATTCCCACAATGGAGGAAGCAGCGATCTGCTGTGCATCCGGAAGTCCTAAGAGACTTAAGATCGGTGCCATGGGAATGGCGATCCATTTGGCAATAGGTGTATAATTAAAAATCAGAAGGCAGATAACGGAAAGGGATACAATAAAAGCATTTACCTTGATACCAAACATAAAAGAAGATTTCAGCTGTTCTAAAAATACAGTGAATTTTGTTCCCGATGCTTTTTCCAGAGCATCCTGGTACGCGGTGGGAAATGTCTGGCCACTGTAGTGTTCCGGTTTTCTCTGGGCCTCTGTCTGTACGGTTCCGTCAATATAGGTATCCGGTTTTCTGGACAGCGGAGGAATACGGATCATAATTGCCGCCAGTACAAATACACAGATAAAAGCCGCCAGTACAACCTCGCTGTAGAGATTTTCTATTCCTGCAATGGATGACAGGAAGGCAAAACCGCCCAGACTGGCAATACTGAAGTTGGTGGTGATGGAGCTGGCTTCTCTGGCTGTATATACTTTCTTCTGATACAGGTCATTGGTGATCATAACGCCTGCCGCGGGAGCTGCCACAAAGGAAGAGATAGCATCCACAGCCGATTTGCCGGGTACCTTATAGACACGGCGCATGATCGGCTCAAGCAGTTTTCCCAGAAATTCCAGAAAACCGAATTCTGTGATAAAGGCAACCAGGGTTCCGGCTACCATGATGGCAAAGAACGAATCAGCGGCAATGCTCAGAGAGGTCTCTCCGATCTCCGGGTCTATAATGGGAGCAGGCCCAATCTGGAAGATAGCCATGACACTGAAAATAGCTGCAGTGACATAAGTAAAGTAGGAGAAAAGATTATCTTTCTGATAAGTACTTTTCAGGATGCCGGGTACATTTTTTCCGTATTTTACATAGATGCTGGCTGCCAGTACAACAAGGCAGGAAATCATAACAAAAATATACTGGACTTTTGGACCAAGTGCAGTCTGAATGATGTCCATGATATGTACCATGGGCACTTTTTTGTTGCCATTGTAAGGAATGGTAACAAAGAAAAGAAAAACACCAATAATACTGCAGATAAAGAAACGTACTTTAATGCTTGAGCTGTATTCTTTTTTATTTTCCATATTTAACTCCTATATTCTTTAAAAGACGATGGGGCCGCAGGCGTTTTCCACTGCCTGGAGCAGGCTGTCATCAGCAAGCAGTTCTTCACAGGTATTGATTTCAGGGTAGAGCTCACGGTCTTTGTCATAGAATGGGATTCTGCTGCGGACCATGTCATAGGCTGCTTTTGTTCCTTTTCCAAGCGCACCCTTTTTACCGGCATCTGACTGGCTTCTTAAATCAATTGCCTGGCAGGCACAGAGAATTTCCATAGCCAGTACACGACGTACATTTTCGGCAATATCCCGGGCTGTTCTTGCGGAGATGGTGCCCATGGATACATGGTCTTCCTGGTTGGCGGAAGAAGGAATGCTGTCCACGCAGGCCGGATGAGCCAGTATTTTATTCTCAGATACCAGGGCAGCAGCACAATACTGCACGATCATATAACCGGAATTCAGTCCGCCGCCCTCTACCAGGAATGCGGGAAGTCCGTAGTTGAGGGCCGGATTTACAAGACGCTCAATACGGCGTTCTGCCACATCTGCAAGTTCAGCGACAGCGATACCGAGGAAATCAAAGGTGAGAGCCATGGGCTGTCCGTGGAAGTTTCCGCCGGAAATGACCTCCTGGGTCTCCGGGAAGATGATCGGGTTGTCTGTTACCGAGTTCATTTCCACTTCTATCTGGTCAATAATGTAATTCAGGGCATTTTTAGATGCACCGTGAATCTGGGGCAGACAGCGCAGGGTGTATGGGTCCTGTACGCGAAGCTCGCCCTGCTCTGTCGTCATCTGACTGCCTTCCAGCAGTTCATTTAAAATGCGGGCGGTGTCGATCTGGCCTTTGTGCGGGCGGGTGAGATGGACCTGTGGTTTCAGCGCTGTTGTGATACCGTTCAGTGCTTCAAAGGAGAGGGCTGCCGCGATATCTCCGTATTTGATCAGGCGGATGGCATCATATACTGTGAGGGCTCCCACAGCGGTCATGACCTGTGTTCCGTTGATCAGCGCAATGCCTTCTTTTTCATGAAGGTTGATGACAGGGATCCCTGCTTTTTCCATGGCCTCTCTGCCCGGATAAATGTGTCCCTCATATTCAGCAAGCCCCATGCCCATCATGGGAAGCACCATGTGGGAGAGCGGAGCCAGATCGCCGCTGGCACCCAGAGAGCCTTTCTGCGGAATGACGGGGTGCAGATGTTTGTTCAGCATGGCAACCAGGGTTTCCACTGTCTCGAGACGTGCACCGGAGAAGCCTTTTGCCAGATTGTTCAGACGGAGCAGAATGATGCCGCGGACTACTTCTGCCGGGAATGCCTCTCCGGCTCCCACTGCATGGGTCATGATCACGTTTTTCTGAAGCTGTACACAGTCCTCTTTGGAAATGACAACATCGCTGAATTTGCCGAATCCTGTGGTAACGCCATAAACGACTTCTTCGCGTTCTACAAAGTCATCAATGATTTTTCTGGATGCACGGATGCGTTCCACTGCCTCCTTGTCCAGTTCCACGAAAGCGTCAAAACGGCAGACTGCCACCAATTCGTCCAGCGTCAGTGTTTCTCCTGTTATTACTACTGTTTGCATAAAAAATCCTCCTCTTTTTTATATGTGGTTTTTCTATAAACTTCACACGCTTTTCTTTTATTATAGACAACAGATGTCAGTTTATCGTCACTTTCTGACTTGACATGTCATGCAAATTAAAGTTTTAACAGGAAAAAGTGAAAAAGGAGGAGATGTTCAGGATGACGATTCAATGAATTCTTTACGGAATGCGAAAATTCAGATATAATGTAAGGCAGATATTTCAGATATGTTCCAGTGACATAAACTATATATCAGCAAAGGGGAAAACAGGAAAAATGAAAATTACGGTTCATTTTCTGGGAAAACCGGAGATCATCAGGGACGGGGTCCGGGTGGTGATCCCGCAGAAAAAGATTCAGGCATTGCTATTATATCTTCTTTTTAATGAGAGCTGTTCCAGGGATGAGCTGGCAGCCCTGTTCTGGGAGGAGCAAAGTGAGGAGGGAGCCAGGCGAAATCTGCGGAACAGCCTGTATAAGCTGCGGACACTGTTGGGGGATGGTGTTCTTGTGACCATGGGGAAAGAGTATATCAAGCTGGACCCGGAGATAGAGATTGTCAGGGATACCGATGTATTTCTCATGGACAATGGTGAAAAATATCTGCTGCAGATGGAGAACTGCTGCTTTTTAGATAAGTTTCATCTGAAAAATTGTGTCGGGTTTGAAAAGTGGGTGAGCAGTATTCAGAATGTGTATGAGAAGCTGTTTGTGGACCGTTTTCTTCCTGCCATGAAAAAATGCATGGAGAGAGAGGATTACACTGCGGCGGAGGGATATGCAAGGAAAATACTGCTCCTGGACCCTTATCAGGAGAGGGCCTGCTGTGCGCTGATGCAGATTTATGCGGCGCGCAGGGATTATAACAAGGCGGTACTGGTCTATACCGGGTTTGCGGAGAATCTGAAGAAGGATGTGGGAGTGGAGCCGGAGCCACGTACAAAGGACCAGTATGAAAAAATCCTGCTCATGCGCAAACGGCGCAGGGAGGAAGGGGACGGCTCTCTCTACGGCGGCCATCTGCAGGCTGTGGCAGAGCTCTCCAAGGAGTATCTCAGATACAGCCGCAGGGAGGAGGCGGATATCTGCATTCTCTGCGGAAGTGTTGGCATGGGGAAATCCATGGTCTTAAAAACGTTTATTGAGAGTATGGAGAACGCAAGGGTGATCTCCGTGGAGTTCCAGGTTTCAGACCAGCAGGTCAGATATCTGGCTTTGGAGAAAGTGATGGAGCAGATCTGTGACAGATGCCGTATTGCTCTTCCCCAGGAGAATATGGAATTCTTCGGGGGAAACAGTGATATCTGTTACAGGAACCGGATGGAGATCATGATGAAGGCGGTCAGGAGAAAGGACGGCAATTATATTCTGCTGCTGAGGAACATGGAATCCGTGGATGAACAGAGTCTCAATCTGCTTATCTCCTGTTTTTTTGAGCGTTACAGAAGAGACTTCTTTATATTAATGGAATACTGCCCCAATTTTCAGGCACAGCCGCAGCTTCTGGCACGCCTGGAATCTGTGTCACGGGTGAGGGTGGTGAGACTCCGCCATCTGACGGAGGAGGAAAGCAGAGCATATCTGGTGGATGCCCTGGGAGAAAAGTTTCCGGAAAAACTCTCCTCCCACAGCATCTATGAATATACAGGCGGAAACCTGAGGTTTCTGAAGGATGTGGCGGAAAATATCCGTGTAGGGGCAGAAGAGAATTTTCAGTTTCTGCCGGAGACGGAGAGGACACTGGAGAGGCTGTTTTCCGGATTCAGGCAGGAGGAATACGAGTATCTGGAGTATTTGTCTGTGATGGAGCACGGTACCGATGTACAGCAGCTTAGCAGTATGCTGGAAGAAAACTCCGTGAAGGTGATGAAGATCCTGGATTTTCTCATGCGAAGAAGGCTCCTTTCCGAGACCGGCGCGGGAAAGCACAGGATGCTGAAAATACGGGAAAAAATGGTGCGGGACATGATATATGAACGCACCTCCCAGTTTAAGCGGCTGGAACTTCACAAGCTGGCGATCCGGTATTATGAAAAGATATACCAGAAGAACAGAGGGGTATATTTTTATCTGTCCGAACTGCGGTATCATTACAGTTTTACAGACTGCGAGTATGAGAAGCTGTATTATGATATTATGAATCTGCAGTATGTGCTGGACTATTACGATGAATTTTTCCCTACGGTGGTCAATGATGAAGATACGAGAAAGAGTTTAAGGCTGGACAGGGAACGCATTTATCAGGATATGGACGAGTATACCCAGCGCCTGGAAGCCATGGAGGATGAGGTGGATTTCAGGGATTATGAGGAGCTGCATATGGTCCTTGATTTCCTGGCAGGGCGTTCGCTCACACGTGACGGCAAGCGTAAGCAGGGGATCGTGTATATCCAGGAGATGATAAGGCGCGCCAGGGAGCTGGAACGGACGGATATGCTTCTCAAGGGATACGTGGAATTGATCTGCTTTGGCCTGAAGGAGGGCAGTGTCAAGTGGATGGAAAAGTATCTGAAGGAGGCAAAATCCACAGAGAACCTGAAGGCTTATGCCAGGGAGAGAGGGGTACTGCTGAGGCTGGAGGGATACTGCAATATCCTGAAAGAAGAGTATGACAAGGCAGAAAATCTGCTGCTCTCCTCCATCCAGTTATTTGAAAGCCCGAAGATGAAACGGGCCAATTATTTTAATGTGGCAGGCGCCTATGACTATCTGGCGCTGATCTACAGGCGGCGCGGGGAGTATGAGAAGGCCGGTAAGATCATGGAGAAAGCCATCTGTCTCTGCCAGGAAAAACGCGTGACAAAGAGCCTGGATCTGTTTTATGAGGATTACGGATATATTTTATATCTGCAGGGGAACTATGGGGAGGCAGAGCGGTATTTTCAGAAGAGCGCCAGAATCTACGATGAGTTCGGTACCTATTGGCTTCGTTCGGTGGGGGAATGCTGCATGTCCGTCATCGCCCTGTCCAGAAAAGAGGAGGACAAGGCGCTGGAACATTTCCGTATGGCTGAAATCTTTTCACAGAAAGATATGACAGCGGAGGAACTGAAAATGCTGGAGGATACCAGGGCAAGGCTGAAGGCGGCAAGAGTTTTGAGGTGAGACAGTAACGGTTCGGTGGTCTGAATGGTTACTCGTGATTTATTGGGCAATGGTATACCGGGTATTTTTGCCTCTGCCCTGTTGGGATAAAAGTTTGTACTGCAGCATTCGTTTGATAAGACGGTTGGAGGTGGCCTGGCTGACAGTCAGCAGGTCCTCCACATCCCGACGGGTGACAGCACCCTGCGTTTTTGCCAGGCTTAAGACCTGTTCCATCATTTTGGATTCCGGAGTCTGTTCTGTACTTATCCTCGAATCTGCATTGAGATTGGGGAGTATGATTTTAAATGCATTACTGCTTGTCTTGATCTGTGGTGTCTTCCCTGTTCCCCAGTAGGCACTCATGATTTTTTGTATACCGGTACCGTAGGCTTCAATAAGTTGGAGACGGTAGAATATGTTGGCCAGTTTCGGGTTGCGGCATACAGAGAGGCCAAGCATAATATCATCCAGAGAAATTCCGTCCGGCAGGCCGCCGATGGAGACAAATTCCAGCCGGTCGGGATATATGCTGATTAGAGTGGCCGCACTGTAAGAGTATTCGCGGTGGACTAAGGCGTTGAGTAGTGCTTCACGTACAGCAGATTCCGGATAATCGCGGTTGTCAATACGTCTCAGTTTGTCAAATTCCGCATGGGTTTGATTTCTCAGGTCAATATAATCATACACATCAGTGAGCTGCTTGAGCAGGGAGCCGGAAAACTCTCGGCGGTCTTTAAAAACGCTCTGGTCATCTGTTTCAAAAACAGCAGCCTTGATCGTATGGGTGCACTGGTCTGAGAGAAGCTGGCCAAGATTAGTATAGAGATTATCGTGATTCAGGATACCAAGTGTTTTTTTCTGTGTGGTTTCAAAAGCAATCTCTCTTTGAGAAAATTCTGAAGCCGCGGCATAGAAAGTCAGCTCCTGTTCCAGAGAACGTATGGATTCAAAACTGTCTCCATCGGTGTCTTTTATCATACGACGAATCGCAGTGTCTGTTGCCGGTACAGAGGAGGTGCCCTGCCTTACATAGACGCCCTCCGGGCGCAGTCCTTTTTTGGACAGGTAATAAGGACGTTCTGTACCACGTTGTATATGGATCGCTGTTATATTTTTGCCATCATAATTTAGTGTTTCATAATGAAGAAACATGGTAATATCAGGTTTAATGCTGTCACGCACCATATTTGCAATCTGCTGTATTGTCTCATCGGGATTGTGAATTCCAGTGATATTACCGCTGTCATCCACTCCTATATATAAAATACCGCCGTTGCTGTTTGCAAAGGCAATGATTTCTTTTTTTATATCGTCCACAACAATTCGTTTCAGTTCTGTTGTTTCATTTTCCTGAAATATCATAAAAATACCCTCCTTTTCTTATTTTACGTTTTACGCTGTTGTTCGGATTTCTGTTTTCTTTGTAACGCATGTACGTGGATTGCATTACATTCTAACATCCGGCTGTCTTCTAAACTGCGATATTCTAATTACATTCTACTCATTCTTGTCATACTTGTCAAGGCAATGAGAATAATAAATATTTGCGGAAAGAATGTTTTTTTAAGATTAATGCAATAGGGAAAAATGTTCTTTTACTAATAACCGGAAAATGATTCGTAAGTTTGCAAATGCTGATTTTTATATGGTATAATAAAACAGACTGTGCTATAATCAAAACAGAATTCCTCTGCCTGTGCGGAGGTTATATATAAATCAAAACAGAAAACCGGCACAACTTTTATTTAAGGATAATTTTATGTTCGATGCAGTTATGGTGCATGAGGAAATCTGCCGTGATTTTCTGGAATTAGCTGTAGGCTTTCCAATCGAGAAGGTGGAGATCAGCAAAGAGAAAAGCATGATTTACCATCCGGAATACCGGGGCATACGGCTTGACATTATCGCCCGGGATGAAAACAGGACCCACTATAATGTG
>NZ_JBANBF010000015.1:0-105655 GCF_037000545.1 Blautia sp. JLR.GB0024 | reverse complement strand
CATAAGCTTCCCTGTACGGACGGGAGCAGAGAACTTCCGAGCTAACACGCAACCCGCACTAAGTTCATCGCCTTAGGGCTCTTCACTAAGTGCTTGCTAGCGTGTGGATCTCGTAAGATTCTCTAAGCGCTCCTAAACGTCCGTACAGGGAAGCTTATGACCAGACCCGCCTGTTTTTCAATATGGGAATATACCTCCAGAATAACTGTGCCACGAAATAGATTATAAACTGCATGAAAAAGAAATTTCCTGTATTTACCTATAAGTTCAATAGAAATATCAGGGCTATATGTAATAATAAAGAGGTTTTGACAAGAATCATAATAATTTACCCATAATTTTTGTCTTAAGTAAAAAAATCATATGCAATATCTGGAATTACATTTTAAAAGTCTCTTATATTTACCTATAATTTCTTAAATGATAAACTCATTTATTTGTAGCAGCTTAAATTCGCCATTAAAATGATTCCGAATTTACGTACCATATCATATCGAAATACCAAACTTATATGAAGTCATAAAAAAGAATGAGCATTATTCTGTCCTGTTATCAGGAATTTATCCGGCAGGATCTCCAATGCAGTTCGCAACATTTTTCGTGTTCCAATTATTTCCCACTTATCAACTGTTCCACATACAAAGTCAGCCGAACCTGGCCGCAGGCTTCCCCGCACGGGCGTTTAGGAGCGTCCAGAGAAGCTTACAAGATCCATGCGTTAGCAAGCACTTAGTGAAGAGCCCTAAGGCGATGAACTTAGTGCGGCTTACGCATTAGCTTGTAAGTTCTCTGCTCCCGTCCGTGCGGGGAAGCCTGCGGCCAGGTTCGGCGTCCGGGTATATATCCTCTCCAACCAGAAGTCAACACAGCACTATTTACCACATAAAAAGCATCATGCCGCTTGCGTTTTCCACGGCGAAGTGATAAAATTTTCAACAATAACATCTGCAGTGCAATATAACATAAATCACGATCCCACTGGAATAGAATGGGAAAAGCGGAGAGGAGAATAACATGAGAACTTTTGATAAATCTTCAAAATTAGACAACGTCTGCTATGATGTCCGGGGACCGGTGCTGGATGAGGCCAACCGGATGCAGGAGAGCGGCATTGATGTGCTGAAATTAAACATAGGAAATCCGGCACCCTTTGGTTTCAAAGCACCGGAGGAAGTGATACTGGATATGATCTACACACTCCGGGACTCTCAGGGATATTCAGATTCCCATGGGATATTTGCTGCCAGAAAAGCGATCATGCAGTACTGTCAGATCAAGAACATAAAAGACGTGGCCCTGGAAGACATCTATACAGGGAATGGTGTCAGCGAGCTTATCAACATGGTGACTCAGGGGCTTATTGATGACGGGGATGAGATTCTGGTACCTTCCCCGGATTACCCGCTGTGGACCGGCTGTGTGACGCTGGCAGGAGGAAAGGCTGTGCATTATATCTGTGATGAACAGGCAGACTGGTATCCGGATATTGAGGATATGCGCAGCAAGATTACGGATAAGACAAAAGCCATTGTGATCATCAATCCAAACAATCCGACGGGAGCTGTCTATCCCAAGGAAGTGCTGGAGGAGATCGCTGCGCTGGCAAGAGAGCATGATCTGATGATTTTCTCTGATGAAATCTATGACCGCCTGACCATGGACGGGGTGGTGCATCATTCCATCGCTGCCCTGGCACCGGACGTGTTCTGTGTTACCATGAACGGCCTTTCAAAATCCCACATGGTGGCCGGATTCCGCTGCGGCTGGATGGTCTTAAGCGGGCCGAAAGAGAGGGCAAAGGGATATATCGAAGGGCTGAATATGCTGTCCAACATGCGTCTCTGCTCCAATGTTCCGGCACAGTCCATTGTACAGACAGCCCTGGGCGGTTTTCAGAGTGTACAGGAATACCTGCAGCCGGGAGGGCGCATCTATGAGCAGAGGGAATATATTTACAAGGCAGTCAATGATATTCCCGGTCTGTCGGCTGTGAAGCCAAAAGCGGCTTTCTATATTTTTCCGAAAATAGATACAAAGCGTTTTCATATTTTGGATGATGAGAAGTTTGTCCTGGACTTTTTGAAAGAGAAGAAGGTGCTTCTGACTCATGGAAAAGGATTTAACTGGGGAGAGCCGGATCATTTCCGTATTGTGTATCTGCCGAATCTGGAACAACTGAAAAGTGCAGCCAATAAACTGGCTGATTTCCTGGACGGTTATCATCAGAAACTCTGAAAGAGGCAGATAGAATGAAACAGAGACAAAAGGGAATTCTCTGCATTCTCATGGCAGCCTTCTGTTTTGCGCTGATGAACACCTTTGTGCGTCTGTCAGGGGACCTGCCGTCTGTGCAGAAGAGTTTTTTCAGGAATCTGGTGGCAGCAGCCTTTGCAGGTTCCATACTGATAAAAAATAAAGCCTGGTATTCAGGAAAAAAAGGAAATATGAAATATCTGCTGTGCCGTGCGGTTTTCGGCACAGCAGGTATTTTATGTAATTTTTACGCGGTGGATCATCTGGTGCTGGCAGATGCCTCCATGCTCAATAAGATGTCCCCGTTTTTTGCCATAATCTTCAGTCTGTTCCTGCTGAAAGAAAAACCGAATAAACTGCAGGTGGGAGCTGTGATCCTGGCCTTTGCGGGAAGTCTTATGATCGTTAAGCCTACGGGGACGGGAATGAGCTTTCTGCCTGCCCTTATTGGACTTGCAGGGGGAATGGCGGCAGGGTTGGCTTATACTATGGTGCGCGTGCTGGGAGGCAGGGGAGAGAAAGGGCCGTTTATTGTGTTTTTCTTTTCCTGTTTTTCCTGTCTGGTGACGCTTCCGTATCTGCTTTTCTTCTACCATCCCATGAGCCATATGCAGCTTTTGTATCTGCTTCTGGCGGGAGCAGCGGCGGCAGGGGGGCAGTTCTCCATTACAGCCGCTTATTGTTTTGCGCCTGCCAAGGAGATTTCGGTTTATGATTATTCTCAGGTTATTTTTTCGGCAGTTCTGGGCTTTATCCTGTTTTCACAGGTGCCGGACGTGCTCAGTATCCTGGGATATTTGATCATCTGTGCCATGGCAGTCTGGATGTATCTGTATAATACGGGAAAGCTGGGAAACGCAGGGGCTATGGGCCGTTCCCGGTGAAAGGAAGTGTAGGAAAGAATGCAATGGATAAAAAAACTGCATGAGGCACATAATGAAGAGCATGATTTTTCCCGGGGCAGTATCCCCGGGAATATTTTAAGACTTTCTCTGCCGCTTATGGTGGGGCAGTTTATCAACGTGCTCTATAGTATTGTAGACCGAATGTACATAGGACGTATCCCGGGGGCGGATTCCTCGGCGCTGACCGGTGTGGGGGTTTCCTTTCCGATCATTACGGTTGTCATGGCATTTGCCTTTCTGATCGGAACCGGCGGGCCGCCGCTCTGCTCCATTGCGAGAGGAAAACAGGAGGATGACAAAGCGGAAGTGATCATGGGCAATGCGTTTGCCCTGGTGGTCATTGCCGGTATCCTTATTATTATTCTGGGGCTTGCGGTAAAACGGCCTCTTCTATATGCGCTGGGCGCAAGTGAGGCTACTTTCCCATATGCGGACGATTACATCAGTATATATCTGCTGGGCAGTGTATTTGTCATGATCAGTATGGGGATGAATGGATTTATCAACTGTCAGGGATTTGCTAGGATCGGTATGCTGACCGTGCTGATCGGCGCTGTGATCAATATTGTGCTGGACCCTGTGTTCATTTTTTTATTCCACATGGGCGTGCGCGGGGCGGCAATCGCCACGGTCATCTCCCAGGCGGTGTCAGCTCTGTGGATCGTTCGTTTCCTGACCGGACCAAGGACACTTCTTCGTCTCAGGGCAGGATGTATGAGACTGAAATTGTCCTATGTAAAGGACATTCTGGCTCTTGGGCTGTCCGGCTTTATCATGCAGGCTACCAACTGTATGGTGCAGATTGTCTGCAATGTCACCCTGCAGAATTTTGGCGGGGATATCTATGTTGGAGTTATGACCATTATCAATTCCGTGAGGGAGGTCTTAAGCGTCCCGGTCAATGGATTTACCCAGGGGGCCCAGCCCGTAATAGGCTTTAATTACGGCGCGGGAAAATACAGCCGGGTGAAGCAGGGAATCAAATTCATGTCCGTGATCTGTATCGGCTATACCACGGTGGTCTGGATCCTCACCATGCTGGTGCCCGGCGCCTTTATTGCTATTTTCAATGGAAGCGGGGAGCTGATGGAGGCAGGTGTCCATGCCATGAGGATTTATTTCTTTGGATTCTGCTTCATGTCCCTGCAGTTTTCCGGTCAGACTGTCTTTACCGGGCTTGGAAAGGCAAAGCAGGCAATCTTCTTTTCCCTGCTCAGGAAGGCAGTGATCGTGGTGCCCCTCACCCTCATTCTGCCCCACGTGGCAGACCTTGGGGTGAACGGTGTATTTTTAGCGGAACCCATCTCTAATTTTATCGGCGGTACTGCCTGTTTTGTTACTATGCTGTGTATTATGTGGCCTGCGCTTTCCAGAGAAAAAGCATGACGAAGAAAAGAGTGGCATTTACAAAAGTGCATCGTGCGATTGACGAAAAAGTCATCCGCACGGTGCCTTTTTTCGGCTTTTTTTAATTCTCCGGTGTAACAAAAAGATTAGCCGGCTAATAAAATAAGATAAAGAAATTATAAAAAAAGGATAAAATATAAAGCTTTATATTGAAAAATGATAAATGTTGGGATAAACTAAGTTAGTCGACTAACTAATGAGAAGGGAGGCGGAAGAAATGATGTGTGGTAATGAAGACAGCCTGCAGAGTCTGTTTATAAAAACAACCCATATGTATTTTGGCAGGGCCTATGAGGCGCTGCGGGAGATGGATGTGCATCCCAGGCAGGTGCCGATGCTTCATCTGCTGGGAAAAAAAGAAGGATTGAGCCAGCGGCAGATTTCGGAGGAGATGAAGATAAAACCTCCGACTGTGGCAGTCTCCATTAAAAGGATGGAGAAGTCAGGGCTTATTATCCGCAGGGCGGATGAGAAGGACCAGCGCATGAGCCGCATTTATCTCAGCCCCAAGGGACGTGAACTCAATGAAAATGTTCAGAAAATGGTGGAAGACAGCGAAAATGCCATTTTCCGCGGCTTTTCAGAGAGCGAGATTTGTCTTATGAAACGGTTTTTCAAGCAGATGATCGAGAATCTGGAACAAACCAAATAAACTAAAAGGAGTGACACCATGATAAAAATGTTTCATTACATGAAAGAGCGCTGGTACTATATTGTGCTGATCATTGCTCTTTTATTCCTTCAGGCGAATTGTGACCTGGCTCTGCCGGATTACACATCTAAGATCGTCAACATAGGTATCCAGCAGAAGGGAATTGAGGACGGCGTTCCGGAAAAAATCCGGGAGGAGTCCATGGATAAACTCTTTCTGTTCATGGAAGAGAAAGATGTGGAGACAGTCAAAGATGCCTATACCTTAAAAGGTGATATTTACGAATTAAAAGAAATTGACGCAGATAAGAGAGAAAAGCTGAACAGCATTTTCGGTATGCCCATGATGGCTGTGGAAGGTCTGGAAGAGGGCGGGGACCAGGTAAAGCAGATCAGGGAAAAAATGCAGCTTCCCGAGGATGCGGACCTGTTCCAGGTATTTTCGCAGATGCCGAAAGAACAGCTTCTGAAAATGATGGATGCCATGACCTCAGGTATGAAAGATATGCCGGATTCCATTGTGACACAGGCGGCTGTACAGTATGTAGAACTGGAGTACGAAGGCCAGGGAATCGATGTGGACCAGATGCAGATCCGCTACATTCTGATGTCAGGCCTTAAAATGCTGGGGCTGGCGCTTGTCATAATGATAGCTGCCATTTCCGTTACATTTTTGTCAGCCAGGGTGGCGGCAATACTGGGACGGAATTTGAGAAACGGTGTGTACCGCAAGGTCATATCCTTTTCCGGTGAGGAGCTGAATCATTTCTCCACAGCGTCTCTGATCACCAGAAGTACAAACGATATACAGCAGGTGCAGCAGGTGTTTGCCATGATATTCAGGATCGTACTCTATGCGCCGATCTTGGGCATCGGCGGTGTGTTAAAGGTACTGCAGACAGACGCATCCATGACCTGGATCCTCGGTGTGGCAGTAGCGGCGATCATGGTTCTGGTGGGGCTGCTCTTTAAGATCGCTATGCCAAAGTTTACAAAACTGCAGTATCTGATCGATGAGCTGAACCTGGTTTCCAGGGAAATCCTGACAGGTATTCCGGTTATCCGGGCCTTCAGCCGTGAGAAACACGAGGAGGAGCGTTTTGAAAAGGCCAATGACAGGCTTACGAAGACAAACCTGTTTGTCAACCGCTGTATGACATTTATGATGCCTGCCATGATGCTTATTATGAACGGTATCACCATTCTCATTGTCTACAACGGAGCCCATGCGGTGGACAACGGAACCATGCAGGTGGGAAATATGATGGCGTTTATGCAGTATGCCATGCAGATCATCATGTCATTCCTGATGATCACCATGATGTCCATTATGCTGCCAAGGGCAAGCGTTGCGGCAAAACGTATCAATGAGGTGATGGACACCAAGGTTTCCATCCTGGACGGCGATGCAGGAGCACTGCCGGACAAAGGGGCAAAAGGTGAGGTGCGTTTCGAGCATGTGGGATTCTCATATCCGGGTGCTGATGAGGAGACGCTTACTGATATTGATTTTTCAGCCCATAAGGGGGAAACAGTGGCATTTATCGGAAGTACAGGAAGCGGCAAGAGTACGCTGGTGAACCTCATACCGCGATTCTTTGACGTGACATCAGGCCGGATTCTGGTGGATGGCGTGGATGTGCGTGATATGAAACTCACAGAGCTGCGTGACCGCATCGGTTATGTGCCGCAGAAGGGTGTGCTCTTCTCAGGTACCATTGATTCCAACATCCGCTACGGAAAAGAGGATGCTTCGGAAGCAGAGGTTCAGCGTGCAGCAGAAGTGGCTCAGGCTTGGGATTTCATACAGGAAAAAGAGGAGAAGATGGAATCAGAGATCGCCCAGGGCGGTACCAATGTATCCGGCGGACAGAAACAGCGTCTCTCCATTGCCAGGGCCATTGCCAAACGGCCGGAGATTTACATTTTTGACGACAGTTTTTCTGCCCTTGACTATAAGACAGATGTGGTGCTTCGACGCGCACTGAAGAAAGAGACAAAAGATGCCACGACTCTCATCGTTGCACAGCGTATCAGTACCATTTTACATGCAGACCGGATCCTCGTTCTGGATGAGGGACGCGTGGTCGGTCAGGGAACCCATAAAGAGCTTTTGAAATCCTGTGAGGTATATCGTCAGATTGCCATGTCACAGCTGTCGGAGGAGGAATTGGCTAATGAGTAATACTGCGAGAAGACCGAGAGGGCCGATGGGTGGTCACGGAAAAGGAATGCCGGGCGAGAAGGCAAAAGATTTTAAAGGCGCCATGAAACGCCTGGTGAAATACATGGAGCGGTATAAGTTCCGCCTGATGCTGATGATCCTGTTTGCTGTGGGCGGTACGGTATTTAATATTGTGGGGCCGAAGATTTTAGGAAAGGCTACCACGGAACTGTTTAACGGACTGGTGTCCAAGATAAACGGCGGCAGCGGAATTAATTTCGATAAAATTGTCCAGATCCTTTTGGGATGTCTCTGCCTGTACCTGGTAAGTGCCCTGTTGTCCTTTATCCAGGGATTTATTATGACGGGAATCTCAAATGATGTAACTTATAACCTGAGAAAAGATATTTCCGAGAAGATCAACAGAATTCCCATGAAATATTTTGAGAGCAGGACCCACGGAGAGATCCTTTCCAGGATCACCAACGATGTGGATACCCTGCAGATGGGTATCAACCAGAGCGTGACCCAGCTCATCACGTCCTGCACCACCTTGGTCGGTGTGCTGGTGATGATGCTGAGCATCAATGTGTGGATGACGCTGGCAGCCCTGCTGATCCTGCCTGTTTCCATGGCGATCATCAGCAAGGTCATGAAACATTCACAGAAATATTTCCAGGCGCAGCAGAAGTACCTGGGTGAAGTAAACGGACAGGTGGAGGAGATCTACAGCGGACATAACGTTGTGAAAGCCTTCAACAAAGAGGAATCCGTGATCAATGAATTTGAGAAGACCAATGAGAAGCTGTACAGCTCTGCATGGCGCTCCCAGTTTTTCTCCGGCATGATGATGCCTATCATGCAGTTTGTGGGAAATCTGGGATATGTGATGGTTGCCCTTTTGGGCGGATTCATGGTTATTAAGAACAGGATTGAAGTGGGCGATGTGCAGGCATTTTTCCAGTACATCAGAAACTTTACCCAGCCCATCCAGCAGATTGCCCAGGTGACGAATATGCTGCAGTCTTCAGCCGCCGCATCCGAGAGGGTCTTTGAATTTCTGGATGTCCCGGAGGAAGAGCAGATTGTGGAAAACCCTGCAGATGTAAGCCATATTGACGGCAATGTGGAAATCTGCCACACTTCCTTTGGATATGATCCGAACAAAATCATTATCCATGATTTCTCCGCATCTGTAAAAGCGGGGCAGAAGGTGGCAATCGTCGGCCCGACAGGTGCCGGCAAGACGACCATGATCAAACTGCTGATGCGGTTCTACGACGTCAATTCCGGTGAGATCCTGATCGACGGCCATAATATCAAAGATTTTAACAGAAGTGAACTGCGGGAACTGTTCGGCATGGTGCTGCAGGATACCTGGCTGTTCCACGGAACTATCATGGAAAATATCCGTTACGGCAGGCTGGACGCCACGGATGAGGAGGTTATCGCTGCGGCGAAAGCGGCGCATGCCCACCACTTCATCATGTCACAGCCCGGTGGCTACCAGATGGTGCTGAATGAGGAGACAAACAACATTTCCCAGGGACAGAAGCAGCTTCTGACCATAGCAAGGGCAATTCTGGCGGACAACCGGATACTGATCCTGGATGAGGCTACATCCTCTGTGGATACCAGGACAGAGGAGCGTATCCAGAAGGCTATGGATAACCTGATGAAGGGCAGAACCAGCTTTGTGATCGCGCACCGGCTTTCTACCATACGTGACGCGGATTTGATCCTTGTGATGAAAGACGGAGATATCATTGAGCAGGGAACCCATGAATCGCTGCTGGAAGCAGACGGATTTTATGCAAATCTGTACAACAGCCAGTTTGAGAGAGCTGAGGCAATGTAAAACGCTGATTTTTATGAGCGGTCCCGGCGGTGGGAGGACTCCTGGCAGGAACGGAAAGAGCCGTTCCCTGCCAGGGGTTCTTTTATTTTTGGGCTGCGCTTGCAATTTAAACCGTTACACTTTAAACTGATAAAATAATCTGATATAAAATGATTGACAAAGCAGCCGCCGGGTAGTATTATTGGGAATAACAAAGTGAGATAGAGGTTTTATTATGACAGCAGAAATGAACGTTTGGACAAAAGCATATTATTTTGGCTTTCTGGGTTATTTTTATAACGCAGGTTCATTTTGCTACGGTAAAACATCTGTTTCATAAAGTCTTTTAAAATATTGAAAGATAGTGGAATCAGACCGGTGTTTGCGCGTAGCAGACATCGGTTTTTTGTGTTCATTGGGAAATGATTTTCCGGAACAGGAGTCAGATATCTGAAGAGAAGAAATGGAGGAAATGCATTATGATCATTGTACTGAAAAAGGGCGCGGACGAGAGAAAGGTGGAGGAGCTGAAGAAAAACCTCCTTGACAGAGGACTGAAGCTTCACATGTCCGAAGGGCTGGATACCACACTGATCGGCCTGATCGGTGATACCACAGAACTGCAGGAGGACCAGTTTCAGGCGCTGGAAGTGGTGGAGTCGGTAAAAAGAATTAAGGAGCCGTACAAGAAAGCCAACAGAAGCATGCACCCGGATGACACGGTGATCGATGTGTGCGGAAGAAAGATTGGCAGCGGGAATTTCCAGGTCATTGCAGGGCCGTGTTCTGTGGAAACCAGGGAGCAGATGATCGAGGTGGCCGAGGATGTGAAAAAATCAGGTGCAGGACTCTTAAGAGGCGGCGCATTTAAGCCCAGAACCTCCCCCTACTCTTTCCAGGGACTGGGAGACGAGGGATTGAGGCTGCTTTTAGAAGCCAAGAAACAGACCGGACTTCCCATTGTCACGGAGATTATGCGTCTGGGCCATCTGGAATTATTTGAGGATGTGGATGTGATCCAGGTCGGCACCAGAAATATGCAGAACTTTGAGCTTCTGAAAGAGCTCGGAAAGTTGAAAAAGCCCATTCTCCTCAAACGCGGCATGGCGAATACCCTGGATGAACTGCTCATGAGTGCAGAATACATTATGGCAGGAGGCAATGAGAATGTGATTCTCTGTGAGAGAGGTATCCGCACATTCGAGACTTCCATGAGGAATACCCTGGATATTTCCGCGATTCCCATGCTGAAGAAAAAGACGCATCTGCCGGTCATCATAGACCCAAGCCATGCGGCGGGAATCCGTTTCATGGTAGAGCCCCTTACCATGGCAGCGATTGCGGCGGGAGCCGACGGCGTCATGATCGAAGTACACAATAATCCGGAAAAAGCGCTGTGTGACGGTATGCAGTCTTTGACACCAGCCATGTTTGACGATATAATGCAGAAAGTGAAGAAGACAACAGAATTTTTTGGAAAGGTAATGTAATTTCATGAAATCATTAGTTTTAGCAGAAAAACCGTCCGTCGCCCGGGATATTGCCAGGGTGCTGAAATGCGGGAAAAAGTTAAACGGCGCCATGGAGGGTGACAAATACATTGTGACCTGGGCCCTGGGCCACCTGGTCACTTTAGACGACCCGGAAGGCTATGACAAAAAGTACAGGGAGTGGAAAATGGAGCATCTCCCCATGATTCCAAAGAAAATGGAGCTTGTGGTGATCAAACAGACAGCCAAACAGTACAATGCAGTGAAAACACAGCTTTACAGAAACGACGTGGGAGAGATCATCATTGCCACCGATGCGGGGCGTGAGGGCGAGCTGGTTGCCAGATGGATCCTGGAAAAAGCAAACTGCCGAAAACCCATCAAACGTCTGTGGATATCCTCTGTCACAGACAAGGCGATCCGTGACGGTTTTGCCCATTTAAGAGACGGCAGGGACTACAATAATCTGTACGCAGCAGCAGTTTCCCGTGCGGAGGCTGACTGGCTGGTGGGAATCAATGCCACAAGAGCCCTGACCTGCAAATACAATGCCCAGCTTTCCTGCGGACGTGTCCAGACGCCGACCCTTGCCATGATAGCAAAACGCGAGGAGGAGATCAGAAACTTCAAACCCGTGGATTACTACGGCATGACTGTACTTGCCGGAGGCGTTCATTTTACCTGGCAGGACAAAAAGAGCGGTTCCTGCCGTTCCTTCCAGCAGGAGAAGATGGAAACCCTGTTAAAACAGGTCAAGGCAGGCTCCCTTACCATAGAATCCGTAGACAAGACTGCAAAAAAGACCTTTGCGCCGGGCCTTTACGATCTGACTGAGCTTCAGAGAGATGCAAATAAAAAATTCGGCCTCTCCGCAAAAGAGACTCTGAACATTATGCAGCGCCTGTATGAGAACCACAAAGTCCTCACGTATCCGAGAACAGATTCCCGCTACATCGGAAGCGACGTGGTCGGAACCCTGAAAGAAAGGCTGAAAGCCTGTGCAGTAGGTCCCTACCGCAAACTTGCGGGCAGCCTCTCCATGAAACCCATAAAAGCCAGCAAATCCTTTGTGGATGACAAAAAGGTAAGCGACCATCATGCCATCATCCCCACAGAACAATTTGTCCAGTTGGATCACATGACAAACGAGGAGCGCAAAATCTATGACCTGGTGGTGCGCCGTTTTCTAAGTGTACTCATGCCGCCTTTTGAATACGAGCAGACAACCGTGAAAGCCCAGGCCGCAGGGGAGTGTTTTCTCGCAAAAGGCAAAATAGTAAAAAGTCCGGGCTGGAAAGAAGCCTATGAAAGCGGCTGGTCCGATGAGGATGACGAGGAGGAATACACGGGAAGCCAGGAACCGTCCCTGAAAGACCAAACTCTCCCAACCGTGAAAAAAGGTGACACCTTCCCAGCATCCAAAGCGGAGCTGACCACAGGAAAAACAAAACCCCCGGCTCATTTCAACGAGGCAACCCTGCTCTCCGCCATGGAAAATCCCATTAAGTTCATGGAAAGCCATGACGCCAAAGCAGCCAAAACACTGGGCGAGACAGGCGGCCTTGGAACCGTTGCCACCCGTGCGGATATCATTGATAAACTTTTCAACACCTTCCTGATGGAAAAACGAGGCAAAGACATATACATCACCTCCAAAGCAAAACAGCTTCTGGAGCTGGTACCTGAGGACCTGAAAAAACCGGAGCTGACAGCAGACTGGGAGATGAAACTTTCCAGGATCGCAGACGGCAGGCTGAAAAAAGACGCCTTCCTCTCCGACATCAAAGACTATACCCAGGACATCATCCGGGAGATCAAGACAGGAGACGGCACCTTCCGCCATGATAACCTGACCAACACCAAATGTCCTGTCTGCGGCAAACGCATGCTCTCCGTAAACGGCAAAAACAGCAGACTCCTGGTCTGCCAGGACCGTGAGTGCGGCCACCGTGAAACCATTTCCCGTACCACCAATGCCCGCTGCCCCAAATGCCACAAACGCATGGAGCTCTATGTAAAAGGCAAGGAGGAGACCTTTATCTGCCCCTGCGGCTACAAAGAAAAACTCTCCTCCTTCCAATCACGCCGTGAAAAAGAAGGCGCCGGCGTCTCCAAAAAAGATGTCCAGAAATACCTCACCAAGCAAAAAAAAGAAGCCTCCGAACCCCTAAACAACGCCTTCGCCGATGCCTTCGCCAAACTAAAACTATAATCATACAACCGGCGGTATCCCCTGCCTGCAAACAAGCAGCCGGGATACCGCCAGTTTCATATAGTTACTCATTTATATTCCCACTTTTCCACAGCTCCCGCCAACAGCAGCCTTCACCAATATCCGCCCTCGCAGTCAGATACACCCCTACTCCTGCACATGCTCCAACCCCTGACTAAGTATAGTCTCCACATGCGCATCCGCCAAAGAATAATAAACCGTCTTCCCCTCCCTCCGGAATTTTACCAGCTTAATCTGCTTCAACACCCGAAGCTGATGCGAAATCGCACTCTGCGTCATATTCAGCACCGAAGCAATATCACAGACACACAATTCCCCGGCCGACAAAGCATACAAAATCCGAATCCTGGTAGGATCCCCGAAAACCTTGAACAGATCCGCCAGCCCATACAATGTAGTCTCGTCCGGTATTACTTTTTTTTGTATATGATCATGCTTATGCACGCAATCACACACATCTACAGTTTCATCCATTTTCATAAGCGAACCATTCCTTTCATTCCTTTAGTTTAAAGGAAAAAATCCTTTTCTGCAAGTATACAATGCAAAAACATAGTTATGCCGGAACAGTTACTGTCTGATAAATTTATAGAATGTTTAGAAAAATTTTTCTTGTTACGGACCTTTTCTTATGGTAAAATATCGTTATGCTAAAGCGATGAAGATAAAAGAACAAGGGGGAATCTAAAATGGGATTTAATATGAAAGTAACACCTGAAATCGAAGCCCTTACAAAGATTTGCGAGGATCACAGCAAGATGGATGTGTCCCTCTATGCGAAGTATGATGTAAAGCGAGGCCTGCGTGATATCAACGGAAAAGGCGTTCTTGCCGGACTGACACAGATATCCAATATAGTCTCCAGCAAAGAAGAGGATGGAAAATCAGTTCCCTGCGAAGGTGAGCTGTACTACAGAGGAATCAACATTGAAGAATTGACTAAAGGATTTCTCCAGGAGAAACGCTTTGGATTTGAAGAAGCTACATACCTGCTGTTATTCGGAACACTGCCGACACAGCAGCAGTTAGATGATTTCTGCAAGATACTGGGCGACCAGAGATGTCTGCCACGGAATTTTGTCCGTGATGTTATCATGAAAGCTCCCAGCAGGGACATGATGAATACCCTTTCAAGGAGTGTTCTAACCTTATATTCCTACGATACGAACCCGGAGGACATATCACTTCCCAATGTACTCCGTCAATGCATCAATCTTATCAGTATTTTCCCGATGCTGTCCGTTTACGGATATCAGGCGCACCGCCATTATAACCAGAACAAGAGTTTATATATACATCATCCGAAAAAGGAACTGTCCACAGCAGAGAACATTCTTTTAATGCTGCGTCCGGATAAGAAGTATACGCCGTTTGAAGCAACCATTCTGGATTTGGCCCTGGTGCTGCATATGGAGCACGGCGGCGGTAATAACTCTACCTTTACCACGCATGTGGTTTCCTCCTCGGGAACAGATACCTATTCTGCCATTGCGGCGGCTCTCGGTTCCTTAAAAGGTCCGAAACACGGCGGAGCCAACATTAAAGTTGTACGCATGTTTGACGATATGAAGAAGCATGTAAAGGACTGGAAGGACGAGGAAGAGGTTTCCGAATACCTCAGAAAACTGCTCCATAAAGAAGCCTTTGACAAGAGAGGTCTGATTTATGGAATGGGTCATGCGGTATATTCCATATCAGATCCGCGTGCCCAGATTTTCAAGAAGTTTGTAAAACAGCTTGCAGAAGAAAAGGGAAGACAAAAAGATTACCAGCTTTACGAGATGGTAGAGCGTCTGGCACCTCAGATCATCGGACAGGAGCGTCATATCTACAAAGGTGTCAGTGCCAATGTGGACTTCTACAGCGGATTTGTTTACAGCATGCTGGAGCTTCCGCTTGAATTATATACACCGATGTTTGCCATTGCCAGGATCGTGGGATGGAGTGCGCACCGCATGGAAGAGCTGATCAACACAGACAAGATCATTCGTCCGGCCTATAAAAATGTACTGGAGACACAGCAGTATACAGTCCTGACAGAAAGATAACTGAAAAGTGACAGTTCAGACAGGTCTGCAGATTTACTGCGCTGCCTGCCTCAGGATTTTATATCTTCGGTTTAAAAACACCTGGCGGGACAGAGAAGCGCGAACAACGGCACAGTCGGGCAAAACGAACTTGAAATAATACAAAAAGAATTGACAAACACCCGGGAAAACTGTTACCATCACGGTATACTATATGCGGCACATTTGCTGTGCCTTCAGGTACGGGGTGCCATCTATGGCATGCCACAGTATCTAAAAAGTATGCCGTGAAGAATACAAGAATTTTTGGATGCGCGGCAGGGTATAATAAGCCATGCCGCGTTTTATTTTGCTTACAGATGGGAGAGAATCGACAATGTTTCGCACTTTTTTTCCGGATGAATATCTGGATTCCACATATGTCATAGACTTTGAAAAATTATATGCGCAGGGATACAGGGGTCTGATCTTCGACATTGACAATACCCTGGTGCCTCACGGGGAGCCTGCAGATGAACGGGCAAAGGCGCTTTTTGTACGGCTTAAAGAGATTGGATTTCAGTGCTGCCTGCTGTCAAATAACCAGTATGAAAGAGTTTCTTCTTTTAACAGGGATGTACAGGTACATTTTATTGAGAATGCGCATAAGCCATCCCGGAAGAATTACAGAAGGGCTATGGAGCTGATGGGAACAGATCTGCAGACCACGGTGTTTATCGGTGACCAGCTTTTTACGGATGTGTACGGTGCAAAGAGAACAGGGATGCACAATATTCTTGTGAAACCGATTCATCCCAAAGAGGAGATTCAGATAGTTTTAAAGCGGAAATTGGAAAAAATCGTCCTTTATTTTTACAGGAAAGACCAAAGAAAGCGAAAAAACAGTTGAAAAATCGGATGAGGTATTATACAATGGAGTACAGTGGAAAAAGAGATGCTTTTCCAATGGAAGAATTTAAGGAGGAATATTCATTATGATATCAGCAGGAGATTTTAAAAATGGTCTCACTCTGGAAATTGATGGCAATGTAGTGCAGATTATGGAATTCCAGCACGTAAAACCTGGAAAGGGTGCTGCTTTCGTAAGAACAAAATTAAAAAATGTTATCAACGGCGGAGTTGTAGAGAAGACATTCAGACCTACTGAGAAATTCCCGCAGGCACGTATTGACCGTGTGGACATGCAGTATTTATACAATGATGGTGATTTATATTACTTTATGAACAATGAGACATATGACCAGATTGCCATTGACAATCAGACTGTAGGCGATGCTCTGAAGTTCGTAAAAGAGAACGAGACGGTAAAGGTATGTTCCTACAACGGAAATGTTTTCGCTATCGAAGCTCCGTTATTCGTAGAACTGGATATCACCGATACAGAACCTGGATTCAAAGGAGATACTGCTCAGGGAGCTACCAAACCGGCTACTGTTGAGACTGGCGCAGTTGTGTATGTTCCTTTATTTGTAGACCAGGGTGATAAGATCAAGATTGATACAAGAACGGGAGAATACCTGTCCAGAGTATAATGCTTCTGGTAAAAGAAAAGCCTGGAAACCTGGATTTCCAGGCTTTTATCATGTCTGAAATTATTCTGTCAAACTGTTTTGAAATTCATACAGCCGGCAGTCCTCTCCCTGTACCAGATAGTCATCCAAATGATTCTCCTGCAGAAAGGAGAGCTTCTGCTCGTACTGCTTCATCTGCTGCTTTTGTCTGCGCTGCTGCCTGCGCAGACGGCGGAGGAAACTCCGGTGGAAGTCGTTAAGCGGAAATAACCAGTCATCCAGCTCCCGGTCTGCTTTTAACGTGCATCTCTGCTCCCAGGTGTTATATTCCTGTACCGCTTTGTTGGAGGCCGCATAGGAAAGCCCGAACCGCAGGTGGATGTCCTCTGCATTTTTGCAGCCATAATGGCGGATCGCAACCCGGGGAGCCAGTATATTACCGGAAAAACAGTCTGCAATTTCTTCGTTTTCCGGATCTTCGCCGGTGTGTTCAAAGACAAAGTGTGCCAGTTCGTGCATGAGAGAGAAACGTATACGGCCCAAAACCGCTTTTTCATTGTAAGCGATGATGCGGTTTCTCTGGTCACAGAAAGCGTCGTTGGAGGCAGTGACGCAGAGTGTGTAAATCTCAGGATTTAATTCTTTCAATCTTGAATATGTAATCGTCCTGAATTCATAATGCCTCAGGATATCAAGGCAGGGAATGGGGAAATCTTTAATGCCGCACTCCCTGTAGACTTTCAGAATCATATCTGCTATATAAATATACTCCAAAATAAATCGCTCCGAAATTACTCATCTATTTCGGACAACAGTTGTATCAGGCGAAGTTTCTGTTCTTTTGACATTTTTTTTCCGTTTCTGGCTATGAGAAGCTCCACGTCGTCGTATGTGGGGACGGGTTTCTCCGGCTCTCTGCTCACATCATCAAAATCATCCAGGGTAAGTCCAAGAACCCGGGCGATGGCTTTCAGGGTTTCCAGTTTAGGATCTCTGGTCACGCCGCTTAATATTTTGTCAAGCGTTCCTTTCGGAACACCGGATTTCTCAGAAAGCTCTGCAGTAGTCATTCCCAGCCTCTTTTTGTATTCTTCGATTTTTTCAAGACCCATTTCAGTATCCTCCTGTTACTGAAAGTTTACAGCCGCCAGCGGAAAAAATCAACAAAAATCAACTTGAGAATAGAAAATAAATACTACTTGACGGAAAAAAATGGAAGAAAAATAGTTGACTATAGTAATTAACGGTGATATTATATAAAAGTAATAACCGTTAACGGAAATAAATGCCAAATACAAACGTATGTTCGATAAAATGAGTATACTTTATTATCTCAGCAATGTCAATAAGGATTGGAGGAAGAATATAAAAATACTGCATAAACCGTTACATATTACAGGCTATAGTTCCGGGAGATGTTTTCTAAAGATGGATGCTGCGCGATGCGAAGCAAGATTCCCGCCAGCAGGCATCAAAAAGCTATTTATTGTTTTGGTACTCTAAAGGACAGAACTGTGCATCGCGAAGCGCGTTACTGGTCACAAAGCGGACAAAAGCCATAAGCTTTATAAAATGAGGGTCGGATACACGGTCCGGCAGTATGGGTAAAACAGGAAAAGATTTTTGAAACTACACAGATACGGCAAAGAATTTGAGAAGGAATAGGAGAGATGACGGTTTTGGAATATTTAAAAAATATTGGTGTGGATAAGCAGCAAATGGGCATTAAGATCCATGACCTGCCAAACTACATAGAACACCCTGTATGGGACAGCAGAACGGAACAGTGGCTGATCATCAAATCTGTTGTATACGAGCGCGATACCGCGAAAGTTTACGCCACAGACGGAAGCTGCCGTGAAGTACCGGTAGGAATGGAGGATACCTGGCTTTGGAGGACAGAGGGGCAGTGACAGCCCCTGCCTCCGGGTTTAAAAGAATGAGAGATTCAAAAAAGAAATATTATCGTAAAATGTACTTGAAATATCCCTTGCATTCCTGTATAATGATATTTACATTTTTACAATGTATAGCAGTCAAATATCTATCAGCATTCTTGCACATTCGTGCAGTGTTTTCCAATTACAGCAAAAAGAATATTTACGGACTGTCAATGGAAACCGTATGTCCATTTGCAGCCCTTAAATATAGGACAGTATTTTTACTGTCTGAGATCCTATACGGCAAAATTCCGGTAGGCAGTAAAAAAGAAAGAGAGGTTCACAGATGGACTACAACACATTTACACAGGAGATACTCAGCAGCCTGAAAAAAGAAGCGGGGGAACAGAGGGTCACACTTCACAGGATTGAGAAAAACAACGGGAAGATTCTGGATGCTGTCACGATTATGGAGAGCGGTGCCCATATTGCGCCTACCATATATCTGGCTGATTTCTATGATTTCTTCAGACATGGAATGTCTCTGGAGGAAGTGACGCTTAAGATCCTGGAGCTCAACGCAGAAAGGCAGGTGGAGGAGGAAGAGTTTCAAAATGCCGGGTTTGAAGATTACAAAAGAGCCAGAAGCCATATCTGCTACAAACTGATCAATTTTGAGATGAACCGAAAACTTTTGAACAATGTCCCTTATATTCCGTATCTTGACCTGGCTGTGGTGTTTTATTACCGGTTGGATGAGGAGATTTTAAACGGAGCAAATTTTCTGGTACATAACTGTCATCTGGAAACCTGGGGGGTCAAGCTGAAGGAAATATATGAGGATGCACATAAAAATACCAGCCGCAGACTGCCCTTTACGTTTCAGGGGATGGAGGAGCTGATCCGGGAGATGTCCGGGGAGGATGATTTTCTGTCCCTTGGTTTTCAGAAGCGGGAGCCGATGTATATCCTTACCAATGAAGAAAAGTATTTCGGCGCCGCGGTGCTTTTGTATCCCCATGTACTTTCCCATATCAGCAGACTTCTGCACTGCAATTACTTTGTGCTGCCCAGCAGCATTCATGAATGTATTCTTGTGCCCGATTCCGGGCAGTTTTCCAAAAAGGAGCTGGAGACTATGGTCAGAGAGGTCAATGAGACCCAGGTGGTGGACGAGGAGGTTCTGTCCCATAATGTATACTATTATGACAGGAAAAAGGATGCACTAATCCTGTAAAAGTGGGGGATAGCCGCCGAAATCTGCCGGTTTTCGGCGGCGTATGCCCAAATTTCTGCGTAAGGCTTTACAATTTCAAAAATATGTGGTAATATACTAAGGATGTCATTTCTAGGAAGACATATGCACTCGTAGCTCAGGGGATAGAGCAGTGGTTTCCGGTACCACGTGTCGGGGGTTCGAATCCCTCCGGGTGTGTTTGGTGCTTTGGGGAAAAGCATTGGAATAAGGGAATGAAGGGTAACAGTCTTGAAGGAGGACAAGGATGTTAGACAATTTCAGAGAATGGCTTTCAGACAATCTGAGGTATATTCTTCTGGGTCTGGCTATTTTGGTCGTTCTGGTGGTTCTGTTTTTCGGCATTAGAGCCCTGACGGGCGGTTCTTCAAAAGAAGAAAAGAAGCCGGACGCACAGACAGAGCAGCAGAAAGGGTCTGACGATACCAAGAAGTCGAAAGATTCTGATGCTGATGCAAAAGCACAGGACGAGAAAAAAGAGGATGAAAACTCTTTGGAGAAAAATGCATACCCTGAAGTAAATTCTTTGATTGATGCATTTTATACAGCCTGGGGAGAGAAAAATGTTGACCGTATGAAAGAACTTGCGGACAGCTTTGATGCCACAGACGAAGCAAAAGTATTAAATGCCACTTATATTGAAAGTTACAGCAATATCAATGTATATACGAAAAAAGGTCTCACAGATGACAGCTATGTAGTATTTGTTTCCTATGACCTGAAGTTTACCGATGTAAATACACCGGCTCCGGGGCTGGCACAGCTTTATGTGGTAAAAAAGGATGACAAATACATGATCCATAATGACAAGAATGATACGGAGGTCAATGAATACATTGACAAGACCAATCAGGATGAGGATGTCAGGAAGCTGATTAGTGAGGTGGAGACCAACCTGAACAAGGCGATGGAGTCAGATGCTGATTTGAAAGCTTTTGAAGAACAGCTTGGACAGGAAACCAGTATGGCTTCCATGGCGGACAACGGCTCTGAACTGACAACTCAGGATGTCTGTAATATGCGTTCCGAGGCAGGAACAGACGGAGATATTCTCCAGGAACTGCAGGCCGGAACAAAAGTGACCAAGGTTGACAATGCAGACGGCAATTGGATCAAAGTAGAATACAATGGACAGACCGGATACATTTTCGGAGATTTGTTACAGTAAAATAAAACTGGTGTACAGTGAAATTCATCACTGTACACCAGTTTTTTCAGTTTATCTGATAGCGCCGTATGCAATGCCGTCTCCAAGGGATATTCCTTTGGCGGCTGCCAGTTCACTGACAGTTACCATCTGGAAGCCTTTGGCTTTCAGCGCCGGTACGATCATATCCACCGCGTCTGCCGTAGGGCCGTGAATATCATGCATAAGAATCACATCTCCGTCCTTGGCGGCCATGACTGCGTCATAAGTGCTCTGTGCATTTCGAGTTTCCCAGTCCAGCGTATCTACAGACCAAAGAATCATAGGAAGCCCTACATTGGCCTTAGTAGTAGAGTTATAAGCGCCGTAAGGCGGGCGTACTAAGGTAGCTCCGTGTCCTACGATCGCCGCAATTTTGCTGTTGGTGGATTCCACCTCATTCTGTACGCCGGAGGCATCCAGGGAATCCAGGCTTGTGTGGTCATAAGTGTGGTTGGCCAGTTCGCATCCCATACTGTCCATTTTTCTGACTGCGTCCGGATAACTGGGGACATTTTGGCCGAGCATGAAGAACGTTGCTTTTGCTCCGTTTGCCTGCAGTGTGTCCAGAATCCGATCCGTGTATTTTCCGGGACCGTCGTCAAAAGTCAGGGCAACCATAGGGCCGGAACCCGCAGCGGCAGTCTTTGCCGCTGCTTTGCTGTCCCAGACACCATTGTCTTTCAGGAAATAAGCCTTGCCGTCAACCGTGATCCATCCGGTAGCCATACTGCCGTCTTTGTTCAGATAGTACCAGTCTTTTCCAATCTGGAGCCATCCGGTCTTGGCAGTACCGTCACTCTTCAGGTAGTACCATTTTCCGTCATCTTTGATCCAGCCTTTTCCTGCCAGAGTACCGTCATCTTTCAGATAATACCTCTTGCCGTCCACAGTTACCCATCCGGTCTGAGGCTTGCCGTCATCACCCAGGTAATACTTTTTGCCGTCTTTTTCTTCCCAGGAGTTGGTGACCATTTTGCCCTCGCTGTCCAGTAAGAAATTCGTGCCGTCAGAGGTGATCCAGCCAATCATCATGGCGCCGTCCTCATCACGGAAGTAATACCAGGAATCCTCGATTTTCTTCCACCCGGTACTTATGGTTCCGCTGCTGTCCAGATAATAGCGGTTGCCGTCACGCTCCACCCATCCGGAGGCCATGGAACCGTCATCCTGCAGATAATAGCTCTTACCATCCACGTCTATCCATCCGGTAGCCATGGTTCCGTCATCCTTCAGATAGTACCACTTTTCGTCATTTTTGACCCAGCCCGTTGTGGGAACTCCGCTTTCATCCAGATAATACCAGGATTCACCTTCCGGCTGTACCCAGCCGGATGCGGGAGTGCCGTTTTCCTTCAGGTAATACCGCTTACCCTTATCGGTAACCCATCCGGTTTTTACATACCCTTCATCATCGAAATAGTAGCGGGTTCCGCCCACTTCACGCCAGGTGTTCTTGATAACAACACCGTCGTGGTAGACGAATTTCCTGCCGGAGTCATTATAGACCCAGTGGTCTTCCTTCATGGCTTCCTTCTTGTTGCTGTAGGTATCCATGCTGGTCTTGACCGCAGAAAAAATATACTTAGGCACAAAAATCAGCACGGCACCCAGAATACAGGTCAGCAGAAGGATGCCCGCGGTTTTCTTTTTGTTTTTCATTACATTAACCCCTTTGTAATTGATATGTCCGGTCATATCTGACCGGGCACATTCATAAGTACACGTTATCATTATACTATCGCAGTGGAAGGATTGGCAAGGCGCAAACCGAAAAAATGTCGAAATAACTGCTTAAGATATCTTAAAGGCATGGGAAAGCGAGCGCTTTACTTGCGGGCAGAACTTGTGATATACTCTTTATCATAATACGTAAAGGAGCGCACAAAACATGCGTTTAAATAAATATCTGAGTGACGCCGGCGTCTGTTCCAGGCGGGAAGCGGACCGTCTTGTGCAGGACGGTAAAGTTACGGTGGACGGGAAAACGGCTGTTCTCGGCATGCAGATTGAGGAGGGACAGGAGATTTGGGTGAACGGAAAAGAGGTTCGCCGTGAAGAAAAAAAGGTCCTTCTTCTCTTTCACAAGCCAAGAGGAATTGAATGTACAGCCAATCCAAAAATAAAAAATAATGTAATCTCTTATATAGATTACCCAATTCGGATATATTATATAGGCAGGCTTGATAAAGATTCAGAAGGACTTCTGCTTCTGACGAACCAGGGTGAACTGGTCAATAAAATGATGCGGGCCGGCAATTGTCATGAGAAAGAGTATCTGGTGACTGTGGATAAGCCTGTGACAGATGATTTCATCAGAAAAATGTCATGCGGTGTCCCGATTTTGGGAACGGTGACGAGAAAATGCCATGTGGAAAAGACAGGTGAAAAGTCATTCCGCATTATACTGACCCAGGGTTTGAATCGTCAGATCCGGCGAATGTGTGAATATCTGGGATATAGAGTAAAACGTCTGAAACGGGTTCGCGTCATGAACCTGGAGCTGGGCAGCCTGCCGGCAGGACAGTACCGGGAGGCTACAAAAAAGGAACTGGAGGAGCTGAAAAGTCTCATCCGGGATTCTTCGGAGACAACTGTCATAAGGAAAAATGAACGGAGGAAAAGGTAACATGGACAAGACAGCGAGGATGAAAGAACTGATTCCTCTTCTAAATGAGGCGGCTAAGGCATATTACCAGGAGGACAGGGAGATTATGAGTAATTTCGATTACGATAAGCTCTATGATGAACTGGTTTTGCTGGAGCGTGAGACGGGGATCACTCTGACAGGAAGCCCAACGGCCATGGTGGGATATGAAGCATTGGACGAACTGCAGAAGGAAGCCCATGAAAGTCCCATGCTCTCCCTGGACAAGACAAAGGATGTGGAAACCCTGCGGGAGTTTATCGGGGACCAGAAGACTCTGCTCTCCTGGAAACTGGACGGACTTACCATTGTACTTACTTACCGGGACGGCAGTCTTTCAAAGGCAGTTACCAGGGGAAACGGTGTGGTGGGTGAAGTTATCACCAACAACGCCAGGGTTTTCAAGAACATTCCCATTCAGATCGCCCACAAAGGTGAGCTGATCCTTCGCGGGGAGGCCATTATCACCTATTCTGACTTTGAAAAGATCAACGAACAGATCGAGGATGTGGATGCCCGTTACAAAAATCCCAGGAACCTTTGCAGCGGTTCCGTGCGCCAGCTCAACAACGAGATCACAGCAAAACGGAATGTGCAGTTTTACGCATTCTCCCTGGTCCGGGCAGAGGGCGTGGACTTTGAGAACTCCAGGCAGAAACAATTTGAATGGCTGGCAGGCCAGGGATTTGATGTGGTGGAATACAGGATGGTGACAGCGGATACCCTGGATGATGCCATTGCCTATTTTTCAGACAAGATCACCCGCAATGATTTTCCCTCAGACGGTCTGGTAGCCCTCTATGACGATATCGCTTACGGTGATTCTCTGGGCAGCACTGCAAAATTTCCCAGGAATGCATTTGCCTTCAAATGGAAGGATGAGATCCGGGAGACTACTTTGAAAGAAATAGAGTGGAGCCCGTCAAGGACCGGACTGATCAATCCTGTGGCAGTCTTTGAGCCGGTGGAACTGGAAGGAACTACCGTGAGCAGAGCCAGTGTGCATAATATCAGTATCTTAAAAGAGCTGGAGCTGGGAATCGGAGATAAGATCCAGGTTTATAAAGCCAATATGATCATTCCCCAGATTGCGGAGAATCTCACAAGGAGCGGAGATCTGGAGATTCCCCATGTCTGTCCCGTCTGCGGGCAGGAAGCCAGGGTGGTCAAAACCAATGATGTGGAATCCCTGTACTGCATGAACACAGAATGTCAGGCAAAGAGAATAAAATCTTTCACCCTGTTTGTCAGCAGGGATGCCATGAATATAGACGGCCTGTCAGAGGCAACCCTGGAAAAATTCATATTAAAAGGGTTTATCAAGGACTTCGGCGATATTTTTGAGATCGAGAAGTACAGAGATGAGATTGTTTCCATGGAAGGGTTTGGACAGAAATCCTATGACAATCTGATCGCCAGCATAGAAAAGGCGTCCCACACCACCCTTCCGAGACTCCTATACAGCCTGGGAATCTCCAATGTGGGGATTGCCAATGCGAAGATGATCTGCAAAGAGTTCCGCTATGACCTGGGGAAGATCATACATGCCACACCGGAGGAAATCAGCAGCATTGAGGGAATCGGACCGGTGATCGCGGGAACCTTTACGGAATATTTTGCGGATGAGGACAATATGAAAAGGCTGGAGCACCTGCTGTCCCACCTGACCTTTGAGGAGGTAAAGACAGAGAGCACCCAGAGCCTGGAGGGAAAACAGTTTGTTATCACCGGAAGCGTGGAGCATTTTGCAAACAGATCGCAGTTAAAAGAATATATAGAGGAAAGAGGCGGAAAGGTTACGGGAAGTGTAACTTCCAAGACCGATTACCTGATCAACAATGATACCACATCCTCCTCCTCTAAGAATAAGAAGGCCAAGGATTTGGGGATCCCCATTTTATCAGAGGAGGATTTCCTGAAGCTTTCAGGGGAAGGATGACAGAAAGAAGGTAGGAAATGCAGTCCGAAGAGATGAAGAAGAAAGGGCTGAAGGGCGTTAAGACTATTATTTTCGGCAGGACCCTGATTGTGGTCTTTGCCTTCCTGGTCCAGTTTGCCCTGATCATCGCCAGTTTTATCTGGCTGAGGGATTACAGCTTTTATATTTATGCCGGATTTGTAGTTTTGGGAGTTCTGGTACTGCTGCATCTGTTCAACAGCAGAGGAAATCCGGATTTTAAGCTGGTCTGGATGATTCCGGTGACGGTGGTACCCGTATTCGGAGCGCTGTTTTATCTCTATATCAACAGCCAGCCGGGAACCAGGATGATCTACCAGAGACTTCAGTATCTGGGAAAATTCACAAAACAGTATGTGACCCAGAAGGAAAAAGTGAAAAAAGATCTGGAACAGAAAAGCCCCCAGATGGGGCATCTGGCCTCTTATCTAATGGAGTACGGCACCTGTCCGGTCTATGAGCATACCCTTGTGACTTATTTTCCGCTGGGTGATGAGCAGTTTCCGGCCATGTTAAAGGAATTGGAGAAGGCCGAGAAATTTATCTTTATGGAATATTTCATCCTGGAAGAGGGGTATATGTGGAATACGGTGCTGGAACTTTTGAAAAAGAAGGTCAGAGAAGGCGTAGAAGTCAGGGTCATGTATGACGGAATGTGTGTGCTGGCGCTGCTCCCCTCCTTTTATCCGAAAATCTTGGAGAAAGAGGGAATCCAGTGCAAAATGTTTGCCCCCATCAAACCGTTTTTCTCACCCCATTACAATAACAGGGACCACAGAAAGATACTTGTGATTGACGGCAGGGTGGCGTTTACCGGAGGAACGAACCTGGCAGATGAGTATATTAATAAGAAGGAACGTTTTGGCCACTGGAAGGACACGGCAGTCATGCTGAAGGGCGAGGCAGTGGAACGCTTTACCTTCATGTTTCTGGAAATGTGGGGTGTGTCAGAGCGTGGAGATCTGGAATATGAGCCATACCGGACGCCAAAGGATATGCAGATGCCAAATGACGGATATGTGATTCCCTATGATGTGATGCCTTATGGATATGAGCGCACAGGGAAACAGGTATATCTGGATATATTAAATACCGCACAGCGTTATGTACATATTATGACGCCGTATTTGATTCTGGACCATGAGATGATCATGGCACTGACTTATGCGGCAAAGCGCGGTGTGGAGATCTGCATCATCATGCCGCATATTCCGGATAAAAAGACTGCCTTTGCCCTTGCGAAGACGTACTACAATGAATTGCTGGAGGCAGGTGTGGAAATCTATGAGTATACACCCGGATTTGTCCATGCGAAAGTATTTACCTCAGATGATGAAAAGGCCATTGTAGGTACTGTGAATATGGATTACAGGAGTTTTTACCATCATTTTGAAGATGGGGTACTCTTTTACCGGAATTCCCAGATTTCCCATGTGGAGCGGGATTTCCAGGCTACGAAAAAAAATGTGTGAAAATATCAGTGGCAGATTACAAGCGGCTCAGCATTTTTAACAGAATAATGGGTAAAGTGCTCCGTATATTTGCGCCGCTGATGTAAAAATAAAGCAGCGGTTCGGTCTGCCAAATAGCTGCAAAAACAGTAACTGTTCAGTCAGGTCTGCGCATTTACTGCGCTGACCGTGCAAAAGAGTAGTGGCGGCAGGTATTCGCCCCATCGCGAAGCGATTTTTAATGGGCGAATACCCGTAACTATTTAGCTGGCTGAATAGTTACCAAAAACAATACATAAGGAAAGAAGGAATAGTACATGCCGATTAAAATACAAAGTGACCTGCCTGTTAAGGAAATACTGGAAAAAGAAAATATATTTGTCATGGATGAGGGGCGTGCGGTCCATCAGGATATCCGGCCGATCCGTATCCTGATCCTGAATCTTATGCCGCTCAAAGAAGAGACAGAGCTGCAGCTTCTGCGCTCACTGTCCAATACTCCTCTGCAGGTGGATGTATCTTTCATGATGGTTGCGACCCACGAGTCAAAAAATACGGCGACCAGCCATTTGAACAAATTCTATGAGACCTTTGACCAGGTAAAAGCCCATAAGTATGACGGAATGATCATTACAGGCGCACCGGTGGAGCAGATGGAATTTGAGGAAGTGGATTACTGGGAAGAGTTAAAGGAGATCATGGAGTGGACAAAGACAAATGTGACCTCCACCATTTACCTGTGCTGGGCTGCCCAGGCGGGGCTTTACTATCACTATGGCCTGAAGAAGAAAATGATGGACCACAAGGTGTTCGGCCTCTTCCGCCACAGGGTAAAAAACCGCAGGGTGCCCCTTGTGCGCGGATTCGACGATGAATTTTTAGCGCCCCATTCCCGTCATACAGAGGTAGCAGCAGAGGACATCCATGCCTGTGATGCGCTGACGATCCTGGCGGAATCAGAGGAAGCCGGAGTATTTTTATGCATGGCTATGGACGGCCGCCAGATCTTTGTCATGGGACATCCGGAGTATGATCGTGTGACTTTGGACGGAGAGTATAAGAGAGATAAAGGGAAAGGGCTGGATATAAAGCTTCCCGAGAATTACTATCCTGAGGATGATCCGGATAATAAGCCGCTTCTGCTGTGGAGGGCACATGCGAATAATCTGTATACGAACTGGCTCAATTATTACGTTTATCAGGCTACTCCTTATGATTTGGATGGGACACCGTTCTAAGGCGCATTTTAAGCGGTATTCGGAGGAATAAGAAGTCTCATAAAGTATCGTAAAATATCGCCGATTATCGTATAGAATGGAGTGGATTTGGAGTAAATACAGTACTCGTGTGGAGTAAATAATTTAAAATTCAGGCGGTATGACGAAGCTATCTTTATCGAAATATTTGTATGTTTAAGCCCCGGCATATGCTGGGGCTTGTACTATTGTTTGATATTTGTAATTCTGTTTCATAAAATGAATCGTCCGGCATCTCTGTGTTGAGGTGCTTTTTTGTATGTTTGAATACAAAGAGAATGCGAAAAAGATAATTAAAAAATGGTAAACAGAGTCTATATTTACATAAATAATCACAGATACAGATTGGCTTGCCAGGATAATACAAAAAAATATCCCTGCGGGATGCCACATCAGAAAGAAGTGGAGCCATATAATAAATTCACCCATTGACAAGCGGGGATTTTAAGCTCTTAATAGAGTTCTGATTGAGCTTTACATATGTAGATGAAATATTGTACCTTGAGAAAGGTTATATAGCTAGTCGCTTATAATATGATAAAAAGTATAAATTGGACATGATTTTTATTTGGCTTTATAATAAATAATGTAAAAGTCGGAATGAATTTTATTGTCAGTGTACAGGGAATTACGAGGGTAAACGTAGTTCCCTGTATTATTTACAAGTTACATTATTAGTTCTGAAAAATGTTGTTTAGTATATTGTCTTATTTTATATAGGTGCGATAAGGACAGTTTTTCTAGGAAAATAGATGGAGAATGAAATATGGGTTACATATCTATTTATTTTGTATTACAGGGGATAGAATTATCAGTGAAAAAGGGAATAATGTTGTCAGATGCAGTCCGTATGGCCGGATTTCATTTTGATTTTCCATGCGGAGGACATGGGAGCTGCAGGAAATGTGAGCTGGTTATCGCTGATGGTGAAACAAAAAAGACAGTATTGGCCTGCCAATTTCGTGTAGTATGTTCTTTAAAAGTGTGGGTATCGGAGTACAGGGATGCACAGCTTTTAACAGCGGCAGAACAGGGTGAAAACCATTGGAGACCGTATTGCAGGGGAATTCGGATAGATGTGCCAGGGGGATTTTCAAATCAATATTGTTCTGATACGCAGGAAATGGCACGATTGGCTGAGATAAAGGCAGAATTAAAAAAAGGCAGCCTTATCTTTGATAAAGATGCTGCAGCGGAATTAGAACTGCTGATAGAGCAGGGATATAGGAATGTGACACTTGTCCGATTCCATGATCGAATCATTTCTGCCTGTGAACAAGATCAGAAAATGGCATTGGCTGCTTTTGACATTGGGACAACATCGTTGGCGGGATATCTTCTGGACAGTGATGATGGGCATGTTCTTGCGGTGGCAAGCAGGTTTAATCCGCAGAGGTCATACGGAGCGGATGTGATCAGCCGTGCTGTTCATGAAGTGGAGACACATGATGGAGAACTTGGAAGACTTGTTCATAGAGCAGTGAATGAAATGATTGGAGAATTGACGGCACAGGCGGGCTTAAAACGTGCACAGGTTTGGCAGATCATGCTGACGGGAAATGTTTGTATGCATCATCTGTTTTTGGGTATATCACCACGTGCGCTTTTGCACGTTCCGTATCACGCAGCAATTACTGATGCTTACGAAGGTGAAGCCCGCGTATATGATCTGGATGCGTCTCCGGCAGCGAGGATACAGTTTTTGCCGAATCTGGCAGGGTTTGTGGGAGCCGACACGGTGGGATGTCTGCTGGCGACAAATTTTACCCGGGAAGAGAAAAAAACTTTGATGATTGATATTGGAACCAATGGTGAACTGGTCATGGGAACCAAGGAGAAAGCATACACTTGTTCCACAGCAGCAGGTCCGGCTTTAGAAGGTGCAAAAATATCCTGTGGAATGTGTGGTGTTCCGGGAGCTATCCAGCATCTTAATATAGAAGATGGTGAACTGAAGATTTCCGTGATAGGAAATGGGAGATCGTTAGGAATTTGCGGTTCTGGTCTGATCGATGCGATTGCGATTCTATATAAGGAGGGCATGATCGAGCCTCGTGGCAGAATTCAGAAAAAGGATAAGTTAAAAACAGAGTTTTCAAAAAAGAATGCATGGAGGGTCAGGCGTGAAAATGGAAAGAGCAGTATTTTATTGACAGATAAAGTGTCTCTCACGCAACAGGATATCAGGGAAGTGCAGCTGGCAAAAAGTGCCATTGCGGCGGGGATTCAGATTTTGTGCCGTAGGCTCGGATGGAAACCAAAGGATTTGGAGCAAATTCTGATTGCCGGTGCATTCGGTAATTATATGAATCCGGAGAGTGCATGTGATATCGGGCTTTTACCAGAAGAATGCCGTGGTAGGATACGCGGAATCGGTAATGCCGCCGGTGAAGGGGCTAAGCTGGCAATGTCGGATGAAGAGTATTGGATGCAGGCAATGCAGATTCAGAAGCATGTCGAATTTGTGGAGTTGGCCTCAGAAAAGGATTTTCAGGAAAGGTTTGTGAGAAACCTGGATTTTGGATAAGAATGACAGCTCTCCTTTTGGGGAGCTGTTTTTGGTGAAGAATACCTTGTATAGAAATATCTTATGTTCTTATTTGGTTTGTATTATAAGGCGTTCCAAACTATGTGAAAAACTTATAAATTCTGGAAGATAAAATTGTGAAAATAGCTGAAAAAATCGACAACCATAAATGATTCTTATTACAATATTTATAAAGTAAAATTTATTGTTCTAAGATACTTTGTTATAATTCAACCATACAGAAACTAAATAAAGTTATGAGTAAGGAGAAAAGCATCATGATTCTTATTGGGGAAAAGATCAACGGAGCAATTCCGAGTGTAGGAAATGCCATTGCGAACAGAGATGAAGCATGGATTATTGACCTGGTACAGCGTCAGGAAGCAGCTGGGGCTGACTATCTGGATGTCTGTGCAGGAACCACGCCAGAATTGGAGTATGATACGCTTTGCTGGCTGATTGATGTGGTACAAAGTGTTGCGAATAAACCAATCTGTATAGACAGTCCGGATCCGCACATGCTGCTGAGGGTATTTCCGAAGCTGACTAAGCCGGGACTGGTCAATTCCATTTCTATGGAGGGAGAAAAATGCGATGTGCTTCTTCCGCTTTTGAAAGAAAATCCGGAATGGGGAGTGGTTGCTCTTTGCTGTGACCCGAAGGGGATTGCAGAGAAAGCAGAGGACAAGTTTGCACTTGCGGTCCAACTGGTAGAGAAAGCAGCAGCTTATGGTATCACACCAGATAGAATTCATATAGATCCATTGGTACTTGCGCTTTCCGCAGTAGATAATTCAGCACTTGAATTTTGCAAAGCCATCAGAATGATCAAAGAAAAATATCCTAGTATCAATGTAACTGCCGCACTGTCCAATATTTCTTATGGAATGCCGGCACGTAAAGTTGTCAACATCAGTTTCCTGGTCATGGCCATAGAGTCCGGTCTGGATTCTATGATCGCGGATCCGCTGAATAGAGATTCGATGGGAGTGATGTATGCCACAGAGGCACTGATGCAGAAAGATAAGTATTGCAGAAAGTATAATAAAGCCTACCGAAAAGGGATTTTTGGAGTGAAGAAGACAAAATAAAGATTTTTAGTAACAGAGTATCAAGAACAGATAAAAAGGAGGATGTAATATGGTAAGCATGGAAGCACTCGCTGAGGCTATGGGGGAACTGGAGGAAGATACAGTAGTAGAGCTTTTAGAGCAGGTAATGGAAGAGGGGGGTAAACAGGCACAGGAGGCTATGGACGCATGTCAGAAAGGCATGGATATCGTCGGAAGCTATTTTGAAGAGGGCGAATATTTTGTGAGTGACCTGATTTTTGCCGGGGATCTGATGAGCCAAGCTGTAGGTATTTTGAAAGATGCTCTGATTTCTGGTGACGGTAAAGAAGGTCCTCAGACCTCGCTGATTCTGTGTACAGTACAGAATGACCTTCATGACATTGGAAAGAATATTGTTCGTTCTATGTTGGAAGCAGGTGGTTTTCATGTCATCGATCTCGGCATTGATGTAGCTCCCGGAACGATTGTAGATAAGGTTAAAGAGACGGATGTAAAAATCGTATTGTTAAGCGGTGTATTGACTTTAGCAATCAATTCTATGAAAGCAACAGTAGAAGCCTTAAAGGAGGCGGGATTAAGAGATTACTGCCATGTTCTGATCGGCGGTGCACCAGTAAGTGCGGAATATTGTGAGGTTGTCGGCGCAGATGCCTGGGCGCATAATCCGCAGACAACGGTACAATACTGCAAAGAGTGGGCAGCCGTGTCATAATAAGATATCAGCGGCTTCTGATCAGTTTAGATTATGAAAGCCGTCAGAATACAGGAGGGTAAGCAATGAATTTAAGTCAGGAGTACCATGACAATCTTCAGCGTGTCCGTGACTGTACGAATTTTAAACATGTAGATAGAATTATTCATTTGAGTAACTTTTATACATGGAAGATTCTTGATTCGGACAGACATGTAAAATTGAGCGAGGCAATGACCAGTTATGAGACACTGGAACTGATTCAGAGAGAATTTCAGGAGAAATACAAATTCGATGTTCATATGGATCTGAATACGCGCAACCTGATCCTTCCATCTCAGGCGATGGGGACTGGCAGCCATATCATGATTGATGATGTAAATGAGTCTATAAACTTTTATGATCATGTACTTATGGGGCAGGATGAATATCCGGACTATAAGAATCACCGTGCCGAAATGAATTGGAAGATGTTCAATCGTAAATACCCTAATTTGGATAAGAGACATTTTCTGGATGCATTTATCAAACAGCAGGAAGCGAGTGCGTTTTCAGGTTACATGGGGCGTATGATGGTAGAAGATTATGCCTGTCTTGGGGTATATGATACTGATGTTGCAGGCGGATCTGTGCAGGTACCGTTTGAGAGATTTCCAAAATATTATCGTGGTATAAAGGAAATTTCGTTTGACATGCGAAGAAAAAAGTCTGACATGCTGGATTGTTTGGATTATATTCAGGAGAATGAAATTATCCCGGGATTGAAGAAGACGCTTGCCGAGATGGAGGGAAAGGAACAGTTATACATGGCGGATTTTATGATCGCTATGCTGGCTCATGGAACGATTAGTCAGAAGCAGTGGGACATCTTCTATTGGCCATATTTAAAGGAATATTTGGATCTGATCGTGGCGGCGGGCAAGACGGTTGTTATCTATTTGGAGAACAGTATCATGCGTTTTGCAGAGTATTTTCAGGATTACCCTAAGGGCCATATTATCATGATTCTGGAACTAGATGATTTAGTAGAACTGCGTAAAAAACTGCCGAATATCTGTTTTGCAGGTGGTATGACTGCAGCTTTGTTAGGAAACGGAACACCGGAACAGTGCGTTGATCGTGTGAAATATCTTGCAAATGAGCTTGGTGATGGTTTTATCTTAAGTCAGGATAAGATGATGGCATTCCGAAATGACTGTCGTCGTGAAAATCTGGAAGCTGTCTGTGAATATGTAAATAATTTCCGTTGGTGATGAACACATCGGACAAGGAGGTATATCATGGGTTTATTTGATTATGGTACACTCACCCAGGAGCGTCAGGCGGAGGCTGCAAAGATTCCGGAAGAGGTACTTGCTGAGACTATAAATCTAAATTTTCCGGAAGGTGTAGAAGAGTTGGCTGCTCTGCTCACTTTTATTCCGGAAGAGAAGAGGGCTGCTGCTATTCAAGGTTTTATTGGCTCTATGCTGGTGACCTGAAAATTGTTACGGGAAAAAGGGGAATGAGCGTAAATACTGATAAGAAAAAGGAGAAACTTTATGGAACTAGGTGTTTGGGGAATTATCAAAGAGTATCCGTCCTTGATTGGACTGATTCCAATGGTTCTTTACATTATTTTGGCTTTCAAAAAGGGAATTGATCCGGTTATCCCACTTTTGATTTCTATTGTGATTGGCTGGCTTTTGACCGGAAATGGCGCAACTGTATTTGGTCAGGAGGTGGGAACTTCTCTTTCCAGTGTTTTGGGTCAGGTAGGATTCCTATCCATGGAAGGTGCGGGTTTGGGTATTGTATTAAAGGAGGCAGGTGTCAGTGCAACGCTATGTAAGCTGATTGCCAATAAGCTGGGGGTCAAGACGCAGAAACAGGCACTGATCACGCTTATGGTTTGTCAGTTTATCCTGGCTACCTGCGTTGGGTCTGGTGTATCTGCGGCCGCTATTGTTATGCCGGTGCTGCTTCCGATGCTGGCTTTGACTGGTGTTACACCGGTTGCTGCAACAGTTGCTTTTATCCTTAGCGGACTTGCAGGCATGCTGTTAGCTCCGTTTGCTGCTCCGAATATTATGGCAATGAGCCTGACTGGGTTAAGTTATCCACAGTATTTGTTGTGGGGAGCAGGTCCGTATCTTATTGTTATGCTGATCACTGCGGTGATTTTAAGTTTTTGGATTGACAAGAAAGCAAAGAAGGATCCAAATGGAGAAAAATATGAGTTGAGTGATGCAGAAAAGGATATGACTGCTAAACCGACTCAGAAAGAAAAAATCACTACGATAGCTTTTATTGTAACCTTTGCACTTTGTATTGCTTACGCAATTGCATTCCGTCAGGGCATGGCATTTGTTATTTTTGTTCTTCCGTTTTTGGCAGTTGTTGTGGCAGTGTTTTCAAGAATGGGTGTTAACAAAGCCTGTGATGCTTTTTATACCGGCTGTAAGAACACGATATCGGTATTTATTATCTGCGTACTGTATCAACTTCTGGTTGATGTGGTAAACGTAGCAGGCGGTTTTGAAGCACTGAGTAATCTGTTTGTTGGTCTGGTTGGCAGCAGCCCGTCGAAATCAACGGTTATGTTAATGGGGACCTTTGTAGGTGCATTTGGTGTTAACGGCGGCGCGGCTGCCCAGATGCAGATTATCCATGAGCTGTTCCTTCCAATGATTCAGCAAAATGGCTTGGGTATGGGATTGTGGTCTATTGTTCTGGTTGCAGGATCTTATGTGACTTCTATTATCTACCCTAACGCAACAGTCCTCGCTCCCATGGGTATTGCACGAAGTAAAGATTTCAAAAATATGATGATTTGTATGTGGATATCCAGTGCGATTATCATGGCATTCTGTGTACTGTATTGTTTTATTATGCCGATGATTTTTTAATATGTGATAAATGAATAGTATTTCCCCTTTTTGTTGTGCATAAAAATGGCGGCTGGAGGATATTCCGGCCGCTATTTCCGATTGGTCTATAAAAATTAATGAATAGAAAACATTTCGCCTGAAAATTGCTGGTGATGTTTTCGCTGAGATTGAATTTCCTGGATGATGTAATCAAATAGCTCTTTATGTTCCAGATTATATTTCTTTTCTGTCAGCCAGGAAATAGCAGTTCGGCGAATCATGGTATCGTCAGAGAATGGAATAGCTACGTATCCGTTTCCATAGGTTTTTTCAAAAAAACTTTCAGGAATCAGATTGGCAAAGTGGTCCGTGTAGGCACATTCCTTTATTGCAGCATAGTAATCAGGATAGTCAAGTTCATGTGCATAGACTGGGGTAAAATGATATTCCTGAAACATTTGGTCATTATGAAGGCGTGTTGGCTGATAACGGTTTAATCCGGTTAATTCAATATTCTTGAGATCTGCAATGGAGATGCTTTTACGGGAAGCAAACGGATGACCAGAGGAAACCACTAAGATATACTGTTCTGAAAACAGGATTTGGTTTGTGACTTGATCATCAATGATTGGAGGGCAAGTTACTGCAAAGTCAATCATGCCATTTTTTAGAATAGCCAAAACCTGTTCTTCATCACCAAATAGTTTCTTTATGCCAACAGATTGAAAGGAATCAAAATTTCCGGTTATGGAGAGTGCAGAAAAAAATAATGTGCTGACAGAAAAACCGATGGTAATAAAGCTGTTTCCTTCATTTTGACGAAATTCTGCAGCCGCCTGGGTGAGGCGGTCATGTGCGTCTTTTAGTTCTTTAAAGTAATGATACAGATGTTCTCCGGCAGGCGAAATGATCAGCTTTTTTCCTTCACGGTAAAAAAGCTGTACATCCAGTTCACTTTCCAGACGGCCAAGTGCAAGGCTTAAGGCCGGCTGGGAAATATATAATTCCTCGGCTGCTTTGCTAAGATTCATATGTTTAACGATTGTAAGATATTGTTTGACTTGCTGGTAATTCATAGATACATCCCACCCCTCTGACGTTTTAAGTTACCAATAAGTCTATCATTTTTATAAATAAAATACAAGAAACAGATATTATTTTGTAACAGTTCAGACAAGCTGAACTGTTACGCATCCAGCCATTAAGAATCCCTTTGCGATGGGCTGGATGCCTGTCTTCGGTACGTTTTCATACGGTCAGCGCAGTAAATGCGCAGACCTGTCTGAACTGTTACATTATTTTACAAGATTGTATGACTGGAGGAGAATTGTGCGTAGAAAGATATATCCCTGGATCATATGTCTGATGAGTACGCTTCTGATTTCCTGCTGCATGGGAATCACGAATGGGACGTTTTCCGTGTTCCAGCCCTATCTGGTAGAAAGCGGTCTGACGAATACGCAGGCATCCATGATTCTTACCGTAAGGAACATATTTGGCTGTCTTGCGATTGCGTTTAGTTCTCAGTATTACGAACATATGGGACTGCGCAGGGGTATGACATGGAATGTCTGTATTGGAATGATCGCTTTTGTCATCTACAGTGCCGCAAGAATATATCCGGTATTCATGATTGGGGCGGCAATGTCCGGAATCTGTTATGGATGGGGCGGTATCCTGCCTGCTTCTATGCTCATCCGGCGTTGGTTTAAAAAGAACCGCACACTGGCTTTAGGAATCAGCGGCAGCGGCAGCGGTGTGGCAATGCTGATTTTACCAGTGCTCCTGACATCTGTTATCGAAAATAAAGATATGTATGCAGCTTTTAGATTAGATGCCCTTCTGATGGCCATAACTGCAGTTCTGCTTTATCTGACGATCAGAGAGTCTCCGGAGGAGGCAGGACTTATGCCCTGGGGTTATGAGGAAGAAAATGAGAAAAGGAAAGTTGTAAATGAAGGAGCCGGACTTACCTCCGGAGAATATGCAATGCTGCTTGTGTCCATGCTTTTCATGGGAATCAGTACCCAGCCGGAAGTCAATCATATATCGGTATATTTTCATGAACTGTCATTCCATCCTATGCTTGCCCCCAGGACAATATCCGTAATCGGATTTTTCCTAATCATCGGAAAGTGCGTGTATGGATATCTGGTTGATATCTTCCAGGCTTTTTATGTGAATCTGGTGTATTTTCTGGGAATTATTGCCGGACTGTTTTTTCTTGTTCTTTGCAAAAGTGGCAATACGGTGTTTGCATATATGGCGAGCGTGACACTGGGGTACGGGACGTCTCTTGCAACGGTGGGGATGATGTCCATTGCCGGAGATTTGGAAACTCCCGAAAAATACATGCGGACCGGAAAATATTTTCAATTGATATATCTTGGAGCAGTTCTGGTGTTCAGTGCGGTTCCCGGAATTGTAGCGGATGCAGCAGGAAGCTATCTGCCAGTATATATCTTGGCCCCGTGTCTGATGATCATAGGTATGATATTGGTGCAGACAGTATATATCCGGCATGGAAAAGGATTTATTCATAAGTAAAGGTTATTACATACTTAATTTTATAAAATTTACAAAACGCAGGAATTTGGTAAAATTTATATTAGATAGAAAAAACATTGATGATAAAAAAGGAGCGGAATGATTTATGGTTGAGTCGAACAAAGGCAAGCTGCTCGAACTTATTGAGAAGAAAAAAAAATGGATAAAAGGCGGCGGGGACGAAAAAATCAAAAGGCAGCATGACCGTGGAAAACTGACTGCGCGGGAGAGGCTGGGCCTGCTTTTCGACGAGGGGTCCTTTGTAGAGTATAATATGTTTGCCGGGCCGGATTGTAATCTGCATGGTTTGGATAAGGAATATGCACCGGGTGACGGTGTGGTGGTTGGGTACGGAAAGGTAAATGGACGTCTCACCTATGCAGTATCCCAGGATTTCACCGTACTCGGCGGCACTATGGGACAAAATCACTGCAAGAAAATCAATCATGCCAGTGAGGAAGCGGCCAGGAACGGCTGTCCTTGTGTTTATTTCTGGGACAGTGGTGGGGGACGTATTCAGGAGGCTCATTTCCGCGATGTGATCAAGTGTACCATGCTGGCAGCGAAAAACTCCGGATATATTCCCACTGTGTCAGTTATTATGGGAGCCTGTGCAGGTGGTTCTGCTTATGCCCCGATTTTGAATGACTATATGATCTGCGTAGATAAAACCAGTAAATTTTTTCTCTGTGGACCGGATGTGATCAAGGCAGTTACCGGTGAAACAGTCAATGATGAGGAACTGGCCGGAGCCTGGACAGAGAATATGATTTCCGGAAATGCACAGCAGTGGGCAGCCAATGATGAGGAAGCTGTCTGGCATGTGAAGAAATATCTGAGCTATATGCCGCAAAACTGTAATGAGAAGACGACCATTTACCCTTACAAGGATGATATTGAACGCCGTATCATGGAGTTGGACACTATCATTCCGGATGATTCTAAAAAGCCATACAGCTGTCATAAAGTGATCGAACTTCTGGCCGACGAGAACAGTATTTATGAGTATCAGCCTTACTGGGCACGGAATATTGTCTGTTGTTTTGCGCGCGTGATGGGAGAGACGGTTGGTTTTATTGCTAACAACACAGAGGTGAAGGCAGGATGCTTTGACATGGATGCGTCCGATAAATTTGCCCGTTTTGTGGATATTTTGGATTGCTACAACATCCCGATGATCACTCTTACGGATACACCCGGTTTTCTGCCTGGAAAAAATCAGGAACATGGAGGCATCATCAGACATGGTGCAAAAACTTTGGAGGCCTGTTACCGTGCTACGATTCCGAAAATTCAGGTGGTCCTCAGGAAAAACGTTGGCGGTGCCTGTCTGCCTATGGGATATAACCTATTCAATTTAGATGTAAACCTTTATTGGCCGACTTTCGACTATGGTATCATGAATCCAGAATCTGCATGCAGGATCATTATGAAAAACAAGATGAAGGCGGACCCGCAACATGCGGATGAAATTTTGGCGGAAGCCGTCCATGAATTTACAGAGGCCAGGACACCGTATTCTATGTGTGCACACATGTGGGCGGATGATATTATTGAACCGAATGAGACCAGAATGCGTTTGATCAAGGCGCTGGAATTTTTGAGAAATAAGAACCCGGAACTCATACCAATTCCGGAAAGAAAGAAGAAACATTCCGTCTCTCCGAGATAGGGAGACTGGAGGAAAGGGGAGTGAAAAGATGGGAATTCGTCCATTAGAAGGTTACAGAGTATTTGATTTCACAGTGGCAAAGTCCGGGCCGTATTGTACAGCTATTTTGGCGGATTTTGGTGCGGAGGTAATACATATTGAGAATCCGGCACGTCCGGATCCGGTACGTGCAATGAAGCCAGGCTATGATGGGACATCCACAGAATATTTAAATATTCACCGTGGGAAAAAGTCTGTTCAAATAAATGCAAAGACGGAGGCAGGGCGTGAACTGGCCTATAAGCTGCTCAAAAAGTGTGATGTGTTTGTGGAGAATGGTAAGCCTGGATCAGCGGAAAAGATGGGGCTTGGATATAAAACGGTAAAGGCGGTGAAGCCAGATATTGTCTATGCGTCAATCTCGGGCTTTGGGCAGGATGGACCTTATCGGGATCGTGCCGCATTTGACACTGTAGTCCAGGCTATGAGCGGATTTATGAGTCTGACCGGACCGCTGGGTGGTCCATTTACCAAGGCGGGGCCATCTATGTCAGATATGATCACCGGAATTATGACGGCTCTCGGTGTAGCTATGGGATTACTCCGAAGAGAGAAGACAGGGGAGGGAACTTACCTGGATGCATCCATGTTTGATATATATACTTCCTTGATGGAAGCTGCAATTGCAGATTATGTCAATGCCGGAGTTATCAGGAGACCTATTGGAAACCGCCATCCGTCTAACTCGATTGCAGAACCGGTAAGATGTAAGGACTCAGAATTTATTCTCCAGATGTTCGGCGATGAGATGCACAGACGTTTCTTTGCAGAGTTTGATATGCCGGATCTGACGAAAGATGAGCGCTTTAAGGATGGAGCATCCCGTGTGGCAAACAGAGATGTCTTGATTGATGAATATGTGAATCCGGCGCTTGCAAATTATACTATGGCAGAATGCCGTGAAAAGCTGACCCGTGCAAAATGCCCATTTGGTGAAATGAATACCATCGAGCAGCTGGTAGAGGACCCGCAGTTCAGACATCGTGAATGTATGATTCCGGTTACGGATTCAAAGAATGGTACATATCAGATTTATGGATCTCCGTTTAAGTTCAATAACTTTGACATGCCGAGGAAGACTTTTGCAGCACAAGCTGGTGAGCACAATGTAAGCGTACTCCGGGATGTGCTGGACATGAAGGATAATGAGATTAAAGACATTTTCGGCCGAATGGGTGTGAATGTGGATATTTAAGGAAGGAGGAGTTCTTAATGAACCAGGCGGTTGTACAGATTCCGCTGAATGGCCTGTTGGTATCAATAGCAGTCATTGTTTGCGTTATTATATATCTGAAATATAAATCATCCACACATGACAGGGGTGGAACTGCGCAGCAGGGACCCGTTCCTTTTTCCGAACCAAGACCATTTGCAGAGCCGATTCCGCCGGTACGGATGCCGGCAGCTCCAGTCGTGCCGGTGGCTGACAGAAAAATACGGCCGAGCCGTTATGTCTATGACCAGCAGTATTTCGAGCGTCATTATGCAATGCTTGAAGGCAGTGTGGATGAAGTACCGGCCAAGGTAGGCAGTGAGGTGAAAAAAGGTGATATTATACTGAAAATCAGGCATCAAGGGATAGAATGCGACCTGCGTGCATCGGCAGAAGGACGGGTCCGCGAAATAAATTGTAAGGCAGGAAGTTCTTTTCGGAGAGATGAACTTTTATATGTCATCCAGTAGGAGCGTATGTTATGATCGGAACAACGAAAGAACGTTTGATGGAACTAGACCGATTGTATCCGCATTGGGAAGAAGATACACTGTGGACCCGGTTTAAAAAAAATGCGATATATTTTCAAGACCATGTTTTTTTGATATACAAAGACCGTGAGTATACTTATGCTGAGTCGCTTCAGGAGGTTAACCGGCTTGCAAAGAGTTGTTATGCATGTGGTATGAGCGGGCAGCATGTTGCAATTTTGCTTTATAATTCTCCGGAGTTTGTATTTCTAACTTTTGCACTTGCTAAAATTGGTGCAGTAAAAGTGCCAATCAATATGAAACTGTCCATGGAAGAGAAGGCATATATCATACGGCAGTCTGATTGTCACTATGTAATTGGTCATGCCATTGATAAAATTCCTTTTAAATCGCTCTCTTCATTTGTGAAGTGTATAGTAATCTGTCATGGAGAAGAGCCGGATACACAGACGGAAAACAAAATAATTGAATGGTCACATTTCTTTGGTATGGGACAGGAGTTAGTTGATTCTCAATGTTTTGCAGTGTCAACTCCCGAATGCCTGTCTGATATTCTGTATACATCCGGAAGTACAACATTTCCTAAAGGGGTCATGTTAACGCATGATATACTGCTTCGCTCTTCTTTTGGAACATGCCGTACCAGGAGAATGGAGCTGGGGAGAAGGATATTCGTTCCGATTCCCTTATATCATATTTTTGCGTACAATGAGGGACTTTTGGCAGCCCTGTGGGTAGGTGGATGTATTGTTTTAGCCCATAAAAAGGCTGATGGTGAGTATATTTTAAATTTACTAGAGAGGAGCAGGGCTAACGATATTATCTGTGTACCAGTCATCATGATCCATCTTCTGGAGGCACTTGGTGAACAAAATGCAGAGTTTCCTTTTTTACATGCCGGATATTGGGCATCAACCTGTCCTGACTGGGTGTGGAATGCGGCCAAGGAAAAGCTGGGTATCAGCGATGTGACAACCGGTTATGGAATGACAGAGTGTGGTTCGACAACTACTATGTTTTCTCCAAATTGTACGACAGAAGAATTGATAGGATATCAAGGGTATAGGAAAGACTGCGGCTGTGCCGGAGATGGAGCGCCCGACGGGAAACTTTTGGAGATGCAGATTCGGGATGCAGAGACAGGAAATGAGATTTTGGTGGGACATACCGGCGAATTATATTGCCGTGGACTCACTGTGACAAAGGGATATTATAAAAACGATGAAGCGAATCAAAAGAGTTTTGATAAAGATGGTTGGTTTGCAACGGGAGATATCGGTAAAATGGATCTACGGGGGCGATTTACTTTTCAGGGAAGAAAAGATCACATGTATAAAATTAATGGTGAGAATGTGTCACCGCAGCATCTGAATTATGTGATCGGCAGTTGCCGGCAGGTGAAAGCGGTTGAAACTGTTGGGATTGAGAGTATGAGATATGGTGCGGTGGGCGTTGCCTTTATAGATTTGGAGAATGACACAAAAGAGTGTAGGAGTGAAATTACTGACTATATTTTCAGACATCTGTCCAAGTTCCAGATACCAAAATACATTGTATGCGGAGACAGCAGTTCTTGGCCACGTACTTCTTGTGGAAAGATAGCACCTGGAGAATTGAAAAAAACAGCATTGATTTATGTGGAATGTTATGAAAAAAAGCATATGAAAAAAGGAGGAAAGGCTATTATATGGATATAAAGCAAGAAAAACCGTTGACGGAGAAGACGGAAAAGCCGCATCCTCTGAGCGCAATGCCAAAATCAAAGCATATTGTGGTAGATACAGAGGCATGCGGTGGATGCCTGACCTGTGAGTTTGCATGTTCTGCCCGGCATTTTGAGGGGGTATGCAATGCGGATTATTCCGCAATTCAGATTGGTGCGGATATGCTGGATTATCATTTTGATGCGGCTGTATGCCGGCAGTGCAGGTCTGCTTCTTGTGTGGCTGTATGTAAAAAAGGCGCTTTGAAATTTGATGAGCACACAGGGGCGAGATATGTGGATAAGGAATTATGCATAGGATGCGGACTTTGTGTAAAGGCCTGTCCGTTTTCAGATGAAAAAAATCCTTTGATCAGACGCGTGCGAATAGGAAAAAAGCAGGTGATTGTGAAATGTGATCTCTGTCATGGGTTTGAAGACGGTCCACTCTGTATCAAGATCTGTCCGAAACAGGCGGTTTCATTAAAATAGGAGGTTGGGTATGAGCAGGAAATTGGAATATGGATGGAACGGAAAGATGTTGCTGATCGATGTGGCGGCTCAAACCTCTGAAGTGCTGGATATATCAGAGTTGTGTGATGAATATATCGGATGCCGTGGGATTGCGGCTAAATTAGTTGAGGAATATGGACACCCGGGTGTAGGAGCTTATGATGATGACAATGATTTGATTTACATGGTCGGACCTTGCTGCGGGACTCCGGTGTTGGCCGGCAGCCGCGGATATTTCTTTGGTGTTGGACCGCAGTGCTACCCAGAACACTGGACGCGCTCATCTATAGGCGGACGTGCAAATCTGGGTATGAAACAATGTGGGGTTGACGGTATTATCTTAAAACATAAATCAAAAGAACCTGTGGTGATTGAAGTTACGGATGACACGAAGGAACCGGTGCATTTTTATGATGGAACGCCTTACTGGGGAGCTCTTAGTGTGGATACCCAGAAGATGATGAAACAAAAATTTGGCCAGGAAACTGAGTCCTGTGTGATTGGGCCGGCAGGGGAGAACCTTGTGCGCTTTGCAGGTGTTTTCAGTGACCGCGATAACGCCGCAGCACAGGCAGGTTTTGGCGCGGTATTTGGAGACAAAAAGATTAAAGCAGTTGTATTTAACGGACATCAGGGAACACGGGTACAAGATCTGGATACAATTCTGAAACTTAGGGAGGAATGCTTTGGATTGAAAGCTATTCCGAAGCAGAGGGATCCGCTTCCCGGCACGATGGGTATCGGTTCTGCTCCTACAGGAGCAAAAATAATAACGCAGGAGATTCTTGATAAAGGCGAGGCCTCTTATATTACCCAGAAGGGAAATGCCTGTGCTGGCTGTGGTATCCCATGCCATCTGGCCGGATATACCTTTGTACGCGGTTCAAAAGGCGCTTATCAGACGAACTGTGATACCACCAATAGTTCCAAATGTGTTGCGAAATTTGTCTATGGATGGGCTGCCCTTTGCCCCATGGAACTGGAATGGCTGGAAAAAGGGCTTGGAAGGAATTACCGTTGGCCCATGGATTTCCGTCGTGGTGCAGAATGTGCTTATATGATCAACAACTATGGTTTGAATTCCTGGGAAGTCGTGTCCTTGTTCATGTGGCTGACTGAACTGGAGTGTGCCGGTGTAGATATGGATAAATTGACAGGCGTGCATTGGGATGTGGACGATCCCACCTTGTTTCCTCGTATTATTGAAATGTATGTCTACAGACGCGGATTCGGCAATCAATTGGCAGAAGGAATGGCCAGATGCGGCGAAGAGATGGGCGGCATCTATCGCAAGTACAGCGATCATGCAGTACAGGGTATGTGTAACCATTCTCTCGGAACCGGCGGCTGGTTTGCGCTGAAATATCCATACTGGATATCCTGTGCACTGATGGCAGCAGTAGGGACAAGGGATCCCATGTCTGATCAGGGTCACAAATATCCGGATTTTTGCGGAAGAAGAGAACCATTTTTACGTCTGCCGGAGTTGGCGAAGGAGTATTATGGTGCAGATGGAACGATTGATCCGGACCCGGCATGGAAAGAGTCCATGGACGAGGAAACTTATCATGACATGGCTTATGCACAGAAAGAATATGTCTCCCGAACGATGGAGTTGTACGGAATTATCTTAGGATCCGGAGTATTTTGTGATACGGTCTATCCTCAGACGCTCGCTCCGAAGAGAGAAGACCGTGGATATAAAGGTGATTGGGAGATGATGGCGAAACTTCTTACTGCGGTCACTGGCGTGGAATACGATAATGAAAGTCTGTTTGCCCGTGCAGAGAAGATCTGGAACATGGAGCGCTGCTACAATGTTTTGGAAGTGGGAAGATGCAAGAAGGATGACATGCAGATCATCCATTGCCATGATGCAAGGGATGGAGATTGGACAACAGGGACCAAAATTGATCCGGTTCGTTTCGAAAAACTCCTTGACCGTTATTATAAGCTTGTAGGCTGGGATGAAAATGGAATCCCGACAAGAGAGAAATTATTAGAGTTAGGCCTTGATAAGTATAATGAGCGTATCAAGGAGATTCGGGCCAGAGGAGGGCATGCGTGATGAAAGAAAATATGGAGTTTTATGCCAGGTGCTCTTATTTCTGGCCAAAATTCCACGACGAGGGCGCAATCGTGTACAGCACGGTCGTGGAATGTGGATATAAGGAACCGTTAACCTGCAGAACCAGGGAAGAGGCAGATGCGATAATAAAAAAAATGAATGAAGATCGTCCTTGTCCTAAATGTCAAAAGATTCATAAATGGAAAGCTATGACGGAATTTGAAATTGGCCAGCAGGAAAATATGATTGCAAATATTATGAATAAAGATATTTCCAAACAGAGATAAAATTGTCAGATAGATAATATGTCAGGAGGAAAAGATATATGAGGACATGGTTGATCACAGGATGCTCCAGCGGAATGGGAGCAGGTATTGCAAAGGCTGTGCTCGCGAAGGGTGAGCAGGCGGTCATTACTGCGAGGAGCGCGGAAAAGATGAAAGAAATCTGTGATAAATATCCGGAGACTGCTTTGGGGATTGCATTGGATGTGTGTAGTCAGGAAAGCATTGATGCAGCATTTGATGCGGCGGTTGCCAAATTTGGTAAGATTGATGTTTTGGTCAATAATGCAGGCTATGGGTACCGTTCATCTGTGGAAGAGGGCGATAAGGAGGCTGTCTATGAGCTGTTTGAGACCAACACATTCGGACCTGTGGAATTGATAAAAAAAGTGCTTCCGGGAATGAGAGAAAGACGTAGTGGTGCGATAATTAACATCACTTCCATTGCAGCAGTACGTTCTGCAGTGGGCTCTGGCTATTATGCAGCAAGCAAGGCGGCTTTGGAGTATATCAGTGAGGGACTTTATAAAGAGGTAAGTCCACTTGGCATCAAGGTTATGATCGTGGAGCCGGGGGCTTTTAGGACCAGTTTTTATAAGGAGAACAACCTGAAGGGAAGTGAGCATAAGATCAGTGATTATGCAGAGACTGCATGGACAAGGGATCCGAAACTTGGATCACATAAGACCAACCAGCTTGGTGATCCGGATGCCATTGGTAACGTGTTAATAGAACTGCTTGACAGGGAGGATACTCCCCAGCGCTATGTGATGGGTTCTGATGCCTACAAAGCTGTAAGTGGTGCACTGAAAAATCGAATCATAGAGGTAGAGAAATATAAAGATTATAGTTTTCGTACTGATTTCAAGGAAGGAGAAGGCTCTACTCTAAATATCTAGTCTTTTACAGTAACTTCATAATATACAGGGTGCGGCAGCAGGATAACAAGCTTGCTGCCGTTTCTCAATATAATAGGGGAAAATTTTATGAAAAATGTATCTACAAGACGATATGTTTATCTGGTACTGAATTTTGTTATTTTGCTTCTATTGGGAATTGCCTACGCATGGTCAATATTTGTCGGTCCGTTGGAAAATGCTTATGGATGGACCAGAATGCAGACTTCACTGGCATTTACGATTCTCATGGTTGGTTTTTCCGGAGGAAGTCTCCTGGCAGGAATATTAGCGAAAAAAATCGGGTTTTCTAAAATATCCATGATTGCCTCCTTATTGGTTGGCGGAGGGCTTGTGGCAACTGCTTTTACCAGTAGTATTTCGGTGCTCTATGTGACCTATGGTGTGCTTGCAGGCCTTGGTATCGGTATGATCTATAACACTATTGTATCTGTAATTCCCCTATGGTTCCCGGATAAGAAAGGGATGGTCACGGGTCTTCTTCTGATGGGTTATGCGTTGTCCACTAGTATTTTAAGTCCCATATGCCAGTGGCTTCTGGTCTCTTTTGGACCAAAGACGACGTTCTTGACTTTTGGAATTTTGGATTTTGTAGTATTTCTACTTGGCAGCTTTTTTATGAAAGAACCGAATACAGCGGAACTTGCTGAACTGCCGGAGATACAGACGACAATTGCTGATCAGGAAATGAAAAATTATACTACCAGCGAAATGCTGCATTCTGTAAAATTTTATGTATATTTTCTGGGCGCGAATTTTTTGGTCATGTCTGCACTTGGATATTTGAATCATGTGGCTCCGGCTCTGCAAAGTGAGATGGGGATGTCAGCAGTGGCGGCTGCTTATGTTGTAAGCGCTATGAGTTTATGTAACGGAGTTGCGAGACCTTTGGCCGGGCGGATGTTTGATAAGTTTAGTATCAGGTTTGTGCTTCGGGTTATTTGCCTTATTTATGCAGTATCCGCATCTCTGGCAGTGTTTGCGCTGAACAGTCATGCGACATGGCTTTTGGTTGTTGCGTCATGTTTGCTTCTATTTGGATATGGTTTTCAGGGGGCATCACTTCCGTGTGTGATTCGGAGATTTTATGGGGATGAATACTTCTCTATGAATTATTCTATTGTCAGTCTGGTAAGTCTGACAGCATCCTTTTGTCCAAGTTTCGTAGGAAAAATGCAGGTTCTGTCCGGTTCCTACTCTTTGGGGTTTGCAGTGATGGCTGTTTGCTGCGTAGCCTCGATTCCGCTGATGTTTATAGCGGGGATAGAAAAATAATATTATAAATAAGCCATACGCTTGGCTGGAGTGCATGGCTTATAGATAAGAAAAACGGGAGAACCTTTTCCCTTCTTATATATTGCCATACAAATTAGAATGTGTCTAGTGCGATAGATTTATAGAGATATTAAAAAACTAATTATTCATGTATACTTCTGTGGTAAAATGATTAAAAAAAGAAAACCTTAATAGTGGAATAAATTTTTTAAATCGTTATAGGAGAGAAGGGACATATGGATTATAATCAGATTCAGCGTTTTTTAATGATTGTAAAGCATTCAAATCTAAGTGGGGCAGCAAAGGAACTGTATATTTCACAACCGGCGCTCAGCTTGTCATTGGCTAATATGGAAAAAGAGTTAGGTATGCCGCTTTTCTATCGGGTGAAAAATCGTCTGGTCCTGACACCAGAGGGAGAGACTCTGCTGGAGAACTTTGAACATGTAAAAGATGCATTCGACCAATTGGAGGAGAAGAAAAAGAGTCTTCAGAAAGTGGAGGAACGCAGTATTCGTTTAGGATGCCTTGGTAATTCACTATTTTACGCAACAATGTTTATGGATAACTTTTTACAAGCGGATGGAATCACTATTGAAACAGTATGTGCTGACACAGAGACTACGGTAGAAATGCTGAAAAACGGACAGTTGGATTTTGTTATTACCTCACCGCCGTTGGAGGGCCGCGCGATTGGCAACATTAACTTGTATCGGGAAAATATTGTACTTGTAACTTCGCAGAACCATAGGTTATCTGAAAAGAGTGGTCTAATGCTGAAAGATTTGGAGCATGAAAAATTATTCGGTTTGTCCAGGCAGCATTATTTCAGGAAGTTGTGTGATCGTCTGTGTCGGGAAAAGGGTTATATGCTGGACTATCAGATGGAAATGAATATGCTGGACTATTATAGTGCAATAAAAAAACATCAGTATTTGGACGATTTTATTGCGTTTTGTGCAGAGGATAGTTTTGAATCATTGTATGGGGAAGGGTATGTCAGCCATCCAATCCTGGATTCAGACTTTACACATATGACGGTACTGTCCTTCATGGCAGAGAGAAAATTACACTTTCAATATGAGGATTTTGTTAATCATCTGATTCAGCAATATCCGCAGCAGAGAAAGTTGTATGAAAAAATTTATCGGTATATTGTAGCTGGTTATATCAATGAAAGTGGAAAAGAAGAATGAATATCTTAACTTTATTTGGTGAACGGATAGCAGAATTTGCGGTTACTGTCCCATCAAAAGGTCATAAGAGATTTTATATTGATGCGTTTCTGAATATCTATGGATGTTTATTGGGGGGAATAAAAAAGAATATCATAGATGTACTCGCGGGATTTTACAATCAGGATGCCGGAGGAACAGGAAGATATCATCCTATAGGGAGAAGAGAACGGATGTCCATTGCTTCCTGTGTGGCAGTGGATGCGTTGTCTATGGCAGATTTGGCATATGATGATATCCAGTATGGCACAACACTGCATCCCGCAGGTCCGGTGGCAGCGGCAATCTTGGGTTTGGCAAGAAGAATGCCGATAAGCGGCATACAGGCAATACAGGCGTTTCAAGTTGGAATGGAAGTTGAATGCAGGATGGCAGTCTGTATGCTGGGGGAGAAGGCAGGTGCTGAAAAGGGATGGTTTCCGACTGGCATCACGGGAGGAATTGGTGCGGCTTCAGCATGTGGCTATTTGTTTGGTTTTAATAAGGAACAGATGCAGACGGCGCAAGCCTTGGCAGCTGTACGCGCATGCGGAAATAGGGGGACCCACGGATCAAATGCGGCAATGTTAGTACATGCAATTGCTGCAGAATCTGGTTATACAGCTGCAGCATTGACAGCAAATGGATTTAACTGCAGCCCAAGTGCATTAACCGGGGAAAATGGTTTGATCCGGCAGCTTGCGCATACCCCAAATGTGGAAGAAGCGTTGGCAGGGCTGGGAGAAGTATATGTATGTGAGAGTACATCCTGCAAACCATATCAATATGGATTTATTGCCTTCGCGGTGATTGATTGTTGTGAGCAACTCAACAGGATTATTAGAGAGTGTGGGAGACAGCCTGCAAAGCTTACAGCATTTGTTTCCCCTGATGTATATTTGCTGGGAAGAGAGCCGGATCCGCAGGTTGTTGAGGCGGCAGCGGTTTCCCTGAAGTATCTTATACAAATGGCGGTTCTGACCCCTGAATATATTTATCGAGAACTGGGTACACATTTTTATCCGCGTGAATACGCAAACGGTGGACTTGAAGTAGAATTGGTTCAGGACTTACAGATGACAGATGAACAGGCAAGATTATATATAGAGTTTACGGATACAAGCACCTGTGAAGTTTTCTGCAGTGAGGCGCCCGGCTCACCGAAAAATCCAATGAGCACTCAGATGGTTAAAGAAAAATTCCTACGTCTTGCGATGTCCAGACTGGAAGAAAGAGATGCAGTACGGCTTATGACCCGGTTGGAAAATATTGATGAGGAGAATACGATTAAGTTTCTGATTCAGAAATGGTCCAGTGGGAAATTTGATCACCATATATAACTCTCTTTGATATTCAGATAAATATAACAAATTAGACAATGCAGCAGATACTTTTTATAATTTAATTAAAAGTATTTTAAATAGGAAAGAGGTAAGAATATGAAGAAATATACAATTTATCCACTTGCACTTTGTGAGCCCATGCCTGAGGCTGCTGCTGCTTTTTATTATAAGGATTACAAGGGTGCTCCAGTGATGTTTATTTATGGATGTTTTTGTCTGGAGGATAATGAGACAGGGGATTTGGTTATGGTAGATACCGGACTTGCATCACAGGAGGATATAACAAAATATAATTATCCGTTTCGTAGAATCGATGGAGCACCGAACTTGAAGAGCGTGATGGATGCAAAGGGGTTGGAACCACAGAAAGTAAAACATATCTTCTTTACACATTTACATCAGGATCATTGCTTTAACCTGGAGCTGTTTCCAAATGCAGTGATGTATGTACAAAAGATAGAGCTTCAGCATGCGGTAACACCGAATCCCATTGAAGCCAAATCGTATCAAAAATTTAAACTTCCCGGACTGCCTGCATGGGCAAAAGCATGGGGACAGATACAGACAATAGAAGGTGATAAAAAAGGTCTGGTCGATGGTATAGAGGTGATGTTTACGCCGGGACATACACCAGGAAGTATGTCCGTAATTGCCGATACTGAAACAGGAAAATACATTATGTGCGGAGATTTGTTTTATACAGTTGAACAATATGAAGAGGGAAGAATGAATGGAAACTTTACCAGCCTGGATGAATGGTATCACTCCAGAGATAAGGTGCTGAATTATGTAAAGGAGAACAATGCCCAAATTTTGATGGTCCATAATCCAGATACATATATGGTAGATGTTTACGGCAGCAGATAAGGAGTACAATATGAATTATAAAATTTACCCGATTAATCAGGGGACCAGAATTATGGACATCCATGATGTAGTATATCGCCAGCCAGTAGGTGAAGACGTTTCTTTTGCATATGGTGCATTTTTACTGAAGGACGCCAAGGGAAAGTTGATTATGGTAGACAGTGGAGCTCCAAGTCTTTCAGAAGTCAGAGAAAAGGGATACCCCTTGCGAACCCCGGATGAAGATATTGATATGGTGGAGGAAGTGCGGAAACATGGTGTTGATCCGGCAGAAGTATCCATGATCATCTATACACATCTTCATTGGGATCATGCATGGAATACGAACAGTTTTCCAAATGCCACATTGATTGCACAGGCGGCGGAGATGGCAGCTGCTATCAACCCTATGAAAATTGGAAGAAAATCTTATGGGTTTATGGAGGAGAGCAATGGCCCAGAGTGGCTGCACTCGATTATGCGCTTTCAGGCTGTAAATGGAGATGTGGAAATACTTCCAGGTATTCGAGTCATAATGACACCCGGGCATACCATCGGAAGCCAGTCTGTACTGGTGGATACTGAAAAGGGTGTCTATATGCTGCCAGGTGATTGGATCATGTGTGACAGAAACCTGGATATGGAACTACCGGGAGGAGGCACGCCAGATGTTGCAGCTTGGTACCAGTCTTTGGAAAAGGTGAAAAAGCTGGAGTTTGCAGGAATTCTTCCTTGTCATGATCCAAAGACGTACACGGAAATGTATTATGGTTGATAAGAAAAGAAATGTAGAGGACTGGGTTCGGTTGGCAAAAGAGATTGGTTTTTCCCATGCGGGCCCACTGGATCCAAAAACATTAAAAACTGAAAATTGGGTTCGTGAGACTTGTTCGTCAGATAAATGCCATGCGTACGGACATAATTGGACCTGTCCGCCTGCATGCGGGACTCTGGAGGAATGCGGGGGGCAGATGGAACAATATGAGTATGGAATCCTGCTTCAGACAGTGGGCATTTTATCCCGGTCTATAGATTACAAGGCTTATATGAAAACGGAAGAGGAGCATAAGGTCTGCTTTCTGAAGTTTATAGAGAAAATCAAATCAGTTTATCCAGAGGCTCTTTGTCTTGGGGCAGGAGGATGTAGGATATGCGTGCACTGCGCCTATCCGGGGCCATGCCGTTTTCCGCGAAAGGCATGTTCCTCCATGGAAGCTTATGGATTATTTGTGACCCAAGTATGCCGTGATAACCATATGGACTACTATTATGGTCCACAGACAATTACATACACTGCATGTGTATTATTTTGAATGGTATGTTTTGGAACTCTTGTATGTTATAATACAGACAAGGGAAAAGAAATCAGAAAACACAGAAAATAATGTGTTGTATCAGGCAATATTATATATGCTGGGAGATGGAAGGTTGCCGAGTTATTACCTTTGTAGATTGATATTTTTTTACACCTAAATATTCATATGGATAAGCCCTGGCACATGCTGGGGCTTCTACTTTATTCAAAGCCTTATTTGAATTATTATATATTTGCCTAAAATTGTAAAATTTTTTATAGATACTATTGACAGAAACAATTCTGACAGATATATTATGTTTATGGCAAAGTACAGCCACTTAGAAACCAGTTGACTTGAAAATAAGAAAGGAGGACAACCATGACACAGAAAAACTTAACTACAACAATATCAACAGTAAACTACAGAGAGCGGATTGTCCTTGTGACGGATTCTGAAGCATAATTCAAAAAATCTAAAATATCATCTATCATTTGATATTTCTGGTTCTGTTTCAGTGTTTCATAAAGAAGATCATCCGGCATCTCTGTTTTGAGGTGCTTTTTGTATGCCTAAATACAAGGAGCATAAGAGAAAGGATTTTTATGAAAACAGTAAGCGGAGTCTATACTTCTGCAAAAATATTCACAGATACAATAGAAGACTATGCTCTGGCGCAGATACAGATGCTTTGTGACAATGAAGCGTTCAAAGAATGCCGGGTCAGGGTTATGCCGGATGTACATCCGGGAAAAGCAGGGACCATTGGTTTTACATCTACCATAGCAAAAAGGGTGCTCCCCAGTGTTGTTGGGATCGATATGGGATGCGGTATCACCATTGCCAGGCTGAAACAAAAAAAGGTGGAATTCCAAAGACTGGATAAGGTCATCCGGGAGAATGTCCCTGCAGGATTCCATATCAGGAAAAAGCTTCATAGATTCCACGAGATGCTCACACTCGGGGAATTGAGATGCAGGCATCATGTAAATGAAAAGAAAGCGGTCCATAGTCTGGGAACCCTGGGCGGCGGAAACCATTTTATAGAACTTGACAAGGACGAAAAGGGCAGCCTCTACGTTGTCATCCATTCCGGCAGCCGGCACCTGGGGCAGGAGATCACAGAGCACTATCTAAAGACGGGACAGGAACGACTGAAAGAAAGAGGGCTGCAGGTTCCGTATGAGCTGACGTGGCTGGAAGGCACTCTTATGGAGGAATATATCGGTGATTTGTCAGTGGCAGTACAGTTTGCAGAGCTTAACCGGGCAGCAATCCTGGATGAACTGGTCAAGGGAATGAAGTGGAAGGTGCTGGAAACATGGTCATCCGTTCATAATTATATTGACATCTCCGGCGGGGAAAGGAGCTTGAGAAAAGGTGCAGTGTCCGCAAAGAGTGGAGAGAAAGTCGTGATCCCTGTCAATATGCGGGATGGGATCCTTTTAGGGACAGGACTGGGGAATGCAGACTGGAACCACTCCGCACCGCATGGTGCAGGGCGCATTATGAAAAGGGAAGATGTAAAGCAGCGTTTCACAGTCTCACAGTTTAAATCCGAAATGAAAGGTATTTACTGTACCTGCATAGATAAAGGGACGCTTGACGAAGCGCCATTTGCTTACAGGGGAATGGATGAGATCACGGAACGAGTCACAGACACGGTACGGATAGAGAAACTGATCCGGCCATTGTACTGCTATAAAGCAGGCAGTGAATGACAAGAGAAGAGGTGATAAGAATGGCAAAATACAGAGAAATGCCATGCAAATATTATATTGCTTTAGGACAGTGTAAAAAGGGCAGGGAGGCCTGCCATAAGACCTACTGTCAGCATTGCGGGAAATATGAACCGAGGGCAAGAGCCAGGTCTGTCAACAAAAAGAAACAATACAACGAAACACAGCGCAGTAAAATTTCTGCGTAACAGGGAGTCCTCTTCCACATGTGAATGACTCCTTTGGAAAGGACATATTTATGAATTTACCGATCACAGTCACGCAGAGTGACTTATTAGAGATATTATTAAACATAGCACCTGTAAGGCCTGTCTTTATCTGGGGCGCACCCGGCATCGGCAAGTCAGCTCTGGTACAACAATTTGCTGAAGAAGTAGGCCTTACATGTGTTTCATTACTGGGAAGCCAGCTTGCGCCGGAAGATATCATTGGTATCCCACAGATCCAGGATGACGTGAGCACTTTTCTCCCTCCAAAAATGATCGCCAGAAAAGAACCTTATGTACTTTTTCTGGATGAACTAAATGCCTGCTCTCAAGAAGTGCAGAAAGCATTTTACAGCCTGATCCATGAAAAGAGCATTGGAGAATATCATCTTCCTGAAGGCAGCATTGTGATCGGAGCCGGAAACCGCACACAGGACTCTGCCATTGTGAAGACGATGTCTTCTGCACTCATCAACAGAATGTTCCATGTACAGTTAAAAGCGGACCCCGCACAATGGCTGACCTGGGCGTATACAAACGGGATCCATCCCTGGGTAACGGATTACCTTGCTCAAAGACCGGATCATTTGTTTTCCGAACCTCCTAAAACGGAAGAACCGTATTCCACACCCCGTTCCTGGCACATGCTGAGTGATGCGTTAAAAGAATATGATGCAGGAAAAAAAGCAATACCGGAAAATATGCTCCGCATGATCACTTATGGATGTATTTCAGCAAGCCACGCGGGAATGTTCCTTGCATATACGAAACAGTTGGGAGATCAGCATCTTCTTATGGATATCATCAAAGGGGAAGCCAAATGGCCTTCTAAACCGGAGGAACGGGATGTATTATATTTCCTTGCACAGTCTTTTCGTGCAAAACTGCTTCATGAGCTTCCAGCCAATAAGCAGAATTTGGGAAAAGAAAAACAGTATTTTGTCCACAGGGCAAAGGCGCTCATAAAAGAACTCTCACTGCTCAACCATGAGATCGCTCAGATGGTCGTATCCGCTGACGAAGGAAATGTTCTTCCGGAATGGTTCATGATCGAGATCATAAGAGACCTGCCAAGACTTATCGTGGATAAATAGCCGGAACCGAGGTGATAATAAATGTCTGATCCAAAGAAGAAAAAGAAAAGATCACAAAAAGAAATAAACCTTGAAAATTTAGAAGCCGGTATCAGGATCATCAGAGATCATACCCTCTTTGGCACATTGAGTTACAGGATCCAATATATAAAAAGCCCCTTTTTAGGCAAAGGCTCTTATTGCTGCGTTGATTCACAAGAAAGGATTTATGTAAATGAAAAGGAGTATCTGCCGCCAAGAGGATGGGCATACGCCATCGCTCACTGTATCCTCCACCCGGCGTTCGGTCATTTTGATGCGGAGCACATGCCTGGATTTGATATGATCCAGCCTGACGGGACTAAGATCAGGAAAGTGGAATGCATCCCTGAGCTATGGAATATGGCCTGTGATATCTATGTGACAAAATTTTTATATGATATCAAATTCAGTTCGCCCATCCATGCCGACCCTCTTGCACATTTTCCCTGCGGGTTGAACGAAGAGATTAAAATATATCAGTATTTATTAGAAAATGATCCTGTTTCAAGGAAGAACATTTACAGTACGGCTTCCTTGGGAAAGATGGATATGGTCGGTCTGGAACGTCCTGTTACATATGACAAAAGTAAAAATGAATATAATGGATTTGCGGCGGCCTTTGCCTATGAGTTAGCACGGTCTGTATCAAAAGCAGTCAGCAGTGCCGGCGGTCATACGATCCTGGACCCGGGAGCATCTTCCCATGCCATGACTGCGGCAAAATGGTTTGTGGATCATTATCCCCTTCTGGGCGGGATTGCGGCACACTTTAAGATCATAGAAGATTACCGTTACTGCCAGAAAAATGAAATACAGATAGCCGCCATTGACGTATCCCTGGGGGAACTGTACGTGAATCCTACCATGCACTTTTCAACAGACGAATGGAAATTTATTCTGGCCCATGAGTATCTCCATGCCGGACTGCAGCATCATAGCCGCTGCCAGGGACGGAATCCCTACCTTTGGAATGTTGCCTGTGATTTTGTCATCAATGGATGGCTGCATGATATGCAGATCGGTTCCATGCCCGCGGATGGATTGTTATATGATGAATCCTTAAATGGACTATCTGCAGAGACTGTCTATGACATGATCGTAAGGGATATGAAAAAATATACAAAGCTGAACACCTTCAGAGGATACGGCAAAGGCGATATGATCGGAAGCAGCCGCGCTAAACCCAGTGATACATCCTCTATGGATCTGGATGAATTCTGCAGGAGTGCCCTCCAACAAGGTCTTACTTATCAGGAAGAACATAACCGCGGATTTATCCCGGCAGGTCTGATCGAAGAAATACGTGCATTATCCATGCCGTCAATCCCGTGGGATGTGGAACTGGCTAACTGGTTTCAGGTATATTTTGCGCCTCTGGAAAAGTACCGCACGTATGCAAGACCAAGCAGACGCCAGGCATCCACTCCTGCTATCCCGAGGCCGCGTTATCAGACGCATGATATTCCCACTGACAGCCGTACCTTCGGAGTGGTAGTTGATACTTCCGGTTCTATGTCCGCAAAACAGATCGGGATGGCATTGGGATCGATCGCGAGTTATTCGGCTGCTCATGATGTTCCCTTCGCAAGAGTAGTCTTCTGCGATGCCGCTGCCTATGATGCCGGTTATCTGTCACCAGAAGATATTGCCGGGCGGATCCAGGTGAAAGGCAGAGGCGGGACTATATTGCAGCCGGGTATCAGCTTATTGGAAAATGCTCCTGATTTTCCAAAAGATGGGCCGATACTCATCATTACAGATGGACAGATTGAAAACAAAGTCACAATCACACACGAACACGCATGGCTCCTGCCGAAAGGCGGGTATGGGCTGCCGTTTCGCAGTAAAGCGCCTGTATTTCGTTTTACGGAATAAAGAGGGAAGAATAGTTGGACAGTTAGGGTATTGTAAAGGTTTTGAATATGTTAAGGATAGTGGAGCAACGGTCAGGATCCGTTGCTCCTATTTTGAGACTTTTCTTCATAGTCTCGTTTAAAGATTTTTTGTTTACAACAAAGTTTAATACACCTGTTATTGAACAAACTTTTCTTGATGCCATAGACCGGATCATTGATGAGATTAATTCCGTTCGTGATATTTTTGATGAATTTGAACGTATCACACCACATTGCTTTAGGCATACATTCGCCACAAGATGTATAGAAAGTGGCATGAAACCTAAAGTGTTGCAAAAAATTTGGGGACACGCTACTTTACAGATGACAATGGATTTATACGCTCATGTTTTACCACAAATGGAAATTGACAAAATTGAACTACTAGAAAATGAAATGAAAAAAATGGATGACATGGACATGCAAATCGCTAATGAGCGTTACGAAGCCAGAAGAAAACAAAAAGGCAAAGTCATAGAACTTTCAACGATAACGGGATAATGGTGTCAGATTGGTGTCAAATTCTGTTTTATTGGTGTCACAAAGGCATAAAACCCAATAGAATCAAGGGGGTGTAGACAATCAATTGTGGGAAATGATATTATTATTACGTGTACCAGATCACACCGTACGATTTGGACGGGACACCATTCTGATTATGCGAATGCCATTTTGAAAGGAGAAGTATGCCAGAGTTTGAATTTTATTTGACCGGCAGTCTGGAAAAAATATTTCCGGATACTGAGCCAAAGGCAATGGGCGAGGCACACAGAATCTCAATTCTGAGAGGAGAAGTGCCTGCGGTACAGATTGCCTACAGGAGAAAATGCGGTGGGGAGAACCTTCCATATAAATACCGTTTTCAATGTAAAGTGACAGGAATACCGGCTAGCGCGCGTTTCCGTGATGTGGAGTTGGTACCATCCGCCTTTCCCTGTTATGAGGTTACGGATGAGAATTATCTGACAACCCGGCCGGGGCTGTTTCCGGACCTGCTGAAACCCAAAAAAGAGAATATTATCACGCCAATGCCCGGGCAGTTTCGGGCATTGTGGATTGATTTTCCGGATACAAAAACGCTGGATGCCGGGGTATATCAGGCGGCGGTTGAGCTGACCATGCTGCCGGAAGTATACATGGGAGATGGTACACTTAAAAAGCCGGAACACATGGAATGTGAAAGAGCGGTGTTTCCTTTTGAGCTGGAAGTGGCGGAGGCGCAGTGGAGACCGCAGTCTCTCATACATACAGAGTGGTTTCATGCTGACTGCCTGGCAGATTTCTATCGGACGGAAGTATTCAGCGAAATGCACTGGAAAGTCATAGAAAAGCAGATTGCCCTTGCAGGGAGAGAGCTGGGGGTCAATATGATCTTGACGCCTGTGTTTACACCGCCCCTGGACACTGCGATTGGAGGAGAGCGCACAACGGTTCAATTGGTTGAGGCAGAATTGAAAGAGGACGGTTATCTTTTTGATTTTACAAAGCTGAAAAGGTGGTGTGATATCTGCAGACGGTCAGGGATTGAGAATCTTGAGATTGCCCATCTCTTCACCCAGTGGGGGGCAAAGGCGACGCCGAAGATATATGTCACAGAGAATGGCCTTAAGACACAGAAATTCGGGTGGCATGTACCGGCTGTGAGCAGAGAATACAGAAGATTTCTGGAAGCCTTTCTTCCGGCGCTTCAGGAGAATCTGGAAGCGTTTGGGTTTGACAGAGAGCATGTTTATTTTCATATCTCTGACGAACCGTCAAGGGAGAATCTGGACAGTTATATACAGGCTAAGGCAGCAGTGGAGGACCTGTTGAAAGGGTGGAAGGTGATGGATGCCCTGAGTGATTACGTGTTCTATGAAAAAGGGATCGTGGAAAATCCAATTCCCTCCAATGACCATATCCAGGCTTTTATAGATCACGGGGTGGAGCACCTCTGGGTATATTACTGCTGTGCGCAGAATAATAAAGTGCCAAACCGCTTTTTTGCCATGCCAAGTGCCAGAAACCGGATTATGGGTGTGCTGATGTATCTGTATAGGATAGAGGGTTTTTTGCACTGGGGATATAACTTTTATAATTCTATGTTTTCCATAGAGCATATCGATCCCTTTTTTGACACGCATGCAGGTTTTGCGTTTCCATCCGGAGACCCATTTCTGGTGTATCCCGGCGCGGACGGGGAACCATGGTCTTCCATCCGGGCAGAGGTACAGCGGGAGGGACTTGACGATATGCGTGCTTTGGAGGAACTGGAAAAAAGAGTTGGCAGGGAGAGGGTAGTGGAAATTATATATGAGGGTGTAGAAGGAAAGATCACGTTTGAGAACTATCCGCAGGATGCGGAGTATCTTTACAGACTGAGGAATAAAGTGGCAGCAGAGATGAAAAGGGCTGTGGGAAAATAAAGAGATGGGCTTCCGGGGAAATCGACCCGGGAGCCTTTTTACATATCACAAAACAGAAAGATGGCAGCTGGCAGGGTAGAACATTCTCCTCAAATGCGCTATAATATATATGCAAAGATAAAAACACAACGTGTGGCAGGGCCACACAGACCCGGTAGGTAGTCCGGGCGCAGACCGGATGTGCAGATATTCCGGTCTGTAAGTAACCTTCCTCCTTAGGTCGTCCCTTCTTTGCAGGACATGTGCAGTGGTATTCGGATGGATAACCCTCACAGTCCATAAAAACATTTCAAGGAGGAACGATTATGGACAGGATTTCGATAACAGTGAAGGTGTTTTTTCAGGACCCCTTTTGGATTGGCCTGTGTGAGAGAACGGACAGCAGAGGATGTTCTGTGTGTAAGATCACATTCGGACCGGAGCCAAAAGAGTATGAGGTACAGGAATTTATCAGTCAGAACTGGTATCGTCTGAGTTTCAGTCCGGCTGTTGCTGAAGCTGTGAGAAGAACAGAGCATAAAAATCCTAAAAGGATGCTGCGCCAGGTAAAAAAGCAGATGAACCAGACGGGCATCGGCACGAAATCCCAGCAGGCTCTGAAGCTCCAGCATGAGGAAGATAAGGAAATGCGCAGATCCCTTTCCAAAGAGAAAAGGGAAGAGGAGGAGCAGAGAAAATTTGCCTTAAGGCAGCAGAAAAGAAAGGAAAAGCACAGAGGAAGATAGCCTCTGGGTATTACAAAAAGACTCGGAATGTTCATTTGTTCCGGGTTTTTTTGTAAGTTCTTAAGAAAATATAAAGAATGCATAAAAACAAAAATAATTTTAGAAGAATGATGTATATTGTGCTGAATGATGATATGATTAAAAAAAGATGATATGTGATATAGTCACAGAAAAATGAATTTATATATGTTATAAATATATAAATAACATGCAGTAACTGGCGGCAGAATAAGAATATTTTCATGGAGCACGAGTTACCTCATTTGTCACGGAGGTGTCTGAAAGAAAAGGAGATTAAAGCATGGAAGAAAACAAATGGAAACTTACGAATGAAGCCGGTGCACCTGTGGCAGAAAATGAACATTCCCTGACAGCAGGTCCGAGAGGCCCGGTACTCATGCAGGATGTGTGGCTGATGGAAAAACTGGCGCATTTTGACCGTGAAGTGATACCGGAGCGCAGAATGCATGCCAAAGGATGGGGAGCCTACGGAAAACTTACGGTTACCCATGATATTTCCCAATATACAAAAGCGAAGGTCCTGCAGCCCGGTGCAGAGACAGAGCTTTTTATCCGTTTCTCCACGGTTGCCGGGGAGCGGGGGGCCGCGGATGCGGAGCGTGATATCCGCGGTGTGGCTGTAAAATTTTATACGGAAGAGGGAAACTGGGACCTGGTGGGAAATAACACGCCCACATTTTTCCTTCGTGATGTACATAATTTCCCGGATTTGAACCGGGCTGTAAAACGTGACCCAAGGACAGGCATGCGTTCCGCCCAGAACAACTGGGATTTCTGGACACTGCTTCCTGAGACCTTTCATCAGACCACCATTGTAATGTCAGACCGGGGAATACCGGCATCCTTCAGGAACATGCACTTCTATGGTGAACATACCTATTCATTTTATAATGAAAAGAATGAACGGTTCTGGTGTAAATTCCATTTCCACACACAGCAGGGAATTAAAAATCTGACGGATGAGGAGGCAGAGAAAATATGCGGCATGGATCGGGAGAGCCATGGACGTGACCTTTTTGAATCCATTGAGCGGGGCGATTATCCCAAGTGGACCATGTATGTGCAGATCATGACAGAAGAACAGGCGAGAAACCATTATGAGAATCCGTTTGATATTACGAAAATTTGGAGACACAGAGAATATCCGCTGATAGAGGTGGGGGTGCTGGAACTGAACAGAAACCCCGAAAATTATTTTGCGGAGGTTGAACAGGCAGCATTTACACCTGCCCATGTAGTGCCGGGCATTGGATTTTCACCGGATAAGTTTCTGCAGGGCCGCTTGTTTGTATACGGAGATGCCCACAGATACCGTCTGGGAGTCAATTACAATGAGATACCGGTAAACAGGGCAAAATGCCAGGTCAGCGACTATCACCGGGACGGCGCTATGCGTGTGGATGGAAATTACGGGAGGGCGCCTTCCTATTCACCAAACAGCGCAGGCGTATGGTCGTCACAGCCGGAGGTCATGGAGCCGCCTCTTGATCTGTCAGGTGCTATGTATGCCTATGATCCCACGGATGATCCTACGGATGACTGCTTCCGGGCAGGCGGAGATCTGTGGCGTATCCTTGAGGAGGACAAGAAGGTCCTTCTGATAGAAAATACGGCGAGAAATATTGCGCCGGTGACTGATAATATCAAGTATCGCCATGCAGTACACTGCTTCTGGGCAGACCCGGAATACGGAGAACGCATCACAGAGGCTATGCATTTGGACTTTGACAGGGTAAAAGAACTTGCAAAAGGAGACCATAACAGCCTGATCCGAGCTACTTTAAAGTAAAAATAAAGGCTGCGGCAGCCAATCTTATACAGGAGGCACACAGAGAAATCTGTCTGTGCCTCCTGTTTTTACGTGTATAAAAAGATTATTTTTTTCTTGCTTTTTCATTTTAAATAGAGTATAGTGGAAATAAATATTTTTGTCTTTCGTAAACAGACAAATGCCTTTAATAGAAAGACAAAACCGGAAACAAATCACGTTATGGTCAAAAAACAGGAGGAAAGGTATGGAAAAAGAAAGGTGCGGCAAAAACTTTAAGAAAGTGATGGCAGCTAACAGGGGAGAGATCGCCATCCGTATTTTCAGGGCGTGCTGCGATTTGGGGCGCAGTACCGTTGCGATTTATTCTAAGGAAGATGAGTACAACGTCTTTCGGACAAAAGCAGACGAGTCTTACATGATAGGAGAGAATAAGAGTCCTTTAGGTGCATATCTGGATATCGGCATGATCATAGATATTGCCAAAAAGCATAAGGTGGATGCCATTCATCCGGGCTATGGTTTCCTCTCAGAGAATGCGGACTTTGCCAGGGCCTGTGAGGAGAGCGGCATTGCCTTTATCGGCCCGCCGTCCCATGTGCTGGAACAGATGGGGGATAAGCTGAGCGCAAAGGAAATTGCAAAGCGCTGCGGTGTTCCTACTGTTCCGGGGTCCACAGTGCCCATCCGTGATGCCCAAGAGGCGGTGGAGCTTGCAGTATCTTACGGTTTTCCGGTGATACTGAAGGCTTCTGCAGGAGGCGGCGGAAGAGGCATGCGGCGGTGCGCAGATGAACAGGAAGTGAGAGATACCTTCCCGCTGGTGCAGAGTGAAGCTTTAAAGGCTTTTGGATGCGGTGATATTTTCATAGAAAAATTTTTGGAGGAGCCAAAGCATATTGAAGTACAGATATTGGCAGACCAGTACGGCAATATTGTCCATCTTTTTGAGAGAGACTGCTCTCTGCAGCGGCGTTATCAGAAGGTGGTGGAATTTACGCCTGCATTTGCCATTTCACAGGATATACGGGAAAAAATCTGTGAAGACGCAGTGAAAATAGCAAAAGAAGTTGGGTATGTAAATGCGGGGACGGTAGAGTTTCTGGTGGACCGGAAGGGCGGATATTATTTTATCGAGATGAATCCCAGGATTCAGGTGGAACACACAGTCACAGAGATGGTCACAGATATTGATATTGTCCGTGCTCAGGTACTCATTGCTGAGGGAAAGACCTTGGCAGCTCCGGAGATCGGGATTGAAAAGCAGGAGGATGTAAAACGGCATGGATATGCCATCCAATGCCGGGTAACCACAGAGGACCCGCAGAACAATTTTGCCCCTGATACCGGAAAGGTGACCGCATATCGGACCGGAGGCGGATTCGGTGTACGTCTGGACGGCGGAAATACCTACGCAGGTGCAGAGATATCCCCCTACTATGACAGTCTTCTCGTAAAAGTTACCACACATGACAATACCTTTGAAGGTGCCTGCAACAAATCTCTCAGGGCTTTGAGCGAGACACGGGTGCGCGGTGTGAAGACCAATATCGGATTTATTGAAAATATCTTAATGCATCCCATGTTCCGCACAGGAAAATGCCATACAAAATTCATTGACGAGACACCGGAACTGTTCTCCATCAAGAGTTCCCAGGACCGGGCCACAAAAATGCTGAAATACATAGGCAACATTGTAGTCAATGACCCGACAGCCGGAAAATACCGCTATGAGCCGCCGCGTTTTCCAAAGGTAACGGGAACGAGGAAAGACGGTCTGAAACAGATCCTGGATGCTCGGGGACCCGAAGCGGTAAAGCAGTGGGTGCTGGATCAGAAAAAGCTGCTTATTACAGATACCACTATGCGGGACGCACACCAGTCCCTTCTTGCCACCAGAGTGAGAACACGCGATATGGTAAAAGGCGCGGAGGGGACTGCAGAGATACTGGCAGATGCTTTTTCATTGGAAATGTGGGGCGGTGCCACCTTTGATGTGGCCTACCGTTTTCTGAAGGAATCTCCGTGGGAACGCCTTGACCTGCTCAGGGAAAAAATACCCAATATTCCCTTCCAGATGCTGCTGCGCGGTGCAAATGCGGTGGGATATACCAACTATCCCGACAACCTGATCCGGGAATTTGTAAAAGAGGCAGCAAGAAGCGGAATAGATGTATTCCGAATCTTTGACTCCCTGAACTGGATCCCGGGAATGGAAATCGCCATGGATGAAGTGCTGAACCAGAATAAGATCGCAGAGGCAACACTGTGTTATACAGGGGATGTCTCTGACCCGAAAGAGGATAAATACACATTGGGATACTATACGGAGATGGCAAAAGAACTGGAGCGGCGGGGTGCCCATATTCTCTGTATCAAGGATATGTCAGGACTTCTGAAGCCTTATGCTGCACATAAGCTGGTGAAAGCACTGAAAGAGGAGACGGGTCTCCCCATCCATCTCCACACCCATGACACCAGCGGAAATCAGATCGCGGCGCTGCTCATGGCTGCGGAGGCCGGGGCGGACATTGTGGATACGGCTGTTTCCAGCATGTCATCCCTCACCAGCCAGCCTTCCATGAATTCCCTGGTGGCAGCTCTTTGGGGTCAGGAAAGAGACACCGGCCTGTCTCTGGAACGTCTGCAGGAGCTGACCGATTACTGGAGTGACGTGAGGGAGAGATACCGCTCCTTTGAAGGAGGAATCAAATATCCCGCAACAGATATTTACCGCTATGAAATACCCGGCGGCCAATACACCAATCTGAAACCACAGGTGGAGAGCCTTGGCCTGGGACACAGGTTTGAGGAAGTAAAAGAGATGTACCGCACGGTCAATGAGATGCTGGGAGGTCTTGTAAAAGTAACGCCGTCCTCAAAAATGGTAGGTGATATGGCAATTTTTATGGTCCAGAATGATCTGACACCGGAAAATATTGTGGAGCGCGGAGAAAACCTGACTTTCCCGGATTCTGCAGTGAGCTATTTCAAGGGAATGATGGGGCAGCCACGCTGGGGATTCCCAAAAGAACTGCAGAGAGTGGTTCTGAAGGGAGAGACACCCATCACATGCCGTCCGGGTGAACTGCTTTTGCCCATGGATTTCGATGCGGCAAGAGAGAGACTGAAACAATTTGTTCCGAAACCGGACTGGAGAATGGTCATAAGCTGGTGCTTTTATCCTAAGGTTGTAGAGGACTTTTTAAAGAGCCGCAGAGAATACGGTTATATCACCCGCCTGGGCAGCCATGTGTATTTTCACGGACTTGCCGAGGGGGAGACAAACCGTGTGGAGATAGAGGACGGAAAAACACTTGTCATAAAATATCTGGGCAAGAGCGAATTGAACCCGGACGGGACCAGAAATGTATTCTTTGAACTGAACGGCATTCGCAGGGAAGTTTCCGTGCAGGATAAGAGCGCCAAGGTGACTGTGGAATCCATACCAATGGCTGACCCCAATGACCTGAGCCATGTGGGTGCCTCCATACCCGGACTTGTGAGTAAGATACTTGTAAAACAGGGAGAAAAAGTCAAAAGAAACCAGGTTCTGGCAGTAGTTGAGGCAATGAAAATGGAGACGAATGTAATCGCCCTCATGGATGGAGAGATGGATCAAATCCTTGTAAAAGAGGGGAAAGAGATCAAGGCAGGAGAACTGCTTATGACAGTTAAGACAGTAAAAGAATGATTCATAAAGGGATAAGCGCTGCTCTGGGGTACAGAGGAGCTCTTATCCCTTTGTTGTGCGGGCTGTAGAAGTAATAATATCCAGAAACAAACTGGAGTAAAAAGGTTGAGTATATGCCTTCTCTGTGTTACAATATCAATAATTCGTCACTGTTCGGTCAGGTCTGTGCATTTGCCGCGCTGATTCATACCCTGACAGGATGAGAATAAAACACAGTGGACAGAATAGGGAAGAGGAGGCAGAAGTAAAATATGATCATCATAAAAAGAAATGGACAGGCAGAACCCTATGATATACAGAAAATAAAGAATGCGGTCCTGCTGGCATTTAAAAGTGTGGGGCAGGTATATAAAGAGGAAGAGATAGAAAAAGTCACGGAGCTGGTGGAGTATAAGATTAAAAAATACTGTCCCCTTCAGTCCAGCCGGCTGCAGGTGGAACAGATCCAGGACATCGTGGAGCGCTCTCTCACAGAGCTCAATTATTATGAGGTGCTGAAAAGCTTCATATTATATAGAAACGAGAGGGCCAAAAAGCGGGAAGCCAGAAGAAAGATCATGGAATATTTTGAACAGGCGGAGGAACTGGATACGGTTCTGACGGAAATCCAGAGAGAATATACGGACCATGTTTATCATCTGGAGCATCTGCTTGCCAAATTTCTGACTTTTTACCGGGAAGGCATCCAGGTGGAGGAACGTTTGGATCTGCTGAAAAGAGCAGCAGTAGAGCTGACCACCCAGGAGGCACCTCTCTGGGAATTTGCTGCTGCACGGATTCTGCATCTGCAGTTTACCCGCCGTTTGGAGAGAGAACTGGAAAACTTCCGGATACACAATTTTTACGAAAAGATCCATTGTCTCACCAAGATGGGCCTGTATGGCAGCTACATCCTGGAAAATTATTCAAAGGAAGAGATTCTCAGGTACGAAGCTTACATGCAGGAGGACAGAAACCATCTGTTCAACTATTCCGGTCTGGAGCTTCTGATAAACCGCTATGTGATAAGGAGCCGTCAGAATGTACCGCTGGAAACGGTGCAGGAGATGTTTCTCGGCATTGCCATGCATCTGGCCATGCTGGAAGAGAAAAACAGGGATATGTGGGTTTTACGGTTCTATGATATGCTCAGCACACTTAAGGTGACTATGGCAACGCCAACGCTTTCCAATGCGAGAAAGCCCTATCACCAGCTTTCTTCCTGCTTTATTGATACAGTGCCGGATAGTCTGGACGGGATTTACCGCAGCATTGACAATTTTGCAAAGGTCAGCAAATTCGGCGGCGGTATGGGACTGTATTTTGGAAAAGTGCGGGCAGCAGGCAGCGACATCCGCGGTTTTGAAGGGGCAGCAGGGGGTGTGATCCGGTGGATCAAGCTGGCAAATGATACGGCTGTCGCGGTGGACCAGCTTGGGGTACGGCAGGGAGCGGTGGCAGTGTATCTGGATGCGTGGCACAGAGACCTTCCGGAGTTTCTGAATCTGCGTACAAACAACGGGGATGACAGGATGAAAGCCCATGATGTATTTCCGGCGGTCTGCTATCCGGATCTGTTCTGGAGGACAGCAAAGGAAAACTTAGAGGGAGACTGGTATCTCATGTGCCCTCACGAGATCCTTATGGTGAAAGGGTATGCCCTGGAGGACGCTTTCGGTCAGGAATGGGAAAGGAAATACATGGAGTGTGTGGCTGACAGCAGGATAAAAAAACGGGTGATTCCCATTAAGGAACTGATCCGTCTGATCATCCGAAGCGCGGCGGAGACAGGGACCCCGTTTACCTTCAACAGGGATACGGTCAATAAGGCAAATCCAAACAGCCACAAAGGTATGATTTACTGCAGTAACCTCTGCACAGAGATCGCCCAGAATATGAGCCCCATTGAACAGGTGGAGCAGCGGACGGAGGTCGTGGACGGGGAGACGGTGGTTGTGACGGTCACACGGCCGGGAGAATTTGTAGTGTGTAATCTGGCAAGCCTTTCCCTGGGAAGAATTGATGTGGATAACAGACAGGAGATAGAGGAGATCACAGCAAGTGCCATGAGGGCACTGGACAATGTTATTGACCTGAATTTCTTCCCGGTTCCCTACGCGAGGATCAATAATATGAAATACCGTCCGGTTGGCCTGGGCGTCAGCGGATATCACCATATGCTGGCTAAGAAGGGGATCCTCTGGGAATGTGAGGATCATTTGAAAATGGTCGACCGGATATTTGAGGATATCAATTTTGCGGCAGTGAAAGCAAGCTGTGAAAATGCCCGGGAAAAGGGCAGCTATGCTTATTTTCAGGGCAGTGAGTGGGAAAGCGGTGCATATTTTGAAAAGCGGGCCTATGTCTCAGAGCGCTGGCGTTATCTGGAAGATCAGGTAAAAAACGGAGGGATGCGCAACGGCTATCTTCTGGCGGTTGCCCCCACAAGCAGTACCAGCATGATCGCTGGAACGACAGCCGGTGTGGACCCTGTGATGAACCGGTATTTCTTGGAGGAGAAAAAGAACGGTCTTGTGCCCCGCGTGGCGCCGGAGCTGAATCCTGACACGTACTGGTATTACAAGAATGCTCATCACATCGGACAGGAATGGTCTGTCCGCGCCTGCGGGGTCCGGCAGCGCCATATAGACCAGGCACAGAGTATGAACCTGTATATCACCAATGACTATACCTTCCGCCAGGTGCTGAACCTGTATCTGCTTGCCTGGGAGAAGGGGGTCAAGACCATATATTATATCCGATCCAGGAGTTTGGAAGTAGAAGAATGCGAGGTGTGTGCAAGCTGATGGAAATGAAGAAAAAACCCCTGTTCAATCCGCAGGGTGACTGGGAAATACAGAACCGCAGAATGGTAGGCGGCAATACAACGAATTTAAATGATTTCAATAACATGAAATATACCTGGGTCAGTGACTGGTACCGGCAGGCCATGAACAATTTCTGGATTCCGGAAGAAATCAATTTGAATGTGGATGTGAGAGACTATCCGGGACTGTCACAAAAAGAGAGGCGGGCCTATGACAAGATCCTCTCCTTCCTTGTCTTTCTGGACAGCATCCAGACAGCCAATCTGCCGGCTGTCAGTGAATATGTCACAGCCAATGAGGTGAATCTGTGTCTGTCCATCCAGGCTTTTCAGGAGGCTGTGCACAGCCAGAGCTACAGCTATATGCTGGATACGATCTGTGAACCTCAAAAACGCACGGAGGTTCTGTATCAGTGGAGGGATGATGCACATCTTCTGAAAAGAAATACTTTTATCGGCAGCCTGTACAACGATTTCCAGCAGAAAAAAGATATGTTTACATTTATGAAGACCATTGTTGCCAATTACATCCTGGAAGGTATTTATTTCTACAGCGGCTTTATGTTTTTCTATAATCTGGGAAGAAACCACAAAATGCCGGGCACTGCGCAGGTGATCCGTTATATCAACCGTGACGAAAACACACATCTGTGGCTGTTCCGGAATATCCTTATGGAACTGAAAAAAGAGGAGCCGGAAATGTTCACGGCAGATAAAGTGGAAATATACCGGAAGATGATAAGAGAGGGCTGTGAAGAGGAGATGGCCTGGGGAGCGTATGTGATCGGAGAGGATATTGCCGGACTGAGCGGCGAGATGGTCAGGGATTATATAAAATATCTGGGAAACCTCCGTTGTTTCAGTCTGGGCTTTGAAGGGATTTATGATGGCCATGACACGGAGCCGGAGAGCATGCGCTGGGTGGGACAGTACAGCAATGCGAATCTGATCAAGACAGACTTCTTTGAAGCCAGAAGCACAGCTTATGCAAAGAGCAGTGCGCTGGTGGATGATCTGTAGAAATATATCTGCCGCTGCCGGAAATTTTGGCGGCGGCTTTTTCGGTAATTGTTCATGTTCCGCTGTCCCGCGAGGTGTTTTCAGGGCAAAGGCATGAAAGTCCCGAGGTACCAGAGCGATTGGTTTATCTGCTGTGGGAGTATTGTTTTTGACCTGTATGTTATGTATAATCAGATGTATAGCAGGTGGTGCTGCGCAGACTGTGCTCTGCAGAAATACGGGCTGCGGCCGGAGGCAGCCGGGGAATTGCCGGAAAGGACATAGAATGAAAAAATATATAATTGGTATGGATCTGGGAGGAACGAATATCAAGACCTCTCTGTTCACAAAAGATTTTTCTGTGGTGGCCGAACAGAGGACACCGACCATGGTCAGTCTGGGCTCTGAGGGCGTTTTGCAGCGAATGGCAGATAATATCAGGGAGCTGCTCTTAAAAGCAGGAGCAGCGGCAGAGGAAGTGGAGGTCATGGGAATGGGGGTTCCTGGGCTTTTGGATATAGAAAAGGGAATCTCCCTGTTTTCACCTAATTTTCCCCAATGGGAAAATGTTCCCATTGCCGGATGGTTTAAAGAACGGTTGGGTATACCGGTATTTATTGACAATGATGTCCGCGTAAATCTGTACGGGGAATGTTATTTCGGTGCGGGGAAGGGGAAAAAGAATGTGGTACTTCTGACACTGGGGACAGGTTTAGGGGCAGGAGTCATGATAGACGGACATATTTTGTACGGTGCAACCGGCAGCATGGGTGAAATTGGCCATATGAATATGTATCGGGAGGGCAGACCATGCCGCTGTAAAAGCTCGGGCTGTCTGGGGCGTTATGTGTCGGCTTTGGGGCTTCTGCGGACAGTAAAGGAAAAGATTGAGGCAAAAGAGAAGACAGTGCTTACAGACTGGGTGAAGGACCCGGAAGAGATCACGGCAGAAATGGTGTCCAGAGCCTTTGATGAAGGGGATCAGCTTGCAAGGGAGGCCATGGAGGAGACTGGTGAGATTCTGGGATTCGGCCTTGTAAATGTGATAAATTTATATAATCCCGAGTGTGTGATTATCGGAGGCGGTATGTCAGCGGCAGGAGAACGCCTGCTGTCAAAGGCGAGAGAAGTTGTGGATACCCATGCACTGGAGATTTCCAGAAAAGCGTGTACGATCGTTACAGCATCGCTTGGCGATGCATCAGGAATGCTGGGGGCAGCGAAAGCCGCTTCGATAAAAACAGAGAACAGAATGGTGGTTTAATAAAATCTCCGGTTTCGGCAGAGAAAATCTTTCTGTGGGAACCGGAGATTTGTTTGCGGCTTTTACAGGATCAGTCCACCAGTTTTTTCAGTTTCCATTTTCCGCTCTGTACGCGGATAAAGGAGAAGATGGCGCCGATTCCCCAGCCAATGGGAATAGACCACCAGATTGCGCTGGAACCGATGAAATGGGCCAGCAGGTATGCAATGGCAACTCTGGAAAACAGGTTGGACATGGAGCTTAACATAAAGGCGCCCATATCTCCGGCACCTCGTAAAAGGCCGTTGCCTACAAACATAAGTCCCATTAATACATAAAATACAGAGACGGTCTTCATATATCTCAGTCCGTATCCCATAGCGCTGCCCTCAGAACCGCTGTTCAGGAACAGACTGAGAAGCTGCGGTCCGAAGAGATAAATAATACCGGTGATGATAAGGGAAAATATCAGGACCATGAGCAGACAGGCTTTATAACCCTGAACAACCCGTTTGTCTTTTCCTGCTCCGATATTTTGTGCTGTATAACTTGACATGGCATTTGAAAAGTTCATGTTGGGCATCATGGCAAGCGTATCAATTTTTGTGGCTGCCGTATAGCCTGCTACAAATACCTTTCCGTAAGAGTTGACCAGTCCCTGCATGAACATCATGCTCAGGGACACAATGGACTGCTGCAGCATGGAGGGGACACCCACACGGGCAATTCTGCGGGCTGCATTTGCCTCAAAGAAAGCAAACTTTTTATCCGCGGCAGCAGGTTCACTTTCCATATCCTTCATCCGTTTGATCAGAACAAAGAAGGAGACTACAGCACACAGGCCCTGCGCGATCAGGGTCGCCCAGGCAACACCAGCCACGCCCATATGGAAGCGGATCACGAACAGCAGATCAAGCCCAATGTTTGTAAGGGCTGACACCATTAGAAATTTAAGGGGAGTATTGCTGTCCCCAAGGGCATTGTAGATACCGTTCAAAGTATTGTAAAGAAAGAGGAAGACAGCTCCGCCAAAATAAATCCGCAGATAGGTGAGAGAATCCGCCATGATATCAGCGTCCGTCCCCAGAAGCTTCAGAAGCGGACCGGCTGCCAGCTCACCGGCTGCCATAATAGCCAGTCCGATCACACCCAATGCGATCAGAGCAGTGGAAATGGTTGTCTTCATTTCCCGGATCTGACCTGCCCCAAAGAGCTGGGAGATGACAACCGTACATCCCATGGAAAGTCCCGCGGCGATGGCTACAGCCAGAAAGACAACAGGGAAGGAGGAGCCTACAGCGGCCAGTGCATCCTCACCTACAAATTTTCCCACTACCATGGAATCTACCATATTATAAAGCTGCTGGAAAAAGTTTCCGATAACCATGGGCAGGGCAAAGAAAAAAAGCAGCTTGAGAGGCTTTCCCTCCGTCAGATTTTTTACCATTTATCTTCCTCCTTTTTTTCTGTATGCAACTGCATTGGCTGCAATTCGTTTGATGTGGTCCTGATGTATTTGCTGTTCCTCCTGGGAAAAGCCGGTATAACAGATTTCATCCCAGGATCTGTAAATATCCCGGATATGTTCATAGATTTCCTTTCCCTTCTCCGTCAGGGATACAAATTTCTGGCGCCTGTCATTTTCATTGACTCTGCGGCATATAAACCCCTTTTCTTCCAGGGATGCCAGGTTTTTGGCGATTCTGCCCTTATCCAGATTCAGATATTCGGCCATTTCCTCCTGGCTGCAGCTCTTGTCCTTGAGGATACGGATCAGTCTGCCTTCCAGAGGAATTAGCCCGTATTTTTCCATTTCGGCTCTTACATATGACAATTCACAGCGCCTGATGATGCTGACAAAATGGTTATTCATAAAACGGCCTCCTTAAAATAGTTGTAAATTACAACTGTTGTGAGAAACAACTATTTATTATATGCAGGTGAGTCGAAAATGTCAACATGAAATTTATGAATGTGTTATACTGGTAGCTGTAAAAACTGTTATTCACGCCAGTGGCTCAGATGACCCGGCGGGAGTGTGTGTTCTGCCGTTCACGGTATTTATATATGGGTAGATAACTTTATGCGGCGGAGACGGATTTGACTGGAATAGGCAGAGATACTGCGTGGGAAAGAGAGATGTATGGAAAAAGCAGTGGAGATTTTGGATAAAAGTAAAATTGCGGATTTATTTGCAGGCTGGGAGGAGACTTTGATCTGGTCCTGTCTTCAGGACTGTATGGGAAGAGCTTATGCAGATACAGAGGAGGATCCGCAGTCTGCACAGATTGTAGTCGGGGATTTTTGTTTCTTTGCGGGAAATCCCTCTGCGCGGCTTGTGCGGAATAAACCGGATGACAGGGAATCTGAGTTTGTCATTATGGTACCGCCTTCTGCAGATTGGGAGGATATGATAGAGGATGTTTACCGGGGATGTTCCAAGAAAGTGATACGCTATGCGATCAGGAAAGAACCGGACGTATTTGATAAAAAGAAACTTGAGGAAATAGTAAAGAACTGTCCGGAAGGATTTTCGCTGCACAGAATAGACGGCGAAATCTACAGGCGTGCTATGGGTGAATCCTGGTCTGCGGATCTGTGTTCACAGTTTAGGGATTATGAGGATTACAGGAGGCGGGGGCTTGGGGTCGCCGCCATGGACCGGCATATTCTTGCGGCAGGTGCATCCTCCTATACCGTATATAAGCAGGGGATTGAGATAGAGGTGGATACCCGTCAGGATTACAGAAGGAAGGGACTGGCACTGTGCTGTGCCGCACAGTTGATTCTTGACTGTCTGGAGAGAGGCATGTATCCAAGCTGGGATGCCCAGAATCCTGCCTCGGCAGCGCTGGCGGAAAAACTGGGGTATCATTTTGATAAAGAGTATACAGCCTATGAGGTGTACGGGTTTACCGGGAACAATGAAACGTGATTTGTAACTGTCAGTCAGGCCTGCACATTTACTGCGCTCACTGCGTATTCGGTAATTTATAGTGAAAATATATAATGATGAATGGACATAAAATAGAGAAAATCGGAAGAGAGATGTAAAAATGTCCCCCAAAAATAAATTTTCAGCAGATAGATACAAATTTAAGAAAATGAAAAGGGGCAAATTTTCGCATTGTCTACAAAAAATGCAAATATGCAAAATGTCAATAGAAATTTGCACCCTTGTATGATAAGCTATACAGCATAACAAGTAAAGCAGTCAGGTCTTACGGATACTTCGCGGTCTGTGGATGAAAGCCGGCTGTCCACAGCGGCAGACAGTAAGTAAGATCTGGATGCCGGTAAGACAGCGAATGCGCGTTGGAAAGGGGATATGATATGGGATTTACATCTGAAGATATCAATACACTGGAAAGGTTGTTTGACAATAAGCTGCAGCCATTATATGTGCAGGTAAATGAAAGATTTGAACAGGTAAATAAACGTCTGGACGAGAGTACAGAGAGAACGGAAGCGCGGTTTGAACAGATCGATAAGAGATTTGAACAGATGGATAAGAGGTTTGAACAGTTTGATAAGAGGTTTGAACAGATTGATAAGAGGTTTGAACAGATTGATAAGCGGTTCGAGCAGATAGATGAAAAGTTCAGACAGATTGATAAAAGATTTGAACAGGTAGAAGAATCCATAAGAGGAATAAAAGTACAGCTCAATAAGGTTGAAACACGGCTTGATAATCTTGAAAAAGATCTTGCCATTGTAAAGAGTGATCTGGAGCAGACCAAGTGTATCATAGAAAATGAAATTCAGCGCAACATTAAAATCGTTGCGGAGAATCATGTGGATCTGAGCCGCAAATTTACAGAGGCACTGAGTGTTTCACAGACGAATGAGCTGTACCATCTGAAAGTGAATCAACTGGAGACCAGACTGGTACTGCTGGAAAATAAGTTTGACAGTCTGGCACAGCAGCAGAAAAAAGTGGTATAGAGGCAACTGTTCAGATGACCGGACAGATGCGTTTAAAGTGTAAAGGGAAACTTCAGAGTCTCTTTCATGGTGAGATAATTATTTATTTTAGGTGAGTCAAAATCCAGCAGGGGCACAGCGCGGAGCCTGTTGGCTTCAATCTCCTTTTTTACAAGACTCAGGGGAAGAAAACTATACCCCAGTCCTGCCAGAACAAAGTCCAGAAGCTTTGTACTGTTGTCTATCTCAAAGGGAAACTGGTAATTGTCAGGAAAGAGTTGGCGGATAAAGAGTCCTACCTCCTGCAGGGCAAAATTGCAGAATAGGTAGTTCAGTTTTGGTAGCTCTTTCCTGGTAATACCCTTCTGGTATGTTGTGTCACTGCAGCGGCAGACAAGAACCAGCTCATCTTTTTTGAAACACTGGCAGTTAAATCCCTGCTTTTTCAGCGGGATATAAGTAAAGGCAAAATCCAGCAGATCATCCTGAAGTGCATGGAGAAGTTCCATGGAATGTGATATGGTGACCTTTGCATTTACTTTCCTGTGTTCCTGCATATAGTCAAGCAGAGGCGTCCGCAGATGGCATTCATAAATGGTGTTGGTGGTACCGATATGCAGACTCTCCTCGGAAAAGTCCTGGGTGTTCAGCGCAGCCACAGCCGATTTCTCCAGTGCGATTATACGGTTGGCGTAATCTGTAAATTTGATACCGGCCTCTGTCAGTTTCAGGCTCCTTGAGCTGCGGATAAATAATGGCTGTCCCAGTTCTTTTTCCAACTCGGCAATTCTGTTTGTGACAGTTGACTGGGCTACGAAAAGCGCTTCGGAAGCTTTTGTGAAATTACGTATTTTACTGAGCACTAAAAAAGTTTCAAGGGACGTTGTATTCATAAGAACTCCTATCGAAAAAACGAATCATATCTATGCAATTAATTTATTTTACAAATTATAAAGAATAGGATATAATTTGTCAAGAATTAAGCATGGAAAAGTGTAAAAAGGAGAAGCGATTATGGAGCACAACCTGAGAGAAGCAGGCTTCTTTGGAACTATGGAGCCAGAACAGATGACTGCCAAATACGGCAGTCCGGTTTATGTATATAATGAAGGTATTTTGCGTTCCCGGTGCAGGGAATTGAAACAAATGGTGACATATCCGCATTTTGTAATTGATTATTCTATAAAGGCAAATTTTAACCCGGCCCTTCTGCAGATTGTCAAGGAAGAAGGCCTTGAGGTGGATGTCATGTCACCGGGAGAAATATATCTGGCAAAAATGGCAGGTTATGAGCCGAACCAGATTTTTTATATCTGTAATAATGTGTCTGAGGAGGAGATGTGCTATGCCATAGAGGCAGGAGTGACTACCAGTGTGGATTCCCTGTCTCAGCTGGAGCAGTATGGCAGGCTGAATCCGGGTGGAAAGGTTGCCATTCGTCTGAATCCGGGACACGGTGCAGGACACCACCAGAAAGTTGTGACAGCAGGCAAGGAGACGAAATTCGGAATTGATGCGGAAATGCTGCATGAAGTGAAGGAGATACTTGCCCGCCATAACCTCGCTCTGATTGGTCTGAATCAGCATATTGGTTCTCTGTTTCTGGATAAAGAGCAGTATTTGAAGAGTGTAGATTCTATTCTGAACTGCGCAAAGGAGTTCCCTGATTTGGAATTTGTGGATTTTGGCGGGGGATTCGGTATCTCTTATCATAAAGAGGATAAGAAAAAGAGGCTGGATTTAAAGGATTTGGGAAAAGAGCTGGATGAGATCATGTACCGTTTTGCAGAAGAATATGGAAGAGAGATCATATTCAGAGCGGAACCCGGCCGTTATGTGACGGCAGAATCCTCTGTTCTTTTGGGGACTGTAACTGCAGTAAAAAACAATCATGAGAATAAATATATCGGTACAGATATTGGGTTTAATGTTCTTATGCGTCCTGTATTATATGATTCATATCATGAGATTGAGGTATATGGAAAAAGCGTGGAAATGTCTGGGAAGAAGGAGAGGGTTACTGTTGTAGGAAATATCTGTGAGAGTGGAGACATTCTGGCAAAGGATAGAATGCTTCCCTCTATGAGGGAAAAAGATGTTATCGGTGTATTGGATGCAGGCGCCTACGGTCATGTTATGAGTTCTAATTATAATGGAAGGCTTAGACCGGCAGAGGTTCTGGTAAAAGAGGACGGGGAGGTCTGTCTTATCAGAAAACGGGATACGTTTGAAGATTTGGCGGGAAATTATGTTTTGCTGCCATAAACGGTTTATAGAAAAAGGAGGATTTCTCTCTGAAGGGCAGAGTGGAATCCTCCTTTTCTTATTGATTTAATTGTCTTCTTCTGTCATGGTATAGACCTGACGTTTTCTTGCCATTTCATCGCTTGCCAGATATTCATCATAAGTTGTGATCTTATCGATCAGTACGCCATTCGGAAGGATTTCCATAATACGGTTTGCTGTGGTCTGTACGATTTGGTGATCGTGGGAAGCAAACAGAATAACGCCGGGGAACTTGATCATTCCATTATTCAGTGCTGTTATGGATTCCATATCCAGGTGGTTGGTAGGCTCATCGAAGATCAGCACATTGGCACCGGAGATCATCATTTTGGACAAAAGGCATCTTACCTTTTCACCTCCGGAAAGAATGCGGACTTTCTTCACGCCGTCCTCACCGGGAAACAGCATACGTCCAAGGAAACCGCGTACATAAGTGGCATCTTTGATTTCAGAATACTGTGTCAGCCAGTCAGCAATTGTCAAATCATTATCAAATTCTGCTGTATTATCCTTCGGGAAATAGGTCTGGGATGTGGTAACGCCCCATTTATAGGTTCCTTCATCCGGTTCCATTTCACCCATAAGGATTCTGAAGAGTACGGTTTTCGCCTGCTCGTTTCCGCCGACAAAGGCAACCTTGTCGTCATGACCGAGTGTAAAAGATATGTTGTCCAAAACTTTTACGCCGTCAATCGTTTTTGACAGACCATCTACCATTAACACTTCATTTCCGATTTCACGGTTGGGACGGAAATCAATATAGGGGTATTTTCGACTGGAAGGACGCATCTCATCCAGCTGGATTTTTTCCAGAGCACGTTTTCTGGAAGTGGCCTGTTTTGATTTGGAGGCATTGGCGGAGAACCTTGAAATGAACTCCTGTAATTCTTTGATCTTTTCTTCTTTTTTTCGGTTAGCTTCTTTCATCTGTTTGATGAGAAGCTGGCTGGACTCATACCAGAAATCATAGTTACCGGCATAGAGCTGGATCTTACCGTAATCGATATCTGCGGTATGTGTACATACCTTATTTAAAAAGTAACGGTCATGGGACACTACAATGACAGTATTCTCAAAGTTGATCAGGAACTCCTCCAGCCATTCGATGGCATCCAGGTCCAGGTGGTTGGTAGGCTCATCCAGAAGAAGAATATCAGGATTGCCGAACAGAGCCTGTGCAAGCAGAATTTTTACTTTCTGGCTTCCGGTCAGATCTCCCATGATGGAATAGTGGAGGTCTGTCTCAATGCCAAGGCCGTTTAAGAGCTGTGCCGCGTCAGATTCCGCTTCCCAGCCATTCATCTCGGCAAACTCACCTTCCAGCTCGCTGGCACGGATTCCGTCTTCATCGGAAAAATCCTCTTTGGCGTAGATCGCCTCTTTTTCTTTCATGATGTCATACAGACGTTTGTTGCCCATGATAACTGTGTCAAGTACCGGATAAGCATCATATTTGAAGTGGTCCTGCTGAAGGAAGGAGAGACGCTGTCCCGGTGTTATGGTGATATCACCGCTGGTTGTCTCCAGCTGACCGGAAAGAATCTTTAAAAATGTAGACTTGCCGGCACCATTGGCACCGATCAAACCATAGCAGTTTCCTTCCGTAAATTTGATATTGACGTCTTCAAACAGTGCTTTTTTACCGATTCGTAAAGTAACATTATTTGCTGCAATCATGTTAATCCCTCACTTTATAAAAATTTCACAATTTTCTTTGCGTAATCTCTTCCTATTTTACAGTAAAATGTGGAATTTGCAAGCATTTCTTTTAAAATACTTGATAAATTAAGTATACAAAGGTATAATGAACAGCGTTAAGAAAAAAGTGGGCAATCCCGGCCCGGTGCCGGTTTGGCAATATAAGTAAGAGAACAGTAAACGACAGGCAGATATGACTGCCGCAGACCTTGGTGTCTGACGGCTATGCCTCTTTGCATGGCGAGTTAATACCACAGAGAGCACAGGAAAGGAGCACAGGAAAATGCTGATTACAAGAGAATGCGACTACGCGGTGCGGATCGTCCGGGCACTTGCCGGAGGAGAAAAACTCTGCGTGAACCAGGTATGTGAAAAGGAGGAACTGACTCCTGCATTTGTATATAAAATTCTCAAAAAACTGGAAAAGGGAGATTTGGTGAAGAGCTACCGCGGAAGCAACGGGGGGTATGCTCTGAAAAAAGATATCGGTCAGATCACCCTGCTGGATATCTACCTTGCGGTTGAGCCTGAATTTTACATGATCGAGTGTATGAATCCCGATAAACCCTGTGTGAGAAACCAGGACGAGGAGGGCTGCAAGGTACACAAAGAGCTGTGCAGAATTCAGAAAAACCTGCTGAAAGAGCTCGGTTCAAGGTCAATCCGAGAAATTATGGAAGAAGAGTAGTCAGGATTTGTTTTTTTGGAAAAACATTCGACTTATTTTCGTTAAAAAATGGACATGCTTCGCGAATCGTGATATAATTTTGATAGACTTCGGGGAGCGAAGTGGAACATTGTTTATAACAATTTTCAAGGAGGAAAAAAACAAATGGCTAGAAAGATGAAAACCATGGATGGTAATCATGCAGCGGCTCATGCGTCTTACGCATTTTCCGATGTTGCAGCGATTTACCCGATTACCCCGTCATCTGTAATGGCAGAAGCTACAGACGAATGGGCAACACAGGGAAGAAAGAACATTTTCGGACAAGAAGTACAGGTTACTGAGATGCAGTCTGAGGCTGGTGCAGCAGGTGCTGTACATGGATCCCTGGCAGCAGGTGCCCTGACTACTACATATACCGCATCACAGGGTCTTCTGTTAATGATCCCTAATCTTTATAAAATCGCTGGTGAGCAGTTACCGGGTGTATTCAACGTATCTGCTCGTGCACTGGCAAGCCACGCACTGTCAATTTTCGGTGACCATTCCGATGTATACGCATGTCGTCAGACAGGATGTGCTATGCTCTGTGAATCTTCCGTACAGGAAGTTATGGACTTAACACCGGTTGCTCATATGGCATCTATCAAAGGTAAAGTTCCGTTTATCAACTTCTTTGACGGTTTCCGTACTTCTCATGAGATTCAGAAGATCGAGACATGGGATTACGAAGACTTAAAAGAGATGGTAGACATGGACGCTGTTGATGAATTCCGCGCACGCGCACTGAATCCTAACCATCCGTGCCAGAGAGGTTCTGCTCAGAACCCTGACATTTTCTTCCAGGCAAGAGAAGCATGTAATCCGTACTACGATGCTTTACCGGCAATCGTTCAGGAATACATGGACAAAGTAAACGCTAAGATCGGTACAGACTACAAACTGTTCAACTACTACGGAGCAGCAGACGCTGAGCACGTAATCGTTGCTATGGGTTCTGTAAACGATACAATTGAAGAGACAATCGATTACTTACTGGCAGCCGGCAAAAAAGTCGGTGTTGTAAAAGTTCGCCTGTACAGACCGTTCTGTGCTGACGCATTGATCGAAGCTATTCCGGAAACTGTAAAACAGATCACTGTTTTAGACAGAACAAAAGAACCGGGATCTCTGGGTGAGCCTTTATACTTAGACGTTGTTGCTGCATTAAAAGGAAGCAAATTCGATGCAGTTCCGATTATGACAGGACGTTACGGTTTAGGTTCCAAAGACACTACACCGGCTCAGATCGTTGCTGTATATGAGAACACAGAGAAGAAAAAATTCACAGTCGGTATCGTGGATGACGTTACAAATCTGTCTCTGGAAGTTGGTACTCCTATCGTTACAACACCGGAAGGAACCATCAACTGTAAATTCTGGGGTCTGGGCGCTGACGGTACAGTAGGTGCTAACAAGAACTCCATTAAAATCATCGGTGATAACACAGATATGTACGCACAGGCTTACTTTGACTATGATTCAAAGAAATCCGGCGGTGTTACAATGTCTCACCTGCGTTTTGGTAAAAAGCCGATTAAATCTACATACCTGATCAAGAAAGCAAACTTCGTTGCATGCCATAATCCGTCCTATGTAAGAAAATACAACATGGTTCAGGAATTGGTAGACGGCGGTACATTCCTGCTGAACTGTCCTTGGGACATGGAAGGTCTGGAAAAACATTTACCGGGACAGGTAAAAGCTTTCATCGCTAACCACAACATCAAATTCTATGTGATCGACGGTGTTAAGATCGGTATTGAGACCGGCATGGGCCCGACTCGTATCAATACAATCCTGCAGTCCGCATTCTTTAAACTGGCAGACATCATTCCGGAAGCTCAGGCTATCGACTTAATGAAAGCTGCTGCAAAAGCTACATACGGACGTAAAGGAGATGACGTAGTTGCTAAGAACTGGGCAGCTATCGATGAAGGTGCAAAACAGATCGTTGAAGTTCAGGTTCCGGAAAGCTGGAAATCTGCAGCAGACGAAGGTCTTGACCTGACTCATGCTGAGAACGGAAGAAAAGAAGTTGTAGACTTCGTTAATAACGTTCAGGCTAAAGTTACAGCTCAGGAAGGTAACTCCCTGCCGGTATCTGCATTTACAGAATATGTTGACGGTACTACTCCATCCGGAACATCTGCTTACGAGAAACGTGGTATTGCAGTAAATATCCCGGTATGGCAGCCGGAAAACTGTATCCAGTGTAACCGTTGTGCATACGTTTGCCCGCATGCATCTATCCGTCCGGTTGCTATGACAGAAGCTGAGGCAGCAAATGCTCCGGCAGCTCTTGACATGACTGGTATGAAAGAATATAAATTTGCTATCGCAGTATCCGCTCTTGACTGTACCGGATGCGGTTCCTGTGCAAATGTCTGCCCAGGCAAGAAAGGTGCAAAAGCCCTTGTTATGGAGAACATGGAAGCAAATGTGGAATCTCAGAAATTCTTTGATTACGCAGTATCTCTTCCGGTCAAAGAAGATGTTGTTGCAAAATTCAAAGAGACAACTGTAAAAGGTTCTCAGTTCAAACAGCCTCTGCTTGAGTTCTCAGGCGCTTGTGCAGGTTGTGGTGAGACACCATACGCAAAACTGATTACTCAGCTGTTTGGTGACAGAATGTACATTGCAAACGCAACAGGATGTTCCTCTATCTGGGGTAACTCCTCACCGTCTACACCGTACACTGTAAACGCAAAAGGACAGGGTCCTGCATGGGATAACTCCTTATTCGAGGACAACGCAGAGTTTGGTTACGGTATGTTACTGGCTCAGAACGCGATTCGCGGCGGCTTAAAAGAAAAAGTAGAATCTGTAATGGCAAGTGCAGAAGCTTCTGAAGAAGTAAAAGCAGCATGCAAAGAATGGTTAGATACCTACAACTGCGGTGCTACCAACGGTGCAGCTACTGACAAACTGGTTGCAGCTCTGGAAGGAATCGACTGCGATACCTGCAAAGATATCGTTAAGAAAAAAGACTTCCTGGCTAAGAAATCCCAGTGGGTATTCGGTGGTGACGGATGGGCTTACGATATCGGATTCGGCGGTGTTGACCACGTATTAGCAAGTGGAAAAGACATCAACATTATGGTATTCGATACAGAGGTTTATTCCAACACTGGCGGACAGTCTTCTAAAGCTACTCCGACAGGTGCTATTGCACAGTTCGCTGCAGGTGGTAAAGAAGTGAAGAAGAAAGACCTTGCTTCCATTGCTATGAGCTATGGTTATGTATATGTTGCTCAGATTTCCATGGGCGCAGACTTCAACCAGACTGTAAAAGCAATTGCTGAGGCTGAGGCATATCCGGGACCATCCCTGATTATCGCTTACGCTCCGTGTATCAACCACGGTATCAAGAAAGGCATGAGCAAAGCACAGACAGAGGAAGAACTGGCTGTTAAATCCGGATACTGGCACAACTTCCGCTTCAATCCGGAAGCAGAAAGCAAATTCACTCTGGATTCCAAAGAGCCGACAGAAGATTACCAGGCATTCCTGGATGGAGAGGTTCGTTACAATTCTCTGAAACGTTCCAATCCTGAAAAGGCTGCTAAACTCTTCGCTCTGAATGAGAAACAGGCTAAGGAAAGATATGAATATCTGAAGAAACTGGTTACTCTGTATGGAGATGCAGAGAACTAATTGATAGTTTCTTGGAAAATAAATGGCGGGCATCACGGTGGTGGTGCCTGCTTTTTGTATGTTTAGGGCGGACGGAAGGAAGTGGGTGGTGGGGGAAGGGATTTGTGCAGCCTTGAGCAGGCACAAATCCCTTCCCTCTCCCCGTCCTCTCCCGCCTTATCCCGTCCCTTTATCTTACCCGAAACAATCCCTTGTCATTCTTTTGGATTCATATTATACTGAAACGTATAAATAATAAGGAGGTCACACAATGGGTGATAATCTGATATGGGAAGACCGGAAGCATTTTATGTGGTTTCCATGGTCATTTACGAAATATTATATAGAGAATGAGAGACTGATGATAGAAGCCGGACTTTTGAAAACTACCCTGGATGAAACTCTTTTGTATAGGATCGTGGATGTGACGATGGTACAGACTCTGACAGGTAAAATCTTTGGGACCGGGGATTTGATCGTGAAGACCAAGGTGGACAGCAATCCTGAGATTGTGCTGAAGAATATTTCTGAGCCTAAGAAGGTGCGTTCCCTGCTCTCTGAACTGGTGGAGGACAGCAGACAGAGGAAAAATGTGGTGGGCAGAGAATTTTATGGGGAACACTCCTATGCGGATGAGAATGTGGATGAGGAAGACGAATATTAATTTAAAATCAAGGGGCAGGCTATGAAGAAAATGAAAATCTGGGCGCACAGAGGGGCATCAGGGTATGCACCGGAAAATACCATGGAGGCGTTTTCCGAAGCGGTGCGGCGTAAAGCAGATGGTATTGAGCTGGATGTGCAGCTTACCAAAGACGGAGAGATCGTGGTGATCCACGATGAGAAGCTGGAAAGGGTCAGCAACGGTACAGGATGGGTGAAGGACTATGCACTGAAAGAACTGCGGAAGCTGAACTTTAATAAGACTTTTCCGGAACAGGGAAGTGCCAGGATTCCTACACTGAAAGAAGTGTATGAACTTATGAAAAAAGAAGATATGCTTGTGAATGTGGAGCTGAAAACCAGTATTGTATTTTATGAGGGTCTGGTGGATAAGGTGCTGGACCTTGCGGCACGTATGGGGATGGAGGAAAAGGTTTTATATTCTTCCTTTAACCACTATACGCTGCTGGAGATAAAAAAGAAAAATCCCGGAACGCGCACAGGAATGCTTTTTGAGGATGGAATCGTGGATGCACCTGCTTATGGGAAACGTCTGGGTGTGGATGCGCTTCATCCTATATATGCGCATTTGCAGCATCCCGGTTTTCTGGAACAGTGCAGGGAGGAGAAGCTGCCTCTGCATGTGTGGACCGTGAACACAAAAGAACGCTTCCGGCAGATGGAGAAAGCCGGCGTGGATGTTGTGATCACCAATTTTCCGGATATACCATACTGGTAATTGTGTGGCGAAAAGCGTTTTGGAAGGCGAAATGAACAGTCACAATTTTGTTAAAAAATACCTATTTTCAGAAATCTTCTCTTTTTTCCTCAAAAGGAGTATGGTATAATAAGCATATAAAAAAAGTAATTGGGGATTCATAAGAGGAGGTATGATTTATGGAAATGGAAGAAAGAATGTTTAAGGTATATGCATCCGGTGATGAGAAAATTCAGTTAAAGGTGATTCCGGGACATTTTGCAACCCCGCAGTCCCACATCAGTCATTATCTGGAGATGACGACAATGAAAACACGATGTGCGGAGGCTTCCAGGATTGCAAAATATCTTTCCACCAAATATGAGACTTCCACACCTGTGGACTCGATCATCTGTCTGGACGGGCTGGAGGTGGTGGGTGCATTTCTGGCGGAGGAGCTGGCAAAGGCCGGTGTTCTGTCCATGAATGCGCACAAAACTATTTATATTGTAACCCCGGAATTTAACGGTAACGGACAGCTAATGTTCCGCGACAATATTCAGCATATGGTACGGAACAGGAATGTTGTGATCCTGATGGGATCTATTACAACCGGTGAGACACTGCGGAAATGTATGGAGAGTATTCTCTATTACGGCGGTACCATTCAGGGTGTGTCTGCAATCTTCAGCGCAGTGAATAAAGTAGCAGGGCTGGATATCAATGCTGTGTTCTATAAAAAAGATGTTCCGAATTATCAGACGCACAAAGCCAGTGAATGCCCCATGTGTAAAACAGGCCAGAAACTGGATGCCATTGTAAACGGGTACGGTTATTCTAAATTGTAAAGGGGGAAAAATTTGAAAGGAAAATTCAGAAAGCTATGTCTGGCTGTGCTGGTACCGCTTCTGCTTTTGGCAGGATGCGGGCAGGGCAAAGAGCAGGCAAAGGAGCAGTCCCCGGAAGAACTTCTGAAAGAAGTGATTTCCAATCAGAAACAGTTCAAATCAGGGAAACTTCACATGACCATGAACTTTAAGGCTGCAGTGCCTCTTGAGGAGGCGCAGGAGCTGCTTGGTGACGTGCAGGAGTCTGCTATTCAGATGGATATGGATGCAGATATGGAGTTCCAGGAAGAGCGTATGCGCATGGACGGAGAATTGAATATGCAGATCATGTCCATGCAGATTCCGGTCCCCATTGAGAGTTATACGGTGAAGAGTGAAGACAAATACATCACGTATACAAAAAACGGGGAGGAATGGCAGAAGACGGAGATGGATGCTTCCAGCGGTAATATGGGTGCTCTTGTGTTCACCGGCCAGGAACTCTATCAGGGAATCCAGGAGGAGTCTCTGTCCATGACCGAGGAGACGCTGGAGCTGGACAATGAAAATTCCACTGAGTGCTATGTGATCCACGCATCCATAGGCGGTGAGGTGCTGAACAGTCTGTTTGATATGGCCAGTCAGGTCCCGGGTCAGGAAGATGTGTTGGGAGATTTCCAGGTGAATGATGAAAAAGTAAATCTGGATTTATATGTTGACAAGAAAGATAAAGAAATCATCCGGACCAGAATTGATATGAAACAGCTTATGGAAAAGATGATGTCAGATCTAACTGCCGAGGCAGGTACAGGCCAGACATTGAACATTGATAAATTTGAGCTGGCTGTTACCGTAAAATCACGTGGCGAAGCGGTGGAGGTGGAAATACCTCAGGAAGCGCTGGATGCGGCGTGACTGGGAATCAGGACAGAAGCTGTTGTCAGAATGCAGAGGCATTGACAGCAGCTTCTTTTTGCTGCTTTTATCACACTCAGTTGGAATAGCTGCAATCTTTGTTCTTTTTCCGTTTTATAATTTCAATAAATGTGGTAATATAAACAATAGAACGTACACTGCCGTAAATAGGCAGTAAATATAACCCATCAAGGAGGTTGACCATGAAAAAAGAAAATGTGCCGGCATACGAACTGGTTTCCTGCCAGGACATTCCGGATATTCACTCCAAAGGTTCACTATGGAGACATAAAAAAAGCGGTGCCAGAGTTATGGTGCTGGAAAATGATGATGAAAACAAAGTGTTCAATATAGCTTTCCGCACGCCGCCTGCTGACAGTACCGGTGTGGCCCATATTCTGGAGCACAGTGTCCTGTGCGGTTCCCAGAAATTCCCCTTAAAAGACCCTTTTGTTGAACTGGTGAAAGGCTCTCTGAACACTTTTTTAAATGCTATGACTTATCCGGACAAGACCATGTATCCGGTGGCAAGCTGCAATGATGCGGATTTTAAGAATCTGATGCATGTATATCTGGACGCTGTCTTTTTCCCGAATATCTATGAGAGAGAAGAAATCTTCCGACAGGAAGGCTGGCATTATGAGCTGGAGGATGTGGACGGACCTCTTAAATTAAACGGCGTTGTTTATAATGAGATGAAGGGGGCATTCTCCTCACCGGAGGAAGTGCTGGACCGGGAGATTTTCAATTCCCTGTTTCCCGATACACCTTACGGTGTGGAGTCAGGCGGAGACCCGTCTGTGATCCCGGAACTGAAGTATTCCGAGTTCCTTTCTTTCCACAGCCGCTATTACCATCCGGCCAACAGCTATATTTATCTGTATGGAAATATGGATATGGAGGAGCGGATGAACTGGATGGACAGGGAGTATCTGTCTAAATATGATGAGATTCCCGTCAATTCAGCGATCCCGAGACAAAAGCCCTTTGATCAGGCAAAGGAAATCATCATGGAGTACCCCATCTCTGAAAATGAGCCTGTGGAGGAAAATTCTTATCTTTCCTACAATGTGGTAGTGGGGGACAGTCTGGATGTGGAACAGTGCACTGCATTTGAAATCCTGGATTATACCCTGCTCTCAGCACCGGGAGCACCGCTGAAGCAGGCGCTTCTGGATGCAGGTATGGGAAAAGATATCCTTGGCTCTTACGATGACGGGATTTACCAGCCGTTTTTCTCCATTGTGGCGAAGAATGCGAAACCGGAAAATAAGGAGGCTTTTGTAAATCTCATTCAGGATACACTCAGAAAGATCGTAAAAGAAGGAATTGACAAAAAAGCCATTGCCGCGGGAATCAATTTCCTGGAATTTCGTTTCCGTGAGGCGGATTTTTCTTCCTTCCCCAAGGGGCTTATGTATGGCATTGATGTGTTTGACAGCTGGCTGTATGATGATGATATGCCTTTTGACCATCTGAAGAAACTGGATATCTTTGAGAGTCTGAAGCAGAAGGCAAAAGAGGGATATTTTGAAACGCTGATAGAAGAGTATCTGCTGGACAATCCCCACGCGTCTGTTGTGGTAGTCAACCCGAAACGTGGACTTGCCGCCCAAAGGGATAAAGAGCTGGAAGAAAAGCTTGCCGCTTATAAGGCATCTCTGCCTGCGGAAGCAGTGGAAAAGATTGCGGCAGACACAAAACATTTGAAAGAATACCAGGATGAACCGGAGACGGAGGAGGCTCTCAAGAGTATCCCCATGCTGGAGCGCTCAGATATAGGAACCGAGACGGTTAAGATACACAATCAACCGGGATATGTGGATGACACACTGGTTCTGCACCATGACCTGTACACCAATGGAATCGGTTATCTGACACTGCTCTTTGATGTGAAAAAAGTACCGGAGGAGCTGATCCCCTATATGGGAATCCTGAAGTCCGTACTGGGATATGTGGACACGGAAAGCTACAGCTATGCAGACCTGTTTAATGAGATCAATGCCAACAGCGGCGGGATTTTATTTGGCCTGCAGGTATTCGGAGATTCCAAGAATAATCAGAATACCAGACAGATGCTGGGAATCAAGGCAAAAACACTGTACAGCGGACTGCCCTTTGTCTTCTCCATGATCAAAGAGATTATCTGCACATCGAAAATGGATGACACCAAGCGTCTCTATGAGATCATTGCAAAAATGAAATCCAGGCTTCAGATGAGCATGACCAGCGCCGGACACAGCACGGCAGTAATGCGCGCTACGTCCTATTTCTCAGGAAACGCGTATTTCCAGGAGAAGATTGCGGGAATCGACTTTTACCAGTTCATTGACAAAATTGAAAGCCATTTTGAGGAGGAAAAGGGAAAAGTAATAGAAAACCTGAAGCTTCTTATGAAGATAATCTTCCGTCCTGAAAATCTGACAGTCAGCTATACGGCGGACCGGGAGGGTTATAAAGGTCTTGAGACAGAGGTACGCGGTCTGAAAGAAATGCTGCACACCGAGAAGGTGGAACTGGCAGAAGAAAAGCCGGATTATCGGGTGAAGAATGAAGGCTTTAAAACATCAGGCCAGGTGCAGTACGTGGCAGCAGCAGGCAATTTCCGGGAGGGCGGCTTTGAATACACAGGCTGTCTGCGTATTTTAAAGGTGATCCTCAGTTATGAGTATCTCTGGATGAATGTGCGCGTGAAAGGCGGCGCCTATGGCTGCATGAGCAATTTCAGAAGGAGCGGTGACAGCTTCCTGGTTTCCTACAGGGACCCGAACTTATCCAAAACACTGGAAGTGTTCCGCAATACCCCGGACTTTATCCGCGGTTTTGAAGCAGATGAGAGAGAGATGACAAAATATATCATCGGTACGGTCAGCGAACTGGATACGCCCATGACCCCATCCTCAAAAGGTGTACTGTCCCTGGAAGCATGGTTCAGCGGCATCACGGAGGAGGATCTGAAAAAAGAGCGGATGCAGATCCTGAACGCCCAGCCGGAGGATATCCGTGCACTGGGGGACGTGGTAGCGTGTGTGCTGGATCAGAACCGTATCTGTGTTATCGGAAGTGAAGAGAAAATCGAGCAGGAAAAAGAACTGTTTCTGGAAGTGAAACACCTGCTGTAACGAAGGAGAATATATGAAAACAGACTACAAATCAGGATTTGCGGCGATCATCGGACGGCCAAACGTGGGTAAATCCACACTGATGAACCATCTGATCGGACAGAAGATTGCCATCACATCCAGGAAACCTCAGACAACCAGAAATAAGATCCAGACTGTTTACACCTGTGAGGAGGGCCAGATCGTCTTTTTGGATACCCCGGGAATCCACAAGGCAAAAAACAAGCTGGGTGAATATATGGTAAATGTGGCGGAGCGCACCTTCAAGGACGCGGATGTGATTCTCTGGCTGGTAGAGCCCACCACTTTTATCGGAGCCGGGGAGCGCCACATTGCAGAGCAGCTGAAAAACTGTAAACTGCCGGTGATCCTGGTTATCAACAAGGTGGACACCGTAAAGAAAGAGGAAGTGCTGAGTTTTATCGACGCATACCGGAAGATCATGGATTTTGCGGAGATCATACCCGCTTCTGCACTGAGAGGGCAGAACCTGGAAACCGTGATCCGGAGTATTTTTAAATATCTGCCTTACGGGCCGCAGTTTTATGATGAAGACACTGTTACAGACCAGCCTCAGCGGCAGATCGTGGCTGAGATGATCCGGGAGAAAGCGCTGCGGACGCTGGAGGAGGAGATTCCTCACGGGATCGCTGTTACCATTGATACTATGAAGGAACGTCCGGGCGGGAATCTGGTGGATATAGAAGCAACCATCATCTGTGAGCGGGAATCCCACAAGGGAATCATCATTGGCAAGCAGGGTGTTATGCTGAAGAAGATCGGCAGTGCGGCACGCTTTGAGATTGAACGGATGCTGGAGCAGAAGGTGAACCTGAAGCTCTGGGTAAAAGTGAAAAAAGACTGGAGAGACAGTGACTATCTGATCAAGAATTTCGGATACGATAAAAAAGAGATATGACAGATACAGTGCAGGTGACCGGCATGGTGTTATCCTCCATGCCGGTGGGGGATTTTGATAAAAGGCTGGTGCTTCTCACAAGAGAACGCGGAAAAATAACGGTATTTGCAAAGGGAGCGAGGCGGCAGAACAGCTCCCTTCTTGCCGTGGCAAATCCCTTTGTATTCGGCACCTTCTCTGTCTATGAGGGGAGGACCAGTTATCAGATGAAATCAGCCTCTGTGCTGCATTACTTCACGGAGCTGGCTTCCAGGCAGCCGGGGGTCTATTATGGATTTTACTTTCTGGAATTTGCGGATTACTATGCCAGAGAATATACCGATGAGAAGGAAATGCTGAATCTGCTCTATGTTACGTTAAAGGCTCTGGTCAGCGGGAAGATTGACAATAAACTCATACGCTGCATTTTTGAACTGAAGGCAATGGTGATCAACGGAGAATATCCCAACCTGTTTGAGTGTATGAAATGCGGAAAGAAAGAGGAGATTTACTGGTTTTCGACAGAAAGATCAGGTGTCTTCTGCGATAACTGCATAGACCAGAAGGACAGATATAAGAGTATCCACCTGGATGCATCCTCTCTGTATGCCCTGCAGTTTATTGCGGCATCTGAGATTTCCAGACTCTATACCTTCACGGTGAGGCCGGAGGTACTGAAAACCATGCAGAAGGTCATGCGGGAATACACAGGAAAATACATAGACAAAAAGATGAAAAGCCTGCAGGTACTGGAAGTGATGGAGGGAATATAGCAAGAAATCCCTATTTTAACACATTTTCAGGCAGATAGAGGTTGAAAAGAAGGAATATTACGGTTATAATGTTACTATTCGCAGCGCCATAATACAGTTTATAAGACTATGGCAGGCGGACAGCCTTGAATCGAAAAGAAATAGGTAACTGCTGACCATGCCTGAGAGCAGAGGCAGCAGAAATAGATGAAAGTCGAGGAGATAACACGATGGAAAAGACCATGGAAAAAATCGTAGCACTTGCCAAATCCAGAGGATTCGTATATCCGGGTTCTGAAATTTACGGCGGACTTGCCAACACCTGGGATTACGGCAACCTTGGCGTGGAGCTGAAGAATAATGTGAAAAAGGCCTGGTGGAAAAAGTTTATTATGGAAAGCCCCTACAATGTAGGTGTGGACTGCGCGATCTTGATGAACCCGCAGACATGGGTGGCCTCCGGTCATCTGGGCGGTTTTTCCGATCCGCTGATGGACTGTAAAGAGTGTCATGAGCGTTTCCGCGCGGATAAGATCATTGAGGATTTCTGTGCCGAAAAAGGGATCGCCATTGAGGGCAGCGTGGATGCCTGGAGCCAGGAGAAGATGATGGAGTTCATTGAGGAACACCAGATTCCATGTCCTACCTGCGGCAAGCACAATTTTACAGATATCCGTCAATTCAACCTGATGTTTAAGACCTTCCAGGGCGTTACAGAGGACGCAAAGAATACAGTATATTTAAGACCTGAGACTGCACAGGGTATTTTCGTAAACTTTAAGAATGTACAGAGAACCTCCAGAAAGAAACTGCCGTTTGGTATCGGTCAGGTGGGAAAATCCTTCCGTAACGAGATTACACCGGGAAACTTTACCTTCCGTACCCGTGAATTTGAGCAGATGGAGCTGGAATTTTTCTGTAAGCCTGATACAGACCTGGAGTGGTTTGCTTACTGGAAACAGTTCTGCCTTGACTGGCTGCACAGCCTGGGCCTGAAGGATGAGGAAGTGCGCTACCGCGACCATGACAAGGAGGAACTGAGCTTCTACAGCAAGGCTACCACAGACGTGGAATTCCTGTTCCCCTTCGGATGGGGCGAGCTGTGGGGTATTGCGGACAGAACAGACTATGACCTGACACAGCATCAGAATGTATCCGGCCAGGATATGACATATTTTGATGATGAGACAAATGAAAAATATATTCCTTATGTGATTGAGCCGTCATTGGGAGCGGACCGTATGGTTCTGGCATTCTTGTGCAGTGCATACGATGAGGAAGTTCTGGATGCAGAGAGAAATGATGTGCGTACCGTGCTGCACTTCCATCCGGCCCTGGCACCTGTGAAGATTGGTGTTCTGCCTCTGTCCAAAAAGCTGAACGAGGGCGCAACCAAAATCTATCAGGAGCTGTCCAAACTGTATAACTGTGAATACGATGACAGGGGTAATATCGGCAAACGTTACCGCCGTCAGGATGAGATTGGTACACCGTTCTGCGTGACATATGACTTTGAATCTGAGACAGACGGAGCGGTTACTGTGCGTGACCGTGACACCATGGAGCAGGAGAGAGTAAAGATCGAAGACCTGAAAGCTTATTTTGAGGAAAAAATGGCCTTTTAACGATTGCTGAAAGAATAGATATGCTGCTGTATCCGGCCGGTGACGGGCGGTACAGCAGCTTCTGTTATATACGGGGAAAGAGGTGCAGAAAAAATGGCCAGTATCAGAGACGTGGCAAAACAGGCCGGTGTGGGCGTGGGAACTGTTTCCCGGGCCTTGAATGGAACCGGTTACGTATCGCCGGATACGAAAAAGAAAATTGAAAAGGCAGCCGAAAAGCTGGGGTATACGCCCAATGAGCTTGCGAGAAATCTGTACAGGAACCGGACCGGCATTGTAGGAGTCATGGTCCCTGACCTGGACCATCCTTTTTTCTCCTGCCTGGCAAAACATATAGAGATGGAGCTTTACCGCCAGGGGTATAAGACCATGATCTGCAATACTATAGGCATCAGCGACAGAGAGAAGGATTACCTGGATATGCTGGACAGGAATATTGTGGACGGCATCATCACAGCAGCCCATTCCCTGGACGAGGAGGAATACCTGAAGCGGAAGAAACCCATTGTCTCCGTAGACCGGGAATTTGGCCCCGGTATCCCTCTTATCGGCAGTGATCATGCCATGGGAGGGCGCATGGCGGCAGAACTGCTTTTAAAGAACGGATGCAGGAAAGTGCTGCAGATATCCGGTGTTGCCCCGGGCGTTGCCGCCCAAGAGCGCCACAGTGTCTTTAAAGAAGTCATGCAGAAACAGGGCGTGGAGATACTTAACATGGTTATGGACTGGAATGTGTTTGACTGGAACGCCCATTATACGGGAATGGAAAAGTTTCTGGAGGAACACCCTGACATTGACGGTGTGTTCGGCGGGGATATGGCTGCCATTGCCTGTATGAACGCAGTGCTGCAGAAGGGGATCCGGGTGCCGGAGGATATAAAAATCATAGGATTTGACGGCATGGATGTGACACGCATGGTATATCCAAGACTGACAGCTGTTCGGCAGAATGTACAATTATTAGCGGAGCTCTGTGTGAATACCCTTCTCGATCTGGTGGAGGAGAGGAAAGGCGTGCCTCACAGACAGGTTTTGGATGTGGAAATGCAGTTCGGCGGGACGACACTGTGACAAAGTTCTGAATTGGTGTTGCGGATAACTCATAAAAACGACTTTTGGGTTTTGGATAAATTTCATATAAAAAATGGGAAGAGACCTTCGTTTGTGCATGTTGCACAATAAAAACGGGGGCCTTTTTTTGTGTCTTATGGATTCGTACAGAAAAGCACTTGACAAAACCGTCAAACCGTCCTATACTCATATACATGGAACGGGTTCCATAAAATGTTCCAATAATACCTATATAAATAGGCGAAAAATGCTATACATTAAGGGAAAGAATTATAGAACCGGTTTTATAAAGTGCCATACAGGAGGCGAAAATATGATACAAACAGGTGAGTATACATGTCTGGAGATCATGACCAGAACAGTGGAAGGAAAAAAAGGATATGTGGTTCTGAGAGACAAAGAGGGCAGAGAGAACAGATATGAGGCAGGAAAGAAGTATTATCAGTGGCTGAAAATCCCTGTGGAAAGACAGAGCAGTTACGAACTGACAAGCCGGGATGCGGAAATATCACTGGCGTATTTAAGCGGCTGTGAAAATATCCTGGAAAAGGGGATCTGCTTCATAGAACCTGCAGACGGGGGAATTAGTCTGAGCAGCCGGGAAGCGGCAGCCTATTATGACACACCCTATCGGGAACAATATCACTTTGCGCCGTGGAAGAACTGGATGAATGACCCCAATGGCCTTTGCTGGTATCAGGGATATTATCATATGTATTATCAGTACAACCCCCATGGTCAGGAATGGTCCAACATGTACTGGGGGCACGCAGCCAGCCCGGACCTGGTCCACTGGACACATCTTCCCGTTGTTCTGGAGCCACAGAAGGAGGTGTTGGAACAGGCAGATATACGAAAAGGGGGAGCATTTTCCGGAAGTGCGGTGGTGCTGGACGATGAAACGGTTTTCTATCTGACCAGACATCTGGGACCCATGGAGGACGGAGAGGAGACCGTGCAGCAGCAGTGGATGACCAGAAGCCGGGATATGCTGGAATTTGAACCGGAGAAGCTGGTGATCGGGGAGCATCCCGTGGGAGCATCCTTTGATTTCAGGGACCCTAAGGTATTAAAAGTCGGTGATGTGTGGTACATGGTCCTGGCAAGTGCTGTGGATGGGCAGGCAGCCATACTGCTGTACCGGTCTGAAGATATGGAGCACTGGGATTACGTGAAACCCCTGGTTACGGAGCCGGAAGAAGGTGTGCGCTGCTTTGAATGCCCTGACTTTTTCCCTCTGGATGGAAGTTTTACTGCGTGGGGAGCACTTATGTGCCACAGGGATGTGTACGGCAGATATCAGATGTCCCGTTATTACATAGGAGAATTCAGGGATGAGAATTTTACCGTGAAGAGCACAGGATGGTTTGATTTCGGGAGCAACTGCTATGCCATGCAGAGCTTTGAGCACGAGGGAAGAAGAATCGCCATTGGTTGGATCTCAGATTTTTACGGCGAACATGTGGAAGTGGAGAACGGCGCCTATGGGAGCATGACCATTCCAAGAGTGCTGCATGTAAAGAATGACAGGCTTTATATGACTCCGGCGGAGGAAATCTATACGCTGAAGAGTGAGCGGCTCTATACGGGAGAAAAGGAAAATATCCATCTGGAACACATAGCGGGAAACAGTTTTTATGCGGAGATCACCTTTTCGGAGAATACGGATTTTAACCTGCTGCTGGGCAGGGATGGGAAGAAAGAGATACGTTTTATAAAAGAAAAAGACTTTGCGGGAATCCGCACATCCGGTGTGAAAAGTGAGGGGATCTCGTTTCCCGCAGACGTGGATATGGTAAGGGATATGGAGATATTTGTGGACAGAAGAGCAGTGGAAATCTTTATAAACGGCGGGGAGGCAGCAGGCACCAAGCTGTTTTACAACTCCGGCACAGAAGGGTGTTTTGTACTGGAAGCGGAGAGACCTGAGGCAGTAACACGGGCAGAAGTTACAAAGATGCAGTCAGTCTGGCAGTAACAGCAGTGAGAAGGGAGAGAGGGAAATGAAAAAACGGGCAGTTGCCATACTTCTTGCAGCGACAGTGGTATCTACTATGATATCCGGCTGTGGAAATGCAAAGGAACGGGTGAATAAAGACGGAGAGTCTGTGATCACCATCTGGAGTCCCAGTGACGAACCGGCCATTGAAGAGTGGTGGGAAGAAAAAATCAATGCTTTTAATGCGGAGCACAAGGGAGAGATCCATCTGAAAAGGGAAGCTATTGTTCGTGCGGATTCCTATGCTTATGAGGACAAGGTAAACGCGGCGATTACCTCCAAGGACCTGCCGGATATCCTGTATGTGGACGGACCGACGGTTTCCGTATACGCGGCCAATGATATTATTATCCCCTTGGATGATATGTTTGCAAAAGAGGACTGGGATGACTTTCTGGATTCCACTAAAAATCAGGGTACTTACGATGGGAAAATCTACGCCATCGGCGCAACAGAAAGTTCTGTAGCCCTCTATTACAACCGGGATATGCTTGACGAGGCAGGGATTAAGGCACCGGATAAGCTGGAGGATGCCTGGACCTGGTCCGAGTTTGCGGATGTAGCCGGGAAGCTTACAAAAGACGGTGTGATGGGCACCAACATCATTATGGATAAAGGGGAAGGTCTTCCTTATGTGCTGGAGCAGTTCTGGATCTCCAACGGCACGGATTTTGTCAGTGAGGACGGCAGCAAAGCGGATGGCTATATCAACAGCCAGGCCGGTGTGGAGGCAGCTACGTTTCTGAATGAACTGATTCAGAACGGATATGCCAATCTGGACCCCATCCAGAAGGAATTCCACAACGGAAGGGCAGCCACAATGCTGGGAGGCTCCTGGGAAGTCGCTACACTGGAAAAGGATTATCCGGATCTGAATTGGGGAGTTACTTATTTTCCCGTTGCGGACAACGGCGGAACACCTACTTCTCCCACAGGTGACTGGGCAGCAGCCGTGACCAGGGATACACAGGACAGAGAGGCAGTGCAGGAGGTTATGAATTACCTGTTCTCAGAGGACAATGTGACCACCTACGCCAAGGCAATCTCGAAACCGCCCACAAGACAGTCAAGCTATGAAGTGCTCACAGAGTATAACGAATACCCACGCTCTCTTTTTAAAGAGCAGCTTATGGAGACAGGACATCCAAGGCCGAGAACGCCTTCCTACAGTGTGCTCTCCGCAGGATTTTCAGAGGCCATGGTGAACATTTTCACAGGTGTGGACCCGAAAGAAGCGCTTGATAAGGTGGCGGAAGATACGGATAAGGATTACAACAAGTATTATGCGGATGAAGATTGATTCCGGGGAGGAGGAGAAAGATGGAAAAAGCCATTAACAAACGCAGTGAAAAGAAAGCAGCATACCTGTTTGTCATTCCGGCAGTGATCCTGCTGGCGGCATTTCTGATATATCCTGCACTGCAGACAGTCAGATATGCCTTTACCGATTACAATATTATGAGGCCCGACCATATTAAGTTCTGTGGATTTAACAACTTTACAGAGCTGTTTGGGGACGGGGATTTCTGGAAGGCGGTTACCAATACTCTTTATTTTACCGCGCTGGTCGTACCCTTTCAGACGGTTCTGGCACTGGCGCTGGCCATGCTCATATCGTCCAAAAGAAAAGGTGTCTCCATTTTCCGGGCAGCATATTTCAGCCCTCAGGTCACCTCCATGGTTGTTGTGGCGATTCTCTGGACCGTGCTCTACAACTCTAACCCGGACAGCGGACTTTTAAATGCACTGTTGGTAAAACTGGGAATGGAGCCCTGCGGATTCCTGAATGATCCAAAGACATCCATGAACTCCATTATCTTCATGTCAGCATGGCAGGGAGCCGGTTACCAGATGATGATCTTTTTAGCCGGGCTTCAGGGGATTCCGAAAGAACAGTATGAGGCAGCCTCCATTGACGGTGCAGGCAGATTAAAAAGCTTCCTCTATGTCACCCTGCCGGGTCTGAAAAATGTGATCAAATACGTGATCATGATCACAGTCATCCAGGCAATGAAACTGTTCACACAGCCATATGTCATGACAAAAGGCGGCCCCCAGAATTCTACCAGGACCATGGTATATTACGTGTATGAACAGGGCTTCCAGAAGCGTAACTTCGGATATGCCTGTGCAGTGGCTGCAGTTTTCTTCGTCATTGTGGTCATATTGTCACTGGGCATGAAGAAACTGATCAAAGCGGATTAGAAAGGAGCGGAAAACTATGACACAGAAACAGAGAACCCGTCTGGGAAACGCAGTATTTTACATAGGGAATACGCTGGTTGCGCTGATCTTCGTATCCCCTCTCATCTGGATGATATCCTCATCCCTGAAGCCGGAAGCAGGTATTTTTAAGGGACTGAATTCTCTGCGTACGTTTATACCCACGGGAGCGTCCCTGAGCAATTATCTGGAGGTGTTCCAGAGGATTGACATGTGGAAATTTATCTGCAACAGTTTGTTTTATGTCTTTGTCATTGTGGTGCTGGATCTGTTTATCAACTCCATCTGCGGTTACGCGCTGGCAAAGTTTGAGTTTAAAGGGAAGAATCTTCTTCTGACGCTGGTGATCAGCCTTATGGTATTTCCTCCGGAGGCCATTATGCTTCCTATGTACAGGGAGATGGCTGACTTGGGATGGATCAACCAGTGGGCAGCGCTTGTGGTTCCCTTTGTGGCAAAATGTTTCAGCATCTATATGTTCCGCCAGTTTTTCCTGGATGTGCCGAATGACCTTTTAGAGGCAGCAGCCATTGACGGATGCGGCCCGGTGAAAACCTTTTTCCGGATCGTCATGCCTATTTCCGGAACCGTGTATGCCACTGTGCTGATCCTTGATTTTGTAGCGCACTGGAACGACTTTATGTGGCCTCTGCTCGTGGTGACAGGTGAGGAAAAGAGAACCATCCAATTGGCGATTCAGACATTCTTTGGCTCCAAACCGATCAACTACGGACCGATCATGGCTTCGCTGACGATCTCGGCGATTCCCATGCTGATCATGTTCATTGTACTGCAGAAATACTATGTGGAGGGAATCGCTTCCACGGGTATTAAAGGATAAGAAAATATTTGCTGTTTCTCCGCCTGTCGTATATAATATGGGAAGAAATATATCAGGTATGGGAGGAGGCAGATATGGAATTTAACGAAAAGCTGCAGCAGCTCAGGAAACAGAATAATATGACACAGGAACAGCTTGCGGAGAAACTTTATGTGTCCAGAGCGGCTGTTTCCAAGTGGGAGAGCGGAAAGGGGTACCCGAATATTGAATCCCTGAAAGCCATATCAAAATTATTTTCTGTATCCATAGATGACTTGCTGTCCGGCAATGAGTTATTGACCCTGGCGGAAACGGAAAACAGGACAAATATCAATACCATATACGGTTTGATGTTTGGAATATTGGATATTGCTGTATTGATTTTTTTCATTCTTCCGCTTTTCGGTGAGCGTGAAGCGGATTATATCCATATGGTGACACTGCTTTCCAATACGACGATTCCCAGCGTTATCAAAACAGTTTATTATATTGTGCTCATATCTATGGCGGCCTTTGGTGCTTTTGAGATATGGATACAGCGTTTTAAGGATGAGAGGAAAATGCATATCTGCAGTACCTGTTCTATCTGGCTGCACGCGCTGACCATTTTGGTTTTTGCCGTGTCCCAGGAGCCTTATGTGACTGTACTCTTATTTATGCTGTTCATGGTTAAAGTGGTTTTGCTGATAAAGAAAAGCAGTATGAAATAGCCTTTAATACAGGGAAAAAGCCCGTGATACGAAAAGTATCATGGGCTTTTTTGCGTTGTAACGACAGGTTTCTTGCTCTTTTGGGCATGAGAGGACAATAATACAGGTGCAGTCTGCAGAAAACTAGATTATAGAGAAAAGAGGAAAAACGATGAGTACAAAAAATAAGAAGAAATTTATTTTAACAGTAGTTTTATTTATGCTGTTCGCAGCCTTCACTGTTCTTACTGCAAAAGTAGATGTAAAACCCATTGGGCCGAAAGAATCGGAAGTGGGTCTGGCATCGCTCAATCAGTTCGTATTTCAATTGTCCGGAGTAAATCTTTTTTGGTATCATTTGACGGACTGGCTGGGTGTCATTGCCGTACTGACTGCTGTCGGATTTGCTGTTTTGGGAATGTATCAGCTTGTCAAAAGAAGGAGTTTATTTCAAGTTGACTATCGCATTTTGCTGCTTGGTGTTTATTATATTCTGGTTTCGGCGGTCTATATTTTATTTGAAAATTTTGTGATCAATTGGAGACCGGTTATTCTTCATAAAAGTCTGGAGGCATCCTATCCCTCATCCCATACAATGATCGTGATCTGCATTATGGGTACAGCCATGATGCTGTTTCACCACCTGCTTGCAGGAAAAAAGATATGGTTACGGATCGCGGACGGCATTTCCCTCCTTTTAATGGGGGTGACTGTGGCCGGAAGGCTGATATCCGGGGTTCACTGGTTTACAGACATTCTGGGCGGTTTGATACTTTCAGGTGCAATGCTTATGCTGTACAGTTCCATGGCGTCCTTTGCAGATGAGAAAAGAAAACGGCGCACACAAAAGGGGTAAACTTAAAAATAATGGAATAATTTGGTGTAGTATGTTGTAAAATATAGACAATTCCTGTCAAACACAGTATAATAAGATTATATTTTATTCCATGCAAAGAAATAACCTGCCGGATACGGCACGGCATTTACATAAAATCGCCGCACCGGTTCCGACAGAGAATAAGGGGAATCGAGGGGAGATACACATGGATGAACTGGAAGAGGCACGCAGAAAAGAGAGAGAAAAAGACAGGAAACGGGAAGCGCTCAGGCTGAAACGTGAAGAGGAACTGAAGAAAAAGTTTATACGCACAGGGATAATCGCCGCGGCTGTACTCCTGTGTGTGATCTTAGGAGTGGTATCTGCAGTCCGGTATTCAAAGGAAAAAGCCGCCGCAGCCGCTGCGGAGAAAAAGAAGCAGCAGGAAGCAGCACTTGAAAAAGAACAGCAAGAAAATATCATAGATTTTCTGGCAGTGGGAGACAATATCGCCCATCTGGGCATGAGGGAATCCGGCATGAGAGAGTCAGGAGACTGGAACTATGATGCCATTTACCAGCCTGTGAAGGAAGAGGTGGAGGCGGCAGATCTGGCGCTGGTCACACAGGAGACGGTATTTGTGGAAAACCGTGAGGATATATCCGGTTATCCGGCTTTCGGAACACCGCCGGAATTCGGTGACGCACTGGTGAATACAGGATTTGACGTGGTGGCCCATGCCACCAATCACATTCTGGACAAGGGGACGGATTCTGTTGCCTATACGATGAGATGGTGGAAGGAAAAGCATCCGGACACCCAAATATTGGGCATCCATGAGAGTCAGGAGGACGCGGATACCGTCACGGTGGTGCAGTGTAAAGCCTTAAAACTAGCTATGCTTGACTACACCTACGGGCTGAACGATATCCCTCTTGCTGAGGATAAATCCTATATGATCGATGTCTTTGATGAAGGACAGGCCAGAGCGGATATCAAAAAGGCAAAGGAATTGGCAGATGTGGTCATTGTGGTCATGCATGTGGGGGAGGAATATGTGCAGGACGTGGATGAGCAGACAAGGCAGTGGGTGAATTTGTTTCTGGAGGAGGGAGTGGACATTGTCATCGGTTCCCATCCCCATGTGATCCGTACCATGGAGACATTGACCGGTGAGGATGGACATAAAATGCTCGTCTATTATTCCCTGGGGAATTTTACCTCCACACAGAACGACCTGCCAAGCCTTCTGGGAGCCATGGCAAAGATCAGGATCAAAAAGGATGTAAAAACAGGAGCCATACAGATTCCGGAACATGAATTTATTCCGCTGCTCATGCACTATAATCATGACAGCCGTACCTATGGTATTTACAAGCTGGATGACTATACACAGGAGCTGGCCGACCAGCATACAGCCAATGAGAGAAATCCGGGTGAGTTTTCCATTTCGTATTATAAGGACCTCTTTGCGCAGATCAAGGCAAAGGGGAATGATGACGGAATTTGATGTATTGTGCAAAAAGTACAAAAAAACAAGAACATAATGTAAATTAATATGCAAAAAATCCAGAAGGGCCTTGCTACTTCCGGATTTTTTTGCTATAATAGTCGTCAGTGGTAATGAAATACAAGGAGGACGAGGCAAAATGGCAAAAAAAAGAAATATCATTGTAGGACAGTCAGGTGGACCCACATCCGTTATCAACTCCAGTCTTGCAGGCGTATATAAAAACGCGATCGAGAGAGGCTTCGACAAGGTATACGGCATGCTTCACGGAATTCAGGGACTTTTGGACGAACAGTACGTAGACCTTTCCACACAGATTCATTCCGAGCTGGATATCGAGCTGCTGAAGAGAACACCGTCCGCATTCTTAGGTTCCTGCCGGTTTAAAATGCCGGAGATTCACGAAGATAAGACAATCTATGAAAAAATATTTGGGATTCTGAATAAGCTGGATATTTATGCGTTTATTTATATCGGCGGAAATGACTCCATGGATACGATCAAGAAATTATCCGATTACGCAATTTTGACAGGACAGACCCAGAAGTTTCTGGGAGTGCCCAAGACTATTGACAATGATTTGGCTCTGACGGACCATACACCCGGTTTCGGAAGTGCTGCCAAATATATCGGAGCATCCACAAAAGAGGTGATCCGCGATGCACAGGGTCTGACATATAAGAAAAACATGATCACCATTATGGAGATCATGGGACGTAATGCCGGATGGCTGACCGGTGCCACAGCTCTTGCAAAGACAGAGGACTGTGACGGTCCGGATCTGATCTATCTTCCGGAGGTTGCCTTTGATATTGAGCGGTTCTTACATAAAGTCAAGGAATTACTGAAGAAGAAATCTTCTATCGTCATCGCAGTCTCAGAGGGCATCAAACTGGCTGACGGCCGTTATGTATGTGAGCTTGGCAGCGTGGGAGATTATGTGGATGCATTCGGCCACAAGCAGCTTCAGGGAACCGCTACCTACCTGGCTAATTTCCTGGCAGCGGAGTGCGGCTGTAAGACAAGGGCCGTTGAACTCTCCACACTCCAGAGAAGTGCTTCCCATATGGCATCCCGTGTGGATATTGACGAGGCATTTATGGTAGGCGGTGCTGCCGTGAAAGCCGCAGATGAGGGTGACACAGGCAAGATGGTAGTGATCGACCGCGTGTCCGACGACCCGTACATGAGCGCAACTGGTATCTACGATGTACACAGGATCGCCAACGAAGAGAAACTGGTTCCGAGGGCATGGATGAACAAGGATGCCACTTATGTGACAAAAGATTTTGTGGACTATGTAAAACCGTTGATCCAGGGAGATTACCAGCCGATTATGGTAAATGGTCTGCCAAGACATCTTGTGCTGAAAATGAAACGGAAATAGAACGGTTATTGATTTTGGGGAAAAGAGAAGGTATATGCATATAGAAACCGGATGCGCCGGTGCTTGGGGAAGCATTGGCGCATCCGGTGTTTTATTCTGTTTTATTCTGTTCTGTACAGGGAAGAGCAGGCTTCTTTCCATAAGGAAGGGCAATATCGATCAGTGTTCCCTGTCCGGGAAAGCTGTCAATAGTAAGTCCGTATTCCTTTCCGTAATAGCTCTGAATCCGCTGCTGTACATTTCTGATGCCTATGGAGTGATTGGAGGAAGTGTCAGCAGGGAAGTCTATCTCTTTGTCAAGAGAATCCACTAACTCTTCCAATTCATTTTTTTCCATTCCCTGTCCATTGTCGGCGATGAGAAAGTGCAGGGTATTTCCTTCCAGGTTAGCGCTTATGCTGATGTAACAGTTTTCTTCCTTTTCGGAAAAACCGTGTCCAATGGCATTTTCCACAAAGGGCTGCAGAATAAACGCGGGAATTTCCAGTCCCAGAAATTCGTCGGGAATATCATAATCAAATGAAAATTTTCCGGGAAAACGTATATTTTGTATGGTCATATAGCGCCGGATCTGTAAGAGTTCCTCTTTTAAAAGAACGATGGGAACCTTTTTCAGATTGTAGCGCAGCAGTTCGGACATACACATGGCAATGGTTTTGATCTCCGGGACATTGTGAATATCAGCCAGGGATTTGATCACATTCAGGGTATTGTACAGAAAATGATGATTGATCTGTGCCTGCAGAACCTGGATGTGCATCTGCTGTTCATTCAGACGGCTTTGGTAGTTCTGCTGCAGACTCTGGGTCAGGCGGCTGTTCAGGCGGTTAAAGCTATGTACTACCTTCTGCAGTTCCTGGTTGGATATTCGACCCTCCACGGTTATGTCGCTGTAATTGGAGGTATCCCTGGAATCGATTTTTTCGCAGAGCTGCCGGATGGAGCGGGTCAGACCTCTGGACAGTAGCGCGGCAAGTATCAGTCCCAGGAAGATTGCCAGGAGAAAAATACCGGCATAGTGGTACAGGTTGTTTCTGTATGCCTGAGTGATCAGGGAATTGTTCATAAAATGCACAATATGCCATCCGGTGGTTTTGTTATAACATCCGTTTATCATGTAGGAATCAGACCCTACATTTAATTTTTCAGTCCGTACAGAGCTCTCTTTTGTTATTTTCTGGTTGAAGTTCTGTATGGCCTTTTTCAGTTCAGGGGAAGCATCCTTTTCTACAAAATCCTTATCAGAGGAGTAGGCAAGGCCGCCGTCCGCATTGTAAATAAGCATAACATTATTCTGGGTCTGGGCAGAGTTTGCAATGTTTTCAACTGCGGAAAAATTGATACCCACATAGCAGGTCCCGATTTCCTTGAAAGTATAGCTGTCGTACAGGACTTTTACCATGGGAAGGATACTTTTTTTTACGGTAGAGGACTGCTGTACAGGGGCAAAATACGTGTAGTAATCAGAATTCCGCGCAGTCCCTGCCCATTCGTCCATGTGGTCCAGAATGGCGTACTGATCCTTCACATTTGGAATATTGTAATCAAAGGTATAGCCGTAACGGTTCTTGAACATACAGGTAGTGACATTGGAATTCAGCCGGTTGGCCTGTATGAGCTGGGAGGAGAACAGATAGCTGTCCTGGGAATAGCTGAGCAGATCGTCCTCGTAATTGGTAATCATAGCTTTCCGGATATCTTTATTCAATATATGCAGATCAGCAACCTTAGTGGCATCCTGAAGAAGGGTATCCAGGGTCAGGTCAGCCTGGGTGGTGATGGTGTCCATGGAGCGGCTGAAATCCTCCTGTATCTCATTGGAGGTTCTGTTCGCTGTGGCAATGCCCAGAATAATGGTAGGCAGAATAACGAGCAGAAGCGAAGAAAAGAATATCTGGGTTCTGTAAGAAAAATTTTGTAGTTTCATAAGGTCTCTCCTGTGATTGAATCTGTTGAAATTATAGAATGAAAAGCAGAGAAATACAAGAAGATAAGAAGAAATAGATAAAAAAAGGGAGGAAAACTAAAAATAATTATATATTTTACCTAAGAATACTCCTATTTTACGGACACCCACTTGAGTATAATAAGTTCATATAATACAA
>NZ_JBANBF010000014.1:0-119567 GCF_037000545.1 Blautia sp. JLR.GB0024 | reverse complement strand
ACCGGATGGCGAAATCGCCGCTTCCATGCGTTACCTGTCACAGCGTTTTGCCATGCCGAACCGCATTGCCATGGGTACCCTGAATGATATAGGTATATCGTAACCGCTATTACCCCCTCCGTTTTCTGTCCTCATCTTCTCATATCCCTGCTCTCACTTCCCCACCAAAACCGACTCTAAAATTTCCGTTTGATAACGGTCACGTCTTCCACAGCTATGAATCCTCATCTGTATCCCAAACGGTATGTATTTCAGCCATACACACACGATCTGACCGGGATATACAATAATCTCATCCACTAATTCCCGGTAAAGAGACTCTTCCTCCACATTAAAATGCAATATCTTATCAACCGCCCCCACATATCTCTCAAAGCAGGACCTTCTCTTCTTCTCTGTCTCTTCTTCCTTTCTGGCTCTCAGAAGTTTTCTCTCCAGTCTCTCCTTCTGCCCGTCATACCATTCCTTCTGCTCTGTCAGTTCATCGGCACTTAAAATCCCCTCCAAAGCCAGATCAACACATTTTTTCTTTTTTGTCTGGATTTCCTCTATTTTTTTCTCAATCACGGCAGTATCCTCTGCATATGTATCTGCCTGCCTCAAATTTTTAATGCGCCAGAGAATTTCTGTTTCCACGGCATCCCAGTCAAAGTCCACCTGTTTTACTGCATAACGCACACAGGTGCGCAGCGCCAGATCACTGACCGCAGTGTTGTCACATCCGTATTCTGCCCCTTCCCCAACTTCCTTCCTCTTTCCATAGTTCGCATGATGATAACATCTCCATGCCCTGTAGATACTTCCATCCCTTCGTTTTTTTGTGCGGACCACAAAGCCGGCCCCGCATTCACCACACTTCACCATTCCACTGCACCAATAACGGCTGCACTTTGAAGCCTTGTGATAGGATAAAGACCTTCTTTCCAGCTCCTTCTGGGTTCTTTCCCACAGCACTCTGTCAATTATAGGGGTATGATGGTTTTTCAGGTAAACCATTTCCTCCTCACCCTCATTCTTCTTTTTCCTGTGGGACAGGTAATCCGGAGTGATCGTCTTTTTCTGACACAAGTCACCTGCGTATTTTTCATTTTTCAATACTTTCAGGATCATAGTATTTGACCACATAGTGCCCCGTTTCGGCTGTATTCCTTCTTCCTGCAGTTCCCTTGCAATGATATGGGTACCTTTTTGCTCATTTGTATATTTATGAAATATGCTTCTGACAATCTCTGCCTCCTCCTCATTCACAAACATCCTGCCCTGCTTCACCGTATATCCGAGAAGGTCCCTTCCGAATACCACACCCTGCTCCATTCTGCGTTTCTGTCCCCACTTTACACGTTCGGAAGTCTTCCTGCTTTCATCCTGGGCAAGGGTAGCCATGATGGACAGACGCAGTTCCCCATCTCCGTCCATTGTATCAATATTATCTATCGTAAAAATAACCCGGACGCCTTTTGCCTTCAACTTTCTGACAAAAGACAGGGTATCCACCGTATTTCTGGCAAACCTGGACACTTCTTTTGTGAGGATCAAATCTATCCTGCCTGCCATGGCATCCTGGATCATTTGATTGAACCCTTTTCGTTTTGCAGTCTGGGTTCCGCTGATTCCCTCATCATAATAAATACCTGTCAGCTCCCAGTCCTCATGCTGACTGATGTAATCGGAAAAATATTTTCGCTGGCTTTTAAGGGAATTTGCCTGATCATCCTTCTCCGTCGATACTCTTCCGTACGCAGCCGCCCTCACTTTATTTCCCACCTGTAAAGCCTCCAACTTCTATATTAAAATTCCTGTATGCCGGACTTATACGCCAAAACAGGAAATAAAAATATAAGGCCGCCGGAAACATATTCCAACAGCCATATACTCTCATTCTTCCAGCTCATTCAGCAATATGCCGAGCTGCTCATCTGTCAGCAGACTCTGCGCATGGAGTTCCCTGCAGATTCCCCGCTTCAGCTGCCTGCTGAAATTCTTCTGCTGCTCCTTAGTCAACGCAATCCTATGTACATTTTCCTGCTGCAAAGAACTGCTCTTTTCCATACTGTTTCCCACATAACATCCCCTGATGACTCCTTATAATAGAGTATGCGGAAACAGAAATTTTGTTATGCCGGAAATAATTTTCCTTTATAAAAATACCCGGAAGCCGCATTTATTCTGTCTGCCGCTTCCGGGTACTTCTAAACTTTCTATTACTTCTCTTCTTTTTCCGTCTTCAGAGGTTCCACTTCCTCCGCCTGAAATACATATCCGCAGGAACAACTGGTCTCCTCCACAACTCTGCCTCTTACAGTAAAAACTTCCACTTCCTCACCGCATTTTGGACATATCCGGTCTTCCGATACCGGGGTTCTGTATTTGCTTTCACATCCGTCTAAAACTGCCATATTTTTCACCTCCTGATACACATGCTTTCTGATATAAGTTTTCATCTTCTATTGTATCCCCTATTTTTCTTTAAAACAAGACATTCTTCCTTATCAGAAAATTTATCAGGACAATGTAATACAGCCGTTCATCCTTTTGCTCACCCCCCCTGACATCACAGCATACTTCTCCTGTATTTTATTTTACAAGATATCCTCCGTCTACGGGAATAATGGCTCCGCCCAGATAATCACTGGCATGGGAGGCCAGGAAAATACAGGCTCCTTTCATATCATCCCCTGTTCCCCAGCGGTTTGCAGGAATCCTGTCTGTAATCTGCTGATATCTGGGATTTTCCTTGTCCAGAAGGGCAGCATTCATCTCTGTTGCCATATATCCCGGTGCAATGGCGTTTACGTTAATTCCTCTTGCGATCCAGTCATTACTCAGTTCCTTTGTAAGCTGTGTCACTCCGCCTTTTGCCGCTGTATAGGCAGGAACGGTCTGTCCTCCAAACCAGGATACCATGGAGGCAATATTGATGATCTTCCCATATCCTTTTTCCAGCATGATTTTAGCTGCCTCCTGGCAGAGGATAAATACGGAATTCAGATTCACATTCAGGACCTCATCCCATTCCTCAACAGGGAACACTTCCGCGCTGTGGCGCCTCTGAATGCCATGGGCAGTCACAAGAATGTCCAGATCATTTCCCAGCTTTTCCACACATTCCTGAAAACAGCGGTACACTTCCTCACGCACTGCCAGATTGGCTTTTACGCCATGACACTTGTAGCCTCTTTCCTGAAACTGTTTCGCTGTTTCATGGACCTTATGGGATGTTCCCACAATGACCACCTCACAGCCGGCCTCCATAAGGCCTTCTGCCATTCCGTATCCAAGACCTCTTGTTCCGCCTGTCACGATTGCTTTTTTTCCTTCTATGTTAAATAATTCATTTCCCTTCATGTCTGTGCTGCAGGATACCGGATCCTGCCCTCCTTTCAAAAACCTGAATGTATGCTGTAGCTAAAACATAATTACCATTTTCTTTACCGACGGTTCCGGATTATCCATATAATGAAATACTTTTTCAATCTCACTGAATTTTATAAATGTAGTAGCGATTCCTTCTGTGTTAAACTGCTTCTTCTCCATGCACGCAATGGTCGGTTCAAATTTATAACAGGACATCCTGGTTCCTATAATGTCCAGTTCCCTTTGATTGATCATGGCCTGTGTGATCTCCTCCGGTTTCGTACAAAATCCCAGCGGGACCACACGCCCTGCGTTGCAGACGATCCCCGGCTGCATGATCATTGTGAGGGAACCGGGAAAGCAGGCTGAATCAAACGCGATGGTGACTCCATGGCCGTCTGTGATGTTCTGGACTGCTTCCGCCAGATTTTCTTTCTTTGTATTGATCACATAATCTGCGCCATATCCCTTTGCACGTTCCAGGGAGCTGTCGCTGATGTCACAGCAGATCACTGTTTTGCACCCCTTTGCTTTACAGGTCTGCAGGATTATGGCACCGATGGTTCCTGTTCCCAGAATCAGGACAGTATCTTCCGGTACTACACGTCCTCTGGCTGTACAGTGCGCACCGATAGCGTAGGGTTCCACAAGAGCCGCGTCCTCCCATGACACGCTGTCATCAATCTTATAAACTTCATTTGCCGGTGCCGTAAAATATTCTCTCCAGCCGCCGTCCATCCCGGAGCCTCTGACCATTACCTTTTCACATACATTTTTTCTGCCGATCCTGCACTGATAACATTCTCCGCATGTGTGGATCAGGTCTACGATCACATGGTCTCCTTCTTTTACATTTGCTGCATTTTTTCCTGCCTTCACAACAATCCCCGCATTTTCATGGCCCGGGATACGAGGATATGTAGAACAGGGATTTGCGCCGTGATAAATGTGATGGTCACTTCCGCATACGCCTGCTGCCTTCATCTGAATCAAAACCTCATCATCACCGGGAACGGGAACCGGGACTTCACGCACTTCTACCTGATGCGGCCTTACAACCACTACTTCCTTCATTGTATTCTTCATTTTTCTTTCCTTTCCGGGTAATCCCCCTGCCCGAAATGAATTCCGGGCAGTATTTCATATTCTTAATTAAAATTCAGTATCATCTCTCTGTCAGGAAACCAGATTCGGCAGCAGCGTGGAGAGTGCCGGAACATAGGCAAAAATAATTGCACAAACTACTTCCACCGCCACAAAAGGAATCAGATTCTTTGCCACTTTGCTGACCGGCTGCTCCGAAAATCCACAGGCCACAAACATAGTCGTCCCAAATGGCGGTGTCGCCTGGCCAAGTGCCAACAGAAATACGAACAGCATACCAAAATGAACCGGGTCCACGCCGAATGCCACTGCGATCGGTGCCAGAATCGGACCGAGGATCAAATTGGTGGCGCCCACCTCCAGAAACATACCGCAGATAAGAAGCAGCACAATGATCAGTGCCAGGAACACATATTTATTACTTGCCACTGCCATGAATGCATTGGTGACCGCAACCGGAATCTTATAATAAGTGATCAGATATCCGAACATCTGTGCCGTAACAACCAGGAACATTAGGTTTGCAGTGCTGACAGCAGTTCCTTTCAGAATCTCCCAGACATCTTTTCCGCTGATCTCCCTGTAGATAGCAATGCACACCAGAAATCCGTAGAACACTGCAACCACTGCGGATTCCGTCGGAGTAAAAATACCTGCGTAAATGCCGCCCAGGATCACGATGGGCATGATCAATGCCCAGATTGCATCCTTGAAGGAAAGAAGAAATCTCCTGAAGGAAAATCCCGCCTCTTTTGGAAAATTACATTTTTTTGCTTTATAAAAGGCATATACACAGAGCAGGATTCCGCACAGGATACCCGGCAGAACACCTGCCATCAGCAGTTTTGCCACAGATACACCGGTAATATTACCATAAATAACAAATACTGTGGACGGCGGAATGACGATTCCCAGTGTTCCGCCAATTGCCTGTACGGCTGCCGCATAATCCTTGGGATATCCTCTTTTTACCATTTCCGGGTACATCAGACCGCCGATAGCCGCTGTTGTCGCAACAGAGGAGCCGGAAATTGCCGCAAAAAAAGTACACGCCACAATAGATACAAGTGAAATTCCTCCTGAGATCCAGCCTACAAAGGAATCTGCAAAGGCCACCAGCCTTTTGGAAAGACCGCCCTTTGACATGATATCACCTGCCAGAAAGAATGCGGGCAGAGCCAGCATGGAAAAGTTATCACACCCCGTAAAAATCTTCTGGGTGATCATGGCCAGTGATAATGCCGGGTCTAAAAATATAGCACAGATGCATGCACCTCCCAGGGCCCAGGTAATCGGCAGGCCGAGAAGCATGAGAACGATCAGTACAACGATCAAAGCTGCTGCGGAAGCTGACATCAGTTATTTCCCCCTTTCTCTTCGGTTGTTTTCATTGTTACGGTTTCCTGCAGTTTAAAGATTACGGAAATCACTGCAAGTCCAAATCCGAGACACAGGATTCCGTACATAACATTCATGGGAATCCTCATGGCCGGACTCAACTGGTATCCTCCAATGCGCAGCATACCAAAAGTGCTGTAAAAAAACACAGCGGATATAGCCAGTGCCAGAACCTGCCTTCCTATCTCAAAGGCCTTTTTCACTCCGGACGGCAGAAAATTATCTATAATGTCAATGCGTACCATGAGATTCTGGGATATACCCATATTGATTCCCAGAAGGATCATTGCCACGAACAGATACCTGGATGCCTCCTCAGACCAGGGTATGCTGTAAAAAATAACGTATCTGGTAAAAGTCTGCACCAGTATGATCACCATAATTGCCACCAGTATAACCGCAGTCAATGCATTCACAGCACTCTGCAGCCTGCTAAAAACCTGCTTTGCTTTCTCCATCTTCCTTCTCCTTTGCTATTTTGCTGCAGCTATCCTGTCAAGAGTCTCTTTGTAGTCTGCACCGTAAGTATCCCTGACACTCTGTGTCTCTGCAATCAATTCTGTCTTATCCGGATAAGTCACCTTCATTCCCTGTTCCTCCAGTGTGGAAACAGCCTCCGCATCCATCTTCCGGCTCAGTTCCCGCTCCGCAAGGTTGGCTTCCTCCATACACTCCGCAATGACCTGCTGGTCCTCATCTGTGAGGGAATTCCATGTTTTGGGCGCCATCAGAACATACACCGTGGAATACACATGTTCTGTAATGGCCATATGCTTATTTACTTCCACCACATTATTTTTGTCGATGACCGTAGCAGGATTTTCCTGTCCGTCAATGGCGCCCTGCTGCATTGCGGTATATGCCTCACTCCAGGCCATGGGTACCGGATCCGCCCCCAGCGCTTTCCAGAGCTTCTGATGGATTTCATTTTCCATAACACGGATTCTCAGTCCCTTCACATCCTCGGCACTGTTGATCTCTTTCTTGGAATTGGTCAGATTACGGAACCCGGATTCCCAGATTCCTAATCCTTTCAGCTCCACCTTATCCAGTCTTTTGAGAAAGTCCTGTCCGATTTCTCCCATAAACACCTTATCCGCATGCTCTGTACCCTCGATCACATAGGGCAGGTCAAACGCTGCGATCTCAGGAATGAAATTCGCCAGCACACTTTGATTTACCACTGCTATATCCAGATTGCCCAGTTCACATGCCTCGATATTATCTCTCTCTGAGCCGAGCTGTCCGTTGTGGAAAACAGATATCTCAATTCTGCCCTCTGATTTTTCTTTTACATTCTCGGCAAACTCCTCCATGGAGATTCCAATGGCTCCGTCTGCTGCTGATGTCTGTGCCATTCTCAGGCTCACTTTTCCGTTTTCATCATAAATACTGCTGTCTTTGCCGCATCCCGCCATAGCCAGTGCTGCGAGTATTCCCGCTATGGACAATGCTGCCAGTTTTCTTACCTTCATGTTACCCTCCCTTTACGGTGTCTGCAGAGAACCGTCTCTCAATCTCGTCTGCGTCCATGTGGTGACTGTCTTTTCACACGGATATTTTGCTGCTTCCTTCTCATCAATATCCACACCCAGACCCGGTTTATCATTGGCATACACATAACCCCTGCGAAATTCGGGAAGACCTTGAAAGACTTCCAGCAGCGCGCCATGCGGCCCCTTCAGATCCTGTATCACAAAATTAGGCGGTTCGATTCCTGACCACTCCTGCACTCCGAAATTAGGTGCCGCCAGATCAATATGGATATTTGCCGCGTGAGCCAGGGGTGACATATCACCCGGCCCATGCCATGCGGTGCGCACACCAAACTGCTCCGCGAAAATCTGAAGTTTTCTGGCTGGTGTGATGCCTCCTATCTGACTGATATGTACACGGATAAAATCAATCAGCTGCTCTGCTATGAGAGTTTTCCACTCTTTAGGATTGTTGAAAAGCTCTCCCTGGGCAATGGGGATGCTGGTCTGTTCCCGCAAGTTTCTCAGCCAGTTTGTCTGCTCCAGCGGAACCGGGTCCTCCAGGAAAAACAGATCAAAGGGTTCCAGCTCCTTTGCCAGTTTGATAGCTTCCACAGGAGCGATGCGCTCATGTACATCATGTACCAATTCCATATCATATCCGATTCTGTCACGGATTTCTCCAAAAAGTTTTACTGTGTCACGAATATACTTCCTGGAGTCCAGATACATCCCATCATGTGCCCCTTCCGGCGCTGTCTCAGGTGTCTGTCCGTAAGGTGCCCCGCCGTAGCCGCCGCACTGGCAGCGCAGATGCGTAATTCCCATCTCCTGGAATCTTTGAATATTTTCACAGATTTCCCCGATATCTTTTCCGTCCACATGGCGGTATACCGGAATCCCTTCCCTTACTTTTCCTCCGAACAGCTGATACACCGGCATATCTGCCATCTTGCCTTTGATATCCCACAACGCCATATCAATGCCGGAAATCGCATTATTTTCAATAGGGCCATTTCTCCAGTAGCCGTTCTGGTGCATAAGCTGCCATAATTCCTCAATATTCTCAGCGTCCCGCCCCACAAGAAGCGGTTTTAAATATTCCTCGATCAGATGCTTTACCGTCAGATGGCGGTAAGCAAATGTAGCACAGCCCAGGCCGTACAATCCCGGCTGATTTGTCTCCACTTTGACTACGACAAGGTTAATGCCCTCCGGCGCTGTACATATGACCCGTATGTCCTGAATTTTAACTGACATCTCTCTCCTCCTATTACTTGTTACTCATCATACAAGTTAGAATATAAAAACATTGTCATTTTCCATATAACTGCCCGTTCCCACGGGAAACAGGCAGTTCTGTAAGAATCTGATTCACAGCTTTTTCATAGCTGCGTCCAGATGTTCATACATAATATCATGAGCTGCATCCGCATCGCCATTCTTAAATGCATCCAGAATCTGCGCATGGTAATGGATCCCTGAATCATAGCCAAACAGTTCATTCATCTGTTCATGATTCTGCCTGGTCTCCTGGAAAACCTTGTGCAGGCTTTTTTCCAGCAGGGCGTTGCCTGTAGAACGGCAGATAACTTCGTGGAATTTCAGGTCTGCATTTACAAACTTTTCCCGATTTCCCTGGAACATCTGCATTTGCTCCAGATATGTCTCCAGAGCAGTGATGATCTTGGGCGTACATTTTTCCACTGCCAGTCTGCAGGCATCTGGTTCCAGTATTTTTCTGAATTCCAATACCTTTTCAATATCCCTGCAGTCCTCGGATGTGATCTTGTTCTCCGTCTCATCCCAGTTCTCCACACGGCTGTTGATCAGATAAGTCCCTTTGCCATGCACACTTTCCAGGACACCAAGGCCAATCAGATACTGCAGCGCCGTTCTGATACTGGAACGGCTCACGCCCAGCTCCTCTGTCATCTGGTTTTCTGACGGTATCTTCTCACCAACTGTCCAGTTTCCGGATTCAATATTCTTCTTCAGATAATCCACCACCTGGCTGGTTACATTGACACGTTTTATTTTCATATATCTTCCCTTCGTCTCAACTTGTAGGACAAGTGATAAGTTCATTATATTCTTTTTTCTTTTTCTGTCAATACAATTATAGAATAATTCTACCACAGTGAATGGATTTCGTAAATAATTGCCGAAAATAAGCGGTTCAATTTAGTAAAATTCACCCTGCCGGCGCCTCCCGGAAATTTTCTTTTCTCAACACCTTCTCCTCCTTCGGCACTCGGAGCGCGCGGACTGCATTTAATATGGCAATGACAGCAACACCCACATCTGCAAAGACTGCTGCCCACATAGATGCAATTCCAAGTGCTCCCAGAAGCAGAACAAAGGCCTTCACTCCCAGAGCAAAAACTATATTCTGGCGCACGATTGCCAGTGTCTTTCTGGAAATCCGCATAGCTGCCGCTATCTTTGACGGTTCATCTGTCATGATGACAATGTCTGCCGCCTCAATTGCCGCATCGGAACCAAGTCCACCCATAGCGATTCCTATATCTGCTCTTGCGAGCACCGGCGCATCATTGATCCCGTCTCCCACAAAAGCCAGCCTGCCTTTTTCACTTGTCCTGGCCAGCAGTTCTTCCATGTGTGCCACTTTATCCGCGGGAAGCAGTTCTGTATAGACCAGATCAAGCCCTAATTTCCCTGCTACCTTTTCGCCCACTGCCTTTGTGTCTCCGGTGAGCATAACCGTTTTCTGCACCCCTGCTTTTTTCAGTTCGCTGACAGCAAAGGCTGCGTCCTCCTTGATCTCATCCTCGATCAGGACAGCACCGCGGTATTTCCCGTCTTCCGCCACGTAGACAACGGTACCTGCTTCTTTCACTGGCTGAAACGTGATTTTTCTACTTTTCATCAGCTTTGCATTTCCTGCCAGTACATTTTTTCCATTCAGAGTGACAGAGATACCGTGTCCCGGGATCTCCTGTACATCAGAAACTGTAAACTGTTCGGTATTCTTTCTGTATGCCCTCACAATAGACCTGGAAATGGGGTGATTGGAGTCTTTTTCTGCACAGGCTGCCAGTTCCAGTAATCTTTCACCGGTGATTCCCCGGGGATAGCATCGCGTCACTGCAAAGGACCCTTTCGTCAGAGTACCTGTCTTGTCAAACACAACAGTCTCTGCTTTTGCCAGTGCCTCCAGGTAATTGCTTCCCTTGATCAGCACACCGCACTTTGAAGCTCCGCCGATGCCGCCGAAGAAACTCAGCGGAACAGAGATTACGAGCGCACACGGGCAGGAGATCACCAGGAATGTCAGCGCCCTGTGTATCCAGGGGGCAAACGCCTGCCCGGTAATAAGAGGCGGCAATATGGCAAGCAGTGCTGCTGCTGCCACAACCGAGGGTGTGTAGTATCTGGCAAAACGTGTGATAAATGCCTCGGACTTTGATTTTTTGCTGCTGGCGTTCTCCACCAGATCCAATATTTTAGAAACTGTGGATTCCCCGTAGGGCCTGGATACGCGGATTCTCAGGGTTCCTGTCTGATTAATGCATCCGCTGATGACCTCCGCCCCTGCCCCGGTTTCCCTTGGCATGGATTCCCCTGTCAGTGCAGAGGTGTCCAGAGTGGATCTGCCCTCCAGAACGATTCCGTCAAGGGGTATGCGTTCTCCCGGTTTGACCAGAATCACATCTCCAACAAGAACTTCATCCGGTTCCGCCCTGGTCTCTTTTCCATCCCTCACAACGTTGGCATAGTCCGGGCGTATATCCATCAGTCCTGCAATGGAACGGCGTGATTTGCTGACAGCATAGGACTGAAACAGTTCTCCCACCTGATAAAACAGCATGACTGCCACACCTTCTTTATAGTCACCCAGACACATGGCTCCCACAGTGGCAACGGTCATCAGAAAATTTTCATCGAATACCTGACCATGCAGAATGTTGGTGACAGCTTTCCAGATAATATCCCACCCGATCACGGCATAACAGACAAGAAATCCTATGAATTTTCCTGTTTCATTCAGAGGCAGCCACAAGACCGGCAGAAAAATGAGAATGGATGTGAGTATGCGGTATAATTGTTTTTTCTGTTTTTTTGTCATAATTCTCTTCCTTTCATAAATTGCGGCGGCAGGCAGTTCCCCCTGCCGCAATGATCTTAAATTTTTTTCACTGTGACATCCGGCTCAATTTTCCGAATCCGTTTCACCACTTTGTCCGCAATCTCAGAAAAGTACTCCTCAGATGCCTCCAGAACCATCTTCTGACTCAGAAAGTTCACTTCTACTCCGGTTACACCTTCCATCTTCCTTACAGAGTCCTCAATTTTTGCAGCACAGTGTGCACAGTCTAAATCTACCAGTTTAAATGTTTTTCTCATATTTACTTTCTCCTTTTCCGTTCATCTTGTTTTCATATGAATACATATTCATATGTTCATATATAATATACAAAGTATTATCCTGTCTGTCAATACTATTTTCTCTTTTTTTCAGATTCATCAAATTTTTGTATTGGATTTCTTCTTCAGATGGCTTAAAATAAAATCAGAAAGGATGGAGAACTCATATGGAGAATACGCAACAGATAAAAGAAAACCCTCTGGGCTTCAGCCCCATCGGTAAATTACTGCCCAAATTCGCGGTACCGGCTATCATCAGCATGCTGGTCAACGCGCTGTATAATATCGTGGACCAGATTTTCATCGGGCAGGGCGTGGGCATGTACGGAAATGCCGCGACAAACGTGGCTTTTCCCATTACCACCATAACTACAGCTATCGCTCTCCTCATAGGAATCGGAGGCGCCTCCAATTTTAATCTGGAACTTGGGCGTAAACATGAAGAAAAGGCAAAGCATATTGCAGGCACAGGATTCGGCAGCCTCATCCTGTGCGGCCTCATCCTGGTCATTTTGATCCGCCTGTTCCTGAAGCCGCTGATCCTGGCCTTCGGCGCTACCCCCAAGGTTCTGCCCTATTCCATGACCTATGTGGGGATCACCACCTGGGGCATTCCGTTTTTTATGCTGACAACAGGCGGCAACCATCTGATCCGGGCGGACGGCAGTCCTACCTATTCCATGATATCCATGGTCTCCGGTGCTCTGATCAATACTGTGCTGGACCCCCTGTTCATTTTTACCTTCGGCTGGGGTATTGCCGGAGCTGCATGGGCAACGGTGACCGGCCAGGTATTCTCCGCCTGTTTAGTCCTCTTCTATCTGCCCCGGTATAAAACCGTGGAGCTGAAGCTTAAAAATCTCATTCCCCGGTCTCACTGTATCAAAGCTATCGCATCCCTCGGAATGGCCTCCTGCTTCAATCAGCTGGCCCTTACCGTGGTCCAGATAACCATGAACAATGTGCTTCGCCACTATGGTTCCCACTCCGTCTACGGAAGCGACATTCCCCTTGCGGTGGTAGGGATCGTAGCCAAGGTGAATATGGTGTTCCTGTCCATTGTCATCGGGATCGCCCAGGGTTCACAGCCAATCGTGGGATTTAATTACGGCGCCAAAAACTATTCCCGGGTGAAAAAGACGTATCTGTGCGCAGCCGGAACAGCAACTATTCTGGCTGTGACTGCATTTATATGTTTCCAGATCTTCCCCAGGCAGATCGTCAGCCTTTTCGGTTCCGGAGACAAGCTTTATTATCAGTTTGCCCAGAAGTATTTCCGCATTTTTATGTTCTGTACCTTCCTGAACGGCCTGCAGCCGGTGACCGCTAACTTTTTCACTTCCATCGGCAAAGCCACCCGCGGTATTGTGCTTTCCATGACAAGACAGATTCTGTTCCTGATCCCCATGATCCTGATCTTCCCCCTCTTTATGGGAATTGACGGAGTCATGTATGCCGGTCCTATTGCGGACGCAGCTGCCGGTATCCTGGCAGTTCTTCTGGTCCGGAAAGAAATAAGGCGGATGCCCGCAGACGGAGAACTTCCGGCGTAAAGCAACGTGTGCGGCTGTTTGCGTTTCCGCAGACAGCCGCACACGTTTCAGGTCTCCTTTTCGGGATGTTCTTTCCTGTCAAAATTAAGCTTCTTATACTGTTTCGGTGTAATATGATGATATTGTTTAAATATTTTTCCAAAATAGCTGCTGGTCCCGAATCCGGTCTCCACAGCCACCTCCAGAACACTTTTATCCGTATAACGCAGCAGCTCCTGTGCCTTCTGCAGACGCAGGGAGATCATGAACTCCACAGGTGTCTCCCCAAGACTCGTCTGAAACAGACGGTAGCACTCCCGCTCACTGATATGTATACTGGATGCAATATCCTGCACCGTGATCTTCTCACTGTAATGTTCCTGAATATAGGACAGCATCTGTTTGATCCGTTCATCCTCCAGGGCGTTGAAACCTGTCCCGCTTTTCTTCTCATCCATAGCCCAGGAATACACCATCTCCCAGAGCTTTGAGAAAAGATTCCGCAGGCGAAGCTCAAAAAATGGCTCCCCCTTGCTGCTCAGTTCTGCCCCTTCCCTCATTTTTTCCAGAAACTCCGCGCTTCCCGCATCGGAACAGTAAAGGGGCACTGCGTCCAGTTGTTTCTGTTCCAGCACAGGAACAATATATTTGATATCCAGAATACTTCCCGATGCGCCTGCCAGAAAAGAACGGTCAAAGAACTGTGACTGCAGCCTTACCTCCTCCACAGGCTCCAGAGGATGCAGATAATGCAGAACCCCGGAATTGACAAATATTCCGTCCCCCTCATGCAGTATGAATTCATGATGATTGGTCTTATACTGCATACTTCCGCCCAAAATATGTCCGAACTCAAATTCATCATGCCAGTGCCACGGAATATCCCCGAAGAAATACGCCTCCGGTCTCGGCACATATAAGCCATAGTGAAGCATCTGGTTCTGATAAACGATTTTTTCCTTTTTTCTTCCGTCCATATCCAATTTTCTGAATTGTACCATAGCGACCTCCGTATATGGCAGGATTCTTATATTTTCAGGCAGTATGATTATTTATATATCCCTAAATCCACAGTATAATTATATTATCACAAGACCGGGAAGGTCAATAGAAAAGTTACTGTTCCCAGAACTGCGCTTTTTGCAGGACTGTGAATAGTAACTAGTTTCAAACAGCCAAAGGAGGATAACATCTATGATTTATTATGTAGCCGCAAATGCTCCCAGAAACGGATGCGGTACTAAGGAAAAACCGTTTCAGACCATCAGTGAGGCAGCCGCTGCCGCCCGCGCAGGAGACGAAGTCCTGGTAGCTCCGGGTATTTACCGGGAATATGTAAATCCGAAAAACGGCGGTACAGACGAAAACAATCGTATTGTCTACCGCTCAGAGGAGCCGCTGGCCGCTGTCATTACCGGCGCAGAACCTGTAAAAAACTGGACACAGTATCAGGGCAATGTCTGGACAGCCCGTATTCCCAACGGTATCTTCGGCTGCTATAACCCCTACACCACAGTCATTGCAGGTGACTGGTACCGTGCTCCGGAACCGGTGCATACCGGTGAGGTATACATAAACGGCAAATCCATGTATGAGGCATTTTCACTGGAGGATGTCACAAACCCATCCATTTACAAAGGTTCCTGGGACCCGGATTTTACCCTCTACAAATGGTACACAAAACAGGAAGACGGCTTCACTGTCATCTACGCCAACTTCCAGGGTGCTGACCCCAACGAGGAAAATGTGGAGATCAATGTGCGGCGCAACTGCTTCTACCCGGATAAGACAGGCGTTAATTATATCACGCTGTCAGGCTTCACGGTAAAACAGGCAGCTACCACATGGGCACCGCCCACTGCTTACCAGGAAGGCATGATCGGCCCCCACTGGTCAAAGGGCTGGATCATTGAGGACTGTGAGGTTTCCGATTCCAAATGCTCCGGTATCTCCCTGGGAAAATATCTGCAGCCGAACAATGAAAACAAGTGGACCACCAGATTCTATAAAGACGGAACCCAGACAGAACGTGACGCCATCTGCCAGGCACAGATTGAGGGATGGACAAAAGAGAACATCGGTTCCCACATTGTCCGCCGCTGCAACATCCACGACTGCGGACAGACCGGTATTGTAGGACATTTAGGCGGCGTGTTCTCTGTGATCGAGGACAACCACATTCACCATATCAACAACAAACAGGACCTGGCAGGCGCAGAGATCGGCGGTATCAAAATGCATGCTGCCATTGACGTGATCATCCGCCGCAACCATTTCCACCACTGCACCCGCGGCCTGTGGCTGGATTGGCAGGCACAGGGGACTCGTGTCACACAGAATCTGTTCCACGACAATGTTCCGCCAAAAGGAACAGAGATTGCCAATGGTCTGGCTCTGGCTGAGGACATTTTTATCGAGGTTTCCCACGGTCCCACACTGGTTGACAACAATCTGCTTCTGTCCGACTGCGCATGCCGCATCAGCACACAGGGCACCGCTCTTGTACACAACCTGATCGCAGGTTCCTTTACCTGGGTAGGCGCCGGTGTAGATAACGGCGGACAATATCTGCCATCCCCGAGGTATACGCCATATCACGTACCGCACCGCACAGAGGTTGCCGGATTTATGACGATCCTTCACGGTGATGCACGTTTCTACAACAATATATTCGTGCAGAAGGAAATCCGCCGGGACCTGGCTGCCTATGCGGAATCTGAGGGCATGGGCACCATGGATAAATACCAGTTTATCTGCGGAACAAAACCGTACGACGGATATCCCACGGCAGAGACGTACTTTGGACGCTTCAACGCAGAGACTGCTGTGGACCATGACAACAAAGACATCTATTATGACCATCTTCCCATCTACACCGGAGGCAATGTATACTTTAACGGCGCCAAACCGTGTGATGCAGAGGAAAATTATAAAGTGGATGAGGAACACAAAATCACGCTGGAATTAAAAGAGGAAGGCGGTGAATACCGTCTGGAGACGAATCTGTATGATTACCTGCCAAAATTTGAGACTCCGTTTGTAAGCACAGAACTGCTGGGTGAGGCATTTGAGCCGGAACAGAAATTTGAAGCACCTGACGGAACTCCTATTGTATTTGACCGGGATTACTTTGGAAGAAAGCGCGATATGATGCCGCTTGCAGGTCCTTTTGCCTGCGGATGTGAAATAGAGGATGTATTATAATTCTTACCGCTCCTTATGGGACCGCCTGTTCTGCTATAGAACAGGCAGTTTCCATAAGGAGCATTTTTTCAATTCTGATGTAAGTCTTTCATCGCTCCACAGGGCATTATGACCTCCCAGTACGATGTTCGGCTTATTTTTGCCATGGAAATCGCTGCCGCAGGTGACAAACAGGCCTTTTTGTTCCGCGGCTTCCAGATAATGCAGTGCCTGCTCCCTGCTGTGGTAGGAAGAAAATACTTCAATGCCGTCAATCTTCTCCTCCGTGATCTGATCCAGCAGTTCATCATCTCCGCCCAGATTCTGCCCCGGATGCGCAAGAACCGCCGCACCGCCCGCGCTGTGTATCAGGGCCGCAGCATCAGGAAGGGATAGATAGGATATCTCCACATAGGCCGGCTTTCCCTTTGTAAAAAAATCCCAGTAAAACCGCACATTTGGCATATCACTTTTCTCCCCGCCCGGAAGGTAGGGGGCCAGTATTTCATACCGGTCTGCATCCCCGCGTTTTAAGACATGTTCAGCAATCTGTTCCCCGGTCACAACGCCGTTATCTGCCCCGGCAAGAATTTCATCCGCATCCACCACAATACCTGCTGCCTGCCGGAAAAGCCGGATTTTTTCCTCTGCCGCCCTTCTCTCCTGTTGTAAAATATCTTGTTCCACGGCTGCAAATTCTTCACGGTTCACATCAATGCCATATCCCAACAGGTGAAAATTCTGTCCTCTATACACACAGTCCAGCTCCACACCCTGGATAACCCTGACTTTAACGGCTGCTTTTAAAGCCTCGGCCACGCCGCGGACACAATTGTGGTCTGTTACGGCAATCCACTCCATCCCGCATGCCTCACACTGCCTGATGATCTCTTCCGGAGAAAACTCCCCGTCATCACTGAACTTTGTATGGATATGAAGATCAACCCTTGACATGGACACACACCTCCCTTCTTCCCTGCACACGGTAATAAATGACCTGCAGCAGCAGAATGCCTGCCGTAGATATCAGATACAGGCAGTGAATTCCGTTTATGGCAGCAGTGGATTTCACTGCTGCGCCCGCCTCCAGAAATCCTTTCACTGCCCCTCCGATCATGGGGCCTAAAATAAACCCGAGTCCAATGACTGCCGTATAAAAATTATCATACATGATCCTGTTGTCTTTCGGCATCAGCTCATACCGTCTGTTAAACACAGCGACTACAAAACCGGCATTTGCAACGGAAGATATAAGAAACGCAGCCGGAATAAACAACAGGCAGTTCTTCGGCGCCGCAAAAGACATAAACAATGTCTCACCTGCAAAAAGCCAGATGGAGGTTTTCAAAACAAATTCATGTCCCCGCTTATCGCTGATCCTCCCCCATAAGCCCAGAAGCACGATCTGGGGCAGGGATATGATCATATACATAGCCGTCACCGTTTTATAGGGAAGTGCCAGATATTTCATCATATACACCATGGTAAAGCTGTCTGAAATATTGAGAAGCAGATAAAAAGCCAGGATATAAACCACAAATCCCACAAACTTCCTGTCTTTCAGAGGTATCTTCAGTGCATCCCCAAGTCCGCAATTTATTTTCAAAGGCCGGTACGGCGCGCTGTCAGGTGTCCGCAGCAGAAGAATGACTTCACAGCCCCCCATCACCGCCGCTGCCCCGAACAAAACAGCAAATCCCAGGTATTTCCCCTGCATATGGTCCATCCAGAAACCGCCTGCCACAGATAACAGGACCGTAACGCCCAGTGTCAGCGTCTGTCTCAGTGATATGTAACGCCCGCTTTTCTTTTCATCCATAAACCCCATCATCCACTGGTTCAGCACCACCGTCGTCTGGGCCTGAAGCGTAAAAGCCGTGACCACCGCCAGGACAAAGACGGCGATCTGCATCCGCTTCGGCACCACAGCCGGTATGAGCACAAGGAAAAGCGTGGCGGTTCTGGAAAGTGCCGTAAATATAACAGTCAACCGCTTACGGCTCTGAAACCGCTCCAGATATGCCGCAAATCCAAGGATCAGCACCCCGCAGATATTCACGATCACGCTCAGATAACTGACCAGCACATCCCCTGCTCCCATAAGAAGCGCAAGGCCGCTTAAAAACACACCGCTGGTCAGATACGAAAACGCCGTTCCAAATGCTGTCTGCACAAAAAAGCAGATCCGTGGCCCGGTATCCAGAATTTTCTCTCTCCGCTTCATAAACATGGCTGCTCCTTTATAAACTGTACCTCATCAAACATCTTTGCAGCGGTCAGACTTGCCATCCCGTCAAAATAATCATGCCACACATCCGGGGAGTAGAGAATCTCTGCCAGCAGGTGTTTAGGCAGGAAGGCGGAAAGCCCGTCACCGATAGGCCCGATACAGTCCTTTTGCAGACTCGGGCCGCCAAGGACCACATACTGCGGATTCAGAATCCCACAGATAAAACTGATGACCCGGACCACCAGATCAACATATCTGACATCCTCCATAGGCTCTGCCATGCACGCATCCAGCGTCTTTCCGTCTTCCATGGGCAGCAGACCAAGCTCCCCTGCAAAATTATGATGTCCGCGTACAACTCTGCCCCCTGAGATAAAACCGGCGCTTACACAGCCCTTTTCAAAGTAGAGAAAAGCCATATTCGTGTTCTCCGGATTCTCACAAGGAAACTCCTTTGCGTAACACCGTCCGAATCCGATGGCAGTGGCATTCAGGTCATTTTCCAACACCACAGGAATCTTGTACCGCTTTTCAAGGCTGTCGCCAATATCTATTTTATATAATTTCCCGTCCGCCTCATTTGTTCTCCAGTACCCTTTCCCTTCCACCGCGCCGGGCACGCCAATGCCTATGGACTTGATTTCTCTTTTTTTTATCTGTTCATCCATCCAAGCGGTGATGGCGCTTTCAAAATCTCCGTTTGCTGCCTCCAGCCTTGTTTTTTCCACGATCTCTCCGCAGACATTGATCAGCAGACCGTAGATCTGGTCTCCTGTGATGCAGAAAGCCGCACCGTAATACCGGTTGGGCCGGAACCCATAGCGCTCTGCTTTTCTTCCTCCGCTGGATTCATCGTATCCAACACTCTCGATCTCTCCGTTCTGCATCATTTCAGACAGCAGAGAACGGACTGTGGTGGAACTGATCTTCGTCTCATAGGCAATCTCTGCCCTGGTGGCAGTTCCTTTTGCTTTCAGGACTTTTCGTATGAGGGAAAGATTTGCCTGTTTCAATACTCTTGGTCTGGCAGTCAGAGTGTCCATATGCATTCTCCTTTTCACTTTTATCAGATACTTTTATAAGTTTATGATAAAAGTGTACAGCAAATATCTTTCTCTGTCAACTTCCTTTTTCTTCCATATATTGTTTACTTCAAAAGCCCGCATACCAGAACAAAATAATGGGGCAGCCTTCCCTCTTCCATCCATTCCAGTTCTATTCCCATCAGCTTGCTAAGTGTCAGTCCCACATTGCCTCCGATGGATTCTATGGAATAACGCATCTTTTCCGGAAATCGACACGCTTTTTTATCCGGTCTGGTACAGTTTCCTTCGCACAAAATACAGGAGCCTGCTGACAGGCTGATACTTCCCGGATATTGTTTTTCCTTCTCCCAGAGCATTTCCGACAGCTTTTCCTTCTCCACACGGAGGGACTGTCCAAGGATCTTAGCCTGCTCCGCCTTTGTAAATGCTTTCCCTGCAAACTCCTCATCAAAGATTATTTTAACGGCTGTCAGTTCCAGGGTCTCGTATTTCCTCCAGTATGACAGAACATCAAAATCATAGGATGGGCAGGACCATACCTTTTCATAATTCGGACATGCCCTGCAGCACTCCAGAAACGTGTCCACATCCACATAGCCTTCTATGTAGTCCTCCACCGGTACCACTGCTGTATAAGTTTCTGTTTTGTACATATTCTCTTTCCTCCCGTGTTTCTCTGTTTTTGGCAATGGGTAATTTTTTTTTGTATTCTTCTTTCAGTATAACATCTCTCTGTGACTGCTGCTATCTTTATCTTCTCTCCATGGGTGTAAAACCGATGATGAGGCAGGTACTGAGGAATGGGCACATTGAGGTTATCAATGGTTTAAAATTCATTTATTAGCAGCGGCTCATCCGTTCAACAGTCTTATTTTAATACCACTGTTCCATCGGCCCTGGTTCCAACAATGCTAATTTGCTCGCATTGTTTGCAACCGTCATCGTTACTTCGGCAATCGCTGATTTAAGGTTTTCATACTTACTTCTTTCTATGCGCTTGTTACAACCATCTATTAATACCTCCAGCGTTGCCATACCCTTTTTAAGATTAATAATCAATTTTTGCGCTTCATCATTGTCCATGATATTTACCACCTGCAACGTCTGCTGTTTTGCCGTTGTGACCAGACCTGTTATTTGATTACCCACCTTTATCTCATTCTGCGCTCGGAAATAGAAATCCACCAGATAATCATACACTTCCCACGCCTTGTCAGTGTTAAGGGACTTGGCGTGGAGGAGGGCACCTTTCTCGGTCCAGAGGTATAGGTGAGAAGTCCTATTTTTGACCACCTCGATTTTTTCTAGGTGGTTCTTAAATGCCTTTAATTCATCCCCTGAAACGGATGTATAATGCTTTTATCTTTTTACCGACGCATAACCGGGCGCCGGTCCGGTGGTTCCTATTTGCATTTCCGGTCTTTGAGTAACACCACAATGATTCCTGTGCTAACAATAATCTGCACGACATCTAATATAATTTCTATGGTTGCCATACTTGACAATGGGCAAAGAAAACGATATCCTTATTTTAAGGGAAGGGGCTTTCGCCCCCGCCCCCTAATCTAGCAGATGATTGATTAAATCAATCAGGGCTTGGATTAGATTAAGTGTTGCGGTAATGAGAAGGATGGTTGCGAGCCGTTTCTCATTGCCGCTTTTCTTTTTCTTTCCCATTGTTCTCACCTCCTTTCTATGATTACATTATAAACCATATTTGGTTTATTGTCAATAGATTTTTAAACTTTTTTTGGATTATTTTATTGACATTAAAACGAGGTAGTTTTACAATATAAGAAAAGGAGGTATTCTAAATGCTTGTTTATAAAATCAATGTTATTGATACCTTGAAAGAATCAGGGTATAACAGCACGCGCATATTAAAAGAAAACATATTGAGCCAGTCTGCAATGCAAAAGTTAAGAAAGGGGGATATGGTCGGAATTAAAACACTTGAACAATTATGTGAATTACTGGATATGCAACCTGGAAATATTATCAAATATGTGGAAAGCGAAAATAAACCAAAATAAGTTTAATCAGTTTCTTGGCATTAAACTAAAAATAGTTTATAACTTTTTAAGATGATATTTTATTGACTAACTATGAGGCATGTGTTACTCTTTAATAAAGGAGGTCATGCCATATGTTAAAATACAAATTTAATGTGGGAGAGGCATTAGAACGTGCTGGCTTAAATATGTATAAAGCAAAAACCACAAAAGTTTTAAGTCAAAACACCCTTAAAAAGATAAAAAATGAAGATACAAGTATTTCTTTGGATTCTCTAAACAAGGTGTGTACCATTTTAAATATGCAACCAAAAGATATCATCATGTATGTGGAAAATGAGGAGGAAAAGAAAAATCTTTTATCAAAGTTCTCTTCAAAAGCTTGATTATCATCTTTAAAAGTGATATAATAAAGACAGTTAAAGAAGGGCAAGCGTCTTTAACAAATCAAATATGGAGGTCTTAAAATGTTAGATGAAAAAGATTTAAAATCAATTGCAGATTTACTTAACTCACAAACAAACATGATTCTATCTGAACTTGACAATGTCCAGACGCGGCTTACGGATAAGATAAATATGGTGGAATCAAACATGGAAGAAATCAAGCAATACTACAGAATCAACAAGCTTGAAAACGAAAACACGAGCCTGCTTTTGCAGATGATTAAAGACTTGCAAAAAGAAGTAGACGAATTAAAAAAGAAAATAGCTTAGAGAATACCAAGGGAGGGCGGGCTTGCCACCGCTCCCCCAGCAACTAAATTATAACAGCATAAAACTTGATTTTCAAGGCCCTGGTGATAAAACCTGGACCTTTTGTTTATTTGAGCGCACCGGAAGAATCTGTGTAGCACATCTTTCCTGACTTGTCTACATAGTAGACCTTTCCGTCGGTACGGACCAGGTTATCAGATACCATAGCACCATTGGATTTGAGATAATACCAATTCTTTTTCCATTCAACCCAGCCGGTTTTCATCCAGCCGCTGCCATCAAAGAAGAACCATACACCCCCAATCTTCTCCCAATCGTTTTTTACATATCCGCCGTCTGCATGGCGGTACCACCAGCGGCCATCGCGGACCTGTATCCAGTTATTCTTTTTCAGGTATGCATCCACGGCCGCCCTTGTCTTCTCACCTGCGCATCCATCAGGATTCACACCTACAAGGCGCTGCACCCGGATAGTCTGTGTCTCTGTGTCCGGTCCAAACTCTCCGTCCACATTTACTCCACTGCCAAAGATGTTCAGTTTTTTCTGCCATTCTGTCACTTCTGCTCCGGTATCGCCTCTGGACAGCCAATCTTTTGTATCGCCGGATGGAGTATTGCCGGACATCGCACTTCCTGTAATACCGGAAACAATAGCATTCGCCATCTTTTCCGCAGTATATTTCCCGGCATCTTCTGCGCTGTCACAGAAACAACATTCCACCAGGAGCGCCGGACTTGCTGTATGCCGTAACACATAAAGGCTGGAGTTTGTCTTTACACCTCTTTTGGTGTATCCCAGCTCCCCTATTTTGTCTACAATCCTCTGGGCGTAAGGCTCTGCCGCCGTGCCCCAATTATATATAAATACCTCTGTTCCATGTGCTGCGCCATTATAACAGTTAAAATGAATGGATACATCCAGATCAACTGCATGGGCATTACATTTTGCCACGATAGCTGCAAGGTTTCCGCTTACACTTCCGGAATTTTCATCCGTACAATCATAGACTGTATGGCCTGCTGCCTGCAGCTTACGAATCACCAGGTCTTTCACCTTCCGGTCTTCCGTTGTTTCTGAAAATATTCCGGATGCTCCTGGAACCTTAAAGTTATGTCCTGCATGTACATTGATTCTCATTCCTTCTTCCTCACTTTCCACATTTAAAATATCCCGATGTATCTTCAAGATTTTTTCTCCGTATCCTTTACCTGCCGCCCATCCTGTGTGATTCGGATTTTCTTGTATTCCCAGCCACTCCACATATTCCGCCATCCCGCGCTTCACGAAATGAAAACGCGGATCTACACATCCCTGTTTAAGCGGTTGGTTACAGGCATAAGCTTTTAGGTGCTGGACCTGCGCGCGGATTCCCAATTGTGGGCTGGGAAAATTGTTACCTTTCTCACCATTTTTTGTCACACCCATTCCGCAAAAATTATTCTGCCTCAGGCTGACTGCGGACCCTGCGAAGGTAAAATTCCCTGTCTCCAGGCATGATTGTGCAAAGGCTATATCTCCTTTTACTCCCTCCGTTTCACCCTCTGCCAGATATAGCGGTATCATATCCAGTACGATCTGTTCCACACCTGGATTTTTACTCTTGATATATTTTTGCATCTGCTCCACGGATGCAGATGCCCTGCCCATTAACAATACGCCCATATTGCTCCTTTCATAAAAAGAGAGCGATTACTCTCCCTCTTCTCCTGGTCCATTTTCTGCTTTTTTCTTTCCGTCTTTATCAATCAGATTCCGTAGCATTTCATAAAGTCCGGTGCTTGCCAGACCTGAAATCATACCGCCAAGCACCACCTCTGCGTTAATTCCGTTACTCATGTTGATAAGTATTGCGATAATTGTTCCCATAGCAAGAGCGGCAAGTGGGATGTACCTATTTTTGATTGCCGGTATCGCGGTCTTGATCACATACCCCACTAACAAGCAGATGCCCAAAATTACCGGGTTAATGTAGTTTGTCAAAAAGCTTAAATCCATGCTATCTCTCCTTTTTCTCTAAAATAGTGATTCGTGTTTCGTGGTCATGCAGTTTATCATCCTGCTCTTCATTATGCTTCCACAGCCTTTCATGGGATTTGCTATTTCTGGCTGTCAGTTCATCCATTCCCTCATCCAGCATGTTTAACCGGTCAATTAACCGGGTGATTGATGTGTTGAGCTTCACTATTGGCGTCCCTATGGATATTGCAAAGGCTACAAGAGCGACAATAACACCAAATACTTCCCATTCTGTCACATGTAAGTTCCTCGCTTTCATGATTTTTTGTATAAAAATAAGACCGTCGCCGGTCTTGATCTGATTTCCATTCAAATCACCTTCTTTCTGCGTGCAAAACTCCGCTTTGGGTGGGTTCATGATACAGACAGGGAAGATAGCCATTACACCCAAACCAAACGAGCCTACTTCTGGACATTTGACATTTCCCAAAAAGTTCAAGAGTGCTCCGGTTGTTATGGTAACACCATCTAGCGCTGTACCAGGAACAGCAATACAAGGAGTAAGTGCTGTAAATGTTGCATCTAATGGATGTGATGTTTATATAACCAGAAACAATAATACAGAAACAAATATAATGTGGGTCGCTATAGGGCCGGAATAATGCTTTTTACATCAGGCCAATTGCCATCCAAACCAAAATAGTTTCTGTATCATTTGTTCTCGTGACATATGCTTCAAACCCGTCTTTTGTATTGTTACCTGTACCAACACCCAAGACATTAGTACCTGGTACAGAGGAGATAGGAGTGAGTACAACACCAGGCTGCGCCTTAAACGGTTTAGGAAAAGTCACTTTTTTCATCGTTGGTACATTTGGCTTAGGAGTTATTGTCACTCTTCCAAACTGCATTCCGAAACCTCCTAAAGCGGAGTTTTGTACATCTATCCTAATCTTCTCTAATATCTCTTCATTTTCCGTTTTTAGATACGACAAATAAGCCTGCGCTATCGCAGACTTTAAAATAGTCGGTGCCTTAGTTATGCAGCGTATTTCTCATGAGAATTTTTTACGTTACGCTGATTTGTAAATACATATACCTGTGTTGTTCGGATATCTTCGTGCCCGAGAATGGCCTGAACATCTTGTAATGACGCTCCCCGGTCAATCATATTTGTCGCCAATGTCCTCCTGAATCTATGAGGATGCACATTTTCAACTCCTGCTCTTAATCCTATCCTCTTTAACGCTGTTTCTACCCCGTTTTTCGTTAATCTCCCACCACTACGGCCTATGAATAGGGCTGGGCTTTCATCCTGCCTGCCGCTTAAATACAGCCGTAAATACATTACGGCCACCTCTGTTAAATATACTGTCCTTTCCTTATCGCCCTTCCCCACTACATTCAGCTCTCTTTTTTCCAAATCCAAGCTATTACGGTTGATGGATATAGCCTCCGAAACACGACATCCTGTGGAATACAGAAATCCCACAAGAGCCAGATCCCGGTAATTCTCGCAAGCGGATTTGAGCTTTTCTAGTTCTTCCTGGGAGAATGCCTTTTTCATAACTTTCCTGTATTTGATTGATTTCAGCACTCTGCAGGGATTCCGCTGGATAAACTCTTCATCTGTAAGCCATGTGAAGAAAGTTGACAGACATTTCCGGATATTATCCAGCGTCCGATTTCTGACTTTTCTTCTCTCCTTATAAGCCGACAGGTAAAATCGTAGGTCGAATGTGGTTATTTCTGGCAACAACTTTCCCACATTATGCAAAAACATAGTGAGCTGTTGCCTATAATATTCAAGTGTAGATTCTGCTTTCCCTTCAATCCTCTTTGTGGCTAAAAATTTCCGCAGCAGTCCCTCTGCCGTTCCATCCCGGATCACCATTTCTGTTGTCCGCTCTTGTACCTCATACTTTTCAAGCTCTGCACACAGTACCGATTCAAGCCCAGCAAGAGCTGTTTCTGGTATAATACCGGCCACGGCATGCAACACATTTTCTAATATTTCCATCCTTGCGTCCATAAAACGCCTCCTTTCCGGTATTATTGTACCAGACAGAAGGCGTGTACAAAACTCCGCTTTAATGCCCAACAAAAGGACCATAAGAGCGATAGGAATGGGCTATGATGGCGCAATATATGTCTGTTTTCCATTACCTGCAAAATATGATAAAACCCCAACAGTGACCGGTATGAGCGGAGGTGTTACAGGTTTTGCCACTGCAGACGAATGTAAAGTTGTCTTAGATACTGCTCGTACAGACGGGCAGACACTATGCTTTAAGATTACGTCTACAAAAGGTGTTGCAGTGACGGCAAACAGGCCGTACATCTGTATGGTGAGCTTTACGATATCATAAATAGATTCCCTACATCGGACCTATTGCTATCCAAGTAATTTCAGTCTCAGTGTCGTTTGTTCTCAATACGTATGCATCAAAGCCGTCTTTTGTATTGCTGGATGTCCCAACACCTAAGACTGTTACGCCAGGAACAGATGATATCGGAGTGAGAGAAACATGTGCCTTTTCTTTAAAAGGTCTGGGGAACGTGACCCGTTTCGATGTAGGTGTGTTCGGTTTCGGAGTTATTGTTACTCTTCCAGCCTGAATCGCGTAATTTCCCAAAGCGGAGTTTAGCACTTCTTCCACCGTGGTTTCTGTGCCGTCACTTTTTTTGTGCTTTGTCTGGGCACTGTCTGTCTCAAAGTGATAAGTGTCCCAATCTGTTCCATTATTAATCTTAAACTGTGATTTTTTTATTGCTGCCATAATATATCTCCCTTCAAATTTTAATCCATACCTCACCCTTTGCGGGGGCACTTGGCGCTGTTGTTGCCGCTGTTATCTTGGTTCCGTTTCCATCTGTTATCTTCTGATCTACCTGGGCCTTTGTATATGCCCCAACGTCCGCCGCCGTTGGCTTATCGCCAGCATGATAGACTTTGTATCCATTGTATATAAACTCCTTGCCGAATATCTTCATGCTGTCCTCCTAACCGGTCACGGTTACCCTGTATTTACCAGAAGCCGGAGCCGTGGCAAACAGCAGTGTGACTACATTTACACCAGTCACCTGCACGTCGCACAAAACGACATTGTAAGGGCTTGCTTTTTCCCTCACAGTCACGGTGACATCCTGTGTATTAAGGTTATGTGTTATGGCGGCTGAAGCACTGGCAGGCACATCGACGCTGTACTTTTTCGGGCGTGCATTCCATGCTGCTTTTTCTGTATCGGTTACAAAACGGTGCGTAGCATCGGGTGTAATCATACTTGCTGCATGTGTAGATGGATGCGTATATACCACTGACTCAGACCCATTGATTTTTATGTTTCCGTTTGTTCCTGACTTTTCTACTTTGGTAGCATCTGTCCGGGCGTGTGCACTCTGACTGTGATCGTATGCGACCTTTCCGCGGTCACCACGATATGCAGTCGAAGCTGTTTCACCAAGGGCGATTGTGTCTGAAATAACCACAAATGCACTTCCTGACCAGCGGTATGTCTTATTCGTCGGAAGATCCACATAGATTTTTCCGGTCTCACCTGTGATCTCTGTGGTATGTGTATCCTCCTTATAAAACTTACTGCTGTAGTAATACCCTTCCAGCACGTCATCCACAAAAGAGGGCAACTGCGCAGCCGGAACCTTACCTGTGCTATCCAGCTCTGCAAGGCCGTTCGCGGCTCCTTTTAAGGATGTGTTAAGCTTTGAATTTAAAGCGGCCTGCTGTGCTGTGGATACAGGTTTATTTGCATCTGACGTGTTATCTACATTCCCCAGTCCGATTTGAGATTTTGTAACACCATGTGGGTTTGACTTATTCGCAATATGCGCGATCAGGTCTGTGACGGCCTTTGATACCTTGCCAAATGCCACTGATAACTTCTCACCAGACGCCAACTTTGCAAGAGTAGACGCCTCTGTATAAGTTGGCGTCTGGTCATTCGTGGCAACATTTGGCACGTTTCCGAGTCCAACATCCGACTTTGTGGTGCCATGTGGATTTGTACCACTACCGGGATGAACATATTTGTTTGCTCCTTCAGCAATACCGTCCAGCTTCTTTTTATCCGCGGCGGATTCCAAACCCGCGGCTGACTGTGTTGCAACCGGTATCGGGTCGGTCCCCCCGGTCATATGCTCTGAAGCGTGTATCGGGTATGGTTCCACATTAATCAGCTCGACGTATTCCGCAAGGACAGTATCGCCTGCAGTCACTCCGGTTTTGAGTGTAAATACTGTCTGTGACGTCTCTGTCACAATCTCATTGCTGACTTTTGCCCCATTTAAAAAGACAGCCAGCGCACCGATTCCCGGTCGATATTTTCCGCCGGTCAGGGTGAAGGCCGTCTGTCCTGCTGTAGCTGTAAATCTCTGCTGTTTTACGATATAGCTCGTGGGGTTATCATTTGCGCTGAGTACACCATCTGTTGTGATACTCAGGTTAGTCCCTACTTTAATTCCACCCAGCACTGTAGCGCTTGCAACAGGAGGTGTAAAAGTAGACGGCTTCCCGTTTACACCCGACCACGGAACACTATCGGCAGCGGAAGCACTTTTGGCTTTAGCATTAATTCCAAGGTACACACTGTCATGACTGTGTGCTGCCGGTGGGAATGTAGATGGTTTTTCAGTCACATTTCCCCATGTGATCGTATCCTGCCCGCCAACCTGTAGCCAGGTATTCGCGGCATTGTCCAGCCAAATCTTTTTTGTATCTGTGGCAATATACAGTGCTTTACTCCCTGATGCAGTACCTTTATCTGCATCCAGACCCACAGTTATCTTTGTAGGCGTGAACCCCAGCTTTTCCACAATCTTAGCCTTTGTCAGCTCGTTAAGGATTGTGGCCGCCGATTTATTTTCGACGTTCCCAAGTCCCAGGTCCGTTTTAGTAGTACCATGTGGATTTGTGCCACTACCCGGATGAGCATAAACCTGCGTCTCAGATCCGTTGATTTTTATATTTCCGTTTGTTGTAGATTTTTCTACTTTTGTCGCCCCTGCGGTGATTCCATCCAGCTTTGATTTGAGAGCTGAAGTAAATGTCTCACCGGTGTAGGTGTATATGATATTTTTCCAGGCACCATTTACATACACATAGACCACATGATCTGTTGTGTTGCAATATATCTGCCCCTCTACGGGGCTGTCCGGTGCAGTAGCAAGATTCTGTATTCTCGCATTCTGCAGCTCATTCTTACCCAAATTCAAATTAGTTAATAAATCCATTTTTCCTCCTAATTGAGATACGCTTTTCCTGCAAAACCGGCGGTAAATGTTGCTGTGAGGTTGTTACGGTCAATATAACGGATATCACCTACGACTACGGAGCCAGCGCTGTCTACCACGGTAACACTTGGATACTTATTAAGGTTGTGTGCAATCTGCCACACGGCTTGAGCTGATATCTGTGTATGTGTATATGTGACGCTCATGCCGTCTTTGCCGTCCTGCCCATCTTTACCGGAAGGTCCCTGCAGGTCCGTATATTTATAGGATCCTTCATCTTCTCTCTTTACACCCAGTTTTGTACCATCCCAGCGGTACTGTATACTATACCCCTGTGGCCCCTGCTTTCCTTCAGGACCAGGCATACTCTCGTTTTTCGCAGTGTCTCCGCTGACGGCATTCACTTTTTCAATGATGGATTTCGTAGCGGTGCCGAAGGTTGGCTCAACTACATACCCGTCCGAATCAAGTGTTTCCATGACTTCCGTGATCCGCTCATGCAGTAAAAGGGACCACTCCGCATCCTTCGTTGTGACCACATCACCAAGGTTCCATTTTTTCTGATAGAGTGCAGCATCCGCCTCGCAGGTGTAAGAGGATATTTTCTCACATTCTGCCAGCTTTACCCTGCCTCGGTCCGGTAGGTTCGCTTCATCTTCTACGTCCCGGGCGTCCACAAATAGCTCGTACCTATCAAGACCCGATTTCTCGTTTCCGATGATTTTAATGACTCGCTTTACTCCATCCCCCTGACCTCCCGTGTAGGCGCAGTTTTTGTATTCGCTGCTATCCCGGATGTACTCACGATTTTCAATATTATCGTAGTTGACATTAAAAATCATGGGCGGCCGGTCAGCCTGATTTACTGTCCGGTCCACACCTTCTAATACCTCAAATACAAATTGCTTATTCTGCGGGTCCAACGATACACAAACACCAAGCCCCGAGGCGCTACATAACTCCTCCAGGCAGTCAGTAAGTATGTCATACCTTGTTTGATATGTCAGCCTATCACCCCTGCCGGCACTTTGCTTTATCACAAGCTTAGGGATTTTTCTTTTACTGTCCGCCGGGGCAACTGCATTTGTATTCACCAGTGCGGTCATGATATCTTCTGCTGCGGCCTTGTTAAATTCATGATGCGCTTTCCCCTTTGGCGGGACTGTTATCCTTTGTGTAAGCATATGGAGTAGAGAGAATCCTTTGAGTTCCACAGAACCTCCCTCTTCATCATCCGCCCCGATGTATTTTATAATCCCTGTTTTCCTGGCGTCATTGTCAAGCATGATGATATTCCCATCCTGAAATAACCGGTCATACATAACAGAGGAATGAATTTCAAAATCTCCATAACTTTTCCATTTGCTGACATGGATCAGGGCCGTGTAGTCTGTGATCTCCCCGATAAAATTGATATCAGGGTCAAAAAACCGAATATTTATCCGCTTATCCATATGGCTCCTGTCACCGCCCCTCCAGGCTCCGTAGCCTGTGCAAAAATGTTACGCCAGCCGGTTCCCTGCACGTTTTTAAACCACGCCTGGAACTGCCTATCAAATTCTTCTACCATTTCTTTGTATCCGGCCAAATTCTTCGGTCTGATTTCTCCGCATACTGAAGTGTTGAATCTCTCGTCAGTTATGGATATCTGACCGGTCACAGGGACATCAATACGATACAGGGATAGTTCATATCGCGACGCATCTCTCGTGAGTGCTGGCACTGTGGGTGTACTGCCGGCAGTACCTGCTTTGAGCACGGCCTGTATTGTCTTGCTCTCATAATCCAAACGCAGTACAAGACGATAGATCACTTTGTAGGTGCTATTACGAGTGATCGGTATGGTCTTGTTGCTGTCGTTGTAATAAAAAAAGCCCTGCATAATGGCAAAACCGGGCGTTAAAATCACCGATTCGCCGCTTAGTGAGGCTGACAAAGTAAGGCTGCCATTACTCCCTCTACTTAAGCCGTCCTCATATATATTCTTAAAATACCGGTTGAACTCGTCCTGTCCGTACTCGGTATCTCCGTTAAAAAAACCATAGCTTTCCATGTATTCCTCCTATACTCCCAGATACCTTTTTTTGTACCGGATTATGACACTTTGCGGATTCAAGTCGTTCTGGGTACTGTACTGCAGCAAGTTGTCGCCCAACTGCAGGGAGAAGAAGGTTGAACCCAGGTCGATATAATCAAACGCATCCTCACGGATACCGTTTCTCTCAATCTCTACAATCTTATTTCGGAATGCCGTGTTGATAAACAGTACATCATCACTGGTAAGGGTCCGGTTTACCTGAACATATTCTCCCGTGGTCAGGTTTGTCACTCTGGGGTTCTCTGCAGGACCGTGAAATTCTACCTCTATGGGCGTTTCTACATGTCCATCATTTACAATATTCACTCTGGGATCTCCGCGCCGTTTCATGTGGAATGGGAGCTTGAACTTCCATTTCCAACCATCCACCCACGTGCTGATTGCCTCCATCAAGTGATATGGAGTCTGAAAATCAGGATCCACACAGACAAGTTCAAGCAGGCAGGAAATGGGTTCAAACACATTCTGGCTGCTGAATTTCAGCTTTTGGACTTCATACTCTATGGCTCTCTCTGTTCCCATAAAATCAACAGTTAAGTTTCCGCTGCTGTAAGGGGAGAAAAAGCCTATCAGTTTTTGCCTTACTTCTGGGATGTCTTCATATCCGAGATAGTCAAATTCTATGGCTATCGGCCTCTTTAGTATTTTCATCCGTCTTTTACGTTCTCCCGCATAGCCAACATTTTCCTCCGTCAACAGGTCGTAATCCGTTGATTCCAGCCCCTCATATGCCGTTACAGAAAAAGAGGAGTCGTCTAAGACAAGCTCCTCTTCCCCTTTATGGAATGTAAATATTATCTTTCTTGTCATCCAAATGCCAGCTCCCTTCCTACTTTCCGCAGTTCTCTTGCCATTTCTACATGCGATTTCACAGGCTGATATATATTCACCGTCTGCTCTACCTTTGCCGGTTCCTGCGGTTCCGGTGCTGTTACCGTGGAGATATACCTATTCGCCAGATGATTCCCGGCAATCCGGCTTAGATTATTGTCAAAATCTCCTCGCATTTTCGCAAGTAAGGAATTTGGGTCAAAGGTCAATTTATCAGACAACCGGTCAACAGCTTTTTCAACGCCTCTTGTATTTTCCTGGATGCCTACTTCAAGTCCCTTGTCATACCAACGTCCTATTGCACGCATGACTCTGGATGGTGACGCCGTTTTAAGATTTCTTTTCGCGGCCGCTACCGCCTGGTTTGCGACATATGCCGCCGCTGCAGTCACCTCATATTCTCCGCTCCTAATACCCGAAGCAAAGCCTGCCGAAAACTGAGCACCCACATTATAACCACTGCCGGAATAACCACTTAAACTGTTTTCTGCATCACTGCCAAGACCGGATGCTGCTGTAGACGCAGAACTTCGACCTGAATCAATCCCTTCACTGAATGATCTTGCAAATTTTGAGCCTTGTGTCTTACCCTCTGTAGAAAGGTTACACTCGCTCAATCCCCGAATAGTTCCGGTGCCTAATGCTCTTGCCGCACTTATAGCGGAGGATGTAATACCTCTGATACCGGCACAAAACATATTCACAGCTGAGCGGGCCTGAGACTGGAAATTACTACCCAGGTTCACTCCTTTTAGGGCAGATGCGGAAGAACGTCCAAGATTTCTAGTTGCTGAGGATATTGTACCCTGGCTCCCTTTAATGGTGCTATTCAGGATATTGGTCGCATTCGTTCCGGTTGTCTGGAACATGCTACTGATCCCTGAGTTTTGTAAAGCCATACCCGCGGAACTGCCTACACTGCTTGCCGCCGCAGCTCCCTGGCCTGCACCGGATAACATACCAAATGCAAAATTTGACGCCGCACCATTTGCCTGACCAGCAAATACCCCTGGCATATTTGACGCCATAAGAGCCGCATTTGTGGAATTACCAAAATTGGCACCACTTGCTCCTGCCTGCGCGGAGCCATTTATAAGCGCAAAGTTGGCCGCATCTGCTGCCGCTTGTGCGTTGGAACCAAATATTCCTACCAAATCAGCCGCCGTGAATCCATTTGCTCCAGATTGTGCAACCTGTGCTGCAACAGCATATATCTGCTCCTGGTGACCCATCAGCTCCTCTACGGTCATATCACAAGCTTTTGCTGCGGAAGTAATGGCGAGTGAATAATCCGCTGCAGAAAATCCCTGGCCTATCTGTTCGCCTGCGCCCTTTGATGCAGTATTAATGACCTCGTAACCATCCCGTATAGACTGTGCGGCTGTCTCAGTGACTTCTTTTCCCTTTTTATTCGGCACAGATGTGGCGTCCGCAGATTCCATGCTTTTCATCATCTTATCCAGAGCTTCTGTTCCAATATCGCCAAGAGCGCCGCTGTCTTTCAGGTATTTTCCAAATGTCTGTATAACCTGATCGGATGTAGCGCCGGCCATATTTGAAAACTCAGGAATCTTATCTTTCATTGCATCCATCATTAGACGCATTGCACTTGCTACTGATTCCTGTCCCTCTGTGCCCAATTTATCAAAATTCTTCAGTGCTTCTACTATGGACTGCTGTAAGCTCTTGGGAATTTCTCCACCGGATTTTTCAATCTGCATGATAGCCAATTGAAATCCTTCGGACATTTTACTGTAGTCCGTAGAGGAAAGTGCGTCCTGTATAGTTTCCTGACTGGCAACTACTCCTTTTGCCGCCTCTTCTGATTCAATGGGAATCTTTGCATAAGCATCTATTGCCTTCTGCACACTCTCCGGGGTTCCTTTCCCCAGTTCGTCCATGACTCCTTCAAGCCCTTCGACCTGTGCGTCAGCTTCGACAGCGGCCCTTCCGGCGTCTTGTAATTTCCCTGTTGTTTTTTCTAAATTTCTTTGGGCTTTTTCAAGTGCTTCCTGGTCTGCCAGTCCGTTACGCCACTGTTCATCAACATCAATTACCTTTTCAATAGCTTCTTGATGAGCCTTCTGCGCTTCAGCTAAGTCTCTATGAGCTTCTGCCTGCTCTTTTATTGCATCGGTATATTGGCTTGTTGTCGCCTCCTGAAGAGCCTTATTTTTCAAATTCTGCACATACTCGTCAATAGAGGTATTAACATCATCAATAGACTGCTTTACACCCTCACTGTTCTGGATAAATCCATCAGCAGTAAGGCTGTATTCCGTGCCCATCGCGTCATTAAGCTGATTAAGGATGGATGTGGCCAGATCCTCGCACCCTTCTTTTACGTGACCGGTTTCGTCAAATGCCTCTGACATTTTGTCCCGCAGGCGCTCAACAGGAGCTGCGGATGCTTCAATAGAAGAACTGGTATCCTTCATGGATTCCCCGAGCTGATCTATTGCATTTTGGTTCTTTTCTATGGATGATCCCAACTTATCCATTCGCTCATTAAAGGCACTCTGCTGTTCATCCGCGCGTCCTGCTGTGAGTGCATATGTGGCCAATCCACCCACAAGAAGGGCAATGGCACCGGCAATCAGGGTAGCAGGGTTTGCGGCCATAATAGCGTTTAAAGCGGTAGTCGCAAGTCCCGCTCCTTTTGCAGCGCCTGTTAAACTGGTGATGACGCTTACAACGGATGACACTGGACCGCTAACAGCTTTAAAAGTTTTAAAGGCGGCCACAACGCTGACAACAGTAGGGATAATGTCATCCATATTCCCGCCCAGCCTTTTAAACACTGCACCTACAGCATTTAAAACTGACTGCGCAACGCTCAGAATGTTTTTGGTTCCGGACTTAAATGTCCTTACGAGAGAATCCAGGGCTTTCTTCGCAGGCTTCTGCATCTCCTTCGGAAGAAGTTTTACCAGCCCATCACACAGGGATTTAACGATGTCATTTGACGCAACTTTAAGCTGCATCTTGTTTTTGCCAATACCTTTTACAAAGGATTTAACCACAGATACAGAGGCATCAATCATCTTAGGAGCCGACTGTGCTACTTTCGTGGTAAGCCCTGCCAGTATGTCTCCTGCCTCTTCGACAGCAGCATCAAATCCGCCCTGTTTAAAAGCCTCTGTGAGTCTGTTGACGTCAGCAATCCCGTTATCCGCAGCATTCTTTAAGGGCTCCTGCATACTCTCGTATACTTCGATTCCCAGACCTTCCAGAGAGGATTTGAGGATGGTTAGACTTCCCTGCAGATTGTCCAGCATGGTTTCTGCCATTCTCTCAGCAGTACCGTCACAGTTTGCAATGGCGCTTTGCAGTTTTTCATATTCTTCTGGGGAGGCTCCTACAATAGCCAACAGACCAGACATTGCTTCCTGGCCTCCTAATGCTGCCGCAGTAGCCGCTTTCTCTTCCTCGCTCAGCCCGGAAAATCCCTCGCGCAGATCCTGCATGATAGTGTCCAAGGACTTCATATTGCCCTCAGAATCTGTCAGGGAGATACCAAGCTTGTTCATAGCTCCTTGGGTCTCTTTCGTTGGCTTTGAAAGCCTTGTCATGATACTCCTGAGTGCAGTACCGGCTTGACTTGCCTTTATACCTCTGTTCGCCATCAAGCCGATTGCAAGAGCTGTATCCTCTGCGGTATACCCCATTGCCCCAGCTACGGATGCCGCATACTTAAACGTCTCACCCATCATGGCCACATTGGTATTCGCATTACTGGACGCCGCTGCAAGGATATCCGCAAAATGCCCGCTGTCACTGGCCTGCAGTCCGAACGAACTCAATGCATCCGTCACGATATCAGATGTAGATGCTAAATCCTCTCCTGACGCCGCTGCCAGATTCATGATACCTTCTACACCATTCAACATTTCCTCTGTCTTCCAACCGGCCATTGCCATATAATTCATGGCTTCAGCGGCTTCCGAAGCAGAGAATTTTGTTTTCGCCCCCATCTCCTTAGCTTTATCAGTCAGTTTGCTAAGGTCCATTCCGGTTGCGCCAGAAACAGCAGCCACCTTTGACATGGCAGCCTCAAAATCGGAACCAACTTTAACGGCAAGCCCACCAGCAGCCGCGACAGCCGTCCCCACACCGGCAAGGGCCGCTACCGCAATCTCTGCAGAATGCTTTGCAGCGGAACCAATCTTACTAAAAGCACTGGACGCTGCCCCTGCTGCCGCGTTACCCTGTTGGCTGACGTTGCTTGTCAGTTTTTTAAGGTCTTTTAGCGCCCCAGCATTATCTATACTTGTGTCAATCGTAATTTTGCCATCAGCCAATAATCCCACCTGCCTTTCGCAAGCGTCATCGGCTCATAATGGCTCTACTTGACACTTAAATCCTTATTTCAAATTCTTTTTTACATTTTCTGCCCTTGCATTGAATATATACTCCTTTGCATATAACCCTTGCCGGATCATAAGCTATTGGCATTTTATATCCACAATAAGGGCACACAATCTTTATGCGCTTTTTGTCATTATCCAAAGGGGTCCCTCCCTTCCAGGAGCGCCTGTACTATGGCTTCATCTTCTTCGGATTTCTTTTCCTGGACACGGAAATACCGCTGTAAGGCCGCATAAGCTTTCTTCTGTTCTTTGGACAAGTTTTTATTTTTCGTGTCTATCGTCCGGTATTCAATTACCTTTGACAGACGACACGAAGGGGAAATATCCTCCAGCATCCAGTTAAATTTCCACCAGTGCAAATACGGAATATCGTACAGATCAAGCCCGTACGTCTGGAGGAAAGCAGTATAGATCAAAGCGGAATCAGCGCCAAAATCCATAGGAACCGCATTATTAAGGCCCAGTGCTGCACGCGGAAGGGAACTCTTTTTTCCTATATCTCCACACTTAACAAACCACCCGATTGCATCTGCTATATTGTCAGCTCTCATATTCGGTTTGCGTAGCACCTCTTCCCCCAAAAGCATATCTATGGCTTCTAAAACCGCATTGCCATTACTCTGTCCTCTGATAATCTCGTCGTAACGGAGTATATCCCTAAAATCCGTTTTGATTGCATACGCTTCTCCTGCAATCTCCACAGTTACCGGAAGCCGTTCTGTTAATCTCACTCTGTATCAACAGCCTTCTCAACTTCCATTGCCGCGATTAGCGCTTCATTCGCTCTCTCTTGTTCGCGCATCTGGTGATTATATTCTGCTACCAGTTCCCTAAACGCATTTGTGCAGGCTCTTAGAGAGTTGTTGGCACCACAGATTTTTTCTCCAGCGCCATCCCCGAATATACCATCGAAACATGCTTTAACGGACTCACAAAGATACAGATACTGTTTTGGCTGCGGGGCGTTTTTATCAAGCCTGTTTGCCTTTTCTGAAATGTTCTGCATTGCATCAAGATACTTTTGAAGGGTGTCTGCGTCTGTCGCATCAAAGTTAAGTTCATCGAAATTTATAATCATTTTTTTCCTCCATAAAAGGCCAGGGCTATTCAGCCCCAGCCTCCACAGTTTTTCTAGCTACTCTTTTTACGGCCGTTTTAGCAGGTGCTACGGCTGCCGTAGTTACCGGAGCACCATTTAATTTCCCGACGGTGCCGTCACATCAAACTTGGCAGCAACTGCAGCATCAACGGAAAATGCCTTTGTCTCCACATCAAAAGTGCCATACTCCCAGTCTGTTTTACCCAGGAGGCTGCCAGAACCTACCATTGTTCCGTCATTGTCAGAATTGGAATCCGGAGAGATGGTCACTCTCCTTTTTCTTGCCGGATATCCCTTGCTTGCCTCTTTCGGCATGTACAAGGATACGATCACCAGATCTGTTTCTGCCTCTGATCCCACTTTCTCCTTTTTTGCCACAGAATCAATCAGCTTGACAGCTTTCTCGGATGGGATGTTCTCATATTCATAACCGATGGAATATCCGTATCCTGTAATACTCTGGGATGTAGATTTCTGATTGATGTAGCGGCTTTCTTTAGTTTTCGTGTCAAAGCTTTCGTCCGCTTTGGTCACGCCGGTGCCAAACAGTTCATACGTTGCGGCCGCACCTGCTGCACCAACATTAATGTACAGTGCCTCCTGATACCGCTGCACTGCTTCAGTGTCCGCAAACCTCTGTAAATCCAATCTTCTCATGCTTATCCTACCTTTCTTTTTTGATAATATTGTAATTCGCACTGGATCTGATACTGGGCGTATGTTGCCTCACTATCATTGATGTACCCGTGCGTATTTGCTTTAATCGCCCTTGCTGTCTGCCCTTCCCCCAATATCGGAAGCTGTTTCTTCCTGGTGCAGTCCTCCAGCCAATCAGCAAAATTCTCATAAAACTGGCTGGTGTCCAAGTTCTCCTCTGCCCCATAAAGGTTTCTGGAGCACAGATAAAAAGTAACCCTGCGAATGCTGTCTCCGTTAATACACCGTTTTACAATAGGGTCCGAAGGAACGCTTTCGATGCTGTAAGACGGTTCCGGTTCCAGTTTATCCACATTTACGGGAGGAAACATGGTATCCAGTTCCTCAATAAATGGGCAGGTTGCTATAAAATCCCTGATCGACTCAATAATACTCATGTTGCCCTCCCTCCGCAGAATTTTGCGGTGGATGAAATGATGCTTTTTTTCTGGTCCTGCCAACACTTTTCCGCCCACATATTCTTGCTTTTGTGCTCATAAAACTGCCGCCTTGCGTATGGGGTATCCCAGGACACGCTACCAGGCTCTGCTCTCATGCTATCCCGTAACCGCCCCGAAAGTTCGGGCACATACGGTCGGCACTTACGGCCAAACTCAGAGGCAAAAAACAGTTGTCCTCTCCCGTTTTTCCCCAAGCTCCTTTTGAGGAGAATTTGGTCAGATGGGTCAATTTTCAAGTGGAAGTTTGCCATTACTTACAACCTCCAAATCTTATGTGTGGGATAAACCCTTTCCGGTTATCTCCATAATTATCTGCCACGCCATATGGCCGGTGCGTCTTCTGCAGATCACCGATCCCATTTATCTTCAGATCATACACCCCGAGGATAAACAGATCTTCTTTTTCTACAGTCCAAGCCGTCATCTCAGGGCTGTATGGCAGCTTCGCATACTCATCTGGCGCCACATACCCGTCAAGATATTCGGCAGGAATCCGGATTTTAAATACATCAGCGTGCTTCAGGCCGCCATCTCCTTTATCGCCCGTTATCACCTTATTTTCGCAGTAATAATGACATGGTGACACATGCCCGAAATACTCTACTTTCCGTGTATCCGGATTTACCTTGCGATTATATATGGTCACTTCTGCATTAATAATCATAGTACACCCCCGGATATAAGAGTGTCGTATCTTCCAAGTAAAGACGGGCTTCAAAACAGCATTTACTGTATAGTGCCTCTTCCGGCGGCTGATTGTCTGCAGTGTCCGCATATGTCACGGATTCTCCGTCGGTATTGACACTCTTTACCAATCGCCCGCCGGTTGTTTCTTTCTGCCGGTGATCCTCGGCCAAAATTTCAGATACCGCACATATGGCAGCTTTGACAGCCTCCAGGTCATCCGGTCGCAATTCAAATTCATGGATACGACCGTATGTCATCCGGTTCACAATGGCCTCCGCCCGCATGCCGTGTTTTTTAAAATCACTCTCCGTAAGGGCGTCTCCCTTAAAAACATCAGCATAATACTGATAATCTACATCTACCCGTGACATATACTCACCTCTATTCTGCGGTGGTTATTACGGCCATTCCAGCTCCAAAGCAGCGGTTATCCGCGTCCACCTCGACGACAACAATTTTCTGGCCTGCTGTTGCTGTAATCTCCGCCGTACCATCCCAAGCAGTGTACCCAGTCTTACATTCCTGTCCTGCATTCGGTATAGTTGGATTTGCGGCTATTTTGTATTTGTAGCTGTTACCACTTGACAGCGCCGGCTCTACCGTGATTTTAGTAGAGCCGCTCGTGCTACCTGCTACGGAGGTAACCGTCAGACTTGTCAAGCTCCGTGTTTTTTTACCACAGCATAATTAGCATCGCCAAGACGGTATCCTGTGCAAATCTCCACCTGTGCTAAAGTTCCATTAAAGTTCTCGGAATCTTTCAGCCGTGCCATAGACAGGAGGTCTACAATATGCAGGCCTCTCCAGTCATACATAATATAATCAACTTTGGTAAGGTCAACTGTCTTCAGTGTACCGGTAAAATCATAGTATTTGGCCTCATTTGCCAAATCCATCATATTACACTCTACCCACAGCATACCCAGCCAATATCCCATCTGACCAGTCCTTACGATCTCATCGTTCATTACTGGAGTAAACTTATCCCCTGCCTGCTCGAGCATTGTACTATACGTCTCCACAGATGCAAGTACCACATTCGCAGACGCTTTCTGTTTACGAATAGATTTCCTTCCGGCAATAATCTTAGAGACGATATTGGCTTTTGTAATCGCCTCTGTATCTTCCATTACTGTTCCCTCATTTACCAGACATGCAAGACCGGACATCTGCCATCCCTCACGGCATACCTGCACAGACTGGGAAAGATGTGCATCCGCCATATCATACGGAACCGCATCTGCCTGAACATTGTAAATTTTTGTAGATTCCTGCTGCAAGTTATTTAAAAGCAGTGGAATCAGGTCATTATCTGCATTCCCATGCTCGAAATCAGAAGCCGGACTTTTGGGCGCTTTCGCAGCCTTAGCCGCTAATTTGAAAATCTTTACTGCACCTGCACCTTCCGCATCCCCCTGATACTGGTCACTATAAGTCAATCCTGGCTGAAAAACCGCATCAAAATAAAAATTAGGGGCTACAATTGGACTGTATTTCTCATTAACGTTATATCCACCATATTCCATATATCATATCTCCTTTACTTCCTGTAATATTTGTTTTTACTATACTTCTGTTCTCTGTATGCTTCTTCTGAAGATACTGCTGTAGGTTTGAATGAACCTGCAGTTCCTCTTACCCAGGTGTTTTTCTTAGGCGACTCTTCCTTCTGTTCGATTTCGAAGTCATTCGGATACTGTTCTCTCATTTTTTTCATATAGTCATCGGCGCCCACGAAAGTACCATCCTTAAACTCAAGATTCTGGGCCATGAAATCTGAGAGAATGCTTTTCTTTGCAAGAGGAGACTTAATCTTCTGACCATCGAGGAATTTCTCGGCCGCAAATGTCCTCTTCTGGGTCTCAATCTGCTGATTCAGTGCCGCCGTATCAGTCTCATACTTCTGTTTCCATTCATCCGCAGATTTTTTAATGCCATCAATATCCATTCCCTTATAAGATTCAATGGTGGCGCTTGCCTCGGTGAGCTGTTTCTTATATCCGTCTGCTTCTGTTTTCAGTCCGGTATATTTCTCTTTACTGACATATGCTCCGTCCGACAAATCCACAAATTTAACAGGATTCTCTTTCCTGTCATCCGCACCATTTACTTCTGCAAGTTTCGCATCCACCTGAGCATAAAGCTCATCCCCAAGTAATTCTTTTAAATCCATATTCATCCTTTCCGCCTTCGTTTTTATATCCGGTGTCTTCCGGAGGCTGTACAGTTTATATGACTTGCCGGTCAGTTTCCGAGACCTTTTAAACGTCATAACCGGTATTGGACAATAAAAAACACCCGGGCGTCCCCGCGTGCTTATTTACCATATTTGATTTCCACCCCTGGATAATCCCTCTCTATATCGCAGATACCAAGAAAAAAGGAATCTACCAGTATCCTGCCTTTATCAGACAGGTCATTCCAGATTATATTCATGTATCCATGCCGCTCTTCTATAAATACCTTATCCGGCGTTAAAGCCTCCAGGGATATGACAAGATTATGCGCAAGTACAGATACCGCGGCGCACACAATGTCGCGACCACATTTATCATATCCTGCATGGCCGCTGATATCTACCCCCGTACGGCCCATAGTTACTGTAATCAATCAAACACCCCCTAAAATTTGGCATAAAAATACCACCAGTCATTTTGACTGGTGGTATTAGTACCACATTACTAAATATTGTTCTGATAAATGTTCTTCTTTCGCGAGTTCTATCAATTTATTTTTAGCGTGGTTTACGTGATTCATGCACCATTCATACCCTTCCGGAAGTGAATAATCAATTGTGATTCCCTGATCCAGGTCAACTACGATATGCCCGCTGTTATCGCTATCCTCAGGTATGATATCACTTTCGATAGTGGTATTATTCTTTTTTAAATTTTTTAATTTTACCATAAAATAACGTAGCCTCCTTATCATAGTTATACTTAGCAGTCGCCGCAATGTGAGCCTCATCCTGGGACATCCCTTTAGACATTAAATCCTTTTCCATGATCTCATGCTTAATCAACGTCAAGTCGTGTGATTCCGGCTTACCGTCTATCAGACGTTTCCATGATTCACCTATCATATAATCGGGATCAAAACGCTTTTTCTCACTTCCTCCTAAATCATGTTTCTGGATAAAAAGATAATCCTTAATTGACTGGATATCCTGTTCAGGAATACCTGTTGTTTTGGCTATCCTTGCCACATCTGTTTTCATTTTCCTTACAAGGCCATAATACTTCTCTGCATGTTTATTCGCTGCATCTCCGTAAGGATTTCTCGCACCGCTTACTGCTCCTGACTTTATTATACCACTTCTACCTGATTTTACAACTGCTTTCGCGGGTATTCTCCCACCTGCCATCCGCCCGAGCCCGTCCATATAGACACGCTCCATCTGTGGCTGTAGCCCCATGATTTTTGAAAACCCCTTGTACTCATGCAGAGTCTGCAGATACTTCGCTTGAGCTGACAGCATCGCATCATGGTCACCACCTTCTTTCAGGTACTTGATCCGTTCCCGCTGCGCCCGCATGGTTGTCTCCATCTCACGCTGTCTCTGTCGGCAGGTATACCCATCATATTCCTTACCCCGGTATTTTCTGATCCTGGCATCATCCTCGCGGATGTCTTCCAGCATCTCATCTGTATAGGTCCTGGTCGATATACCCTTTATAAAAGGCAGGTACGAATGATTACAGTTTGCACCGCAAAGGCCAGTCACGCTGCCGAGACCACAAATAGACTCCAGTTCTCGGCGGCTGTACACTCTGCCCTGCCAGACTGCGTGTGTTGGCCGGGCGCCATAATGTGCTGTGACCTCGAAATCGTCCGTTTCCAGCTCTTTTGCAAGTTGCTCGTTGATTTTATTGCTAAGGTTATGCACGCCTGTCATAACGGCTCTTCTGGCCGCCACAGGTGCGCGGTTGGAATATCCGCTTGCATAATCGACAGAGCGGATACCGGATGATGTCATCTCTCGCACCACCCGGCGTAAAGCCGTGTTGTAATCAAAGGCGCCTGACGCAATATCCAGGCAGGCCCGGTCAAGATACTTTTGATAGTATTCGGACAGTGGTGTAAATACCTTTTTCCCATTACCGTAGTCCAGGGAGAAACCCAGGGATTGTGTGATATTTTTGATCTCCCCTTTTGTCTGACTGACGATTGCAGAGGACAATTCCTGCAGCCAATTGTTTTCTTCTGGCGGTGTGAACTGCCCATTGACCTGCTCATACAAGCTCTTGTTACGTACATATTCCCAATCTATCACCTTGTCATACAGGGCAAATATTTCAGGATACGTCGCATTCAGTAATCTTTTTAACTCGTCCTCGATAAACTCCGTTGAGTTACCGAGTATCTTGATACGATTGAGCTGGTAATCTGCTGTAGATGTTATCTCACCTGTCTTTTTGATTCGCCTTACCACATCAGACATGATCCTATCCTGTAGTCCATAGAAAAGCTTTTCCACCTGCAGGGGCAGGCTCCCCATTTCCTCCGGTCGCATCTACATCACTCCTGTACATCATCCGGGAATTGGATTTTCGCAAGTGCTTTCATAGCCTGATCCTCTGTTTCGCCGTAGCGCTTCATCCGAAATTCTACCGGTCCTATAATCCCGGCAGCCAGATCAGCTCTGAGCTGTTCCAGTTCATACTTCTTATCAACTATGAGTGAATCGTCCCAGTCGCAAGACACTTCCACTTTTCCGGCCGGTGCAAGCCCGCCCATATCAATCCAGACCTCCATTGCCTTTACAAGGGAGCGGATGGCTTCCTCCGTGCTGTTTTGGATGTCCTTTACAGTGGAATATGACCTCTGCTTACTGGTCTTGATCTCCTCCGCTGTCTTCTCCACACTCTGCGGATCAGACAGGGTCCCATAAGCCAAGCCGCAGTTAAACTCCACTTTCTGTATAATCCGGTTATATCCATTGAAAAAGCTCTGATCCCGGATATCAGGGGAGTAGACATTGAACAATGGCTTTCCTGTCATATGGTCTGCAATGCCATTACCCATAGGATAATACAAACGCTCCTGTCCTTTTGGAAGGAGCACATCTCCCTGCCGGTTCTTTTTGAAATATTCGTTTGACGCCTGAATAGCAGTCTCCTTTGACCGGTACTCCCAAAGAGCTGCTCCGTACATCTCATCCGCATCCTGTATCTGTTTTTCCGCCCGGGAATAAACCGCTACCCCCAGCGGGGAATCAGGATCTACGTTATTCGCAAGCGGGATTTTAAGATACGAGAACAACGTACAATCTGCATTCCTGAACTCTTCATATGGGGATATATCCTCCCATTCATCGACATCCTCCAGCCTGATCTCCATACCAAGCTGCACAATCTCATCTGTTTTGACAATCGCTTTTCTGCTGACAAATGCCCGATTGATGACGATGTATTTATCTCCCTGCAGGCTGTGGTATTCCAATCGTGTGTATAACTTCTTACCTTTGCGTTTAAATTCCGGGAAGATAGCTCCGGTCATCGTACCGGATGAATCAAACTCCGTCGGATAACAATTACCGGCCCGTACGATATCTACAGCCACCTTATCCCCGGTAAGGTATGGCTTAAAGCAAATACCACCAGTGGCACTTGCAAATTCCACGTATTTGCGAAGATTGCCCCTGAATGGCGTGAGCATTTCATTTATCAGGTCTGCCCTCGGGCTGCCGCTCACCTCAATCCTGGCCTCATTTGTGACGAGTCTCGCAAACTCACTGCTTATGGCTGCAGGCAGGTTCACCCCCTTGACATCTTTGCTTATCCAGGGCGGCTTATTACGATACATGCGCTGCCACCGGTATATGGATTCAGCCATTTCCGGCGATACCGCTATATCGACGCCCAGCGCCTTTTTAATGCTCTCATACTGTATCACTGCTTATCACCTCACTCTCTTTCTGTAAACGGCAGGAATATAGCTATTAATCCCCACATACCGCATACAAGATACCTTGTGGCATCTGCAGCATGGTCATTGACCTTTAATACTTCTTCCTTGCCTTTTTCAACGCTTTTGGGGTCATACTGATATAGCCCCAGCTCTTTAATAAGCAGCGTTTGCTTTTGCTGATTAATCAAAATCCGGCGGAAAGAAAAGAATTTCTGTACTCTGCTTATCCCAAGCTTTACATCGTTGAATGCCGGGATAACATCTATATGTGGCATAATCCGTCGCACTTCCTCAATGAAGCCGGCTGCAGAAGGGTCAATAAATACCCAGCTCACTACCCTGCCATACTCTTTTTCCAGCCTATCACAAAAATCTTTCAATTCTTTTGCGTATTCGGAAGGGGATTTCTGTCCCTCTTCCCGCCCGCAATGACTCCACTCGTCCAGTCCGCATAACGTCTGCCTGCTGTAACTGACACCGAATGCCTCGAATACCGTAGGGTTCTTTTGGCCGTAGTCAACTCCTACTCCTATCTCACCAATTGTCTTTTTCTCATCTTCTGGGAGTCCATCGTAGTAATGAAGTTCAGCATTTACCATGTAATAGACCAAATCGTCTATACCTATGCTCTCTCCAAGCCATACCCAGCGATACATCTTAGGGTCGGTCTGCTCCATGACCTCCGCTGATTCAATGAGATCAGGCCCCAGCCAATCTGGGGGTACATCTCTATAATCTGTGTGTATGTGGATGCAGTCCGGCCTCTCCTCCATCTTACGACACCATTCGTTTATGGGGGCATTCGGGTTTTTGGGTGGATTATAAAGATAAATCATCTGGAACCCGCCCTGATTTCCACGGACGAAGGTAGCCTCGATGTTTGCCAGTTCTTCCTCTCCCTCGCCGTCATCGAAGAACTCCGTCAGCTCGTCCAGTACCACAAGCTTAATGGGTTTATCCTCATCTATGATACCTTTTGTATCATCCACACCGTCAGATCCGGAAAAGTAAATGGTGTTTCCATTCTTTTTGTAGGTTATCTCCATCGGGGATTTCCCAATCTTGAACCGTTTTTTACTGACTCCCAAGCGGTTAATACCGCGTATCATCTCCTTATATACCGTCTTGCGCAGCTTATTGTGGTGCTTGCGCAGGACAACGCAGGATGCGTTATGCTCATCCATAATCCGAAAATCTGTGGTGATACTCACATAACTTGACTTTGTTCCAGCACGCCCGGAAGTAAGGATGATGTGCCTATGCGTCCGGTCATTAAACAAAGGGAGATACTTCGGGATGACTATCTCTGATATCTTAACTTTCTTCTTTTGGCGCATCATTGACTATTTCCACCCCGTCCTCTCCATCTTCATCTTGTCCGTCTCGATTCAGTTTATCAACCTGGGCTTTTATGAGTTCCAGGTGCGCGTCATCGTACCCAAACTTGTGTAATGCCTCTATTGCACGCTGGCGTCTGGCCTGCACCCTGGTAAGGGCCTCCTCAACTGCCTGTATCTGCCCAAGGATACCCGTAAATTCCCGCAAGTCTGTGATCTTGCCTTTTTCAAATCCTGCAGTGTATTTCGTTACCGTCATGCCCGGTGGAACTTTTGTTGCAATAACACCTGGCTTGTCATCTTCTTCCTCTGGAAGGTATTCTTCCAATTCACGCAGGCCATCTATACGCTTCAGCATCCGGCGCTCCCTAACCGTCAGAAGCTGTATCTCCTGCAGAAGGAGCTGCTCCTTATCCGGCTGTACCATCTCCAGGAGTTCTTTTTCTTCGGCATCCAAAGTATCAAAAAAGAGAGTCTCAAACTCTCCCGTTTTCACTGCATTCTTATTTCCCGGCGGACCTGTTCCACCGTGGCCTACAGCATTTCTGTTGCCTGGCTGCCCGCCTTTCCTCCTTTGCAAACGTTCGCTTTTATTTAACGAGCGCTCACTTCCCCACTTATATGTGCTCTTCCAACGCCGAACAGTCCCTTCCGGCAAATTTAGTTGACTTGCAATCTCAACTAATTTCTTTCCGTTCAGGTACATTTCCTTTGCCTTCACAGCTCGCTCATCCAGTTTCCGCGGCACTCTCACCACCTCTCAATCGTTTCGTTTTGATGTCTGCAAAAAGAGACAGCCGAAGCTGCCTCTCATAATATCTTTTCATTTTTCAATCTCAACATCTAAGGCTGCAGATATTCTTTTTAAAATCATAAGTAAATTAATTACCATGAGTAAAGAAAAGTAATAAATCAGTACACTTTGAATCAATGTATATTTCGCCACAAAGACATTAATCAAACATAGCACTAGTAATAGTATGCTAATAAGAATTTCAAACATTATCGTATAATATGTTTGTTTTAAAGCATCTTTAATAGTATCCGCTTCATTCGCCGAGTATTTTTTATTTGCCTTTACCTTTTCTTTCATATCCATAACTACAGTCAACAAAGTAAATAACATAGCTGTTAAAATAGATATGATTATTGTTATAAGATTCAATATATCACCATTAATCACTTTATTCTTTGCAATACAAATGGCTATAAAAAAGGCAGTACTATATACATAAATACTGGTACAAATAATAATTTCCCTTGTGGATTTCTAAAACAGTTTACATGATTTATAACAATATCTTTTATGGACAAGTATTTTATTTTTAATACACAGCGAATAAAAAGCACCACCACCAGTAAAATGCAAAGTACTCCATTAGAACTTGTAATAAAAGCTACCACTTGCTTCATTTTATCATCTCTTTCATACAACACCCATTCCGTGCAAATAATCTATAGCTGTCCTTTTCATTTCATCCTTAAGAATCAAGTACGATGGATGTCCTTTATTTACACCAGCAGTTTCTGTTATATCTTCAACAATTACGATCGAATCTATATTTGTCATATTAATGGTCTTGTTTGTCTTTCCTTTTGTAAAATTAAATTTCAACACATCATAATCAAAATCCGGAATCTCAACAATACTTGTATATATTCTCTGACTTCTCAATGTTTCTCTTATTTTATCGGCTCCTTTATCCAAAAATCCTAATGGATTATGAATTATTCTCTCCTCATACGCATTATCCTCCGGTTTTTTAGAAATTCCATTTCTTTCTGAAACATCATTTGGTATTCCATATTTAATCATTTTAATTTCTTTTAAGAATCCATCTCTTAAATATCTCTCAATATATTCAACAGGTGCTATTGTCCCCATCGTAAAGCTCAAATCCGGGTAAAGATTCTGCATATATTTTTTTAATCTTTTTTCAAAGCTGCCTTTCATTCCATAGCGGCCTTCTGTTTGAAAAATAATGATGCCTTTCTTGGTATTTCCTTGAGGAATTGCTACATAAAACGCGAACGGCATCACCTCAGCCTCATCAATTGTTTTATTATGTGTGACTTTTTTGGTTTTTCTATTAACCAATTCTGATTCTGTTCCATATTCACCTGTCTTCACAACCCCTGAAATAAAGGAATACATCTTTTGCCCGTTTTCATTATATACTTCATCTCTTTCAATTCTTTCTACTTTAAAAACTGTTTCAGTATAATTGTCAGTATCAAATTGTTGTTGACTGTTATGTAAAAACAAATCCATTATATCTAAAAAATCAACTCTACTATTAACAGTATTCAATTCTTTCTTTTTACGCCGAGTTTGATATATCTCTAATCCATATACTGCCAATCCTATCTTATTCATTTGGTAACCCTCCAATACATTAAATATGTTACCATTTTAATCCATTTACTGACATAATTCAACAATTCCATGTAAAGGAGTTATACTTTATAATAGAACATATGTTCGCACTTGTCTATAGAACTATTATCTAAAAAATACCCTACAATTTTGTAAGGTATTTTTAAATAAAATGTATTGGGGGAGTATCGCCTTCCGGCGAAGCAGAACATCCGGAATCGAACCGGAACCCAGGGCGCGACCCTGTCCATCTGCCATTGATGGTATGCTCCACACATTGCACCGCCATAACGGTGCTGTTATCCCAGACCTGGGACATGCGGTTTTTGTTTCATCGTTTTAGGCCGATGCAAAGAAACCGCAAAACAAACTCTTACCTCAACCGCTTTTGGTATCAGAACCCCCTCACAACTCCACCCAGGGACGTCTCCCATGTTCTTTACTCTACACCCGTTTTCTGGCCGTTGGTACCACGACAATGATACAGATGTTTTGCTTTATACTTATCACTGCCCGGCTCTTCTGTCCGTGGCAGCGGAGAGGTTGTAGTTAATCGGTTCCCCCAGCGGCGGGTTCACCTTACTCATAAAATTATACAAGATATAGCAGCACGCAGCCCACCCCGTACTGCTCCGGCGACCATCAGTTCCCTGCTTCGCCCCTACCCAAATACCGGACGCTCCGGCGTCCTGCGGCGTTGCCCTGTTATACAGGCCCGTCTTATGAGGAATCGCATTCGGAACCGGCTAATCAGCCGCGGAGCTGTGACACCCCGCAACCGCACTTTCAAACGGAGGATATTATTTTATGTTCTACTCGTTCTATCTTAATTATACCATATTAATTTTGTGCTTTGTGTGCGTTTTCAAGGTAATCACAAATTTTTCTGGAGATTCTGCTCCTATCCAATGCTACAATGTCAGCCACCTGGCTTTGTGTCATACCTTCCAAATAATACAGTTCAAAGATTCTTTTTACTTCACCTTCTGGCATGTCTTCTATAAATTCTTCTACTTCATTCATTTTAGATTCTACATAACACTTTCTGGCATATTTTTGTGCAATATCCTTATCAATCTTATCGGCCTCCTTTGGGTCCAACATTGGAACACTGACACGCCGCTCTGTAAACGGGAAATTATGATCTGATGACTGCACCTTGCCCATAACTACAGGCAGCGCTTCCCGGCGTTCCTCCAGCCTACTTATCTGCTTGTCAATCATCAGCAACTCCCTTTTCAATGGCTTGTACCTTTCCAGCGTTTTTTTGTCCATTGGCATCACCTCCAGTTTTGCATCTCTTTGCTCGCATTTACCAGTGATGCTTTTAAATCTTCTCGCCATTTATCCGTCTGATTATATTTAAACGGACAGTTCTGATATTTTTTATATGTATCAAGCATCTTGTTTCTGTGTTTTAAAAGCTTTTCCTGCATGTCTATTTCTTTGTACAGGGCAAATGCTATTTTAAGTATAATCAACATCTCTTTCATCCGTTACCTCCTGTCCATCATCTGCATAAACTCTTGATACTGATAGCTCTCACAGGCTCCTGTTTTATGCCGGAGGAGAATGTGGTGCTCATACAGATTGATAACCTGCATCCGGCGGCTTACCTTTACGGTCCTCCGTCCCTCGTCCTTAATGTCTATGATTATATGTACTGTTTCTCCACGTTTTACGCCGTACCGCTTTTCCCGCGCCCTTATGTTTTCCTCCCGCCTGATCGCGGGTAATGCCTGATTGTATGTAGGGTCCGGGTAGCCTGATCCGTTTCTTCCCATCTATCTTTCTCCATTCCAGATATTCTAAGACCGTCATTTGTTCCATCGTATTTGCAGTTCAAGATTTAATTCTTCTTTTATTGTTTGGATATAATCATCCCAGGTGCAGAAATCATCAATCATGCACTCAGCCTTCTTATTCATCCGGTCAATAAACCTCTGGCAGCGTTTCTCACCGAATCCAAACTCATCATGAAGAACGGCAACTGTGAGAATTGTAAAGGTATCCATTGTCATTTCTTTAATTTTCTCACTGGCCGTATTTAAATCCTTCCTGGACAAATTCAGGGAAATTCCTGTCAGATTCCTGAATTTTATTTCTTTTTCCAATTCTTCTATGCCGCCCTGCCCGGCGATTTTTAATGCATATACCATTCCTTCTGTCCTGGCCTGCATCTCCTTATTCCGGCTGCTCATGGTCTTCCACCTCCCGTTCCTGTTTTTCCATATACCATTGGAATATCAGACGGTTTACCATATGCGTAAATCCTATAAGGTCCATTTCGTCATCACCGGTTATCGAAGTATATAAGAGATTTACCGCTATAATCATTGCGGTAAAGTCATCTGTAAGGTTCTCCTCTTTCAGTTCTATTTTTGGCATTTCAGTGCCTTCTCTTTCATCTGCATCTAAATATAAGTCTCTCAATGCTGTCACAAACTTTTCTACTCTTTTATTAAATTCATTTTCATTCATTTTTATTTTCCTTTCACAATTCTTTTATCTTTTCACCACAGTTTCATCACATTTTCCCGGTATAGTAATACTCAACAAAGGGCGATAACCTTTTTCATATAGACTTTTCTTTTTCATACTGCCGGGCCTGCTGACCCGGCCCTCCTTTTTTTGAAGAATAAATTTCGTAGTAATCTAGATTTCCACTCTTTATGAGAGTATAATAGACCAAAGGGAGGCGATTCTTATGGATAAATACACAAAGAAAGCTTTAATAGAAGGTATTTTGTGGCTATTACTTTTGTTGTTTATGTTTATTTGTCCAGAATTTATGCCGGTTATTGGTTTAGTAATACTTGGAGTTTTTCTTATAAAAGTGATAGGCAAATTCTTCGATTCACATTTATAGTGTTTCGTTATACATACTCGCACTGATCATGCACACACTTAAAATCATTACACATAGACTAATCCTCCATTTCTGCAAGCGCCTTTTCAGCAGCTTCGCGGGTGAGGAATACAGTCATTCCAATCTTTTTCAAATCCGAGAACTTAATATAATGTTCTTCTATCTCCCATGCCCCTTCCCCACAGAATCGGTATATCTCATATACTTTAGTATTCTCATCCATTTTACACGGCAGCCGCAACAGTAGGCCCTGCTCCTCATCTCTCTTATACCCCATAAGCTCTTTAGCCTGGTTTGCATAGGCCTGATCTATTGCTCTAATCCGCTCCGGGGCAAGACCGGTGTCCTCGTACTTTTTGAGCTGCCAATATAATGTCATGGCATTTTCTTTAACCGCTCTTGCATCAACTACGGTCCTTCTCCATCCCCCGTCTATTTTTTCATCAGGAATCGTTAATCTATCCATTCCTATCCCTCCAATCCCAACCTGTCCTCGAACTCCTGGTAACACGCCATGCACCCCAGAGTATCCACAAGACTACATGCTATGTACCCGTCCTGATACACTACCACATTGCACTTTAGGCACTCCTTTACCTGGCAGCCTTTATATTTTGTAAACCCTGGGCAGTAATGGACCGGATAAAATATCCCGCCTCTGCACCAATGCGCCTGCTCTTCCGGTTTATTCCAGTCACTCCAGGCAGTCCTTTGCGGCCTACCTGGGTGAGCTATATCGTATGGGTCTATCTTTGCCCGGCGGTCATCATAACAATCACCATAAGGGCAACGATTTGACCACCAGTACAGACAGTACCGGCAAACACACTGTCCGCAATGCTTAAAAAGGTACATTGTCCCTGGCCTGCAGGTAGTCCGATATACTCAATTGACCATTCATGGCAGCGCCTCCGGGAAGTCATAGATAGTCATCTGACCGCCTCTCTTTGCCTCTGCCTGCTTCATCTTTTTAAAATCATTATATCTCTGTCTATACCTGTAGCTGTCTCCAAAAATATTCCATGCCGCTTTAACAACATTCGGTTCGTATGGCCTTATCTTTTCCAGATCCTCGACTGCTCTTGCGGAAATACTACATCCACAGCAACCTGTGCGCTTCAGTCCATACACCTCATAAGCATCTGAGTATCTAATCCCATACCGCTCTTTATACCATGCCTTATCTGCATCTGATACATAATACAGCGGCTTTAACCTGAACTGCCCGTTACTTGTTTCCGAGAAGCACATCGTCCCGTTTGCATCTTCGGATTTAGGCACGGAACGCATGCCTCCCTCATCTCGGCGCTCTCCCGTAATAACCATTTCGTATTCAGCCTGTACCTTGTGGGCGACTTGTTTTTTGCAGTAGTCGCAGCATTTTGCACTAATCTTGAAATCACAAGGATTCTCAACCATAAACTCATACAAATATTTTGAAGAGTTAATCACAAGCTGTATATTTGGCCTGGGTTCTCCGTCCCGGTTACAACAGCACAGAAAATTGATTCCCTGTTCTGATTTTGGATATCGTTCCCTCAGTTCTTGCCTTATTTTTGCTTTATCATCTGCATTGTCATATTCTTCCTTGACGGAAAACGGCAGTTCTTTTTTCTGTACCGTTTCCATTACACTTGATACTATTTTTGAAATAAATGGGATACCATACTCCCTTGTAGACTGCACAATGTTTTTATTCGGCCTATATTCCGTTATTTCAACACCATATTTGTTCTCGACATCCCTTACATGGTCTTTTATCGCCTTCATTTCGAGCCCGGTGTTAAAAAAACAGTATTTTATTTCCGGCAAGCCGAACATTATTCTTGTACGCTCCACTAAATCCAACATAATGTCGCTGTCGCTTCCACCGGAATACGAACATATCGCATTCGGATGTTCTTTCAAGTGCTTTGCAATAATCGACTGTATTGCCTGAAATTTACTCGGTGCATCAAAGTCAGCGTATGCTGGGCGGTTCGTATATACTCTTGAATGATATACTTCCTTGTTGCTTTTCTTTGTCTGTTTCATTTTTCTTTAAGAAGCCCGGTATACCCTTACCCCTGCAGGAGGCTGGCCCCTTTCTCAGATTTATTTTCCGTGTTACCAAATTCTTTTAATTATCATATTTATATGGTATAATTTTCCTTACTAATGATGAAAGGTAACTATTATGGATAATAACAAAAAAATTTTTAGTAAAACTTCAATATATGCAGCCATCGTCGGTGCGCTTTTAGCTTTTATTGTTGGCAAACTATTTAATCCTATCTTTGAATTTGTATTCTCACTTTTTCTAAATATTGGCGGCGGATTTGTGCAGCTTATTTCGGATGCAACATATAAGCAAATTTCGGATGGTTTTTCAGAACAAGGCACAGGAGTACTTATGTATGTTTTGATTGTCGTTGCTGTCTCAGCCGCCAACTTTTTACGTGAAGTATTCAAAAATTTTTGTGATAAAATGATAAATATCATTGAATCTAAAAACGCTAATGAAACACAGATATTGCCAGACAAAAGTAATACATCTACACGAAATAAAGATGCCAAATTACCAACTGTAAAAACTGTAAAGCGCTACTACAAAGCTCTTTTATTCTGTACATATTTCCTTGTTGCAATATTAGTTTTTGTTTATATGCAGTATGCTTTTGTTAATGCTAAAATAATTTCATCTACCAATAATATAGAGATTGTATCTCCTTTTGTGTCAGATCAGGAATATCGTCAACTAAAATCTGAATTCCATTTAATACAAAATTCTAATGATTATGAGAAACTTTACGATAAACTGCAGGATATAGCTGATAAAAATGATATTAAATTAAAAAAATAGCCATTTCCCAATTTCCCACCCAATAATCACACATACATAGCGACATATTTCTCGAAATGTGTCGCTGTTAATTTTTCTTGGCATTTATACCCCTTCTTTTTATTCAAATAGACTCATCTGCCCATCAATCTCCTGTTCTGGCTCTTCCGGCGCCACCATCCCCGGCAAGTGCCCCATCCCGAAGAACTTACATGCTACCCAACTCGGCTGCCAGTGCTTAGTACCCCCGGCCTCCTGGTATAGTTTGTAGTCGTAATGCTTCCCAATGCTGGTCAGGTTAGGGCACTCGTCACAGTATCTCGGGCTTGCGGTGCCTCCGGATCTCATATACATCTCACTGATTGCTCTCATTTGTGATTGCCGCCTTTATCTCTTCTTTCACATTTTCTATCACTGCCAGAGCCTCTGACAGCTCATATGATCCATTTTGCAGACGTTGGTCTACAACTTTACGTCTAAGGAGAGAAATTGTCTCCTCGAAACTCCCACAATATCCTACTGTATCGTAAATTTTATTCCCGTCCTTATCCGTCTTACCTTTATCTACGGCAAGAGTGAATCCCATATTGTTTGTAAGTGCATAATAATTTTCAATCAGGTGTACCATGTTATACCTCCTTCAATAATCCTTTTTCTTTCATTCTGTTTATCTGCCTGTTAATTTTTTTATTCATACTCTCCTGCACGGTGGTCTGTATCCCCATGAGGTATTCTATCTGCATTATCATGATGCGGACATCTCCTGCCTCTTCCGCTATATGTTCTATCGTATAAGGATGCTGTGGATCATATTTTGCCGCCGCAGTTACCAGTTCACCGCATTCTTCCATCAGCTTTATTAGCTGATTATTTATTCCATATTTTTCCGCAATAAGCTTTATTTGCTCAGTATTCTGATTAATCATACCTTTATCCCTATCCAATTACATTATTTAGCATGTAATCTGCATTTTCTCTGGCTATTGTCTCCCGTACGCTCTCTTCCGGGAAGTGAATCTGAAATGTGTTTTCCTGCAGCCGGTTTGTGATCCTGCGGTCATAGTTCAGGCCGTCGAGCGAGAAGTTACTCGTCAGGATGGTTGGAAGCTTATTCAGATACCGTTCGTTCAGAATCTGATAGAATTTCTCCCTGATCCAGTCCTTTGTCTCCTCTGTCCCGAAATCATCAATTACAAGGACCTTAACTGTCTGCAGTGCATCCAGTAGATAGCCTTCCTGTTGCTTATTTCCGTTCTGTCCCCAGGTACTCTTAATCTCCTGAAGGATATTCATGGATGTAGCAAACTTGACCTGTATGCCATGCTCATTCATAAGTGCATTTGCAATACTAGCAGCCATACGCGTTTTACCAGACCCCTTTTCTTCACTCCACAGGTACAGGCCCATGCCTTTCTCTATCATAGCGTCCAGATTATCCAAGTAGAATTTAACTCCCTTGCAAGCCACGGCAGCTATTTCCCTGGATTCATCCCTTGTATATCTCCGCAGATTAAATGTGTTGAGCCTTATTTCTTTAAGGCTGTCAGGTAATTCTGCAAACTGAAGCCGTCTGTCCATCACCTTCTGCTCCCGGCACTTACAAGGGGTGGCGTATTCAACTCCGTGCTCGTCATGCTCATACACCCATTCTTCCCCGTGGCAGATTGGGCAGGTATCACCATTCAAATCCTTCTGCTCCGGCGCCCTGCTCAATTGCCCGTCGCACAATGTCTGTTTCATCCGGTTCAGTGTTTCTTCCAGGTTCTTCAATCTTCTTTCCCCCTTTCTGGTTTAGATACCCTTCAAATTTTGTACCAAACAACGTAGCCGGCCTAAGATACTTATCCATATCCGCCTCTTTCCATTCGGCAGACTTGATGTCAATAACCCTACGAAAATCATCAAAAGTAAATCCATCATTAATCCTGGCTCGTATCAGTCTCCGCGTGTCCTTGGACCCCACCTGGAACGATTTCCCGGTACGCATATTCAAATACTCAACGATTTCCTTGTACTGGTACTTGGAATCGTCTGCCACAGGCGCATTAGATGTTTTATTATTTACCTTCTTTTCATTCTCTATATTCTTTTCATTCTTGTTTGTGGTCACTTGCTGGTCAGTTGTTGGTCGTTCGCTGGTCATCTGTTGGTCAGTGTGCTGGTCAATCTTCTGATAAGATTCCCAGTTAAGTATTGTAATTAGGCTATTTTTGTTACTTGCTTGCTGGTCAATCTGTTGGTCAGTTTTGAACGCGTTTAAGATTCTTTTCACCTTACTTTCGTTCACAGATAAATCGGCAGCAATTTTAAGCCTGCCGGTTATCAACTGCCCAGGCTGCAGCATTATTTTCTCGCCCTTAAATATCGCTGGACATGTCCCATGCGAGGCTTTCAGGAGGAGGTATACCCATACCGCCAGATGATCAGCATCTTTGCAGACCATAGGATTATCAAGCGTTTTCCTATGTAGTTTTACCCATCCTTCCATCTGTATCCCCCTCCTCACTGATATATCCGTCGTAAACCTCCAAAAAATCGTAAAGGGGTATAGTGACAAAGGTGTTTGGAAAGGAGCGTAAAAGCGTAGTTTCCGCCACCATATTCACAAAATTTACTGCACTCATGGTAGTTAGCCACGGATGTCTATTCTTTTTGTGTATGACCACAGGTATTTCGCCTTGTTTTGCATCACGCTCCGACTGTGCCATTGCATCTGACAGGTTTAAGTTCTCCACCCACTTGCACTCTATATGTAGGCCAGGAAGACCAACCACGTCCGCATCACCGTTCGCTCCGCAATACTGCTGCCCCCTCCTGGCATCATAGCCATAACTTATGAGGAGTTTTGCAAGTTCACGTTCACCCCGTTTTCCTTTCTCTCTGCTTTTCTTCCCCATGCTGCCCCTCCTTCCTCCAGTTACTAAACGTTGTCTTCATGCTGTATATTTTGTCCCAGAGCTTGCCTGCCCTGGAATCATCCTTACTTGTGTATTCCTTAAACTCCAATTCGTCCACCGGGTCCCCAGGTATGGGCCTGTAATAGCCGTTTCCGACGTTTATAATACAGTCACCGTTGTGGTTTGCCTCCTCCACTAAAATCCTCAATTGACGGTCAATAGATTCGTTTCCCGGCAGGTTCAGGTCAGGTCTGCTTACTGTGTTTTTATGGCCGGATGTGATCCGGTTAAAATATCCCCGCGCAATTTCACGAGCATCTGTCTGCTTACTCATTTGCCCTCCCTTCTCCCCGGCCGTAACCGGGGAAATCATGGCTTACAAAGTTACAAATTGTGATATATCATTCAGCGTTTCCTGCATTGGTAAACGCGAATCCGCTTTTATTACAATGCCGTATACATGATACATCTGTTCAAAGGCCTTCATACCGCGCTGATGGGCTATGGTATGGTGCATCCGGCAGAGACATATCTTACGGCAACTGCTATCATCTACCTTCCGGCGGTTCCGGCCCATGCCGATTGCATCTACATGATGTATCTCTCCAGACTTACCACATACGGCACATTTCTTGTGTTTCAGGCAGTAATACAGGTACTTACCTATATCATCCGTCCGATCAACACCAGGCTCTGATAGTGGTATACCGTGTTCTATGACATATTCCAGGATGGTATTGATAAATTCTCTTGCTGTATCCATAGAGCATGTGGAAAGGCTAAAATATTCCCCTCCTGTCCGTATGATATGCAAGTATTTCAGCCATTCTTTTTCCTCTTCTGGGAGATAGCCCGTAAAATCAGCAATATCACGGACTGTAGCATATATCTTTTTTCGCTGGGCCGATGATATATGTCGCCCATCGTCAAGCCTCAATTCTGCTTCTTTTATTCTTTTGCGCTGAAGCATATCTCCCAGCCGCCTATCAGGTATATGGATAATCAGGTCAGTACCATTTGTATCTTCCCGGTATCCCCTGATTTGTACTCCCGTGTTCATTTACTCATCCCCATACTTGTTCTTGATAGCTTTCATCATATTCCCTGCCTGCTCCCTGGTCAGCGTTTCCCAGGTCACATTATTGCGTTCCAGCCAGGCATCCAGTTTCAAGTTTGGATGGATGTCTCCTAAAAGTTTTATCTGTTTTATCTGTGCATCTGTGGCTTTGTCGCTGTCCGTTGTGGGGATCGCGTTCTCAAACTTATTAAATTCCTCCTTCAGCCACAGATTGAATCCCAGGCCCGTATGTATCGCTACGCATTTTACAAATGAGCGACACATACTGTTCCAGACACGCTGCTGTGACATTGAATTATCCTTTACCGGGTTAGATCCGTTCATGACTGGTGACTGCATCCGGTACACATTATCATCTATAACAACCTCAATGAGAGTTTCGTAACACCGATTTGTATTGTTGCTTTTATCGGTAAACACAACGTCTGTCATTCGTAGACTGCTCCCCGTTTTCGGGTCAGGTATCGGAACAAAGTATGCTTTCTCCGCACCATTCTCATGTAAGAGTTCTACGCACTTAGCCCAGTTCAGGTAAAGTTTTCCTTCCCTCTCTTCACAGTAAGGGCGGACATCTATCTTCCTCATCTCTTCATATGACTTCAGCATATTCTTCTTCCCTCCTTGCCCAGTTTCCTGAATAAAACCATTCCACTAACATCTCCTTAAAATCCTGCTTGTCCTCTTCTGTACCGGACAAACACCGTTCAAGCGCATATGCATAGGCGTCTTCATCATTTACAATTGTGCCCTGCTCAGGGCCGATACCTTCGTAATACATTATTTCCTGGCCCCCTTAATCTTCTCGTTGCCATTCACGATAGTTAATTCCGCGCCATCAGAAAGCGCTATGCAGTAATCTGGGCACGCTGTTACTGTTATATACGGTATGGAGTTTTCTGCAACATCCCGCATCATCTCTTGGATAACCGGTCTATATTTTTGTAAAATATCTTTCCCATCCATTGACTTTCCTCCGTTCTCATCCTATAATGAGGATGAATTGATATTTTCAAGTCCCTGAATGCTTCCCGGCGCCAGGGGCTTTTCCAGTTTTAATGAGTTCGTACAATTCTTTGATGTCTTCATCACCTGTCAGGTAAGCAAGAGCATATTTCAGGCGGCTGTCAGCATCCTCTAAATCATTGTCCCACGTGTCCTTTAACATACTGTCAATACATTCTCTTGTTGTCTTTTTCATGATTTTCCCTTCTCCGGCATTTCCCGGTCCCAACACGCTTTACATTCATCACAAGCAAAATCCGCACAATCCGAATAATCCTCATAACCAAAGCTGTCTGGGCAATGATGCAGCCAGTAAGCCTCCATTTGGTCAGGATGTTCTGCTTGTAACTTTTCTCTAAACGTCATAGTGTTTTCTCCTTTCTGTCCAATCTCTGGCGACCTCAAAGGCCACCACCAGCAGGATAAATATAACTATGTAGCACATAACTGCCTGCGGAGCGTCCCGTGGCTGCCACCATCCGGTCAGGGCGGCAAGAGCAGTGCATATGGCTGCGTCTTTTATTGTGGTGTAATGCATGGGCTTGTCCCTCCTCTCCCGCCTTATCCGGCGGCTTCTCTTTTGTAAAAATCCATTACCAGCCTTGACACTTCATCAACGATACGTTGAGTCTCTTCGACCGTTTTGTCTTTTGAGTAGTCATCGTGTATCCGAATCTCTCCAGCGCCGTATTTAATTGTTTTTATTAATGCCAAGAAACCACCTCCTCAATGGTTATAGTATGCAGTGATACTTGTACCTGTTCTTTGAGGACCTATCACGGGGACAAGCCCCGTATACTACTCCCCTTTGACTACAGTATCTGCCCCCTGGACAGTAACCCAGCCGTGTTCCTTACGGGCCTCCATCTCCATCATCTGTATCAATTCTGGTGTAATACTTTCTGATTTAAGTCTGTTCGCTTCTGCTTCGCCACGGGCTTTTTCAATTTCTACTGCGGCGGCTGATTCTGCTCTCACCTTATCTGTCTCTGCCTGCGCTATTGCGGTCTGCTTATCCAGCTCTGCTTTTTCAGCATCCTGTTTTGCCTGTTCCTTTGCCTGGACCTTTTCTTTCAGTGCATCATCTAACTGCACATCAATGATAAGAGCCGATGCAACGTTGATTCCGTATTCTGGTTCCAGCTTCTCATTCAGGTATTCTGTGATAGCCTTGCTCACCTCTGAACGTTTTGTGCTGTATATGTCCATAACGGAAAATTGAGGCGTGACTTCTTTTATGTAAGCGATAATGGAGTTCTGTACCATACTGTCCACAATGGCGTCCCCGTCCATGCCATTAAATTTTTCATACAGCCCCGTCACCCTGTCGGGAATGAAATTGTAGTTCATGGTCATGTTAAGCTTGACCATCCCTCCATCTGCAGGGGCATCCACATGCCAGTCAGCATGTTCCTTCTCGCCATAATCCGACGGATTATTACTGAGTACAAGCTGCTGCTGTGATACCGGATAATCTTTCACCTTATCGGTTGGGCCGACAAAATGAAAACCCGGTCCCAGTGTCTTGTCCTTTACGCCGCCTTTCATGGAGTAGACAACTCCTATTTCGCCCTGTCCTACGTGTGTCATGGACATGACCGTGTATCCTCCACCAATCAATGCCGCCGCGATAATAATTCCTACAATCACTTTTTTCATTCTGATTCCTCCTGAATCTCTTTTTTTATTTTTTCATAAGCCTTTTTCTCTACATCAAATACTTCTTTGTTTCTTTGCATCCGTATGTATATTTTGTGGCCTATAAACAAGATTAATAATGCCGCTAGCCCAAATGCTGACGCGGATAATAAAAATATGACCCACATATCTTTAACACCTTTCTCGATTGACATTTTCTTTCTGTTTCCCTATTCTTTAGTTACAGGCCCCGCCAGGCCGAGTAAAAATGAAAGGAGAACCTTATGAGCGAATACTATACGATTCTTGGAAAATCAGTTAAATGTCCTCAATACAACAAGAATATTGTACTTTCTGCCAAATATAGATTTACACAAAATCCTGAAAATGAATATGAAGTACGTTTTGCATATGCAACCTGTCCTATCATCGAAAACTCAAAATTGGATAAAGACAATCAGCGCAAAGAATATAAATACTTAGATTGTTTTAATCCTGATTGCAAACTTTTGAAAGACTTTCCTGAATTGTTTGATTCGAGAAATCATCTTTAAAAACGCACTTCCTTTTTTCTATGCAAAACTCAAAATTTTGAGCCGACTCTAAAAGGTCTTTTACTAAAGCCGCCCTGTACGACAATTGTTCGCTTTGTGCGGTTTTAGGCATTTCATCCATGAGAATTTCCAGATTTAGTTTTGCCTTTCTAATGGTTTCCTCAAGATCCGCAATATTTATAATCCTCTCAGATACAAATACCACCCTACATCACCTCCTTCATTTTTCATTGACACAACCATTTACATTATTTACCATATCTCCTATAATCTAAGTTACAGGCCCCGCCAGGCCGAGTACGCAAGAAAGGAGAAATAGCATGATTGATAAAGAGAAACGTGCTCACGATTTAGCAATTCTCTATATACAGGCAGAGATTAAAAATGGTCAAATAGAAACGCCTGAAGATTATTATTTGGATGATTTTGTTTCTTTGTACTATGACCATTACAATGAGATACTAAAAATCATTGAGAAATCATACTAAATTCTGTATTTTCATCTACCAGCATAAGGGCCTTGTTGATTTTTCCTGGAAGAATTACAGCAAGGTCCTTCATGTCGGAAACTGTGAAACCTTTTCTCTCACACTCCTTAAAAATCTCCGTAACAAAATCCTTAACCTTCTGATTATGCTTAATGCGTAATAATTCTTCGGTCTGCATTCTCTCACCTCCTCATTTCTTATTGATACAAACATATACATTTTCTTTCATATCTCCTATAATCTAAGTTACAGGCCCCCGCCAGGCCGCCGCCGATTCATGGCTGTCATTTCATGTAATCCGGTATATCAGCTCTATTAAAAATACTTACATCAATTTCCAGGGTTAACATCGGTGGCCTATCACATGGCGGGACCTCAAGTTTTAAACTCTTTATTCCATATAACTCTTTACCGTCCAGCACTATGCTGGTTATGTTTCCTAAATCTGTATGTCTACAATCGACTCTTAATTTAGGATATGGTAATTTAATTTCTTCCTTCACTTTTACCTCCTCATTTCTGATTGACACAAACGTATGTTCATGCTATATTTATTTCATCGAACATAAGTTTGTATTATTGGCGTTTAAACAGATATTCCATATCGTATTTTGGGAAAAATACTTTATGTATTTTGCACGCATCTTCATAGTGAAACCCTTTAATGGTATTACCATTAACAATGTCACTAACAGTTTGGTATCTGCATTCAAGTAACTCACCAATTTGAGTGAATGTTATTTTTTCGTTCTTCATGACCTCAATTAGATTTGGATACACTTTTTCACCTCCCAAAATATTCGCACGTGCGAATTTCATAACTGCATTATATACTCACGAACAACCATTGTCAAGAAAAATATTTGCACACGAGAATATTTTCACTTATATTTCTTATATTTATTTGTTTTTGAATACTTTTTCGTTTACAATATTCGCAAAATCGTATATAATATAAGTAACAGAAAAGGTGGTGAAAATTTAAATGGAACGGGCCAAAATAATCGAAGAACTTATAAAAGAACAAGGCTATAGTTTACGATCATTCGCTCAAAAATGTGATATACCATATACGAGTCTTTATACAATACTTAAAAGAACTGGTATACGAAAGACAAGTGTTGAGGTTGTAATAAAAATATGTCAGAATCTCGGCATCACTGTTGAAGAACTTGAAGAGATGGCTACAGGAGAAAAACTTAAACATGAGCCGTCATATGATGATGTTGAACGCCTCATAGCAAGAAATGGTAAACAGATGTCCAAAGAACAGAAATTGCGCCTAATACAGCTCTTGTCTGAAATAATTGAGTAAAAACAACTACAAGGTGAGAATATATGAAAAAAGCCAGAATACTCGAACAATTAATTAAAGGGCAAGGGTATAGCCTAAAAGCTTTTGCTAAAAAATGTGACATGCCATATACCACTCTATATGGAATTTTAAAAAAGGGTGTGGGATGCGCAGGCGTTGATAATGTTATACAAATATGTCAGCATCTTGGTATCACAATTGAAGAGCTTGAAGAAATGGCTACTGGTGAAAAGCAAAAACATGAGCCGTCATATGATGATGTTGAACACCTCATTGCCAGAAATGGTAAACAAATGTCAAAAGAACAGAAATTACGCCTGATACAACTTTTGTCCGAAATAATTGAATAATTCTGGAGGACAAAATGGATCCTGAAAAACTACATCAAAAAGTCTGGGAAGTCTGTACAGAGTGCGGAATTAAAGACTTCCCTTTTGATTGCATCGCTGTCCTGAAGCATTATGAGTTTAAGGTATTTACATACGAGCAGGCAAGATACCTGCGCCCTGAATTATATGCCCTGTGTCGGGATATGTCAGATGATGCGTTTTCGGATAAAATTTTAAAGGTCGTGTTTTATAATGATAAACTTTGTATACAGCGTATCCGCTTTTCATTAATGCATGAATTAGGCCACTTTTTATTGGGGCATGAAACTGAAAGCAGAGAAAATGAATCGGAAGCGGACGCCTTTGCTGCCAACCTTTTAGCACCTGAGGCATTGATAAAGTACCAAAATTTCCACAGTGCCCCGTCCGTCAGCAGTTATTTTGGAATTTCAATAGCTGCTGCCAACCATATAATGATGCGGACAAGATACCGCTCTTTCTGGAGCACAGATAAGTATGAGGCTAAGCTTTTGGCTTACCTATACCCAAATTCATCGACAATCCATTTTGGAGAGGATGGTATTGTAACGTCCGTTAAATTTGATAACATATATTATCTGGTTAATGGTTGAAAGGGATGACAAATAGATGACATACAAAGAATTTTTAAATTACCTGGAAAAAAACTTTGATGGATACATGGTTTTTATGGAAAAGGCCACGGAATTTCAGGAGACTAAAAATCAGAATCGGCCCGCTAAGAGCCGTTGGAAAGAGGCTAAGGTGCAGAAGGCGGTCCGTGAGATGTGGAACAAAGCCATGCAGCCACTCTATGACAACCTGAAACGAGAAATAAAATCAGGTATTCCTTATAAGTGGATAGAGTACATAGAGCAGCATGAGGTGCTGGAAGGTCTGCGTGATGCAATGGCCGATCTGAGCTTTGGTGATGTAGATTAATTTGCTGCGGCATGTTAATAAATTATTTTAAGGGGGATATTTTATGAAGAAAAAGATTCTTATAATGCTTTTCGCAGCCATGTTAAGCATTTCTTCCATAGGGTGCGGAGCCACAGAGACCAAGTCCGACGATACCTCAGACAAACAACTTGAACAGTTGCAAAAAGAAAATGAGGAACTCAAAAAACAGCTTGAGAAAGATAACGTAGCGACTAATACACCTGCTATGTCAAGTGACTTTAAGAAAGGTACAACAAAAGTCACTCATGGGGAGTTTACAGTAGATATACCTGCAAATTGGATTTCAAAAAATATAGAAGGAGAAGACGGCTTATATTTTTACCCTACAGAAAATAATACAGCGCTTTTAATGCTAACGTATACTCCCGTTCCTGAACTCCAGTCGGCATCCGATGAACAAATATCTAAAAACATGGATGGCTGGGTAAGCGGGTTAAAAGATGGTACCGGAGTAATTTCTATTGATAGTGTCAACGACTCTCAATATAATGGTACTAATGTAAAATTAGTTACTATGACACAAAAAATAGATATTTCAGACGAAAACTTTAAGGTTAGTGCAATAGGTTTTATTGCCAATAATGGACTTGGACAAATATTCATGGCTGTAGTCAACAACAATAATATTGATTACAGTGATGATTTTGAATCTATTCTAAACAGTTTAACAATTTCAGAACCTGAAACAAATAATCCGGAAAAAATCGAATCTGCCACGCAAGAAAATAATAATGAAGAAGCGCCACCATCGGTTACAGTTTACGGACCTGGTGTCCTAAAAGTTGGGTATGATATGCCTGCAGGCGAATATATTGTGATGCCGTCGAATAGAAGTAGTGGATATTTTTCTGTAAATTCTGATGCAAATGGTGATGATATTTTGTTTAATGACAATTTTAAATACAATTCAATTATCACTGTATATGATGAAGAGTATCTTGAGTTATCATCAGCAGTAGCCTACCCTTTCGATGAATGGTGTTCGCAGAATACCTTGGATACCTCGAAAGAAGGTTCTATGCTTAAAATAGGTGTTAATCTTCCTGCTGGTGAGTATAAATTGAATGCCACCTCAGATCGGGGTGGATATTATTGTATTTATTCAGACAGTCGGCAACAAGATATTCTTTCAAATGATAACTTTGAAGGTCAGGCATATATTAATGTATCCGATGGACAATATTTAGTTTTATCAAACTGTATCATAGAACAGTAACAAAAAAGCCCTTGTTGCTACAGGGGCTTCAAAATAATATATTCCACGAGGAACCGAAGGGGGAGATCATACCAACTGCCGGTTGCTAAAAATGTCAAATAATAAAAACCGGCCCCTGCGCCAACAGAGACCGGCCATACATCCGAAGATGTACACTATTACCCAAACACTAATATTGTATCATCTTCGGGGCAGCCATGCAAGCGGAACAAAAGTTCGCTGGCTGTTATTTTTGTACCCAAAAATCATATCCTATAGAGAGGTGATACGATGAATACACTTGAAAGAGACTGTATCTATTTAAGAAAGTCCCGTGCAGATCGGGAGGCCGAAGCACGCGGAGAGGAGGAAACCCTGGCCCGGCATGAAAGAATCCTGCTTGACCTTGCCAAACGCCGCGGCTGCCACATTGGAGCCATTTACCGGGAAGTAGTATCTGGTGAAACAATATCTGCCCGGCCGGTGATGCAGCGCCTCCTGCAGGAAGTGGAATCTGGTATGTGGGACGGTGTTCTTGTTGTGGAAGTAGAACGTCTGGCCCGTGGAGATTCCATAGATCAGGGTGTTGTTGCCAGGGCATTCCAGTATTCTGACACTAAAATCATAACCCCTACAAAAACATATGACCCGAACAATGAGTTTGACGAGGAATATTTTGAGTTCGGGCTGTTTATGTCCAGAAGGGAGTATAAGACCATAAAGCGCCGCCTCAATGCAGGCCGGGTATCGTCTGTACAGGAGGGCAAATATTGTGGTAACAAGCCTCCGTACGGATACCGTAGGGTGGAGCTGGAACACACAAAAGGCTACTCTCTTGAGCCTATCCCTGAGCAGGCAGAAATTGTAAAACTGATTTATAACTGGTATACATACGGGATAGATGGCGAGCGCATCGGCATGTGCAAGATAACCCGTAAGCTGATTGATATGGGTGTCCCATCTCTATCCGGAAAATCATGGTCAACCGCCACAGTAGCAAATATACTGGAAAATCCGGTCTATACCGGAAAAATAAGGTGGAACCGAAGGAAGGGCATGAATAAGATTGAGAATGGAAATGTGGTAAAATCCCGTCCTCGTTGCAATGATTACATATTAACAGACGGTCTCCACGAGGCGATCATATCGCAGGATATCTATGATCTTGCCCAGTATTACCGGAGCATGAATCCACCCAGACCGATAGGCGCATCAAACACCGTAAAGAATCCTCTGTCCGGTATAATAAAATGCGGGAAATGCGGTCATAACATGGTCAGGCGGCCGTATAACAGCCGGAAACAGGAAGACACACTCCTCTGCTCTTACACTGGATGTAATAACGTGAGCAGCCGGCTGAGTCTGGTAGAAAAAGCCCTCATTGCCGGCCTTGCAGATCTAGTACAGAGTTATAAAATCAATGACTCACTTAATGATACCAACGGAGTAGACATCATAGCCACAAAGGAAAAAGTCCTTTTGGATAAGCGCGCCGAACTGGAGAATCTTAACACCCAGAAGAATAGGCAGTATGAACTACTGGAACAAGGTATATACACCACAGAGGTTTTCCTGGAGCGATCAGGCGCCACGGCAAAGCAGATAGATGACTGCGCCGCTGCCATAGAGCGCATTGCCGCAGAACTGGCACATGACCGGGAACTCCTGGAACAAAAATTTAATTTTATCCCAAAATGCGAACACCTCTTATCCAATTACTGGGACTGGGACGCACCTACCCGGAACTCCGTGCTGAAAGAGCTACTCGAAAGAGTTGACTACTTTAAAGATAACAAAAATGACTTTAAGCGCGGGGATGAAATCACCTTTACCCTGGATATCTACCCCAAAATCCAATAGAAATACCATTGATAACCTCTCTGTACCGACGAACTGGCACACATGGAAATGGTAGCCACCATTGTACACCAGCTTACACGCAACCTTTCCATGGAAGAAATCGAGAAATCCGGCCTCGGTCCCTACTATATTGACCATACAGTAGGCATCTGGCCTCAGGCTGCCGGGGGTGTCCCCTTTAACGCCTGTGAGTTCCAGTCAAAGGGTGATCCTATCACGGATCTGTTTGAGGATATGGCAGCAGAACAGAAAGCGCGGACCACTTATGACAACATTCTGCGTGTCATCAGAGATCCGGATGTTGTGGACCCCATCCGTTTCCTGCGTGAAAGAGAAGTTGTGCATTTCCAGCGTTTCGGTGAAACCCTCCGTTCCGTTCAGGAAGAACTGGATTTCAAAAACTTCTATGCATTCAATCCCAGCTTTGACATGCCTGCCAAATGCAGCTGCGATTCAGGCTGCAGCAAATGACATTCATGCGCCGGGAATTATTGGAAGCCATGCAAAAGGTGATCACCACTGCACCGGAAGCTTACGCCTTTGTTTACGGTGGAAAAAAATATCCTCATATCAAAGGTTTCGTATACTTTTTCCCGCTGTGGGGAGGTACGGTTGTCCTTGCTGATGTTGCCGGACTTCCCACATCGGAAGCTGCCTGCCGGGAAAAAATCTTCGCCTTTCACATTCATGAAGGTTCTTCCTGCGAAGAAAATGCAGAAGGGGATTTCCCACTGACCGGCAGCCATTTAAATCCAAAGGATTGTCCGCACCCGGAACACGCCGGAGATCTGCCTCCGCTCTTTGAAAATGACGGCTATGCCCTTTCCATGTTTTATACCAACCGGTTCGTCCCGGAGGAAATCATTGGCCGGACGGTTGTGATCCACGAAAACCCTGACGACTTCAAAACCCAGCCCTCAGGGGATTCCGGCAGCAAAATAGCGTGCGGGGAAATAAAAAGCAATCTGGAAGATTAAAGCACCGCATTTCATTCCATGAAAATAGGCATCCGCAGATGAACCTTCACCTGCCGATGCCTTTTTCCTGACTTTGAGTATAAAATTAATTTCCGCAGTGATGGCCGCACTCATGGGAATGCTCACCGCAGCTGCCGCTTCCGTGCTCATGCTCATGATGTGCACAGACTGTATCCGGATCATAATTCAGGCTTCCTGCCAGAAATGCCTCCACCTGGGCATCCGCATCTCCGCATGCTCCGGGATAAAGCTGGATCCCTGCCTCTGCCAGCGCATTCCTTGCGCCACCGCCGATACCTCCGCAGATCAGCACCTGAGCACCGCACTGATTCAGAAATCCGGCCAGGGCACCATGTCCGCTGCCATTGGTATCTATCACTTCAGAGGATACGATCTTACCGTCCTCCACCTCATATACCTTGAACTGTTCTGTGTGTCCAAAATGCTGAAATACCTCTCCATTGTCATATGTCACTGCAATCTTCATGTTTGAATCTCCTCTCCTGAATGATTGAACGCACGCATTCTGCCGGTGTTCTCTCTGCCCGCAGATTCTGTAGCTCCCGCCGCTGATTTCCAGAGATGACGCCTCCACCAGAAAACGCGCCAGCTTCTTCCTGGCTTCCGTATAGACCGCCTGGACAGTGGCTCTTCCCACTTCCATCTGCACCGCACACTCTTCCTGGGTATATCCCATATAATCAATCAGCCGAATCGTCTCATACTCCTCGACTGTCATCCGTATCCGATGCGTAGGCTGACCACCCTCACCCGGCACAAAAAAACCGCACCCCGGCAGCCTGCATATCCTCTTTTCCTTACTCGGCCTCGGCATCTCTCCACCTCCCGCAGCCTCTCACTTCTCATGCATTCATTATTAACATATGCTTATTATACTCATGTTATTAGCATATGTCAACTATGTATTCAAAAGTTTTTTCTCCCGGCCCGTCCGCATTTTCAACTCACAAATGATTCGCCCCTTTCAATATTTCATACACATCCCTCTGATGCAGCTCCCTAAACTTCGCCACCGTAAACGTATCCTTCCCCGTTGCCCTCTCAGCCATATCCACCAGTTCTTCTTCCGTCAGCACCCCGGCCTCCAGTTCTCCCAAACAAACCGGCATTCCCAGTTCCCTGAAATATTCCACCGTTTTTCTTATCCCTTCTCTCGCAGCAGCCACATCATCTTCCGCCTGCACACCCCACACCTTTCTTCCATACTGCGCAAACCGCCCCGGCTCCTCCATATACACATACAGTGCCCAGGACTCCCAGACAGCAGACAGGCTGGCTCCGTGTGCCACATCGTATTTTGCGCTGAGCTCATGTCCGATCTTATGGGGTGCAAAATCTTTTTCCGCTCCAAGCCCCGTAATTCCATTATGGGAAAGACTGCTGCACCACATCAGCTCACTCATGGCCTCGTAATCCGTCTGGTCCTTCCACGCCTTTCTCCCGTTTTCAATGACAGTCCGCAACAGCGCCTCCGCAATCTCGTCTGTCATCTGATTTCCCTTTGTATGGGTAAAATACCGGTCCAGGGTATGCATCATAATATCCACGATTCCGCATGTCACCTGATATTTTGGCAGCGTGTAGGTAAGCTCCGGATTCATAATGGCAAATTTCACCCGGTTAAAATCCGTACTCAGTCCCTGCTTCCTTCCAATGGCCTCATTTGTCAGCACCGCGGAATCACTCATCTCACTTCCCGCTGCCGCAATGGTCAGAACCACTCCCACAGGAAGGCTCTTTGTCAGAGGCACTTTCTGTGTCCAGATATCCCAGAGCGCAGTTCCCGGATTCGCCGTCCCGTGTGCGATCCCTTTTGCCGTGTCAATGGAGCTTCCCCCGCCCACAGCCAGAATAAAGTCTGCTCCAAAGGAAACCGCAGCCTCCACACCTGCCTGTGCAAAGGACAGCCGCGGGTTTGGTTTCACCCCGCCCCACTCTTTGAAGGCGATCCCCGCCCTCTCAAGTTCCGCTTCGATCCTGTCAAGCAGCCCGCTTCTTTTCACACTGCCTCCGCCATAGACAAGGAGTACCCTGTTCCCGCCCCATTTTTTTACTTCCTCTGCTGTTTTCTTCTCCGCGTCTTTTCCAAACACTACTTCTGTAGGTGCGTAATAAATAAATTCCTGCATAATTTCTCTCCTTTTCTCCCGTAATTCCTGTTCTTCCATGCGCTTTCCCAGGCGGTACGTGCCTGGGCTGCCCCTCCTTTTTGGGACATTCCTGCGCATTCTGGCCATTAAGTTCAGTATACTTTATTTTTTCACACATTTCCACGAAAAACCCCTAATAATTCAGGAAATCTCTTGTCATTCCCCTGCATAGAATGATAAAATAGATATCAGCTACTAATGAAACCATTTTGACTGAAACGAGGAGGTTTTACACTATGGAATACCGTAAATTTGAAAATCTGGGCGTATCTCCGTCCCTTCTGGGCTTTGGCTGCATGCGCTTTCCGCAGACACCTGACGGAAATATCGACGAGGCGGAAGCTGAGAGAATGCTGGACCGCGCACTTAAGGCCGGAGTCACCTACATAGACACAGCCTATCCATACCACAACGGCGACAGCGAACCCTTTGTAGGAAAAGTCCTGAAAAAATACGACCGCAAAAGCTTCTATCTGGCAACCAAACTGCCCGTATGGAATGTAAAAACCCTGGATGACGCAAAACGTATTTTCCAGGAACAGCTTGACCGTCTGGATGTGGATTATGTGGACTTCTACCTGCTTCACTGCCTGGACAAAGAAAAATGGCAGAATGTCCTGAATCTGGGTATCATCCCTTATATGGAAGAGCTGAAAAAAGAAGGAAAGATCAAGTTTTTCGGCTTCTCCTTCCACGATGATTTTGAAACCTTTAAAACCATAGCCACTTACCGCAAATGGGACTTCTGTCAGATCCAGTACAACTACGTGGACACAGACATACAGGCCGGTGACAAAGGCTACGAGCTGACACAGGAGCTGGGTATCCCTCTGGTGATCATGGAGCCTATCAAGGGCGGCTCTCTCGCCACTCTGCCGGATTCCGTCACAGAACCATTCAAGGATTACAAACCAAATGCCAGCATTTCCTCCTGGGCGCTTCGCTGGGTGGCAAGCAAACCCAATGTAAAAGTAGTTTTAAGCGGTATGACCACTATGGAACAGGTGGAGGACAACCTGAGCACATTTGAGAACTTTACGCCGCTTTCCCTGCAGGAAAAGGAAATCGTAGCTGATGTTGCCACTGCCATCAAACAGCGCACCAAAAACGGCTGTACCGGATGTGCATACTGTATGCCATGTCCCTTTGGCGTGAACATCCCCCAGAATTTCCGCATCTGGAATGATTTGTCCATGTATGAAAATAAAGAACAGGCCAAACGTGCCTACTTTAATGACCTGGAAGAAGATGCCCGGGCTGACCACTGCCAGAAATGCGGCAAATGTGAGGAAGTCTGTCCCCAGGCCATGTCCATCCGCGACGATCTGGAACGCGTTAAGGAAGCCATGGAGAATCTTTGATTTTTTATACAGTCAATGCACAGACCTGACCGAATAATCACCTCCTGATTTTCATATACTGTAAACGCCGGAAAGAGAAAAGGAGTATTGATAATACTATGAAGGAAAAATTATCTTCCAAAACTTTAAAACATGCCGCGGTCGCAGGGGCAGGTGTCTGTATAGGGGCCTCCTATGTGCTCACCAGTTTTCTGAGGCGTTTTGCCCTCTCCCGCACATTTCCCATGTACCGGACGGAGCGGAAAAATACAGACAAGCCTGATCCGCTGGGCGATTTCCTGCGTCCAGGCAAGGAATGGATCCGGAAAGAAGCTTCCTCAGTCACTCTGATCAACCGGGACGGCATGAAGCTGAACGGGCTGTTTCTCCCCTCCATCCAGGCGGGAAGCACACGCTATGTGATTCTATGCCACGGCTACCGCAACAACTGCTGTGAGCTGGGCATGTATGCCAGACACTTCTGGCACAGAGGATATTCCGTGCTTCTTCCCGATGCCAGAGGACACGGGGACAGCGAAGGCAAATACATCGGTATGGGATGGCAGGAGAGAAAAGATGTGCTGGAGTGGATTGACTTTCTCCGCCAAAAGGACCCCAAGGCCCAGATAGTCCTGATGGGCATTTCCATGGGCGCAGCAACAGTAATGATGACTTCCGGCGAAAATCTTCCGTCCAATGTAAAGGCTGTGATCGAGGACTGCGGATACACCAGTGTCTGGGAAGAATTCAGCGTGCAGATCCACAATTATTTCCACCTGCCGCCCTTCCCCTTTTTGTACCTGTCCTCCCTGGCCTCCAGAATTCGTTACGGTTTTTCCTTCAAGGAAGCCAGTGCCATACGGCAGGTGGCAAAATGCAACCGCCCCATCCTCTTCATTCACGGCTCAAAGGACACCTTTGTTCCCTTCTACATGCTGAACAAGCTGTACCACGCGGCCAAATGCGAAAAGGAAAAGCTGGTTGTGGACGGTGCCGGACATGCGCTGTCCTGTGCCACTGACCCCAAACTGTATTTCCGTACCGTGGACAGATTTCTGGACAAATATATCATATAAAGAAGAGCTGCCGTACAGGATAAATTCCTGCACAGCAGCTCTTCTGTCTTTTTGAAAAATTTCTTCTCAGCAGGCGGTCAGCACTTCTGTAACCGCACACAGCAGCGGTTCCTCCAGCTCCATGGCAAAAAGGGCCGGAACTGCTCTCTCACCCAGCTCCTCCACGGTTTTCAGCACAGCCTCTTTTACATCATAGGCAATCTGCGCACGCTCCAGGATCTCATATACACTTCCTGTCATATCCTTTTCAGCCATCATGAGCCCTTTTATAAACCGGACTTTAATCTCACTTGTCACCGGTACTTCCTCTGCCCTGACCGTAAGGGTTCGTGTATCGGCATCATAGGACTGCACTGCTTCCATGGCCTGTCCGTCTGCCAGCACCTCTGCAGCAGCATTTTCCACGCCTTTAAAGCGCAGTGTCCATGTCCTTCTCTCAGGCAGCACGGAAATATTTCCTTTCGCGGCAGAGATCAGGAAACTCTCCCCGTTTTTCTGTGTCAGCTCTGTGCAGACCCAGTTTTCATCTGCATCCTCCGGTGAATCCCCCTCATCCTCCCAGAGGGAAAAGCTGCCGTCAGCTCCCGGGAAGATACAGATCTCCAGATTCTGCGGATTACTCAGATCATTCATCTGCTCCGGAAGCTCCTGCATGGGCACAATGCCTCCGGCACGGACAAATACCGGCATCTCCTCCACACATCTATAGACAGAGAGCAGACGTCCGCCTTCATATCGGCGCCCGTTAAAGAAATCAAACCAGGTGCCTTTTGGAAGCCATGCCTTCGCGCATCCCATACAGGTGCAGGTATCTGCCGGATCTGTGATAGGTGCTGCGATCAGCTCTGTTCCGAAATAATATTCATTCGGCACATGGTAAGTCTCCTCCCTCTCCGGCTCCAGCCAGTACATAGGCCGCACCAAAGGCTGGCCGTCCCTGCTGGCGTAACGGTTCATGGTGTACAGATACGGCACTAATTTATGGCGCAGGCGAAGAAATTCTTCCATGACGCTCTGCGTGATCTTGTTATATTTCCATGGTTCCTTGCCATTGAAAGGATTATCCGTGCTGTGCAGGCGGTTCAGCGGTGAAAATACACCTAACTGCACCCATCGGGCAGTCATCTCATCATCGCGAACCCCGTGCATATGGCCTCCGATGTCGTGGCTCCACCACCCATATCCTGCATTGCTGGCAGTTGCGGTAAAGTAGGGCTGGAATCTCAGGCTCTCCCAGGAAATAACCGTATCACCGGAAAATCCGATGGGGTATCTGTGGCTTCCGATTCCGGCATATCTGGAAAAGGTGAGACGCCGTTTTCCTCTCCTGGCACTGTCCAGATAATGAAAATGGTTCAGCATCCAAAGCGGATCCAGTCCCGGAATCTTTGTGACGGTTCCCTGCTGCCAGTCCAGCCACCAGAAATCAACGCCCTCGTCCTCCAGAGGATGATGCAGCTCCTCAAAGTACACCTCCAGAAAATGCCTGTCCGTCACATCAAACGGCACCGGCTCCCCGCTTTTTGGATCTATTCCCATACGTTTCGCCACCCGCTCGTAGGCCTCCTCATAGGCACGTACCCCGTCCGCAGGATGTACATTCAGTGTGATCTTCATATTTCTGCTGTGAAGCCAGTCCATAAACTCTTTTGGGTCCGGGAAAAACTCACGGTTCCAGGTATATCCGGTCCAGCCGCTTCCGTATTTCGGATCAATATCCACCAGATGCCAGTCCATATCCACAACGGCCACTGAGAAGGGAATCCGCTCCCGCTCAAAACGCTCCATCAGCTCCTTGTATTCCTGCTCTGTGTATCTGTGATAGCGGCTCCACCAGTTTCCGAACACCCATCGGGGCAGCAGTGGTGTTCTGCCGCAGAGATAGTAGAGGTCCTTTACTGCCTCCTGATACCTGTGGCCATAGCCGAAGAAATAGAGATCAATACTTCCCTCCGGACGCAAGTCCACCCATCCATCCTCTGTAACTGCCATACTGCGGCTGTCATCCACAATGGAAAATCCGTTTCTCGACACCACACCGCTTTCCAGAGGAATAGCCCCGTCCGCCTCGTCCAGAGTGCGTGCTGTTCCTCCCAGATCTTTTACAGGGTCCTTATAATGCCAGTTCGTCTCATTGGATTTTCCGCCTGTCACTTTGATAAAAAGACCGTTTGGGGCAAATTCCTGTTTGTTGTAGGTAAGCTCCAGGGCACTGGTAAAGATTTTCAGTTCCCCCTCTGTCTCTGACACCTTGAATACAGGCACCGGAAAATCCCGGTTGAGAACTGTCTGGGTTGCCCTGTCCTCAAAACTTCCGTCTCTGCTGTATTCCAGACGCAGAAGAGATTCCGTCAGAACTGTGATTCTGTAGTTTTCCCCCTGAATAATGCTTTCTTTTCTGGCCATCGGTCTTGCTTCCAGCTTTTCATTGATTCCGCTCATGTCTGATCCTCTCCTGTAAAATTTTTTTTCTTCCGGAGTTCTCTCTCCGTTTTCCTTTATTGTAATTGTTTTGTATAATACCCGCAAAGGTTTTTTAAGAAAACCTGCTGTTTTTATGCAATATCGTCATTTTTGCCTCTTTCTCCTGTCGATATCTTCTAATTGACATTGGTTTCTGATTCTGGTATGATGTAAGCTGCTGATTGTGTATAAGAGGGTGCCGCGATAAGCATTTACTGCGCTTATGCGACACCCCTTTTTCATGCAGCAGCACATTTCAGCGTGACGAACCTTTATATAATGAAGGATTCGGGGCAGTCCCCCGATAGAAAGGATTATTTATTTTATATGGAAACAACGAAATTTGAAGAATTGGATTTATTCCCGGAAATTGAAAAAGCAGTGAGATACATGGGTTTTGAGGAGGCCTCCCCCATTCAGGCCAAAGCGATTCCTGCAATGATAAGCGGCCGTGATATTATCGGCCAGGCACAGACCGGAACAGGAAAAACCGCAGCCTTTGGTATCCCTCTTTTGCAGAAGATAGATATTAAAAACAAGAAACTCCAGGCCATTGTACTCTGTCCCACAAGAGAGCTTGCCATTCAGGTGGCGGATGAGATCCGTAATCTGGCAAAATACCTGCACGGCATCAAAGTGCTCCCCATCTACGGCGGCCAGGACATCGTAAAACAGATCCGTTCCCTGAAAAGCGGAACACAGCTTATCATCGGTACCCCGGGCCGTGTCATGGACCACATGCGCAGAAAAACCCTGAAAATGGAAGATGTGCACACCGTTGTCCTGGACGAGGCAGACGAGATGCTCAACATGGGATTCCGCGAAGACATCGAGACCATTTTAAGCGGAGTTCCGGAAGAACGCCAGACGGTACTCTTCTCCGCCACCATGCCCAAACCCATCCTGGAGATCACCAAGAAGTTCCAGAAGGACGCTGAGGTCATTAAGGTGACGAAAAAAGAACTGACCGTTCCCAATATTGAACAGTTCTACTATGATGTAAAGCCAAAGAACAAGGAAGAAGTGCTCTCCCGTCTTCTGGACCTCTATTCCCCAAGACTCTCCGTAGTGTTCTGCAATACAAAGAAGCAGGTGGACCTCCTGGTCAATGCCCTGATCGGCAGGGGCTACTTCGCTGCCGGCCTGCACGGAGATATGAAACAGGCCCAGCGTGACCGCGTGATGCAGAGCTTCCGAAAAGGAAGAACCGACATTCTGGTTGCCACAGATGTAGCTGCCCGCGGCATTGATGTGGATGACATTGAAGCTGTATTTAATTATGATCTCCCCCAGGACGATGAATACTATGTTCACCGTATCGGACGTACCGGACGTGCAGGAAGAGAAGGCCGTGCCTTTACCTTCGCCAGCGGAAGGGAGCTCTACAAATTAAAAGAGATCCAGCGCTACTGCAAGACAAAAATCTATGCGCAGAAGGTACCTTCCTTAAACGATGTTGCCAACACCAAAATGGAAAACATTCTGGAAAATGTGGACTCTGTCATTGAAAGGGAAAATCTTTCTCTCATGATCGATGCCATTGATGAGAAAGTCAACAACTCTGACTATACAACTCTGGACCTGGCTGCTGCCCTGCTGAAAATGTACATGGGCATGGTGCAGGAGGAGCCGGACGAGGAAGTTGTGGATTTCGGTGACACCGGAGCTGAGGAGCCCGGCATGGTCCGCCTCTTCATCAATATCGGTAAAAAACAGCGTGTCCGTCCCGGAGATATCCTGGGCGCCATTGCAGGGGAAAGCGGAATGCCCGGCAAACTTATCGGAAGCATTGATATGTTTGACAAATACACCTTTGTGGAGGTTCCCAGAGAGTATGCCAAAGATGTGCTGAATGCCATGAAGACCGCCAAGATCAAAGGAAATACCATAGCCATTGAACCTGCAAATCAAAGATAAGAAAAACATCTGCCGTGATTTGCATAACACCCGAAAGGGTGTACAATCATCCGATCGTATGTTAAAATGTCTGTATCCTGATAAAATAAGGGGATACAGACATTATTTTTATGCCGAAATACAGCATTTACATGCTGCCGGCAAAAGGGGGTATACTAATGAAGAAAAAAATTGCAGCACGGATGCTCTCGGCCATCCTGGTTTCCGCCATGCTTTTTTCAGTAAGCGGCTGCGGCAGCCGTCAGGCAGAAGAAGCATCCAAGAAGACGGAGGCGGCCGCAGAGACGAAAAAGGATTCTCCTTCTGACAAAGATACGAAGGAAGAGAATACGGAAGCTCCGAAAAGCACCGTAAAAATACTGGACGGAAAGGGCATTACACTGAATAACGGGGAGAACAATGCCGGTTCGCCGCAGTCAGCCGGGGAACCTTCCCAGGAGACAGAAGCCCCTGCAGAGTCCTCGGAGACAGAAGTTCCGGGCAGCACCCAGACCGGCCCTCAGGAGATTCCGGACCCTTTGGCAGGCACGGAAGAACGCCGTGATCTGACTGCAGAGGAACTGGACGCTTTCTCCGCCTTTGTCAGTGACATGGAGAATTACGGTTTTCTGTGCTCTACCTACAGCGTTCCTCAGGAGGTTGACCTGGATCAGGTTTTATACACCGGCGCAGGTATGAGTTCTGAACCGCTTACCTTTGAGGAAAGCGCCGCACTGCAGGCAGCGGAGGGGGAACCGGTCTTTACAGATGTGACACATCTGACCTCACAGCAGATCGAGGACTTTCTTCAGCGCAAGATGGGAATCAGCCTGAGCGAAGTCAGCCGCTTTAGCTGGACTTATCTGGAACAGTTTGACAGTTATTATGTCCAGCACGGAGACACCAACCGTGTGACCTTTCTCTGCACCAGCGGATGGACAGAGGACGGCATGTACTATCTTGACTGCCAGACTGAGAGCGGCGACATTCACACTGCGCTGACGCTGGAGAGAAGCGGTGACACGTATCTGTTCCGTTCCAATATCATGCAGTAAAAAACTGCCGTACCGGCTGCCGGGAAATATTCTTCCCGTCCGCCGATGCGGCAGTTTTTACTTTTCAATACAATCTAGTCCACCACTTCTACGCTCTCTATGACCGGCTGGTCCTCCGGCGCCACACTTCCGTTACTGTCCGTTGTTTTCACCTCATCACAGATTTTGTCCACAACATCCATGCCTTCTGTCACATGACCGAAAGCGGCATATTCCTTGTCCAGATGTGAGGATGTCTCCTGTACAATAAAAAACTGGGAACTGGCGCTGTCCATATCGCTGGAACGTGCCATGGAGATGGTTCCTCTCGTATGCTTCAGAGGATTGTTGACTCCGTTTTTGGAAAACTCACCTTTGATGGTCTGATCCGCACCGCCGGTGCCGTCTCCCTTCGGGTCACCGCCCTGGATCATGAATCCCTTGATGATCCTGTGAAAAGTCAGGCCATCGTAGAAACCCTCCCCGGCCAGATCCATAAAATTTTCCACGGTCACAGGCGCCGCCGAGCTGTCCAGCTCCACAGAGATGGTGCCGTAATCCTTTATATGGATCTTCACATGATGCAGGTCTTCAGGTGATGCCTGGCTGACCGGCTCCTCCTGCTGTCCGCCGCATCCTGTCAGCAGAACAGACAGTGCCAGAGTCACTGCCGCAAGTAAACAGTTCCATTTTTTCATATCTCATGCCCTTCCTGTTTTGACCGGAATATCACGTTCTCCGGCCATATTGTCTTATATTATGGTCTATATTTTGGCCGCAAAATGCATCTGCGGACAACAACGCCAGTATACCATATTTTTCGTCCTCGGAAAAGACTGAGCTTCTTATTTTTATTTCAGACCTATATAAATATAAATGACTGCGTTCTCCACATCCTGATTCCGGTATTCTTCAAAATCTGCGCCGAATGCCCTGTCCAGATCCATCTTCCACAGCTCCTGCCAGAATGCCGCCACTGCACGCTGCATATGGCCTTTTACTGTAAATCTGGCATATCTGCCCGCAGGAATCCGCAGGCTCACCATACCTTCCGGTGCCTCCCCTTCTGCATCTGTCTCGCACCCCACGGTAAAATCATAATCGTCCAGAATCCCTCCGGCATATCCGGAATAAATCCCCAGCGGCATTCCGCTGCACTTATCCGGTATCGTATCGTGGATTCCCTGCACAAAAAATCTATCCCAGAGTCCGCCGATCACGGCTCCCACATCAGGTGCCTGGTTATTCGTACGTGCTCTCAGGCCAAAAACCTTTTTCTCTTCTAATTCCACAATTTCATATTCCATTTATAACAGCCTCATCTCTTCTGATTTTCCCGGCCCGGACAGAACCCGCAGGAACCGCCGGATACGGGATAAGGCTACTATAACAGATGAACCATGACAACTGTCTGTCATCATTGCCGGGATTATTCCGTTTCTTTTTGATAACATCTCTGCATTCTGCCGAACATGTCCGCCAGTTCCTTCCGCAGCTCTTCCGGTTCCAGAAGCTCCATCTGTTCCCCAAAACTTAAAAGCCATCCATAAAGACTGTTCCTGTCCACAAAATCTGATTCAAACAGCAGGAATCCATCCTCCTGTTCTGTAAAACACTCCACCCCGTACTCTTCAATGAGACGCCATTTCATACCGGATGCACACCGTACCTTCACATGGATGGAAGCGGGATAGATACGCCTGGGGGACCAGTCACAGTCAGGGAGCTGCCTTTTTTCAAACTTCCCGCCTGTATCCCGAAGACTGTCCATACGGTTTAATTTGAACATCCGGTAATCGTTTCTCTGCCTGCAGTATCCCCACACATACCAGGAAGACCACTGAAAAATCAGAAGATACGGCTCAATCTCCCGCTCCCCCTCTCCCCTTGGGGAATAATACCGGAAGCTTATGAGGCGGCAGGCTTCAATGGCATTTTGTATCCGTTCTATCTTTGGCGCAAGGGCGGATTTATACCAGGAGGACAGATCAATTCTGATATGGTCATTGCTGGTGAGCACGTCCCGGCTTCCCATGGACAGCTTCTCCATTAGAAGCTGATACCGATTGGTTCCCGCCACACTGTCCAGGCTCCTGAGCCCTGCCAGTATGGACTGCATGTCCCGGGAGGTCAGAAGCGTCTTATCCAGCCGGTATCCCTCCATAATGGAAATACCGCCGTTCTGCCCCTGGATCGTGACCAGCGGAATCCCCGCCTTGCAGATATCCTCCACATCCCGGTTAATGGTCCGTCTGGAAACCTCAAATTTTTCTGCCAAATAAGGGGCTGTCACCTTATCCTGCTGCAGCAATATAGAGAGTATGCCGATCAGCCTGTCTATTTTCATCTCTTTACCTCATATTTACTTACTATTTCCACAGAATATCCGCTTTTTTCCTGGGCGCGGTGCGTCTGTATTTCACATCCGGATATCCCAGCAGCATACAGCAGGAAACCATCTTTTCCCCGATTCCCAGCCACTCCCGCAGAACAGGGCTTTCCTTAATAACACGCATCATATAGCCGCTGTAGAGCACTCCCAGGCCCTGTGTAACAGCCATATTCTCGATATTGGCAGCTGCAAGGCCTCCATCCAGAGGATTTTCCGAAGCAATGACCAGAAATACAGGTGTATTGAAAAAGAATGTATCCTTCTCCCTGTCCCGCTCCCATAATTTATAGAATAAGGAAAATGCCCGGGCATAATCCGGCCCTGTCTCTTTTAAGGACCGGATGATCCCCGGCATTTCCTGCCAGACAAGGCTTTTAAACTCTGCCAGCCGCTCTCGGACCACCACGAAAGTACAGTCCTGCATATTTTTGGCTGTGGCTGTATAGCGGCCCGCCTCCAGGATCTTTCCTATGGTTTCTCTGTCCGGAATCTCCTTCTTAAAACTGCGGATGCTTCTGCGGTACTTTACAGCTCTTAAAAAATGTTCACCGGAAACGGAAAACTCACCCTCCCGATACTCCTCCACTTCTTCCATATCAAATTCCGGGATGGACACCGCATTGACCGGACAGACCGCAACGCAGTGGCCGCACTGGATGCACGGACGAATGGCCGCAGCTTTTCCCTCATCCAGATGAATGGCACTGCCCGGGCAGTCCTTTACACATGCCCCGCATCCCACACAAGTTTCCTGATTGATCACTATCATGGCAAAATCCTCCTTTGCTGGCTATTGAAATCATATTCTGTTATAATAGATGGAAATAGAAACGGAGGGATTTATATGGAACTTATTCTGCTTTATTTGAAGTATCCGCTCCGCATGCTGGGCGCCATTCTCTGTGGTGCCCTCATCGGATACGAGCGGGAAAATCAAATGAAAATGGCCGGCATCCGCACACATTCCATTGTGTCCCTTGCCTCCGCACTCATGATGATCGTATCAAAATACGGATTTTTCGATGTCCTGTCCTCCCACGTAAACCTGGACCCATCCCGTATCGCCGCGGGTGTGGTCACTGCTATCGGTTTTCTGGGCGCAGGGGTCATCTTCACCCACAAGATGAATATTAGCGGCCTGACCACCTCAGCAGGGCTGTGGGCAACGGTCGGCGTGGGCATGGCACTGGGCGCAGGTATGTATGTTCCCGGCATCACTGCCACTGTCCTGATACTGCTTCTGCAGTTTTTCTTCCACCGAAATTTCCGCTGGCTGAAATCCTCCAGCATTGAGCAGGTGACCCTTATCATGGAGCAGGAGGATGATTTGCGCAGCATCCTGGAGAATACCTTTCACCTGGATGAGATCAAGATCACCAGCATGAAGGTAAAACGCCTGAAAGACAATCAGGTGGAAGTGAAGCTTTTCGTAAAGTTCCCGGACAGCTATGATATCTTCCATACCCTGGAGCTTCTCAGGAAAAATCCCAAAATCACTTCCATCGATCTATAGCTGTTATCTGACAGCAGGCTATGTATAAGGCCTGCTGCCTTTCTATGCCGCGGCATTTAAATCGTGATAAAACATGTACTGCTGCAGGATTCCCGCATATCCCTTATACCTTTCATGGGGAAATCCACCCGGATAATGGGCCTCCAGAATCTTCTTCACATGGGTATCCACCGGAAATGCCTCTATATGGTAAAGTCCGAAAAGGCAGATACAGTCTGCCACCTTTTTTCCGATCCCATACTGTTTTACCAGCTCTTTGTGGGCAGTCTCATAATCTGCCAAACGCAGCATTTCCAGGTCCAGACTGCCGTCCAGGACAGCCTGCGCTGCACCTAAAATGTACTTATCCCTGTATCCCAGTCCCAAGGTGGAAAGGACTTCCATACCTGCATGCGCGATTGCTTCCGGTTCCGGAAATGTATCATACCGCAGCCCTTCCTCTGTATACTGTTCTGTTCCTACGGTACTGCACAGCAGTTCAATGCTTTTTCTGATGCGGGAGATATTGTTGTTCTGGGATACTAAAAAGGTCACTATCATTTCCCATAGATCCTGACGCAGGATCCGTATACCCCATCCTTCCCGCACCGCTTCCAGAAGATAGGTATCCTCCGCATCTACCGATCTTTTGATCGCGCCGTAATCTGTATGCAGGTCCAGATAATCCTCCCAGATTTCTCCAAACGCTTCCTCTGTGCAGGAAAAAGAAAACATGTCTCCGTTCTGTTCTATTTCCAGATACTTTCCAAAAGCGGTAAGGGCATACACATTTTCCCTTTTCCGGACCATTCGGAAGCACTGCCCGGACTCTGCGATCTGCCGCAGATCCAAATCTGCTATTTTTCTCTCTGTCATTCCCTGTCCGTTTCCTCCCCCAGTCTCTCTCCCATTTTCACAATGGTCTCATAACCGTTCTCTGTATTTTCCAAAAAACGCCGGTCAAACTTCACCGCATCCTTCTGAAAGAGCAGGATCACAGTGGAACCGCCGAACTCAAAGCGTCCCTTTTCCTCTCCCCTTCTCACGCTGCCCTCCTCATGATAATTGGTGATACGCCCCACCATGAGTGCACCTACTTCCATCATGAGCACCACCTTAAAATGCTCACTCTGCAGCAGAGAGAATTCTCTTGTATTTTCCTTATAGATGGGACAGACCTCATTTGCCGCCGGATTCACCGTATGAAATACACCCGGTATCCTGATATTGACGGATTTGACGCCGTCATCCACATAGCAGTAGCGGTGATAGTCATCTACGGTCAGACGGAAAATGCACGCGTATCCTCCCCGGTATCTCCCGGCAATACGTCCGGAACGCAGCAGGGAATCCACGGTATACTCTGTCCCTTTAATAGAAAAGCGTCTTTTCCCGTCAATGGGATAGACGCTCAGCTTTCCATCACAGGGACTGATCAAAGTGCCTGCATCCCCCTCTATGGGCCGGTGTTCCTTCTTAATCTGTCTTGTAAAAAAATCATTGTAGGAGGCATATTCCCGCCCCTCATACAAGTCAAGGTCGATACCCTGCCGTTTCACAAAGGGGTTGATGAGCACTCTGGAACACCTGCTGTCCAGAAGCCATCCACCTGCTTTGGAAACTCCGGGCAAAACCAGGACCTTTAAAGCCAGACGTCCTGCCCTGTGGGTATACATCCACCGAAGGAGTCTGTCCTGCCCGGAATCCTCTGTTGTGATCTTTCCTTCTCTGTCTATGTATTTCATCCCGTTATCCTCCTGTATCTTACAGCTTTCGCAGCCAGGGAAGCCATGGCCAGCCGTGTCTGAATTCTATGCGGTATCTGGTCCTGAGAATCATAATGCAGAGAGCCACAGCCACCACTGCCACCAGAACTGCCAGCGTGGAGTTCTTTGGCTTTCTAAACCGGAAATTCACCACGAACAGTGTCCCTACCACCAGAAGCGCCAGGTGCAGGCATATGATGAAAACAAAATCCGGCACAAAAAACTGTATCATGAACACCAGCGGAAGCACCACAGCCATGGAGGTGATGGGAAGGCCCTTGTAGTATTTCTCCCCCTCCTCGCTGACCAGTGCGCCTTTCATTTCCATCACGTTAAAGTAAGCGAGCCGTATGACAGAGTTGACACAGTACAGCGCTATGATCACCAGCCCCACAGGCCCCCTCACGCCTAAAAGGTAACATATCATAGCCGGAAATATACCGAAACAGACCACGTCACACAGGGAATCGATCTGGATGCCAAATGATTTCTCATCCTCTGTCCTGTTTTTCATGGAGCGGGCGATTTTTCCGTCAAACATATCACACAGTCCTGACAAAGCCAGGCAGAACACTGCCACCTTAAATCTGCCGTGTATTGCCTGCGACATTCCGAATACGGAAGAAATCAGGCTTATATAAGTCAATATCACTGAATAATTATAAAATCCTATCATCTTTTTCTGTCCCTCTTTTCTTTATCCTTCCCGGTACATAAGGCGCCGGTTCTCAAAACCCTACGCGGCACTGTCCTGGACTTTACGTCCTATTGTAAAATGCGCAACTGCAGTCATACCCGCGCTGAAAAGCAGCTGCACGTAAAAAGCAATCCCTCTGCTTAAAACCATGCCGGGCAGCAGCAGGCTGCCCACAAAAATCGTCTTGAATATGATCAGAAACAGATTCTCACTGATTCCCATTCCTCCCGGCAGAGGCAGCATATCCACAGACACAGACACTACCGCCTGAAGCATGACCACATCATAGACACTTGCCCCGTGCAGACCGAAGGCCCGGTAAACAAACCATGTCACAAAAAACAGGGCAAATCTCTGCAGAAATGTGATCAGCAGCACATTTACGATCACTTTCCCATGTCCTTTCAGGTAATCCGAAGTAACCGTATAGTGATTCATGGACTCTTCCAGTTTCCTGGTCCTCTCCTCTTTTTTCCTGAAAATCCGCACATGTTCCAGAATCGCAAGTCCCTTCATCATAATGAACTTTGCCAGTGAGGGACACAGCACCAGGACAGACATGGCAATGCAGCAGAATACATTTAAAGCCACTCCCAGATAAAAGACCGGAAGAATTCCTTCCAGATATTTATGTACAAACCCTCTCTGGAAAAATGCAACAAAAAGGCCGATAAACACCAGCACCGATTTGTACGTGATGGTAACGATCATAAGCACCAGTGTAGCCACCGGAACGGGAATCTTGTTTTTCCTCATATAATAAATCTGCATAGGCTGCCCGCCGCTTGCGGACGGCGTGATACAGCTGAAGAAGAACCCGATACAGGAATACTGGAAGCAGGTCCTTTTCTTTGTCCTGATACTCAGTGTTCCCAGCATGTAATGGATAATGATGGATTCTCCCCAGATAAAAATGATCACGCCCAGCACCGCCGGAAGAAGATACCAGGGGTTCACCCTGACGATGGCCTTCAGCACAGCATGGAGATCCTCCCCGTGGAAAACACTGTATATGGTCAAAATGAAAACCGCTGCAAGAAACAGTCCGTTTCCTATTTTTTTCTTTTTACTTGTCAAACTTCACTCTCTTTCCCGCAGGCACTTTTTCTCCTGCTAAAAAACATTTCATATAATCTGTCAAATACTTTTTTAGACAGCCTGTAAATATTCGTATGGAATGCAATATAATAAGTAATTTCCGCTATGGCGATCCCGCCGAACACATCCACTATGTAATGCTGTTTTGTCACCTGCGTGGACACACATACCAGCAGGGCAAACAGGCAGGAAAATACCCGGTACGCCTTCGGAACCGATTTTCTTCCCCGAATGCCGATAAAACAAAACCAGCTTACCAGGCAGTGGATGGAGGGGAAGAGATTCACCGGCGCATCCATGTTATATACAGCCTGCAGCAGAGTCACCCAGATGCCCTCCCCTTCAAGCGCAGGCCTGACATTCGTTGTTGGCAGCAATAAAAAAAACACACAGCAGACCAGCCTTGACATCATGTCTGCCGTGGCAAAACGGATACAATGTTCCTCGCCCTGCCTTGCGATCAGTATGTAATTTATAATCCAGAACAGATAGCAACCCAGATAGACGGATACAAATCCGGGAACCAGAGGTACCGCCCTGTCAAAGGGCAGCGTCAGGTCATAATGCTTCCATTCGCCGGCAAGCTTGGCAATCCCAAAATACACAATACAGTTCACTGTCACACAGGAAAGCAGCGGAAATACTGCGTATGAGGGAATCCATGCATTCTTTTTCTGTTTGTTCTGCATAGTCTGTCTCCTTAATACATCTAAAAGGTATTATAACAGATTTCAGCAAATAGTCTAATAAAATTATCTTAATAACAATATTTTACTGTTTTGCGCAGGTTAATGCAAAAGAGCATCTGCCGGCTCAGTCGCCGCAGATGCTCTGTAAAAAATTCTTATTTTATTTTGTTATTTCTTATTCTGTCCGTCTTCTCTTGAGAAGACACACGATTCCTGCAAGGGAGAGCACAGCAACGCCTGCAAACGGAAGGATTGGTGTTTCATCTCCTGTTTTCACACTTTTGGCACCATTTCCGGAACCGGAACCGCTTCCTTTGCCTGAATTGCCTTTTCCTCCAGTGTTTCCGGGCGCCTTGGGTCCGGAACCTGATTTTTTCTTCAGATTCTTCATGGCTTTTTCAAGTGCCTGCGCTTTTTTGTCTACATCACTCTGTGACGCGCCGTCAGCGTCCAGGATTGCCTTTGCCTCCTTTAATGCCTGGCTGAAGGTTTGAAAGCTTGCTGCTGTGTAATCTTCTTTTTCCAGCTTTTCCGCCTTTTGGATCAGGGCTTTGATGCGGCTCAGATCCAGGCTGCTTTCGTTGTTTACCTTCACAAGCTGATTCATTGCTGCCTGCAGGTCTTTACCTGCCTTGTCCACAGTCTCCTGGTCTGCTGCTTTGTCAGCCAGAACTTTCTGGGCGTTTACCAGTGCCAGGTCAAAGACTGCCCATGTATCTTCCGTATAGTCAGCTCTTGTAAAACCATTGGCCTTCTCCACAAGCTTTGCAAGTGCTGCCTTGTCTGCCTCCTGCTCCGGGTCTTCCGGATCTTTTTCCCTTAATACCAGGGCTGTCATGGCTGCATTCAGAAGAGCTGTCTGCTCCTCCACCTGCTCCGCAGTGGCGGCCTCATTCTCAAAGACTTCTTTTGCAGCCTTCCAGGCCCGGGCAAATCCTTCCCAGCTCTCTTTTGTATATTTGGATTCCTCTTTTTTCTCTGCCTCCTCAATCGCTGCTTTCAAAGCTTCTTTATTTACCACATCTGCATCTTTTTTCTCCAGGTTCTCCATAGCAGACCGCAGGGCATCTCTTGCGTTGTCGGCTTCCTCCTGTGTGATATCTTCTTTTTCCGCCGCAGCTTTCGCTGCTGTCAGAGCCTCTGCAAACAGATTCCAGGTTTCCTCTGTGTAAGCATCCTCTGTCTTCTTCTCAGCCCGGGCAATCATACTGTTAAGCTCTGTCAAATCTGCTTTTTCGGTCAGGCATGATATGGCATCGTTCAGTTCTGCCAGTACAGCATTCACAAGTGTCTGGTCCGCATCTGTATCGGCATAAATATCTTTTGCCTTTTCATAAGCTTTTCGGAACGCTTCCCAGCTTGCTTCTGTGTAATCTGCCTGCTGTTTTCCTGCCGCCTCAGCCAGTGCTTCCTTCAGCAGTGTTTTATCCGCGTTTTCCTTGATTTCATCTGCGTACCGGCCCATTGCCTGCCATTCAAGGACTCCGGTTCCCCTTGACGGGTCTTCCTCACTGCCCTCCCGCAGAGCCGGTTTCATAATCATCCGGATGGAGGTTGTGGTAATCTTGTCAAATGTTATCGTGTTAAATGTATCCGCATCGCATCCCATACGATTTTCAGAAACAGGAAGCCATGTGCCCTCCTCACTGAGATACTCAATCTGTGCGGATGCAGGAAGGAAATCCCCGTTTCCATTTTGGAAGAAGTATACACTGCTGCCTTCCAGAACCACCGGTTTCTCCCAGGTATAGGATACCCAGCCGTCTTGTATGCTGCCGTTCTCATCGTAGCGGTCTAACCAGTTGTGCCATGCACCGTTTGCTGTATCCGCAGAATTCTCGGGTACGGCGCCGTCATTTAAAGCTGCAAGTCCGCCCAGATCGTATGGTCTGCCGTCCTGTCCGTCATAGCTGCATAATCCCTCTGCCGCCGCACAGGCCGCCATATTTCTGACCCCTGATTCAGTACCGGCTTCTGTAAGGTTTTCCATGGCCTCCATAAGGCTGTCAAGAGCATTGTCAACCTGCTCCTGATCCGTATATATGTCATTCAGAACTTCTTTTGCATTTTTCAGCGCCCGGTCGAATATTTTCCAGGAGTCCTCTGTATAATCTGTCTCCTGTTTCTCCTCTGCCGCCTCTACAGCTTTCCTGAGCGTATCTTTGTTTGGCAGTTCTTTTGCGTAAATGCCCATTACCTGCCATTCAAGGACTCCGGTTCCTCTGGAAGGATCTTCCTGATTCTCTTCCCTGAGGGCCGGTTCCATGTTCATACGAATCGCTGTGGTGGTGATTCTGTCAAATGTAGTGGTATTGAATCGGTCAGCTTCACAGCCAAGTCCCTCTGCACCTGTAACCGCGTTCCAAATGCCTTCCTCATCCAGATACTCAAACTGTACTGCTTTTGGAAGGAAATCTCCGCTTCCGTTCCTGAAATAATAAACGTTGGTGCTGTCAAGAACCACCGGTTCATCCCAGGTGTAGGATACCCATCCGTTAAGAACCTGATTTTCACTGCCGTAACGGTCATGCCAGTTGTGCCATACAGGGCTGCTCTGGTCTGCAGAATTTTCGGGTACTGCGCCGTCATTGAGGGCTGCAAGGCCGCCCAGGTCACTGAGCCGTCCGTCCAATCCGTCATAATTGCACAGGCCGTCCGTCTTAGCTCCCAAGGCCAGATTACGGATACCCTCTCCGCCCTTTTCTTCCAGATTATTCTGTGCTTTTACCAGCCTGGAAAGGGCTAACTTCACCTCCTCACTGCTTACATCCGGATCGGCAAGGACAGCCTTAGCATCTGCCAGTGCCTTTTCAAAGGCTGTTTTTGTCTCCTGTGTATAAATCTCTGTTTCAATGCCTGAAGCCTCCTCCACAGCTTCTGTGAGGGCCGTCTTATCTGCTTTTGCTATGGTGCCGTATACCTTCCATTCCATCAGGCCAACACCATTTTTATCTTCATCCTGTTTTACCATGGTCACCCGGAAAGCTTTCGTTGTCACAGGCTCGAAGGATGTAGTGTTGAAACCGTCAATTTCTGTTGGGTAAGCGGTCGGTTCTGTTACCTCATTCCAATTTCCTTCCTTGTCCAGATATTCATATTTATAGGATTCCGGAATATTAATACCACCGTTTGTGGTGATGCTTCCGTCATACCAAAAATAAATATCACTTTCGTTTAATGTCACATCTGTATCCCATGTGTAAGTAACCGTTTCATATTCACTTTCATTGCCCCATGTACCATATCTTGCGTACAATGACGGATCCGGATCCTGTGAGCTTTCAGGTACAACTGCGTCATTTACCGCCGATAATTTTTCCCAGTCGGATATAAAGCTGGTTGACGGTGTTGCACTGTACGCCAGATTTGCATCCTTTACAGGAAGGGTGATCATCACTCTCTCCAGTCTGGCTGCTGCCGCATCCACCTCATCCTGGGATGCTTCTGTATTGTCAAAGACAGCCTGCGCCTCCGCTATGGCTGTATTCAGGATTTCCTCAGCACCTTCCTCAAAAATATGGAGATTCAGGGCTTTGGCCTTATCCAGAGCTGCCTGCAGAAGTTTTTTATCTGCTGCGGATTCATCAGAGTAACCGTATACTTTCCATTCGATCACACCGCATCCCAGTGTCTTCGGGTTCATGATCATGCGGAATGCTGTGGTGGTCACAGGTGAAAAGACGGTTTTATTATACTGATTTAATTTTGTACCAAAGCCGTCCCCGTTCTCCACATCTCTCCAGTTACCTTCACGGTCAAGATACTGGAAATTGACGGAGGCCGGCGCAAAGTTGCCGTCTGTAAAATAATAAGCATCCGTGCCTGTAATGGTAACCTCTGCGTTCCAGGTGTACTGTACCCAGGCTTCTCCTTTCTGGTCTCCCTGCCAGTTGTGCCATACACCGTGTGACTTGTCATTGGAGTTTGCAGGGTCAAATCCATCGTTTAAGCCTGCTACACCGCCCAGGTCATCCGGATTATCAAAAACAGCTGTGGGTACGGCCAGCAGAGCGATATTCTGTTCTTTTCCCTCCACTACCTGAACCATTGTGGAAACTTCCAGTTCCAGGGCATCAATTCTTCCTGAAACCTCAAATTCCCCTTTCTTTGCGTAGGAAGATTTGTCAATCTCATTCCATGTTACCTGTTCATATTGGCACAGACCGTTGGAATACTCCACCTTGGCTGTTTTCGGCATTTCAGGTGCTACGCCTACAGAGGTGATGACTGGTGATACCACAACCTCTGTCACGGTAACTGCCTCATCAGATCCATACGCCGCCTTGATTTCCTCTGCGCTCATGGCTTTTGACAGCATTTTAAAGTTATCATAGGTACCGTTCAGCCATGGAGTGCTTTCAGAATAAGAACGTCCCAGGAAGCTGCGCTGGGTGGTACCCAATCGGCTGAAATCAAATTCCGCATCCTCTATCTCTGCGTATGCTTCCCCGTTGATATACAGCACTGCCCTGTTGTCTTTCAGGGTGACTTCAATATTCTGCCATGCATCCGGGTTGAGGAGCACACCTGATTTTGCTGTTATGACCTCTTTTGTCTTCTGGTTTGTTATATTCAGCGACAGTTCGTTGGCGCTTTCGCAGGCAGCGTAGAACAAATTATCATCCATATCGCCGAATTCGAAAAGTCTCGTCCCGTTTGTCTGTTTGCCGTTCAGTTTTATATCCATGGATATGGTGGCCTCTTTGGTATATTTTGTAAGGCCGCTTTTCAGCTTCACGTATCCGCCGATCTCTCCATCCATGGAAACACCTCTGCCGTCTTTTCCTTCGGAAAATTCCACATTTGCTTTCAGTTCAGCATTGATACCTGAACCGCTGATATCTTTTACAGTTTTATTCTCTGTATCAACATTTGCCTCCTCAAAATCATAAGAAGCGATGGTTTCCGGAAGCTGCGGTATGCCTTCCACTGTAATCTTTACCGTATCACTGGCTGTATTGCTTCTGCCTTCTGCTGTAAGTTTCAGGGTGTATTCCCCCGCTTTGTCAAATTCCACTTTTGTGGAAACCGCTTTATCGTTTGCAAAAGTGACTTTTGCACCGGCTGGCGCCTCCTCTGCTGTCCATGTCACATCAGGGGTTCTGTGCAGCCATGCGGCATCTCTTGCCATACCGTGGAGAACCGTTTCTTCCTCCATGGTAACCCGGGTATCCTCCCCTGCATCCACAACAGGTGTTGTATCATTCAGAAGCTCCCCTGGCTGAATCCTGATCCCGGCGCTGTCACCTTCCGGAATAGGCAGAGCCACGGTCGTGGTCTGATCCTGAGCTTCAAAGCTTCCGGCTGTCTGACCGTTGACAAAAACCTGATAGGTACCTGCCGGAATACCGGTAATGTCCAGATTTGATTCATGTTCCTGTCCCGTCACATTTACGATATCCAAAGAAATACTGCTTCCGTCTTTGGAAACTACTGCGCTGCTGTACTGATCTCTGTACAGTTCCAGGGAAACCTGCTCATTGATCAGGTTCAGTCTGTGGTATACGCCGTCGAGAGGCGTCACCTCATAGCTGCTGCCATTGTCAGAGACTTCACAGCCATATCCAAGAAGTCCGAATACCGGGTCTTCTGCCACATCAGAGGAAGCGATCCTGATTGCTCCAAACAGGGCCAGATCTGCCTCTCCTGACATCTGTCTCCATCCATTGTGGAGTTTTCCGCCTCCGGTTCCCAGTGCCGTATCATTTCCCATCTCTGCCTGATATGTCCAGGCAGCCGTGCCCACATTTTCCGCATCCGCGTCAATCTGGCCGGAGTTGATGACAGTGAAGTTAGCCAGTTTACCTGCATAGTTAATGCGCTGTGCAAGTCCTGCCTCCTCAGATGACATGCCGTTATCCTGCCTGCGCAGCCAGTCATCCATGCAGTATCCTGCCAGGGAGGCTGTATACTGGAAGTTGAACCAGTTTTCGCCGCAGATGGTAGTTGGATTTCCGTAATGGTACCAGATTGGCTGTACACCGCGGCAGGCCCTTGTCTTTTCATTTACTTTTGCCATGACCTCCTCGTTTCCGAACATTTTTGCCATGGTATATACAGCTTCCTCACTGGTATTGTCATATGGGTATTCTGAAATGTACGGATATTTGTCATTGGCAAAGTTATTAAATTTTTTCTCCATGACAGATTCCAGGTTTTCTGCCTCTTCCTCATATCCTCTCTCTTTAAGAGCCTGGATAATAGATGGTGTAGTGGACTCTCCCATAAGTCCTGTATTCCAGTTGTATCCTACACTTCCTTCGTTATAGAGGGCATCCATAATATGATAACATCGGAGCAGATAGGTGTCCGCATCCTCTTTGTACTCGATCAGATCCGGGTACTGCTCCGCGATTTTATACATGGAAAAGTAAGTATTATAAATATGGGGGTATGCGAATCCTCTGTATGTCGGTGTACCGTTCGGTTCCGGCATCAGGAAATCGTGTATCAGGAAATCTTCCTGGTGTTCCTGCATCAGATTCTCCCAGATAGCTGTATCCAGATATTCGTCCAGGGCCTGTACCTGCTCTTCCACAGGATTATAGGAATTCATTTCCGCCAGATACTCTCCATGGACATATCCCCAGTCATCACCCCAGCCCCAGTATCCGTCAAAGGAACCGCGTTTTGACTTGCTGTCCATCATCCAGTCATCAAATACTTTATCCTGGATAGCTCCCGGCGCATCCCACTGTGTTTTCAGCAGAAAATCCGAGTGCAGATTCAGAGCGGACTGTAAATCATCCATCATATAGAACTGCAGCATGGTTGTCTTCTCTTTCCCGTTCTGTCTGTAGTTCACAATGATATCATTCTGTCCCAAATCTCCGAAAGCGATATTATAAATATGGTACTGCTCACCGTCAATCACTTTTGTCTCTGTAAACTCTGCATAGGTGTTATCCTCTGTCTTTTCGCAGGGCAGGTTATTGGATACCGTATTGGTGCCCCGGTGAAGGTTATTGGTATGAGGACAACGGAATTCAAAGGATATATCCTCTGACGGAACCTTTGTATGCAGATACATTTTTGCCGGCATATCCCTGGCGAATGTCATGCCCGGGACTGCCACTGCATCCATGATGCCCTCTTCATACAGGGTATCTTTCATCTCTTTTTCATCCGCCACACCTGTGAATTCAAACGCGTAGGTTTTGCTTTTTCCGGCTTCAAGCGTCATACTGGTACTGTCCATATAGCCCTTATTGCCTGATTTCTCATCTGCACTGACAGCATCTGCGTGAATATAAAATACATTCAGACCATTTGCCCAGTCAGCCTGATCCATACACCACTCTTTTTCTTCTGCTCTTCTCTGTCCCACCTGCCAGTGGTCCTGGTATTCAAATCCTGCACCTGTCTCCGTATCCGGAGTCATGAGCAGAAAATGCCCCTCACCGCTTGGTCTTGTGGCATACACATAGGAAGAATCTTTTCCCACAAAGCTGTGGTCCACAGTGCAGGTTTCGTATGCCTCTCCCTGGTTTACCCATATTTCATGGAATGCCAGAGGCACACCAAAGTCACCGAAAATAAGATCTGTGTCCGTGGTATTTTCTACGGTGATTTCCCAGCGAAGCTGGTCATCCGCCAGGGAATAGGTCTCCACCAGCCTGAAATCCCTGATGGCTCTCTCCCCTTCCGTTTTCGTGTTGTCGTAGGTTACAACAATCTTATTGTCCTTTAACTCCACGCTTCTTCCCGCATCAGAGGAATTTGTCAGCGCTTCTGTCCAGTTCTCCTCCCCGCTCTTCTTTGTCTTGAACATCAGGTCACCCATCCATTCATGGGCAGGCGTGTCCTGTTTTGGATTGTCATTGACGTTCATGACATAGTTGGTATCATATTCGTCTCCGACAATTTTCAAGGATGTAATTTCCCCGTACCTGCCGGTCTCTACATCAAAATATTCATTGCGGAGATGATATCCCTTATCTGTCTTCTCTGCGATGAATTCCCGGGCTGCTGCCTTTATCTCTATTGGGCCGAGATACGGCAGACAGGTTCCAAGAGTCATGGCTGCTGTCAGGGCTAAAGACAATCCTGAGAGTGCGTATTGATTCTTTTTCATCTTATTCTCCCTTTCTTTAAAACGTTTTACTAACTATGGAAGAATTATACTTTATAACAATACCTTGTACAACATTTTTTTCTTATTTTATATGGTTTTTGTGATAATTAGAAAATTTTATCGCCCTATTATTGTACATTTTATACAATTTTAATTCGTTTTACTTTGGCAATGGAAAACAGAAAAGGTACAAGTCTGCAATCATCAGGCTACTTGTACCTTTTATATTATTTTTCCTATTTACGCTACTATTTTGTCTAAATAACAATACAATTTAAGGAACTTTGTGTATGAAATTTTATATTTTAGTATAACGTTTTACTTATTCACCTGTTTATATCACTGGATAGTACCGTGCTCTTCTGCAATTGGATAAAATATCGGCTGATGTCAGTGTGATATACCGGTTTTTTTGACTGTTGAATCGAGATATGATATTTTTGTTCTTTATAGATTTTATGAAACAGATGATAGTATTACTGAATCCTGCAAATGGAATTGCGGTATATTACCTGGCAGGGTATTTTATATTCCCTCTTTTCCGCCTCTCCTGCCTGATTTTCTAACTTCATGGTCAAAAGTTCTGCCGCTATATTTCCCATATAGCTCAATGGCAGTGCAACCGTAGACAGCGTTGGGTAAAACGCTTCACTAATTTCTCTGTTATCAAAACCAATAACTGATAAATCCGTTCCTATCTTCAAACCTTTTTCATTGACATAGTCATATACGCCGCCTGCCATAATGTCATTCATAGCGAAAATCGCAGTGACTCCCTGCTGGATCAACTGTTCCGCAGCTGTATAGCCGTCCGCACGATTCCACTCTCCACTTATTTCCCAACACGGATTGAATGGGATTCCGTTGTCAAAGAGAGCTTTCATAAATCCTCTCATTCGTTCCATTGTATGGTGGCTTTGATGATTTCCTGTGATGACTCCTATTTTTCTATGTCCCATGGAAATAAGTGTTTTTGCTGCCTCATATCCGCCCTGTTCATCATCATAAATAACCGAAGGTACCTCACTGCTGTCCACTTTTCCATATACTGCTACTGTTGGGACCGCTAACAGTTCCGGAAATTGTTTCATCACATGGTAATGGCCTTCCACATATATGATACCTTCCACTCTTTTCGCAAGCATCTCCTGCATTTCGCCCTGAACCAGGCTGCTGTATTCTTTATACGTATAGAAAGCGTTGCCGTATTTCTGATACATTCTCATGTTGCCCATAAGCAGAGCATAGCCCTTTTTTTCCAGACAGGCGCTTATGCCGTCCACAATGGCAGGGGTATGGAATATAGTCAGATCCTCTGCTATGATTCCGATTGTTTTGGTATTTTTTTGTTTCAGATTTTTTGCCATATAATTTGGCACGTAATTCATCTCTTTTGCTTTCTGCAAAACCAGTTCCTTTGTCTCCTGTCTGGCCTTTTCCTTGCCATTTAGTATATTAGAAACCGTTGAGATTGAGACGTTACATGCCTTTGCAATTTCCTTGATTGTTGCCATGTTCATCCTCCGACAGTTATATTCTCCCAAATCCAAGAATAAATCCTGCATAACAAAACAGCGCCAGCCCAACGACCAACGCTGTAGGTAAATTACCGGGTTACTGTGCCATTATTATAGTTAGATTTTTTGCTGGTGTCAATGGGTTTTGTCATGATGGTCAAGGGGATTTGCGTAATCGGGAGATTGGTTGTTTGTGAACAACTACGGTATCTCCAAATGCAGCGCTGATATAAATGGCTCTATTCTGCACTTGATTTGTAAAGAGTGGATTTTTCCTTTTTTGGGTATTTGGTTTTATTGCTGTTTCAGTTTACACCCTTCTCGCGGAGAGTGACACAGAGCCAAACGGAGCAATGTACAAAAGGATGAATTTCAATTCACACCCTCCTCGCGGAGAGTGACCGTGAGGGGAAAAAGGTATGTAATACCGGTTACACATTTCAATCCACACCCTCCTCGCGGAGAGTGACAATTACCTAAATACATGGTCATTATTTTAAACCCATTTCAATCCACACCCTCCTCGCGGAGAGTGACGCATATCTCCACAGGGTTCTTGTCCGCTGTGAGTATTTCAATCCACACCCTCCTCGCGGAGAGTGACAGGGATGCCAGCCCTATGATTACTCCAACCGTACCATTTCAATCCACACCCTCCTCGCGGAGAGTGACCTGCTGAACTTCGCAAACCAGTTCCACCGTGCAAAATTTCAATCCACACCCTCCTCGCGGAGAGTGACTCAAAGATAATGTTGAAGTACGAAACCGTGCAGATTTCAATCCACACCCTCCTCGCGGAGAGTGACAGCAAAATCTCCCAAAATACCAACATCGTTTTAGAACATCTTGCACAAATATTACACATATATAATTCCTTATTTTTTATTTTAACATAATTATCCTCCTTTTTCCATAAAAATATAGGTGCGAATCTCCCTGGAATTTTGTGTTCACTTGGGATTCGCACCTATTGAAATTATATTTTCTTTTTAAAAAAGGGTACTTTCTCCTTCCTGATTTCCCCCGGCCCCGGCATATGAACTTTTGTCATCTTCCGGGGGATAAAAGAACTGCGTTTTATGCTGTTCTGTTTTTGATTATGACCTTTTTCTTTTTCTCAAGATACTGAGTGTGCAGGCAAATATAGCGATCAGTGCAACGGCGCCCAAACCTGCAAACATGCCGATTGGTGTCTCATCCCCTGTTTTTGCAGAAGAGGTTCCTTTCTGGCTTCCACCGCCGGATGGTCTGCTTGGATTTTTGCCTTTGTCTTTATTGTTGTCAGTCGGCGGTTGGGGTTTTGGATTTGGTCCGGCTGTAACTTTTTCAAGCTGGTCCATTGCTGCCTGCAAAGCTGCCGTGGCTGCATCAATCTGTTCCTGTGTTGCGGTTTCACTTTCATAGATATTTGCCGCATCATCAAAGGCTTTCTGGAATTTTTTCCATGTTGTTCCTGTATAGTCATCTTTTTTCAGCTGTGAAGCTTCATCTATCAGGGCTTTTAATGCGGATTTATCTGTCTCTTCCTCTGTCTTTGCAGGATGTTTTTTAAGCTCTGCCATAGCTTCTGCCAGTGCAGTAATCTCTTTATTTACATCCTTCTGAGATGCATCTTTGTTATCATAAACAGCTTTTGCCTTGTTAAGTGATTCTTCAAAAGCCTTCCATGCTTCCTCTGTATAATCTTCTTTGTTCAGCTGTTCTGCCTGCTCGATCACTGCCTGCAGTCCGCCTTTATCCACTACGGTAACTTCCACCGGAGTAAGGCCATTATACGCCTCAGACAATGCCAGATCTGCTGTGTCTATTTCTTCCTCTGTAAGTCCTGGTTTATTCTGAAGTGCTTTTGCTGCTGCAAGAGCATTTTCATATATTGTCCAGCTTTCCTCTGTGTAACTTTCTGCAGAAGAAACATGGGATTCATAGCCTTCTATCATAACGGCAAGTTTCTCTTCCAGTGTTACAAGTTCAGCCTGAGCCTGGGTCAGTGCTGTCACTGCATTGTCAACATCGAGCTGTGTTGCCAGTTCACTGTCACGTACATCGATTGCATTTGTAAGTACATCTGCATATAATGCCCAGGATTTTGCTGTATACAATCCTGCCTCTTCTTCTGAAGGCGCATTTTCAATTGCCTCCGTAAGAACTGTTTTATCTACAACATGTTCAGGTTTTTGTTCCAAAGCATTTTTTGCCGCCTCAAGTGCAGCGATTGCATCGTTTACAGCCTGCTCATCATTTGAGCCTATCAATGCCTGCGCAGCTTCCAATGCTGCCGCATAATCAGCCCAGCTCTCTTCCGTATAACTGTCTTTACTGCTCTCCGGAACTGCATTTGCGGCAATGCCTTTTTCCAGAACGGACTGGATCGTAACTAATTTTTCCTTGCCTGCGTAAAATGCTGCGCGCAGTGCTTCCACTGCTGCATCAATTTCATCTTTTAATGCAGCCTTATTGTCTGCCACTGTCTGGGCTTCTGCTCTGGCAGATTCTACTGCAGACAGATATTCTGCCCAGGACGCAGATGTATAAATGGAATTATCCATGGCATCTACTTCAGCGATAAGGTTATTCAGCGCATCTTTATTTGCAGTGCTTTCCAAATCTTCCAGGGCTTTTGCAAGAGCCTTTGTCACCTCATCAATGGCTTTCTGGTCAGCTTCTTCATTTCCGGAAGCTATTCTTGCTTCTTCCAAAATAATGGACAGCGCTTCCCAGGTTTCCTCTGAATAATTGTCCTTTTTCAATGCATCTGCGGCAGTGATCAGAGTATTCAATTTGTCTTTATTGACAGCAGCATCATTATGAGTTACACCAATCCAGCTGATTACAGGATCCGGATTTCCGGTCTTACTGATTGTAACTGTGACCTTTCCTTTGGTTTCTTCTGTCACTTCAAATGTCTGATTTACCTGAAGGTCTGTGCTCGTGTTATAAACGGTAAATGCTTTTTCTGCCAATAAATTATCACCGGAAGTAATCGTCATTTTTGAAGGTCTGCCTGTATTCCACCATTCCTGGAAACCAGCCGATACTGTATAAATACCAGGTTCCAGATTGAAGGCATATACAATATTCTTTCCGCCTGCAGCCCACCAGCCATTTGACAGGTAAGTATCACCGGCATGATGTCCCAGATCAAATTTATCTTTGTCAACTAAATTTGTAACACCGACATATCCGGCGCCGTTTTCTTCCGTATAGGCTTCGTCCGGTACTGCATTTTTCAGTCTTCCCAACAGATTTGCATTGACAGTGTCATAGTATTCTGATGTATCTGCTCCACTGTCGAAGAAGTAGATCAACTTGGGATTTACAATGCTGATCTCGTGTGTAAACTCTCTGTTTCCATCAGTCAAAATTCCTGTCACTGCGGCAACACCCAGTTTGTTTTCATCAAGACTGCCGATATCCCATGTCACTTCTTTCTCAACGGAACCACTTCCGAAGTCTACCATAACAGTACCCGGCAGAACGTCTGCAATCTCGGATACGGAACTGACAACTGTCGGAAGTTCACTGGTCACTTCAAAGCTTGCCTTATTCTCCAGTTCGTCCAGTGTCCAGTCTGCATAATTTTTCAGCTGAATCTGATTGCCCGGAAGGAATTCTACCGGCAGCCATACATATCTGGAATCACTTAAATCCCCGCCGGAATCCGGATTGAACCAGCGGTCACCCATGTAAATAAATTTGCCGTTTGCTGCATCCACAGGGAATACACAGGTGCTCTGCGTATCAAAGGTAGTACCTTTTGTATCGCCAACGCAGGGATCTCCCATAACGGTCCACGGTCCAAGAGGATGATCCGCTACTGCATACTGTGCTTTATTCGGACTCCATCCTGTACAGCCGGAGTTGATGATATAATATTTGTCTTTGTACTTAAACATAGCCGGAGCTTCTCTGGAAGCATCGATAAAGTTTCTTGTATAATCCGATGCTGTCAGTTCCTCTCCCTCTTTGCCTGTTCCTTCCACTGCATCCGCAGGGTCTGTGATCAGTCCTGTGTAATCTGCGTTTAATTTTGCGATATAAGTTGTCAGGTTTCCATCAGAAGAATAGATTACGTACGCCTGTCCGTCATCGTCCTTGAACAGATTCATATCACGCACGGCTCCGCCCACATTATCCCAACTGTGGTTTGCATCCGCGCTGTCATGCAGTTTGTATGTACCTAAAAGCTTAAATGGACCTGTCGGGCTGTCGCTGATGGCAACACCAGCTCTTGCTTTGCCGTAGTCTGCTGTGTTGGTCGGTGTACGTCCGTCTGCATGGAACCACATGACATATTTTCCTGTTGCGTCATTGTACAGAACTTTCGGACGCTCAATAACGGTTCTGTCCTCAGCCAGATTCCAGTAAACCTCTTCCAGTTTGCTGCTGTAATTCTCTGTATCATCTGGTGCCTGGTCTTTATAATCTCCGTACAGGCTGCTGAAATATTCGTCTGTCTCAAAGATAGAAAGATCGGCCTCATAGCCCTCTTCCTGGTCTTTGCCGTAATCCTCTTCGGATACCGGAATGCTCTTAAGAACGGCACCTTCATCTGTCCAGTTATACAAATCTGTAGAGGTATACAGATGAACACCTACTACCGGACGGTATCCATTTGTCTTATCTTCGCCGTACCAGTAATATTTGGTTTCTCCATCGATGGTGAACTGCTGAATCTGTCCGCCGTGTGCCTGTATTTTATTACCGTTGTTGTCAAAAAGCTGTGCTCCGTTCGTTCCTGTGATAGAGCTGTAGGTGAATACTTCTTTCAGCGCATTATATGCTTCTTCCAGTGCATTCAGCGCATTTTTAATGGCTTTCTGGTCTGTTGACTGCTCTTCGATCAATTTTCTTGCCTCTGTCACAGCAAGATCAAAGTCTTTTTTTGTCGCGTCAGAATAGCTGTGTCCATCCATTGATGCCTCATAGGAATTGATCTTAGCCTCAAGGCCCTCCACCGTATAAGCTGCAACTGCCTCTACCATAAGATAACTGAGAACCGGGTCTCCGTACTGGTTCGTACGTTTTGGGCTGTGAACCATCACATTCAGTTCTCCGTCATGAACCTCAACTTTATAGGATTTCTCAACTAACTGGCCTTTTGTGAGTTTCAGATCGCTCTCAACAGTTTCTCCTTCCAGCTTAATATCCACATTTCTGGTATCCCACGGATTTTTGAAACCGGCTGTTACAACATAATCATTATTGGATCTCTGAGGAACTTCAAATTTATATTTGAATCCACTGACATCTTTGATAAACGTTACGCCTGTGTCGGCCATATAGATATAACTGCTTGTGATATCCGCTGCACCGCTGCCGCCTTTAACGATCTTTGAATTTTCATCATTCGGCTCATATCCCCAGCTTAAGCCTGTTTCCGCATCTGCACTGTATTCCTGGTCAACATTTGACTGATATAAACCACGTCTGTAACCATCCGGAACGACAGAGGCATCAGAAGTTCCGCAGTTTACAAGATAGAGAACATAATCATTAGCTGCTATCTGTTCTTCCGTATAGCCTTCTCCTAATCCTGTAATGGCATCCTGAATCGCCGCTGCGCCTTCTTGGATCTGGTCCTGTGTTGTTGCAGATTTCAGCATCAGCTCTCTGCCTGCTGCTACTGCTGCATCCAGAACTGCCAGCTTTGCTGCCGGGTACTGGGCTCTGTCCACTTCACCCGCTGCTGCTATGGCATCCTGCAGTTCACTTAAATCCAGAACCTTTTGAATCTGGATGAAGGAAAGTACAGGATCGTTATTTTTCTGCTTTGCCACACAGAATGTTACATCCCCGGCATTTTCAATCGTAATATCTTGTGAGTATGTGTTCCACGGGTTGTTTCCATTCCAAGTGTTGGTTTTTCCAATCTCTACAGTTTTTCCGTCCTGTTCTGCAGTAATAACCATTTCTCGCTGTTGATTCCACCACTCCTTAAAGCCAAAATTAACTTTGTAATTACCCGCTTCCAGCGGAATGGTATACTTAATTACCTGATCTTTATTCGCATACCAACCTGTATCATATTCATCCGTCACCGTTCCGTTATACTTACCATATTCATCCAGGTATCCCCATGAACCTTCTGTATACGCCTGATCTGCTGTTTCATTTAAAAGATCTGCATACTGGTCCATAGCTGCGTATTTTGGAGATTCCGGGCTGTTACAGTCAATGAAATAAATCATGTTTGGTGCCACAACCTGTACGTTAGCGGTTGCTGTCATTGTGGTGCCTTCCACGGTACCTGTAACTTTTGTATCTTTTGTCAGGTCAACGCCTTCCAGATTCCATGTAACTTTTTTCTCCAGCGTATTGTTTTTGTTTGTAACCACTTCTACCGTATCCGGCAGTTCTGCTGCAACACCTTCCACAGTATATACATTTACATCATCAATCCTGACGATTTCTTCTGTACTGCTGTCATAAGTCACACCGTCCACAATATAAGTTGTAATGGAATTTGCCTTCAGTACTGCAGTAATACTCTTCTTTGCAGTGTCTGCCGCAATGGTATCTTCTGAAGACACATCAGCCCAGTTTTCACCGTCTTTTAATGTTCCGCTTGTACGTATAGCAGTCACATTGTCGCCCATGGTACTGAAGCTGGACAAATCAAATTTCCATGTTTTGTCCTCTCCTGCTGTGTTCACTGCCACAACGACAACTTTTCCGCTTTCCGGATCATATGCTGCCAGTGTGTCATCGCTGGAACCGATAATTGTATATCCGGGACGAATATATCTGGATAACTGGCCATATGCATAATATTTCTTTGTAAGCAGTATTTCCTGATTGTCATGATCGCCGATGGCGATTCCCCAGTATCCGCTGTTCATGTTAACACGGTTATAGAGCTCTTCCAGACTGGCATAATCCGCATCGCTGCTTGTTTTTATCTCTTTATCCACATGCATATCAATGGCATTCCATAAAATCCATGCATTTGCTTTCAGTCCGTTTACATCTGTCATCATTTGTTTTGCCAGACCAAGGGCTGCGCTCATCTCTCCTGCATCTGTTCCTGCAGTATAGGCACCGTCAACCTCTGACATCCACAGATTCTTGTTTTCCTTCTCTGCCAGTTCTTTCAGCTCAGCACGTCTGGAACCGCCGTATGTATGTGTGTCGATTCTCTGGATGATTCCTTTTGCTTCATCAGAAAGAGCATTGTAGGAGGTAATGGCCGTATCAATACTTGTCTCATCTGTGCCGCAGATTATGATATTGATTTCCCGCTTCTCCAGCTCTTCATTCAGCATCTCAATAATCTTTGACTGGGATTCTCCCTGGTCAAAATGGCAGCCTTCCTGCTTATTGCTGTAAGCTCCCCAGTAACTTGTATACGGCTCATTCATAGGTGTTGTGCTCTGGAAGGTGATAACACCCTCCTTGTTCCAGTGCTCAATCACATCAGCCATATAGACTGCAAATGCACGATAAGAGTCAGTCCTTAGATTATCCTTATTGGAATCTACTGCCCCTGAACTGCATCCGCTGTTTGTCATAAAATACGGCGGGGAATTGGAAAATGCCTCGGCTATGAAGTCTTCACCGCTGGCCTCAGCAGCTGCTTTCAAAATATTGATCTGATTTTCATCTGCTTTCCAGTTATAATTCCAGGCATAGCCGCAGCTTGCGTCGGCTCTGTCGTAATTCTCTTCATACCATGCAAGCTCATGTTCACTTTCATTTATCTTTGTCACATCCGTTGCATATCCCGGAATTGCGGAATCAGAACGGGTGATATGCTCACTGTGAAGGAATTCTTCCCCTTCCGGCAGTTTGCCCTCCTCACCGGATTTGATGACTGCCATTTTTACAAAATCAAGTGTCCAGTCACTTTTACCGGCGATATTAATCGTATTGTCTCCTGCATTCAGCGCAACATCGGAGATTGTTACAAGAAACAGCATATTATTATTGCCTGAAGCAATGATATGGCTGTTAATGGTGTCTGCATCGACAAGATAATCCTTTTCATCATTAACACGTATTGCTACATCACGCTTATTGCTTCCGGTAAGAGTAAGGAGCAGTTTAACCGTATAATTTCCTGTTTCCTCGGCTTTAACGGTATAACGCAGATTGTCACCATCGCCTGGCTCGTCATCCAGTTTGTTTATCCAGCCAATCGACTGAAAGCTCCCAACCTCACTGCCTTTTGTAATACCGAAGTCCGCGTCAGATACTGTGTATTTCAGGCTTTTCATTGCTGTATTTGTTCCGACAGACATTTTTTTGCCTTTGTACTCTGGTTTGCATCCTTCTGTCTCCAGGTCGTAAAATTCTGCTTTTTCGTTTACCGGCACTTTTGTCGGCTCTCCTACCAGATCACCACCGCCCACATTGTAACGGCCAATGTTCATATCCAGGCCCTCATCACTGAAGAAAACCCTTGCCGCTTCCTCTGTCATCTTATCACTGTAGCCAAGGCGGTTTGCCCACCAGCAAAGTGATGTACCCCATCCCTCAAATTCACCAAGTCCATCCTCATTGGTGTCATGAAAGGTAGATGCCAGGCCCGGCTGAAGCTTGATCACTCTGTCCGCGTCCGCTGCAGAGACCAGTTGAAGTCCGCCTAACGGTATGGATGTCAGGCAAAGTGCTGCGGTAGTGGCTGCAGCAATCCCTCTTTTAAAACTTCTCATTCTCTTTCCTCCTTTTTTCCTTTTTGGTACACCCAGATATTTCCCGGGCTGCATGTCCTGCCGGTCATGCTGCCTACCATTTCTAATTATAAATAAAAAAACGGCTAAAATATATCACATATCTTAGCCAAAAGTCACATTTCTTATTTCATTTTCCATTTTTTCCTATTTCCGAATTTCCTTCTGTACTCATTGGGATTCATACCCACCACCTGCTGAAATGCCCTGGCGAAATGGCTTTGGGAGCAGAATCCAAGATAAAAGGCAATTTCCTGAATCCGGTAATCCGAATACTTTAAAAGATTTTCTCCCCTCCGCACTTTCTCTCTGCGGATGTAATTAGTAATGGTGATCTTTTCCTGAGAGCTGAAAAGATGGGACAGATAGTCTGCATTGATATCCATATGTTCCGCAATGTCAGCTACCTGAATGGGATCATGCAGATGACTGAATATGTAATCCTTTACCTGTCCGATCAGAGGATTTGTCTTTGTCTTCTGCTTCTCTCCTCCCTGTATGTTCTCTTCATCCACAAGCCTGGCATAGACAAACTGCGCCTCGCGCTTAAATGCCTCCACCTCAGGAACATTATCAATCTCCTCCACCTGCTGAATGAGGCTGTCTGCCAGGGAAAAGGATTTCTCCACGCTGATCCCTCCCCGGATGGCGGCTCTTGATGCCAGCGTGATATTGCCAACCGCCACATTTTTATGGGAACGAAGCGGATCTTTTGCAAGGACTCCGATCTCTCCCTCATAAGTCTCTGATATACTCTTTGTCAGAGCCTGGATATCGCCCTTTTCAATGCTGTCCAGTTCCCGCAGTTCCTGCTCATAAGGGTTATGCAGACCCGCGCTTTCCTGCCGTTCAAAAATATCCCGGGAGATGCGGTTCTGTAAATTCATGGTGGCTGTATAATTTTGCTGGTTTCTTTTCCACAGCCGGGCCGCCGACAGCTCTTCACCGGTGAGATGCCAGTGCAGAAGCAGAACTCCGGAAACGAACTTGTCCAGAGGACAGACAGGAGGTATGTAACCGCTCTTCCTTCCCAGGTTATAGTATCTGCGGATTTGAATGAGAATTTCCTGGCTCAGAGGACCGATCGTTACCGGACCGGCTATGATTACCGCTCCCTTTGACAGCCCTTGGGCAAATATTGCATAGACCAGGCTGCTCTCCGTGAAAATAACCGGATGCTGTTCACTTTTTTGGGAAAATACTTTCTCCACAAATTCCGGATTTTTCTCGAAAATCAAAGTTTCTATGTCCCTGGCACCGAATTTCTGTATAATTTCTTTATCTGTACTAAATAAATGAAACGGAGTATGGATCAGATTTACCATATGCTCTAAAAAGTATGGCTGCAGCATTTTATAGTCCTGCCTTTCGTGATTCCTGTTCTCTTACTGACATGAAATAACTCCCCCGCATTTTCATACGGGGGAGCCTCTGCTTGGACACAATACGCTTTCGCGTACATTTATTCTATTGGCAAAATAGATTATTTATTATTCAGCGCTGCCTGTGCTGCTGCAAGTCTTGCGATCGGCACACGGAACGGTGAGCAGGAAACGTAGTTCAGACCCACTTTGTGGCAGAACTCTACGGAAGACGGATCTCCGCCGTGCTCGCCGCAGATACCCATTTTCAGAGTCGGGTTTGTCTTACGTCCTTTTTCTGCAGCCATCTGTACTAACTGGCCTACACCTGTCTGATCCAGTTTTGCAAATGGGTCAGATTCGTAAATCTTGTTGCTGTAGTAGGAACCTAAGAACTTACCAGCGTCATCACGGGAGAAACCGAATGTCATCTGAGTTAAGTCGTTGGTACCGAAGGAGAAGAATTCTGCTTCCTCAGCGATCTCATCTGCTGTCAGAGCTGCACGAGGAATCTCGATCATAGTTCCTACATGGTAGTTGATGTATTCGCCTTTCTCTTTCATAACTTCCTCTGCTGTTGCAACAACAACATCTTTCACGAATTTCAGCTCTTTCTTCTCGCCTACTAACGGAATCATGATCTCCGGAACGATATCATATCCCATCTCTTCTTTTACTTCGATAGCAGCTTCGATCACGGCTCTTGTCTGCATCTTGGCAATTTCCGGATAGGTAACAGCCAGACGGCATCCACGATGACCCATCATTGGGTTGAACTCGTGCAGTTCATCACACTTAGCCTGTACTTCTTCTGCTGTCAGACCCATATCGTCAGCCAGTGCTTTGATGTCTTCCGGATCTGTCGGAACGAACTCATGAAGCGGCGGATCTAAGTAACGAACAGTCATCGGGCGTCCTCTCAGAGCTTTATACATAGCCTTGAAGTCTGCTTTCTGGAAAGGAATCAGCTCATTCAGGGCTGCTTCTCTTGCTTCTACATTGTCAGACAGGATCATCTTACGAATCTTCGGAATACGATCCGGCTCAAAGAACATATGCTCTGTACGGCAAAGTCCGATACCTTCTGCACCCAGTTTTACAGCATTTTCTGTATCAACCGGTGTATCTGCATTGGTACGAACCTGCAGTTTACGGAACTGGTCAGCCCATCTCATGATGCGGCCGAAGTTTCCGCCTACAGAAGCTTCCTCTGTCTGGATATCACCTTTATAGATTTTACCGGATGTTCCATCCAGGGAGATGTAATCTCCTTCTTTGAATGTATATCCGCCTAATGTAAACCATTTCTCTTCTTCGTTGATCTTGATCTCTCCACAACCGGATACACAGCATGTTCCCATACCACGTGCAACTACGGCTGCGTGAGAAGTCATACCACCACGTACAGTCAGGATACCCTGAGCAGCGTGCATACCCTCGATATCTTCCGGAGATGTCTCCAGACGAACCAGGATAACTCTTTCGCCAGCTTCGTGAGCAGCTTTTGCTTCGTCAGCTGTGAAGTAAACTTTACCTGCTGCAGCACCAGGAGATGCCGGCAGAGCGGAACCGATCACTTCGCCTGCTTTTAATGCATCTGCATTAAAGGTAGGATGCAGTAACTGATCCAGGGATTTTGCTTCAATACGGCAAACTGCCTCTTCCGGTGTGATCATGCCTTCGTCTACCAGGTCGCAGGCGATCTGGATAGCTGCCGGAGCAGTTCTCTTACCGTTACGTGTCTGCAGGAAGTACAGTTTTCCTTCCTGAATTGTGAATTCCATATCCTGCATATCGCGGTAATGGTTTTCCAGTTTCATAGCCAGTTCCATGAACTGTTTGTAGCATTTCGGCAGGTCTTCTGCCAGTTTGCTGATTGGCTGCGGTGTACGAACACCGGCAACAACGTCTTCACCCTGAGCGTTGATCAGGTACTCACCATAGATACCTTTTTCACCTGTGGATGGGTTACGTGTAAACGCAACACCTGTACCGGATGTCTCGCCCATGTTACCGAATACCATTGCCTGTACGTTAACGGCTGTTCCCCAGTCTCCCGGGATGTCGTTCATACGGCGGTATACAATAGCACGCGGGTTGTCCCAGGAACGGAATACAGCTTTTACTGCTCCCAGTAACTGCTCCTTCGGATCCTGCGGGAATTCTTCACCATTCATCTCCTCAGAGTAGATAGCTTTGAATCTCTGCACCAGCTCTTTTAAATCATCTACAGTTAACTCTGTATCGTACTGAACGCCTTTTGCTTCTTTTACTTCATCAATGATTTTTTCAAAGAAAGATTTCGGCACTTCCATAACTACGTCAGAGTACATCTGGATAAAACGTCTGTAGGAATCATATGCGAATCTCGGGTTTCCGGTTTTTTTAGCAAAACCTTCCACTGCGATGTCGTTCAGACCCAGGTTCAGGATGGTATCCATCATACCAGGCATAGATGCTCTCGCACCAGAACGTACAGATACCAGTAACGGATCTTCATTATCTCCAAATTTCTTTCCCTGAATTTTTTCCAGTTCTGTCAGAGCCTCAAAAATCTGACCCTGGATTTCTTCAGAGATTTTTTTGCCATTGTCGTAATAGTTTGTACAAGCTTCAGTTGTTACAGTGAAGCCCTGCGGAATCGGCATACCTAAGTTGGTCATTTCTGCCAGGTTGGCACCTTTACCACCGAGCAGGTTTCTCATGTTGGCGTTTCCTTCACTAAATAAGTAAACCCATTTTGCCATTTTGAACATTCCTCCTAAAAGTAGTTGTATGACTTGTACAGAGAAGCGTATCCCCCTCTGCCGTATCACGCCGGCGGGCAAAGCCCGCACACAACCTATTTTAATCATTTTGGGAATATTAGTCAAGTAAGAATGGTAAAAATCATGAAAATTGGGGGTTTCCCATGTTTTTATGGGAAAAGCGGTCCGAAATTCGTCATTTCGGACTGTCTGTGCTTACGGAAGCTGTTTTCCGGCAGCCATATACAAAGCATACCACTCTTCTCTGGTGAGACGCACATCGGATGCCCGGCAGATTCCCTGTATACGCTCCCTGCTGGTACTGCCCACAATGGTCTGTATCCCGGCGGGATGACGAAGGATCCAGGCAACTGCAATGGCATTGCCGGTCACCTGATACTTCTCGGCAAGTTCGCCGATCAGACGGTTCAGTTCCGGATATTTATCACTGTTTAAAAAGACCCCCTCAAACATTCCGTACTGGAAGGGTGACCACGCCTGAATGGTGATATCCTTCAGACGGCAGTATTCCAGCACACTGCCGTCCCTGTTGGCACCGGCATCATTGTGCACATTAACATTGATCCCGGAATCAATAATGTCACAATGGGCAATGCTGAACTGGAGCTGATCTATTAAAATCTTTTTGCCGCAGTAATGATTCAGAAGTTCAATCTGCATGGCATTCTGGTTGCTGACCCCAAAATAGCGCACTTTTCCCGCTCTTTCCAAAATGTCAAATGCCTCTGCCACCTCTTCCGGCTCCATGAGCGTATCGGGGCGGTGCAGCAGCAGGATATCAATATAATCCGTGTTAAGGCGGGCAAGGCTTTTGTCAACGGATTCCAAAATATGTTTTTTGGAAAAATCATAACAGATACCTGGGCGGATAGCACATTTGGTCTGAATGAAAATCTTCTCTCTCAGCCCCGCGTCTACAGCCTGACCAAAAATTCGTTCGGCCTCTCCCCCTGCATATATGTCTGCATGATCAAAAAAATTGATTCCGCAGTCCACAGCGGTATCAATAAGGCCTCTGACTTCCTTTACAGAAGGCAGGCCGGTGATTCTCATACAGCCCAGCCCTATTTCCGACGCGCTTATTTTTCCTTTTCCAATCTCTATTTTTTTCATTTTTCTTCCCCTTTCTCTGCTTTTATCCTCACCGGATATTTTTGTTTTCTTGTAACTATTCTGTCTGCGTGTTCTTTCCTTTACAGTTCATTTAAATTTTGTAAAGCTTTCACATAAATCCGCACTGCCGTTTTCAGACTGCTGAGTGACTGGGCCTCATCCGCACTGTGACAGCTTCCATGGCCTTTTGGCAGTCCTGCTTTTTCCCAGTCAGACTGAAGCCCCGGGCCAAATCCCACTGCATTCGGAATCTTTCTGGCATATGTCCCCCCGCCCATGACGTACGGCTTTTTTCCATCCTTTACGATTTCCTCGTAGGCATTGGTCAGACAGGTGACAAACGGCGTATTCTTGTCCACATAAGAAGGCGGATCATCCTTAAAACTGCGGATGGAAAACCCGTATTCTCCTGCAGTTCTTCCCAATTGTTCAAGAATCTTCTCTGCTTTTGCAGTGATGGGATAGCGAATGTCCATATCAAGGACTGCCCTTTCTTCCTCCATTCTTACAACCGTACCGGATGCGGTAAGCGCACCGGAAAATTCATCTGCACAGTCTATGTTAAGTTCTCTTCCAAAACCGTCCGCACAGGCTTTATCCAGAAATTCCAGAACTGCTCTTTCCTTTTCTGAGAGTACAGATAAGTTCTTATCCTCACTGTATATCTTCTCTGCCAGAATCCCCAGGGCATTTTGGGCCCCCTGAGGAAATGCTGCGTGACCGGAAATCCCCTCAGCCCAAATTTCTTTTTTTCTTCCTCCTAAAAGCCGAAGCTCAGCCTTTGCATATGCCGGGATGCTGTTTACGGCGTTTCCGCCTGAGAGAATCATGTTTCCTTCCAGTTTTTCTGAGGCAAATTCCACCCTGCAGATTCCCTTTTCCCCATAACACACAGGAAAGGCACAGTCTGTCACAAAGGACATGTCCGGGGCTGGATTCTCATTTAAATATGAAACAACATCCTCCATATCTACCTCCTCCCTGCATCCCAATATCTGCAGAAATGTCACTCTGGGAACCATTCCCTTTTCCTTCAGATACCCCATTGCGTACATACAGGCCACCACCGGTCCCTTATTATCCTGCACACCTCTGCCTATGAGAATATCCCCTTCCCTGCTGCAGGAAAAGGGCGGATACAGCCATCCCGTCCCCTCCGGGACCACGTCCAGATGGCCCCAGATCCCGATCGTTTTTGTACCTGTTCCATATTGGATCACCGCACATTTATCTTCAAAAGAGCGGCAGGAAAAGCCCCATCTGCTTCCTATTTCCAATATCTTTAAAAGTACCTCCCGACAGGCTCTTCCGTAAGGTGCGCTGCCCTCTGACTCCCCGGAGATGCTGGGTATTTCCACCAGGGCGGCAATATCCTCCACCATGGCATTTTCTTTTTCTGAAAGCCACGCTTCCAGCTCCCTGTCTGTTGCCATATTTCTCACAGTATCCTCCTTATGTCTTCTGCTTTTCCAGCATCAGATCAAGTATGATCCGGTTCGCATCCTTCATGCCTGAATTGCCCAGAATCCCCAGATTTTCCAACGTCTTTTCTGCATTGACATGGACGATTCCGTCATGGCTGTCCGCTCCGCTCCCATTCAGTGCCATGTTGGCCGCCCGCACAGCGGACTGGACTGCCGTAGCTATTTTAAGTGCACAGCCTGGCTTTGCCCCGTCACAGACAACACCGGAAATATCTGCCACCATACTGTTGATTGCCCAGGTCATCTGTGCATAAGTCCCGCCCAGCATAAAGACAATGCCGCAGGCCACACCCATGGCTGAGGAAATGGAACATCCGCACAGCACGGAGAGCCTTCCCAGATAATGCTTGGTATGTACTGTGAGCAGGATACTCAGGGCCAGCGCGCGCAGGATTTTCTCCTCCTCTATTCCCAGCTTCTCGCCAATCGCAGCAATTGGAATCGTAGCCGTAAGCCCCTGGTTGCCGCTGCCGGCTGCGCTCATCACAGGTTTTTCACAACCGGCCATTCTGGCATCCGCGGCAGCCGCTGTCATAGCTGCTGCATAATTGGCAGCGTCCTGTCCCACAAGTCCGTTTTCTGTGCCGTCCATGAGATTTTTTCCCACCTGAAGTCCATACTTATGGCTGATGCCTTCCAGGGCTATCTCCCGGTTGATCTGCATGACTTCTCTTAAAAATTCCAGCTTTTTAAAAACTGCATGTTCAGAAAAATCCAGAATTTCTTCCAGAGTAACCGTATATGGCTCCTCTGCTGTTTCTTCTGCCTTTCCTAATTTTCTCTCTTTCTGATAACAGACCCTGCCGTCTTTTTCCACATAAACTATGTTCTTATGTGTCTCTGCTGTAATAGCCTTTGCCATATGGCTGCCCGCCCGAACGGTTACTTCTATGTAAACTTTCTCCTCTGTAGAAGCCAGTTCTATCCTGACTTTTCCCTGTTCTGCCAAGGCTTTTGCCTGCCTTTTTTCCTCCGGGCCGATACCGCTTAAGATCATAAGTTCTTTTTCGGGGCAGGCCGACAATGCCCCCAATGCCACAGCAATATCAAGTCCCGTCATACCTATACCCGGAATTCCCACATTCATGGCATTCTTGAGTATATACTGACTTGTCTTTACCGAGATTTCCTCCGGTGTCTCTCCCAGGCATGCTGCGGCACAGGCCGCAGTCAACGCAGCCGCTGCAGGTTCGGTACATCCCAGTGCCGGCGCTATCTCCCGGTGCAGCAGACTCTGGTAAAACACCCTTCTGCTCTCCTCCATTTTCTGTCCTCCATCAATTTCTGTCCGGGTTCTGACCCCTGTACTTCTTTGGTGTCATCCCTGTCTCCTGCTTAAATATCTGTATAAACCGGGAAGTATCATTATACCCGACCATAGATCCGATATCTGTGATAGAGTAAGTATCCTTCTCCAGAAATTCTCTTGCTTTTTCCACTCTAATCCGGCGGATATATGCAGAATAACTGATGCCTGTCTTCTCTGCGAAGAGATGGCTCAAATAAGCTGCATTCATAAAAAACACCTTTTCCGCCAGCATTTTGACCGAGATATCCATATAATAATTCTTCTGCGCATACGCTTTCATTCCAAGGATGATATCTTCCCCCTTGGAAGACTGGCCCTCCCCATTACAGGCACAGTATTCCTCCGCGGTCTCCAGGAGTCTCTGCTTCATATCTCCCATACTGGAAAAATCCATGAGACGCAGCCTTGGTATGGGTCTGCCTGCCGCCTGATGAATCAGCACAGCAGCCTGAGCCAGGAAGATTTCCAGACTGTCCACATGAATCCTCCCTCTTTCCTCCATATCACGGAAAATCTCATCTAACGCGGATTGTATCCTGTCCCTGCTCTTTCTCTCCAGAGAAATCTGCAGGAAATTCTTCTGTTCCTCTGTCATTTCATATTTTACTGCCTTTATATCAGTGATCACACTGTACTCCAACAGATGTTCATCACTGTAAATCCTGTTTTCCAACGCTGCAGTCGCCTGTGCAAGGGCATTTTTCAATTCCCCCGGCGCCTGATTTTCTGCGCTGATTCCCAGGTAACAGTCATACTTCTCTTCCAGAAGTTTCTGTATAATACGCTTCTGCCTAAAGCGGCTCTGTCCGTCTGCCCCCATAACGATCATCCATATGCCCTTCTCGAGCTCTATCAGACGAAAGGCAGTCCAGACCTCCTGCCCGTATATATTGTGGAGCCAGAGCATAAATTCCTCCCGCTCAGGATACCTTCTCCCTGAAAACCAGAGTACCAGAACCTGATATCTCCAGAAGACTTTACCGAACATCCGCTCTGCCAGCAAATCTTTTCCGGTTTCCTCTTCCTGCACACTCTGGGCTATAAATCTGGTCACCATATCCTTTCCCAAGAACATGGCCTGTTCTTTTTTTCTTGTGCTCTGCTGTCTGAATTTCATCAGAAATTCTTCCAGCTCCGCATCCTCTATTGGCTTCAGAAGATACCCCTCGGCTCCGAACTTTATGGCTGATTTGGCGTACTCAAAATCAGCATAAGCGCTGACCATGATCACCTTCGCCTCCGGGTCCTCTCTCTTTATCTCCCTGAGCAGTTCCAGGCCGTCCATTCTGGGCATACGGATATCTGTAAATACCAGATCAGGCTCTTCCTGCCTGAAAAGCGCCAGCCCCTGTTCCCCGTTCTGAGCCTCCAGGATCTGAAATTCCCGTCCGAAATCCAACTCCAATATCTGTTTTTTCATGGATTTTCTGGCATAAATCTCGTCCTCTGCAATCAGTATTTTCATCATCTGCGTATCCCCTCTTTCCGGCGGCTAAAAACATTCCTCCGGCTGCTGCCGTTAAAAAAAGTTTACCCTTTTACAGAACCGGCTGTCAAACCTTTTATAATGTGTTTTTGTCCCATACAGTAGACGATCAGCATAGGGAGCATAGACATAAGGTATGCCGTAAATGCCATGGTATAATTAAAAGAATATTCCGTCTTAAAATTATACTGGAATAAGGGAAGAGTCCAGATATCCTTGGAACGGTTTAAGATAAGCAGCGGAAGCATAAAGTCATTCCAAATCCACAGAAGATCCATAATCAAAAGTGTGGCAAGCATAGGTTTCACCAGGGGAATTACAATCCTGATATAAGTCTGGAAAACGTTACATCCATCCATATAAGCAGACTCTTCAATCTCAAAAGGCAGCCCTCTGATGTAGTTCACAAACAGGAATACTCCCTGTGTCAGACTGTAGGCGGCGTAGAGTAAGATCAGCCCCTGACGGTTCAGCATGTTCAGATTTGTCATGAGTTTTGTGACCGGAAGCATGATGACCTGAGAAGGAATGAAGAGTCCCATAAGCAGATAATAGTACACGCCTTTGTAGTATTTCCCGTTAAAATTCCTGGCAATAGCATAGGATACAGAGGGTACCAAAACCAGGATAAGCCCCACGGATACCGCAGAAATGATCAGCGAATTCTTCGCGAATACCCAGTAATTATTATTTTGGAACAGCTCCTTAAAATTGTGCAGATTCAGTCCTGACGGCAGGGCAAAGAAATCTTTTCCTGCCTCCTCCAGTGTCTTAAAAGAGTTGATGACAACCAGATACAGAGGAAACAAAATGAGGAACAGCCCCATAAGGATCAATAGATTTCGCAGGATAATCCATCCCATACCTTCTTTTTCTAATTTCATTCGTGGACGCCTCCTTTACTGGTAAGCTTTAACTGTGTCAGGGAAAAGACAGCCACAACCAAAAAGAGCACACAGGCCTCTGCGTTTGCCATGGAAAACCGCATGTTCTTAAAGGCATCATTGTAAATAAGGATGCCAATTACCTCTGTAGACCGCACCGGACCTCCTCCTGTCAACGCAAATGGGAAGTCAAAGGAGGTAAATCCCTGTTTGATCATCAAAACCAGATTGACAGTCAGTGTAGGCACCAGATACGGAAATGTCACGAACCGGAACCGCTGAAAGGGTGTGGCCCCATCCATTTTTGCAGACTCATACTGCTCGTCAGGAATCTGCTGCAGACCCGCCACAAAGATCACCGTCGGAAGTGCCACAGCCTGCCAGATATGTACAAAAACCACTGCGGGGAGAGCTGTTTTTCCCGTCATGAGAAGGCTCTGTGAAAGCCATCCGATTCCAAGTGCCTGCCCTACCAGCGGAACCACTCTGTAAAAAAGCTGGTCCCAGATAAGGGCGATCGTGATTCCCCCGATCATGGCAGGGACAAAAAATACAGATTTTGTAAATGTTCTAAATTTTTTCAGTGAATTAAGTGATAAAGAAAGCGCCAGAGAAAGCGTTACCACTCCCGCCACCAAAAGAATACTGTAGCAGACCGTAGTTTTTAAGGAACCCCAGAAATTCGGATTTTTAAACAGGGATATATAATTCTTAAACCCTACAATATGAAACGTAGTGGACATCCCATCCCAGTCTGTAAAACTGTAGCGGACGCCATTTATCACGGAGTATACATAGAAGAAACTGTAAAGAGCCACCGGAATCAGTGTAAACCCAAAATATATCCATTTTCCGGAGCCCTTTTTCTTCCATTTTGTATCCATTTTGTCAACCCCCTTCTGTTTTTCATGATTTTAGTAATAAAACGGCAGGCCGATGCCGGCACTGCCGTTTCCTCTGCATATTCCGCCTTACTTATTCCGCAGATGTGATCGCAATGGATTCATCCATTTGCTTCAGATAATTGTCCACATTTTTCTCACTCCAGAAGCCCTGGGTCACATTGTAAAGGTCTGTCACCACATTATTGTCAATGGTGGATGCCATCCAGTCATGTACCTGTCCGTCGGAAATCAGTTCCAGCATTGGCTGTACTCCCTCATCCTTATGGACCACACCTGTGATACAGGAAGGCGCACCCTCAGCGTCGCAGAAAAGCTGTGCATTTTCCGGCTGTGCCAAAAACTCCAGAAATCTGTAGGCACCTGCCTTTTCCTCCTCGGATGCCTTGGCTGAAATACAGACTGCTGCGTCAATACCGGATAAAGTATTTGTAGTCTCTCTCGTGTCATTTGGAAGAGGGAAGACGCCCAGCTTCAAATCAGGATTGGCAATCATAATGGTACCGCGGGCATAAGAGCCTGTGATGCACATAGCATACTGTCCATTGGCAAAGTTCTCATAGCACTGCATATCCGAAAGGGCAAGGGCATCCTCATTGCTGTAATCCAGCAGGGTAAGCATCTTTTCCGCAACCTTCTGAAAGCCCTCGTCACCTTCAATCTTACCTTCCCCGGCAACTGTCTTCTCAATGGTCTCCACACCCTCCGGATCAAAGGCAACGGTGCAGCACTGGAAGGTATGGCCTACACGTCCCGGGTCTTTTCCGTGAAGTCCCAGCGGTGTTACTCCCTTTTCCTTTAATGTGTTGCATACACTGACGAACTCTTCCCATGTTTTCGGAATTTCCAGGTTGTTTTCCTTAAAGATCGTCATATTGTACCAAACCCCCATATAGTTTCGGCTGAAGGGAAGCGCATAGTATTTTCCATCCTCCTGCTTCGTCATATCCAGGGCTGACTGCTCCACATTTTTCAAAAATTCCTGTTCTGATAAATCCTGTACATATCCGTTAGCCACCTTCTGATGGAACTGAAGCTGTGTAGGGAAGTCTGTGAAAATCACAGGGATATCACCGGATGCAACACGGGAGGTTAATACTGTAGGTGCATCGGGTACTGTGTTCATCTCAATCTTGATATCCGGGTTCTGTTCATTGAATTTGTCTATGATATTCTGGTACCCTACCTGGGCTGCTTCCTCTGACTTCTGCTGGAAAAATTCAAGTGTCAGCACATCTTTGCCATCCTCTTTTCCTTCAGTCTTGTCCTGAGTGTCTTCCTTTTTGGTTTTCTCCTGGTCCTTACCTGGATCTTTCGCGCCGCTGCTGCAGCCTGCCAGGCTGGAAACAGCCATTGCTGTACACAATAAAACCGCTAATTTCTTCTTCATAATCACTCATCTCCTTTTCTGTATGTATGTGCTGCTTCCACGGCTTCCCTGATATAGTCAAGACGGATGCCTTCCCCCTGTATGGTACAGTCCGCACCTATCATAATGCCCTTTGTTCCGAAGTCTTCAAGCACTGTCTGTACTTCTTTTCGTATCTCTTCTTTCGGTCCTTTGAGAATATTTCCCTTGTTGTTCAGGCCGCCGAGAATAGCACATGAGAAGTTCTCCCTGCCCTTTTTAAGGCTGTATCCATTGTCTTTTACGGACCAGTTTACCAGGTCTGCCGGATAGTCATAAAACCAGTCCACATGTGTTTTGAACGCATATTCCGGCTCCCCGCAGATATGCAGAATATTATACTTATCCTTTTTTCTATCCGCTGCTTGTAAAATCTGTAAATCAAAGGGCCGTACCAGTTGTTCCCACTCTTCTTTCGTAAATCTCCCTTCCTCACCATACTGTGCGGAGTAATAAATACCGTCAGCTCCCGCATCCAGATATGCTTCTGCCCACGCTTCAAGCCCGTCTGCCAGTTTTTGAATGCCCGCTCTGACTGCCTCCGGTGCCTCCTTGCTGTACTTCATGAGTACATCATCCCCAAAGGCTATGGATGCCGCTTTGAAAGGCCCGAACATTGTCTGGAAAAGCAGCACATCATCGCCTGCCTGCTCTCTGATGCCCCGGATAACCTCTGTCATTTTTTTCAGTTCTTTACTGTCCGTTCCCCTGATACCGATGTGAAACCAGTCATCGGCGCAGTGTATCTCACCGGTTACCGGGTAAGCATAATCCTGCATGATCTTTATCACATCCATATCCGTTTCCCGATAGAGTTTTAAGTGTTCCCCGATCATTTCCTCCACGGTAAAATCCGGTTTGTAATGGAACCAGAAACCAGCCGGTATATAATCTGTCTCTTCCCGGTTCATAACTGCTTTTACACGCTGTGCCTTGTTCATTTTTCATTTCCCCCTTTTGTATTA